>JAIEQJ010000069.1 GCA_019747815.1 Hyphomonadaceae bacterium
TGAGGCAGACACACGAGGCCATGACCCATTTTCAAAAGGATGAACTCGGAAGGATGTTTCTCGATTTTATTGCGATCACTGCGATCACCGTCAATTCGCGCTCACGCATGCAATGAAAAGTGATCACAGTTTCAATAGCCTAGGTAAGAAAAAAATAGAACAGAGAGAGAACATTTGCTATTATCTGGGTACTGAGATCAGCGCTGAAATCTCGGGGTTTTCCCTCGCTTTTGCAGGAGTACCGCGTCATGCGCTCGCAGGCTCAAAAACCACGTTCCGACATTTACCAGACCATTACCTCCAAACTGCTCGCCGCCATCGAGGCGAGCCCCGGCGATCCCATCATGCCGTGGCAGCGGGGCGGCACGCAGCCGGTGCTGCCGACCAATGCGGTCACGGGGCAGGCCTATCGCGGCGTCAACATCCTGAGCCTGTGGGTCAGCGCGCTGGAACGCGGCTACGAGTCAGGCGAATGGGCGACGCTGCGGCAGTGGAACGAGAAGGGCGCGCGCGTGCGCAAGGGCGAGAAGGCTTCCCCCATCGTCTTCTACAAGGAGATTACTGTCGCGTCCGAGACCGACGGCGACGACGGAGAGGCCGAGACGGAACGGCGGCGCTTCGCACGCGGCTACTGGGTGTTTGCGGCTGAGCAGGTGGACGGCTACCAGCCTGCCGCCGCGCTGCCGCACAATCCCATCACGCGCATCGCGGCGGCCGAGGCGTATTTCGCGGCGACGGGTGCGAAGGTCGTGGTCGGTGGCACGCAGGCCTGCTATCGGGCCTCCACCGACACCATCCACATGCCGGACGAGGCCCGCTTCCTCGATACGGATGGACGCACCCGGACCGAGGCTTGGTACGCGGTGCTCGGTCATGAATCGACGCATTGGGCCGGTGCGCCGCGTCGCCTGAACCGGGAGTTCGGCAAGCGCTTCGGCGATGATGCCTATTGCTTCGAGGAAGCCTGCGCCGAGATCGGTGCCGCCTTCCTGTGCGCCCGGCTCGGCATCGCCATCGAGCCGCACCCCGACCACGCCCGCTACATCCAGCATTGGCTCACGGTCATGAAGGCCGACCCGCGCGCCATCTTCGCTGCCGCCGCCAAGGCGCAGGAGGCCGTCGCTTATCTTGACGGCCTGCAATCCACGCCAGCCCAAAGCTTTGCAGCCTGAAGGACAAGGAGGTCACCATGCTGCGCAAATTGCATCACATCCCGCTGTCCGAGCTTGCCATCTCCAAGCTCAACGTCCGCCGCCACGGCGCCAAGGAGATCGACAGCCTCGCCGCCTCGATCGGGGCGCTCGGCATCATCCAGCCGCTCTTGGTGCGCAAGGACGGCGACGGCTATGAGATCGTGGCGGGGCGACGGCGCTACCTCGCCGCCAAGAAGCTTGATGGCGACGGCGTGACGGACATCGACAAGGTGCCGTGCGTGCTGCTGGAGGCCGACGACGATGCGACGGCCATCGAGGCATCCTTGGCCGAAAACGTCGAGCGCCTGCCGATGGACGACCTGGAGCAGTACGAGGCCTTCGCGGCCCTGCGCAGGAAAGGCCTGGGCGAAGCCGACATCGCCACGCATTTCGGCATCTCCGAGCAGATCGTCAAACGCCGACTCGCCATCGCCAACCTGCATCCCGACATCCGCCGTCTCTACCGTGCGGGCGACATCGACACGCAGACCTTGCAATTGCTGACCCTGGCAACGAAGGAGCGGCAGAAGGCGTGGCTGGCGCTCAACAACGATCCGCACCAGGAACCGCCGCCGGCGTGGCAGCTCAAGGCGTGGCTGCTGGGCGGCGCGGAGATATCGACCACGGCGGCGCTGTTCGACGAGGCCATCTATCAGGGCGGCATCGCCGCCGACCTGTTCGGCGAGCAGCGCTATTTCACCGACCCGGACGAATTCTGGCGCTTGCAGAATGCCGCCATCGCCGAGCGGCGCGAGCAGCTCCTCAAGTCCGGCTGGGCGGAGGTGCACATCATCGAGCCCGACCGGCGCTTCCAGCCGTGGGACTACGAGAGCGCGTCAAAGGCGGAGGGCGGCGGCGTTTACATCGTGGTGGAGCCGGATGGCCACGTCACCATGCACAAGGGCCTCAAGCCGCGCCGCGAGACCCGTCGCAGCAATCGCAAGGCGAGCAACGACGAGAGCGCTGATGCTTCGGTTGCGGCCGAGCGTCCCGAGATGAGCGCACCGCTCGCCAGCTACGTCGATCTGGTGCGGCACAGCGCCGTGCGCCTTGCCGTCGCCGATGCGCCCGACGTTGCCCTGCGCCTGATGCTGGCGCACGTCATCGGTGGCGGGCGCCGGTGGAAAGTGGAGCCCGAGACACAGCGGCCCGAGACGCCTGCCGTCGGCGAGGCGTTGGCGGCATTGCCGAGCCAGTCCGCCTTTGCCAGGAAGCGCGCCAAGGCTGCCAAGCTGCTGCGCGACGACATGGACGCCGCCGCTCTCGTCGCGCATGATGGGAGCGGCGCCCGCACGGCCGCGATGTTCGCCCGGCTGCTCGACATGACCGACGCCCAGATAATGCAGGTGCTCGCCGTGGTGATGGCCGAGACGCTGGCCGCCGGAACGGACCTGATCGACACGCTGGGTGCGCGCCTGGGCGTCGATTGCCTGCGGCACTGGCAGCCGGACAATACCTTCTTTGGGCTGGTGAAGGACCGCGAGGCGGTCAGCGGCATGCTGGCCGAGGTGATCGGCGAGACGGCCGCTGCCACCTATCTCACGGATACCGGCACGAAGAAGAAGATGATCATCGGCAAGGCGCTGGCAGGCGACGGGCGCAGCAAGGTCGAGACCTGGACGCCACGCTACATGACGTTCCCGCAGCGCGGTTACACAGGCCGAGCCGTAGCGGCGGCGGAGCGCCCCGGCGCGTAGTAGGGCGAGCACCGGCCATCGCAGATGATTTAGCTGGCCCAGCTCCGCTGCGGGGCCAGCGCTTTGCGCTCAAGCCGCAAGTTCGGCAACGAGGTCAGCGAGGGGTGCGGCCATCACCCCACCGCCCATCGGGTAATGCTCGCCGCCCGGATAGGCGACGTAGCGCTTCTTGATCTTGAGATCGTCCGTAGCCAGACGGAAACCCTTGCCGGCGTCCGGCGCGGATGCCCGCTTGACCTCGACGGCGATGGCCGGCCGTCCGGCACGCTCCAGCAGCAGGTCGATCTCGGCGCCATCCTCCGTGCGATAGAAGTAGGGCGTCCAGCGCTCGCCCGCGGCGGCGACCAGGTTCTCGATGACGAACCCTTCCCAGCTCGGACCCACCACGGGGTGGCCGACGACGTCATTCCAGGTTTCGAGCTCCAGCAGTGCGTGCAGGACGCCGCTGTCGCGAACATAGGTTTTCGGCGACCGCACCAGCCGCTTGCCGAGATTGCTGCTCCACGGCTGCAGCCGCCGCACCAGCTGCAGGTCGACCAGCAGGTCGATGTAGCGGCCGACCGCCGGAGCCGAGACGCCGAGGCCGCTCGCCAGGCGCGACTGGTTCAGCAGGCTGCCCTGGCCGTTGGCCAGCATGGTCCACAGCCTGCCGATGGTCGGCGCCGGCAGGCGCGGTGCGAACATCGGCACGTCGCGCTCCAGGTAGCTGCGGATGAAATCCAGGCGCCAGCGCAGGCTCGCGCGGTCATCTCTGGCGAGCAGGCTCTCGGGAAAGCCGCCGCGCAGCCAGGCCACGTCCCGGTCATAGCCAGCCGCCGCCGCCTCTGCCGCCGTGAACGGGCCGATGTCGAGATAGGCGACGCGGCCTGCCAGTGTCTCCGACGCCTGGCGCATGAGATCGATCGACGCCGACCCCAGCAGCAGGAACTGCCCGGTCCGGTGTCGGCGCCGCCGGTTCTCGTCGATGACGCCGCGCAGGATGGCGAACAGCCCCGGCGCGCGGTGGATCTCGTCGATGACCACGAGCTTGCCCTGTTGCGCCCTCAGGTAGGCGTCGGCATCGTCGAGACGGCGCAGATCGGCGGGCCGCTCCAGATCGAGGTAGATTGCCGCCTCGCCGCGCTCCTCGGCGATCTGGCGCGCCAGCGTCGTCTTGCCGACCTGGCGCGGCCCGAGCAGCACCACCGCCGGCTGCCCCTGCAGGCGCTGGCGCACGACCAGCTCGATGGCGCGGGGAATCAGTTTCATGCCGGAAATCATACATCAGGCGTTAGAATTCCGGCAATGGCGTTGGGCGGATTCGCCGTAAATCCGGCCCGCGCTGTAGCGACCTGCCGCGTGCACGCATGGAGTTCCTCCCCGTTCCCTTGAGTTCCTTGCGCTTCCCGCTTTTCACGGCGTTTCCCCATTAACGTTGCGACCGCCCTGGCCGCATCCTGATCCGGCGTGAGTGCGCTCGCGCCAAATGGGGGAAATGAGGGATGACGTCGGCTCGGACATACGCATTCCAGGTCAGCACCGCTGCCGTGCTCATGATCGCCTGCCTGTGGGCTGCCACGCAGTGGGCGGCCGCCATGCTCGGCTACCAGCCCGCGCTCGGTGCCTCTTGGATCGATCTGTTCGGGATCAAGGTCTACGCACCCTGGAAGCTGTTCGTCTGGTGGCTGATGTTCGACGCTCAGGCGCCCGACGTGTTTGCGCGCGCCGGTGCCGTTGCTGCGTTCGGGGGAATCGCCAGCGGCGCGGTCGCGATCGGGGGAGCCGCCCGGCGGGCAGGCCGCAGGCAACAAGCAACGACCTACGGTTCGGCCCGCTGGGCGGACGCTTCCGACATCGAAAGGGTGGACCTGCTCGGTCCGCAGGGCGTCGTCCTCGGCCTCTACGACAACCGCTATCTGCGCCACGACGGTCCCGAGCACGTGCTGGCGGTGGCGCCGACGCGGTCGGGCAAGGGCGTCGGCCTGGTCCTGCCCACCCTGATGACCTGGCCCGGGTCGGCTGTCATCCACGACATCAAGGGTGAGAACTGGGCCCTGACCGCGGGATGGCGGTCGCGGTTCTCGCACTGCCTGCTGTTCGATCCGACCAACCCGCTGTCGGCCCGGTTCAATCCGCTGCTCGAGGTCCGCAAGGGCGCACACGAAGTGCGCGATGTGCAGAACATCGCCGACATCCTGGTCGACCCGGAGGGCGCCAGAGAGCGGCGCGACCACTGGGAGAAAACGGCGCATGCGCTGCTGACCGGCGCCATCCTGCACGTCCTCTACGCCGAAGAGGAGAAGACCCTCGCCCGTGTCGCGACCTTCCTGGCCGATCCGTCGCGCTCGATCCTGCGCACGCTCAAGATCATGCTCACCACCAATCACCTCGGTACCGACGAGGCCCCTCTTGCGCATCCGGCGGTCGCCTCCATCGCCCGCGAGCTGCTCAACAAGTCGGACAACGAGCGCTCGGGCGTGGTGTCGACCGCCATGAGCTTCCTCGGGCTCTACCGGGATCCACTGATCGCCGCCAACACCGCGCGGTCCGACTGGCGCATCGCCGATCTCATGGGCGCCGCGCAGCCCGTCTCGCTCTACCTGGTGGTGCCGCCATCCGACATCTCCCGCACCAAGCCACTCGTGCGCCTGATCCTCAACCAGATCGCCCGGCGCCTGACCGAAACGCTGAATGCGGCCCATGACAGTGCGCCCGAGCGCAAGCTGCTGCTGATGCTGGACGAGTTCCCGGCGCTGGGGCGTCTCGACTTCTTCGAGTCGTCGCTGGCCTTCATGGCCGGTTACGGAGTGCGCGCCTTCCTGGTGGCGCAGTCGCTGCACCAGATCGACCGGGCCTACGGCCACAACCATGCGATCCTCGACAACTGCCACGTGCGCGTCGCCTTCGCGCCAAACGACGAGCGCACCGCCAAGCGCCTGTCCGATGCGCTGGGCACGGCCACCGAGCTGCGGGCACAAACCAACCTGTCCGGCAAGCGCTTCTCGGCCTGGCTGTCGCACACGTCGGTCTCGGAGCAGGAGACACCGCGGCCGCTGCTGACCGCCGGCGAGGTCCTGCAGCTGCCGCCGGACGACGCACTGGTGCTGGTCTCGGGCGTGCCGCCGATCCGCGCCAGGAAGCTCAAGTACTACGCCGATCGCAACTTCCTGGCCCGCCGGCTGCCGGCGCCGAAGCTCGCCGAGGACCGCACCATCGACGTGCCGCCAGCGCGTTGCAACGATTGGTCCGGGCAAACGCGGGGACCCGACGCACGCCTCGACAAGGCTTGGTCCGAGCTGGTGACGTCGGGCAGCGGCGACGACGAGAGCCCACCGCGTCCCCGCGAAGTCCCCCGTCGCAGGAAGGACAAGGGGGAAGCTCGCTTGAGCGATCTGCCGCTGTTCGCGGAGCGGGCGCCCGATCCCGCGCCGGATGAGGACGCCACGCCTGCCGATGCCGACGGCGACAAGGTCATCCAGTTTCCGGGGCTGCGTCTGTAGATGAGCAAGAAGCGCTACACATTATATCTATCCCGTCCACTGGCGCGGAAGTTCGACCTGGTCGCCAAGCAGCGCCAAGGCGCCAAGTCGGCCCTGGTCGAGGAGGCGCTGCGCGTCAGCCTGGAGCCCGAGCAGCATCCGGGCATCGAGGACGGCTTGGCGCGCCGGCTCAATGATCTCAACAAGGCTGTGACAACAATCGGGCGCGATGTCGCCATCGCCACCGAGACGCTGGCGCTGTTCGTGCGCTACTTCCTGACCATCACGCCGCCGCTGCCGCAGAGCGAACAGGAGCCCGCGCGGCTGCTGGGCAGGGAGCGCTTCGAGGTGTTCGTCGCCCAGGTCGGCCGGCGCCTCGCCGGGGACCACCGGCTGGTGTCGGAGGTGCTGGAGACGATTGCCACCGATCAGCCGGACCTGTTCGCCACCGCGTCCGACGATGCGCCGCTGAAGAACCGGCCAGAGCGCAGGAGCAGCGTGCTTGGCGACACTCCCAGGCGCAACGGCCAAGACCCGAATGCATCGCGCGGCGGGGGCAACCATGGCTGAGCTCGTCTCGCTCGCCGTCGCCGAGGAGGCGCAAGGCCGGCGCCGGCAGATGCTGCGCACCGCCTTCGGGCCCACCATCGCCGCCGCGCTGGCCGATCCGACCGTGATCGAGGTGATGGTCAATCCCGACGGCCGGCTCTGGATCGAGCGCGCCACCGTCGGGCGCCAGGACACCGGCGAGCGCATCGGCAGCGCCGAGGCCGAGCGCATCATCCGCCTGGTCGCCGCGCACGTGCGCCGCGAGGTGCACGACAAGGCGCCGATCGTGTCAGCCGAGCTGCCCGAGACGGGAGAGCGCTTCGAGGGCGTGATGCCGCCGGTCGCCCCGGCGCCGTGCTTTGCCGTGCGCAAGCCGGCCGACGTGCTCTATCGGCTCGGTGACTACGTGGCAGCGCGCATCCTGTCGGGCGCCCAAGCCGCGGTGCTGGCGCTGAGTATTCGCGAGCGCAAGAACATCCTGGTGGTCGGCGGCACCTCGTCCGGCAAGACCACGCTCGTCAATGCGCTGCTGGCCGAGATCGCCGATCTCGGCGAGCGCGTCGTCATCCTGGAGGACACGCGCGAGCTCAAATGCGCGGCGCCCGATTGTGTGGCGCTGCGCACCAAGCCTGGCGTCGCCACGCTGGCCGACCTGGTGCGCTCGACGCTGCGCCTGCGCCCCGATCGCATCATCGTCGGCGAGGTGCGTGGACCGGAAGCTCTCGACATGCTGAAGGCCTGGAATACCGGGCACCCCGGCGGCATCACCACCGTGCACGCCAACTCGGGCCCCGACGGGCTCTATCGCCTGGAGCAGCTGGTGCAGGAAGCGGTGGTGACGGTGCCGCGCGATCTGATCGTGCAGGCCATCGATCTCGTCGTGTTCATCACCGGTCGCGGCGCCGATCGCCGCGTCGAGACGCTGCTGGAGGTCGCAAGCCTCGACGCCGACGGCGACTACCTCCTGAAGCCGCTCGGGCGGCCAACCCTGCACACCGTTTGATGGAGCCAATCGCGTGATCCCCACTCCCATGCTGCTGACGTTGCTTCGATCCACAGCCGCTGGGTGGGTCGTCGCTGTCGCTTGCGTGCTCGTCACGGACACCGCGCACGCGGCCGGGTCCGGCATGCCGTGGGAGGCGCCGCTGCAGCGCATCCTCGAGTCCATCGAGGGCCCCGTCGCCAAGGTCGTCGCCGTCGTCATCATCATCGTCACCGGCCTGAGCCTTGCCTTCGGCGATATGGGCGGAGGTCTGCGACGGCTGATCCAGATCGTGTTCGGGCTCTCCATCGCCTTCGCCGCCACCTCGTTCTTCCTGTCGTTCTTCTCCTTCGCCGGCGGCGCCCTGATCGACTGAACGGAACGATACCCGATGCTCGGACATCACCTGCCCATCCCCGGCTACGAAGTGACGCTGCACCGCGCGCTCACCGAGCCGATCCTCATCGCCGGCGCACCGCGCAGCTTCGCCATCCTCAACGGCACGCTCGCCGCCTCCATCGGCCTCGGCCTCAGGCTGTGGATCGCCGGGCTGCTGATTTGGCTCGCCGGGCATGCCGTCGCCGTGTGGGTCACGCGCAAGGACCCGGCCTTCCTCACCGTGCTGTCCCGTCACGCCCGCCACAAGGGAGCGCTTCGATGCTGAACCTCGCCGAGTACCGAAACAAGACAACGGCTCTCGCCGACTACCTGCCATGGGCGTGCCTGGTCGGACCCGGCATCGTCCTCAACAAGGACGGCTCATTCCAGCGCACCCTGCGCTACCGTGGGCCGGATCTCGACAGTGCCACCGAGGCCGAGCTGGTCTCCATCAGCGCGCGCCTGAATAATATCCTGAAGCGCTTCGGTGCCGGCTGGGCGCTGTTCTTTGAGGCCGAGCGCGTCCCGGCCAGTCAGTATCCCGGTGCGCGCTTTGCCGATCCGGCCTCCTGGCTGGTCGACCAGGAGCGGCTTGCCGCTTTCAGCGCCGACGGTGCCCACCACGAGAGCCGCTACTTTCTGACCTTCCTCTACCTGCCGCCGCCGGAGCACGAGGGCCGGGCCGAGCGCTTCCTGTATGAGCGCAGCGACGAGACGGCCGTCGAAGCGGAGTCGCACGCGCAGCTCGAATGGTTCGTGACCGAGACGGAGCGGGCGCTGCAGATGCTCGCCGGCATCCTGCCTGAGGCCGAGGCGCTCGGCGACGCCGAGACGCTGGCCTATCTGCACGGCACCATTTCCGACAAGCGCCAGCCGGTCGCCGTGCCGGCGATCCCGACGCATCTCGATGCCATCCTGTGCGACGTGCCCCTGCTCGGCGGCGTCGAGCCCAAGCTCGGCGACCAGCACCTGCGCACGCTGACCGTGCTGGGCTTTCCGAACGCGACCACGCCCGGACTGCTGGATGCGCTCAACGATCTGGGCTTCGCCTATCGCTGGTCCACCCGCTGGATCGCCCTCGACAAGACGGAAGCCACCAGGAACCTGACACGCCTGCGTCGGCAGTGGTTCGCCAAGCGCAAGTCGGTCGGCGCCATCCTGCGCGAGGTGATGTTCAACCGCGAGACCGCCCTCGTCGATCCCGACGCCGACAACAAGGCCATGGATGCCGACGACGCGTTGCAGGAGCTCGGCGCCGACGATGTCGCCTTCGGCTACCTGACCACCGTCATCGTGGTCTGCGACGCCGACGCCAAGCAGGCCAACGAGCAGCTGCTGGCTGTCGAGCGCATCATCAACGGCCGCGGCTTCGTCACGATACGCGAGACCTTGAACGCCGTCGAGGCCTGGCTCGGCAGCCTGCCCGGCAACCCCTATGCCAATGTGCGCCAGCCGATCGTGCACACCTTGAACCTCGCTCACATGATGCCGGTGTCGGCCGTGTGGGCGGGGCCTGAGGCGAACCGGCATTTGAACGCGCCGGCATTGATGATGACCGAGACGCGCGGTAGCACGCCGTTCCGGCTCGATCTGCACGTCGGCGATGTCGGACATACGCTGATCGTCGGCCCGACCGGCGCCGGCAAGTCGGTGCTGCTGGCGCTGCTGGCCCTCCAGTTCCGCCGCTTCATCGGCGCGCAGGTGATCGTCTTCGACCGGGGACGGTCGGCGCGCGCGGCGGCACTGGCCATGGGCGGCGAGAGCGTCGAGCTCGGACTGGAAGGCAGCCTGTCGCTGCAGCCGCTCGCCCGCATCGATGAGCCGGGCGAGATCGCCTTCGCCCTGCAGTGGGTGACGGCCCTGCTGACCAGCGAGGGTGTCAGGGTCACGCCCGACGTCAAGGACGCGGTGTGGACGGCGCTGCAGAGTCTAGCCTCGGCCCCCAGGGCCGAGCGCACGCTCACGGGCCTCGCCGTGCTGATCCAGTCCAATGCCCTGGTGGCGGCGCTGGCGCCTTACACGCTGGAGGGCGCCTACGGCCGCCTGCTGGACGGATCCGCCGAGCGCCTGGCATCGAGCGACGTGCTGCATTTCGAGATGGAGGCGCTGATGCAGCACAAGGCGCTGATCGCGCCGGTGCTGACCTACCTGTTCCAGCGCCTCGAAGCGCGCTTCGGCAGCCCGTCGTCGCCTGGCGCGAGCAGCCGGCCGACGCTGCTGATCCTCGACGAGGCCTGGACCTTCCTCGATGACGCACTGTTCGCCGCCCGCATCCGCGAATGGCTGAAGACGCTGCGCAAGAAGAACGTCGCCGTCGTGTTCGCCACCCAGTCGCTGGCCGACATCGAGCGCTCGACCATCGCTCCGGCCCTGATCGAGAGCTGTCCGACGCGCATTTTCCTGCCCAATGACAGGGCACTGGAGCCGCAGGCACGCGCAGTCTACGAGCGCTTCGGGCTCAATGCGCGACAGATCGAGATCCTCAGCATTGCCGCACCGAAGCGCGACTACTACGCGCAGACCGCGCGCGGCAACCGGCTGTTCGAGCTGGGGCTCGGTCCGATCGCCCTGGCGCTGTGTGGCGCCTCCTCGCCCGACGATCAGCGGCTGATCGACCGCTGCCTTGCGAACGGCACGGCGGCGGGATTCGCGGCGCGCTTTCTCGAGGCCAAGGGACTGGCCTGGGCGGCCGAGCTCATTCAGCGCTGGCCGCGCCCGGCAACCCCGCCGCCGATCCCGCATTCATCCACCCCGATCGATCCGGCCGAAGGTGCACAAACGGCAACCGCCGCCCCGCGGCAGCCCGCACCTTCGCCGAAGGCAGCGGTGCCGGCCGTCGAACCCCGCACCGACGCGGCGCCGCTGCCTGGCCTTCCCGGCGGACCGGCCATGCCGGAGCGCCTGTCGCCCTATCGCCTCCCGTCAGCCAAAGCCAAGAGGAGCGGCCGATGAAACCTCTGCGCCGAGCCGTCGTCGTCCTGCCGGTTGCCGTCGGCATGCTTGTGAGTTGCGTGCCGCGATCTCCAGCACAGCTCACCGTGTTCGACCCGGCCAACTACCAGGAGAACCTGGCCTCCGCCGTCCGCGCGCTGGAGCAGATCAACAATCAGGTGCGCCAGCTGCAGAACCAGGTGCTGGTGATCCAGCGCATGGACCAGAACCTGCTGCGACTGGGGTCGACCATCAGTCCAGACCTGCAGCGCACGCTCGGCGACATCCAGGCCCAGCTGCGTGCCGGCGAGGGGATCGCCATGCGGCTGCAGGCAACGCAGAGCGGCTACGAAAGGCTGTTTCCGCGCGAGGTCTCAGCCTCGATCTCGACCGACGATGTCCTGCGTAACGCCAAGAGCCGTTGGGACGAGGAGTATGCCGCGCTGAGACGTGCTGCCCTCCTGCAAGGCCAGGTCAGCGACAATATCGAGGGCGATGCGCGGCTGCTCGCCGATGCCATGGCACGCTCCACCAATGCTGCCGGCGCCCTGGAGGTGGCGCAAGCCGGCAACGAGTTGACGGGCTTGAGCGTCAAGCAGTCGCTGCAGCTGCAGGGCCTGCTTGCCGTGCAGCAGCGCGCCCACGCATTCGCCAGAGCCCGCGACCTCGCCACCGAGGAGGAGGCGCGTCAGCGCTTCAAGTCCTTCGTCGGCACGGGCTCGGCCTACGGCGGGGCCCGGTAGCTGCGTGCCTTCGGCACGATCTGCTAGCCGCGTGCCTTCGGCACGACCCGCTAGCAGCGATCACGACCAACTGGATTGAACTCAGCGACGGCGGGGGAGCCGGCGCCAACGGCGGAGCCTTGCGCGCTTCGGGGGATACGAATGGACGACCTCGCCATCATCGACCGCTTCACCGAGACCTTCAGCCGCTACATCGATTCCGGCTTCGGCCTCCTCGCAGGCGATGTCGCCTTCCTGACCAGCATCCTGGTCGCCATCGACATCACGCTGGCGGGACTGTTCTGGGCGCTGATGGGCGACGACAACGTCATCGCCCAGCTGATCCGCAAGGTGCTGTACGTCGGCTTCTTTGCGCTGCTGCTCAACAACTTCAAGGGCCTGGCCGACATCATCTTCCAGTCGTTCGCCGGGCTGGGGCTGAAAGCATCCGGTGCGTCGCTGACGGCGGCCGACCTGATGCGCCCCGGCTTCGTAGCGTCGACGGGGTTCACCGCGTCACGGCCCCTGCTGGAGAAGGCGGGCGAGCTGATCGGCATCACCTCGTTCTTCACCAACTTCGTGACGATCGTGGTGCTGATGCTGGCGTGGCTCATCGTGCTACTCGCGTTCTTCGTGCTGTCGGTCCAGCTGTTCATCACCATCATCGAGTTCAAGCTCACGGTGCTGGCCGGCTTCGTGCTGGTGCCGTTCGCCTTGTTCGGCCACACCGCCTTCCTGGCCGAGCGCGTGCTGGGCAACGTGATCTCCGCCGGCATCAAGCTGATGGTGCTGGCGATCGTGGTCGGCATCGGCGCCACGCTGTTCGGGACGCTCATTCGGCCGACCGGTGAGATCACGCTGACGCAGGCCGCCTCCACCATCCTGGCCGCTATCGCCGTGTTCGGACTGGCCGTGTTCGTGCCCGCCATCGCCGCGGGTCTGGTGTCCGGCGCGCC
The DNA here is from genome assembly GCA_019747815.1 of Hyphomonadaceae bacterium. Classification (GTDB taxonomy): domain Bacteria; phylum Pseudomonadota; class Alphaproteobacteria; order Rhizobiales; family Hyphomicrobiaceae; genus AWTP1-13. The sequence continues at coordinate 12,867 of JAIEQJ010000069.1, forward strand.
GCAGCTCGGCGCCGGCGCAGCGGTGGCTACGACCGCAGCGCTCGGCGGCACCGCCATCGCCGGCGGCATGCTCACCGTCGGCGGCGCCCGCCTGGCCGGCCGCGCCTCGGGTGGAGTGATCAAAGCCGCCGCCTCGCTCACCGGCAGGGTCGGTGCCGCCTACGAGACGGGCGGAGCGCGCGGTGTCGCCCGCACGGCTCTGGCCGCACCGGCCTCGCGCATGATCGCGTCGGGCACGGCGCCGGTCCGAGATGCCTATCGCCACGGCGCCGCGCAAGGCTACCGCGACGCGCAGCCGTCATCCGGTCCGGGCGATTCTGGTCGCGGCGCCGATGCGTTCGGCTCGGCCGCAACGCAGCCGGAAGCACCGGCCTGGGCGCAAAACCTGGCACGCCGGCAACGCACCACCCAGGCCGGGATGGTCGCCGCGCAGGCGCTGCGCGAGGGCGACCGGCCGGCGGCCGGCGCAGGACCCGATCTCAAGGACAAGAGCTGACGGAGGGATGCGATGACGTTCAAGCGTGCCGGCCTGCGCTACGGCGAGACGCCCGAGCCCGTGACGCCCTACCAGAAGGCGGCGCAGGTCTGGGATGAGCGCATCGGCAGCTCGCGTGTCCAGGCGCACAACTGGCGGCTGATGGCGCTGGGATCGCTGGTCCTGTCCATTATTCTCGCGGCCATCCTGTTGTGGCTGGGACGATCGGGAACGGCGACGCCGTACATCGTCGAGGTCGATCCACGGGGTGGGGCGCGCGCCGTGGGACCCGCGGCCGAGAGCTACAAGCCGAGCGATGCGCAGATCGCCTTCCACCTGGCCCGCTTCGTCGACAACGTGCGCTCGCTGTCGATCGATCCCGTCGTCGTGCGCCAGAACTGGCTCAAGGCCTACGACTTCGTCACCGATCGAGCCGCGGTGACGCTCAACGAGTACGCGCGTGAGAACGACCCCTTCGCCAAGGTGGGCCGCGAGACGGTCGCGGTCGAGGTCAACAGCGTGGTGCGTGCGTCGGACACCTCGTTCCAGGTGCGGTGGCTGGAACGCAGCTTCGAGGGCGGCGCCCTCAAGGACACCAAGTGGCTCACCGGTCTCTTCTCCATCGTCATCACGCCGCCGCGCACCGTTGAGCTCGTGCGCAAGAACCCGCTCGGCATCTACGTGCACACGTTCAACTGGTCGCAGGATGTGAACCGGGGAGAGCCGAAATGAGCACGCCCCGTAGACTCGCAGGCAGCATGGTGGCGGCGATGGCGGTTGCCGCTTGTGCCACTCGCGTGCAGGTGCCGGAGATCCCGATCCTCGACAGCCCGGCGTTCAAGGCGGCCAAGCGCGAACCGGACCCGAAACCGGCCGTCCAGTACGTGGAGGTGCCGAAGCCGCTGCCTCTGCCCGGGCAGCTGAAGCCGGTGCCGAAAGCCGCCGAGAAACCGAAGGACGAGAGCCTGCCCAAGGAGCGCGTGGTCGGCGCCAATGCGGCGGCCCGCATCGAACCGGTCAAGGACGGCTACATCAACGCCATCCAGGTCTATCCTTACACCAAGGGCGCGCTCTACCAGCTCTACGCCGCCGTCAACCAGGTCACCGACATCGCCCTGGAGCCCGGCGAAAAGCTGGTGTCCGTGTCTGCCGGCGACACCGTGCGCTGGGTGGTCGGCGACACCAGCAGCGGCGAGGGCAAGGACGCAATCATCCACATCCTGGTGAAACCGATCGGCGCCGACCTCGAGACCAACCTCGTCATCACCACCGACCGCCGCACCTATCACCTGGAGATGCGCTCCTCGCAATCGACCTACATGGCGTCGGTGTCGTGGACCTATCCGGCATCGGAGCTCGTCTCGCTCCGGAAGCAGCGCGCCGAGGCGGAGGCCGCGGCCACCGCCGTGGCCGAGACCGGCGTCAACATCGAGCAGCTGCGCTTCCGCTATCGCATCGAGGGCGACGCGCCGTGGAAACCTCGGCAGGTGTTCGACGACGGCGCCAAGGTCTACATCCAGTTCCCGTCCGGGCTCGCGCAGAGCGAGGCACCGCCGCTGTTCGTCATCGGTCCGGACGGCAAGCCGGCGCTGGTCAACTACCGCGTGCGCGGCACCACCTACATCGTCGATCGCCTGTTCGCGGCCGCGGAGCTGCGCCTTGGCACGGCGCCACAGCGCGTCGTGCGCATCGTGCGCACCGATGCCGTCTGGCGGGAGACGCAGCCGTGACCACGCCCGACGAGCCCGCGAATCCTGACGCAAAGGTCGCACCGGAAACGCTCGAGCTGCGCGCGCGGCCGCAGCCCGTCACGCGCATCAATCGCAAGGTGCTGATCGGCGGCGCCGCGGTGCTACTGTTCCTGATCTCGGCCGTCGTGCTGCTCGCCCTCAAGCCGCCGAGCCTGCGCATCGCCGGTCCGCAGGAGCTGTTCAACGTCGATCACAAGCCGATCTCGGATGGCCTGTCCAAATTGCCGGCCACCTACGACGGCGTGCGGTCCGAGAGGAAAGCGGACGCCAAGGCACCGGCCGTCCTCGCACCGGGCGTACCCCGGTTGACGGAAGCGTCGAGCGATCCCGTCGCCGAGGCCGAGCGCGTCGAGAAGGCCCGCCTCGCCCGCATGGCCGGCCAGGCGCGCGAAGCCCAAGTGTTCTTCCGCTTGGCGTTGAAGGCGCCGCCGCGCCAGGCGCCCGCCGCCGAAGCTCGTCCTGATCCCATTCCGCGTCCGAGTCCCGTAGCGGCGGACGGCGATCTGACAACCTTGTCCGCGTTGCGCGCGGCGGAGCGCGCCCGCGCCCTCGCCATCGGCGACCTCGATAGCCTGGCGACCGACAGCACCGCCGACCAGACGCGCAAGCTCTCTTTCCTGAAATCCGGCCCCGAGAAGGAGATCTACAATCCGCACGGCCTGCAGAAGCCGGCGTCGCCGTACCAGCTGATGGCCGGCACCATCATCGCCGCCAGCATGGTCAGCGGGCTGAATTCCGACCTTCCCGGCTTCGTCATCGCCCAGGTGACCGAGCACGTCTACGACACGGTGTCGGGGCGCTTCCTGCTGATCCCGCAGGGCTCACGCCTGGTCGGCAAGTACGACAACGTCATCGCCTTCGGCCAGGAGCGCGCGCTCGTCGTCTGGCAGCGCATCATCCTGCCCGACGGTACCTCGGTCGTGATCGACAACCTGCCGGCCACAGACACCGGGGGCTACGCCGGCCTGGCCGACCAGGTCGATCTGCACACCTGGAAGCTGCTGAAGGGCGTGGCGCTGGCGACCGTGCTGGGCGTCGGCAGCGAGCTCGCGTTCGGCTCGTCTGACAGCGACCTCGTGAAGGCGCTGCAGCAGTCGACGCAGTCGACCACCAACCGCGCCGGCCAGCGCCTGGTCGAGCGCAATCTGAACGTACAGCCGACCATCACCGTGCGGCCGGGCTGGCCGCTGCGCGTGATCGTGCACAAGGACCTGGTATTCCGCTAGCGGAATACCAAGTCATATGCCGCGTTGGGAACTATGCCGACATACGAAGACGGTGAGATCGCAAAGGTACAAAGATAATGAGGATTGGAGACAGTCAGTATCGGCATAGTCTTGCCTCCCATAACTGGACGAAGAGCGCGCGAAGCTTGTCCCCTACGTTGGGTTTCTGCCCTGCCATCAGAGGGAAGCTTCCCTTTCGTTGGGTTGCAGCTCGACAAACTATGCCGACTAACTCCGGCAATTTCTTCATAGGAGCAAACCAAATGCATCCAGAACTCGGCATAGTTCTTCAGTCGGCATATGACATCGTGCTGCGCCCCTATCGAGGCTCGTCATCGCCGTGAAATGCAACAACCTGGAGGACTGCACCCCATGCCCGTGATCGGAACGTTCTCGGCCGTCAAGGACGGCTACGCCGGCACCATTCGCACGCTCACCATGACCGCCAAGGTCAGCATCCTCGCCAACGATCGCAAGGAGACCGACGGCGCGCCCGACTTCCGCATCATGGCGGGAGCGGCCGAGATCGGCGTCGCCTGGCGCAAGACCAAGCAGGGCTCGGAGGAGACCTACCTGCGCGTCAAGCTCGATGACCCCACGCTGCCGCATCCGATCTGGGGTGCGCTGCTCGAGTCCTCCGAGGACGGTGTCGCGCGGCTGCTGTGGCGACGCGACAGGAAGGAAGAGGGCTAGAGCCGAAAACGCCATTGCATCCGCAGCCGCGCAGCCCGCGGCGGCCTGCCGCCAAGAAGAAATGAGTTGATTGGTGGAGCCCTCGATGTCCCGAGCGCGTCTCATCACCTGTGTGTTGCTGCCGTTTGCCGCCGGCTACTACCTCTCGTATCTGTTTCGCACCATCAACGCGCTTATCGCCGGCGACCTGGCAGCGGAGCTCGGTCTGAGCGCCGTCGATCTGGGATTTCTCACGTCGGTGTATTTTCTCGTGTTCGCCGCCGCGCAACTTCCCTTCGGGGTCCTCCTTGACCGCCATGGCCCCACAACCATCCAAAGCGTGCTCCTTTTGCTGGCCGGCGCTGGGGCGCTGGTGTTTGCACTGGCAGACAGTCTCCCTGGGTTGGTGTTGGGTCGCGCACTGATCGGTCTCGGCGTTGCTTTGGCGTTGATGGCCGGCTTCAAGGCTATTGTGTTGTGGTTCCCGGCCGATCGGCTGCCCCTCGTCAACGGCTGGTTCGTCATGCTGGGTGCGCTGGGCGCCGTGACAGCCACCGCGCCAGCCGAGGTCGTTGTGCAGGCCGTCGGCTGGCGTGGCCTGTTCGCCGCCTTGGGTGCCCTGAGCGCTGTCGCCGCGTTTCTCATTCTGGTAGTCGTGCCGGACTGCCGATTGCCGACTCCACCCGCAACGCCATCCCGCCAACCGATTGGCCTAATGACGATCTACTCGGACCATCGCTTCTGGCGTCTGGCACCGCTGTCCGCGATCGGCGTCGGGACGTCGTGGTCACTGCAAGGTCTGTGGGCGGCGCCGTGGCTCAAGGATGTTGATGGTCTTGACCGCGCCGGCGCGGTCCAGACTTTGACCATCATGGCCATCGCCGTAAGCGCCAGCGGACTGCTGCTCGGCTTGGCGGCTGACCGCCTGTGCCGCATCGGCGTCAAGACCGAGCGCGTTCTCACCGCCGCTGTCGGGCTATCGATAGCGGCCCAGCTGGCCCTCGTTCTCGGTTGGCCGGTGCCGCCGTGCATCGCCTGGAGCGCAATTGCTGCGGCAGGCGCCGCGACGGTGCTGAGCTATGCGATCCTCGCGGAATACTTCCCCAAGCATGCGTCCGGTCGAGCGAACGCGGCCCTCAACCTGCTCCACGTCGGGGGTGCGTTCGTGCTGCAATGCGCGACCGGTGTCATCATCGAGCAATGGCCGGAAACTCTGGGCGCCTATCCCGCGGAAGCCCACAAAGCGGCCATGGCTGCCCTTGTCCTGCTGCAGGTCGCCGCGCTGGCCTGGTTCGCGTTGTCGCATCGCCGCCGGCCGGCCCTCGCGACGAAACACGCGGTTGGGCATCTGTCGATCCAGCTACGCGCGCAGCCTGCTGCCGCATCGAGCCTCTCCTTGTCCGCCCTGTCTCCCTGGGGCAAGCACATGCGGCTTGCCAGGCACCAGGCCGCGAACTGGCGCCTGGCGGCCACGGCCTCGGTTGCGCTCTGCGTTACGCTCGCAGCAGCGTTGGCTTCAGCCATCAATCATGCAGGCTTTGCCGCCCATGTCGTCGAGGTGGATCGCAGAAGCACGAGTGCTCCTCGGGCAGTCCCAGAGATGGTCGGCGCATTGCCACTTGCGGCGGCCGCAACCACGGGCTTGACCTTGGTGGCAAATGACCTCAGCCCATTGTCCTGGAATGCAGTCCTTGCGCGCTGGACGGGACGCGGCGGCTCTGACGCGGGTCCAAACGAGGGCCTTGCTGGGCGGCCTCCGTCTAATTTCGGTTTGCCGAAGTGACCGCGCCGTCGGATGAAGTTCCTCTCGTGTCGATGTCAGCCGCACCTCCGAAGCTCTGCGACTATCCAGTCCGGTCCGTCGAGAAGCTGCGTTACGCCGACGCCGACTGCCAGGGCCATATCAAGAAACTTTCGAGGAAAAGCGTGAACTCGTCAGGAGGACTGTTCGATGCAGGAAATGCCAAGCTCCTCCGATGTCGACCAGGTCGAATCGCTTGCAAGGAGCTTGGTACCCACGGCTTCCTGGGCGAGCCTGGCACCTGCAACCAGGACCTCTTGGGCACCTGGACGAAGTGGCTGAGGAAGCCACGTGGCCAGACGTTGGGCCATCGATGTATCAACCGACGGATGCGCGGCCCGCTTGCCAACGCGGAGCAATCTCTCCCATAGACCGATTGCCGGCTGGACCGATGGCAACCCCGCTTCGCGGGCCGCGGCATCTGCGGCAATTGGTATTTCGAGGCCGCGTCGATCAAGATCGCCGAAGTAGCGAATTTCCCGGATCGAAGCGGCAGGCCCTTCGCGGGCAAGCTCCGTGAGGTAGCAGACTGAAGCCGAGAAGTTAGCGCCCGCGCCGAACACGACGAGGCCCACTGGCGAGGTTGGAGCAACCGTCGCAAGTACGGAGTGGTAGGTAGCCACATTCTCCAACACAAGGGCGACGGGGCCGGCGCCTATCTGGCGGTAAGCGAAGGGGGGCGCGTAGAGACGTGCCCGCAACGCCTCGAGGGACAAACGGCCGGGAGCGAACAATCGCCGGTTGCGCCGGAGTATGTCCAAACGTTTCTCATCTCCGAACAACTCCAGGGATCGCTCTCCCGTCGGAACGACAGGAGCCTCAGAATGGTGATCTCGGAAAAACACATGGATTGCGCACAATGCATCGAACTCCGAGCGCCGCAATGGGAGCCGGGCAGCCCAGGCAAGCTCTGGACGCCAGGGGTAGGTAGCTGCCGCTCGGCCGACGGGAGGATCGGTTATCCGGTCAAGAAGGACGATGAATTGCGGGAGCACGGGCAGTTCCGAGCGGTCAACAATTTTCGACGTCTTAAGAGTTCCGGCGTCGATCAGCTCTTGGATCGCTGCAGCGAGACGTGTGCGGCGCTCCGGGGACGTCGCTAGCCCGGGTTCTGCAGCTAGGAACGCGGCGGTATATGCCTCGATAGGGATGCGCGTGCGACGCGGCTCCGCCTCGGAAAGCGCTGCAGCGAAACGACGGGCGAGCAACGTCTCAGCTGGCATTGTTCTCACGATCGGCTACCGCTACGACGCGTCGGGCCGAGAGATGCCCGCCGGAATCGTGCGTCCGTGGGGCAAGTAGCTCGAGAAGCTCCGGGTTGGTCCGCACGTATCGCCGCATCGTTCGACGCGCTGCATCGTTGGACAGAGCGATGACGTTCGAAAAGCGACGGAGAGCGCTGAAATCACCGATACCTGTCGTGTAAATAAGTTGGATGCCCGCAGCTGCGGCGACCGTGCGCTGGACCTCTATGAGGAATCCCGCATTGGCATTGCCAAGCGGATTGTCCAGGATGAGCGTTCCCACGGACGCCTCGCGTGCCGTGCTGCGACTTTGTCTGCGGAGTTCCGATAGCATGAGCATCATGGCGGTCGCCACCGTGGCTCGCTGACCGTTCGAGAATTTTGGAGAGGACAATTCAGATATTGGTACGCGGATCGGTGCAAACGCCTCATTCGGCTTTAGAATCTTGACCCGGAACTCACCCACGGCGCGATGCAGCGCATGCATCAAGAGTTTGCTCCCTGAAGGGCGATCTGCCTTGGGGTCAAGTATCTCGATGACGAACGTTTGCAACCGGACGTCGAGCTCTTCGGCTGGTGACTTCTCGAACCGGATTTCAAGGAAGGGCTCACCCGACCAATCGCGTAAGCGCGGTGGCATCTTCGATCGTGTCTCAGCGAGGCGCAGATAGCTCAGCGCCTTGTTGGCGCTCTTCGCTAGGCTCGTTGTCGCCAACTTGCGGTCTTGTTCTAGCGTTGCGAGTTCGGCCTGAAGAACACCGATACATGCGCGAAGCTCAATGACGAGTTCGGCAGCATCTCGCGCTAGAGCCTCTGCTGGAGATTGGGCCAGCCGACGGTAGAGGTGATCCGACACTGCGAGATCCGCGAAATCTTCCCTCGCGAGGAGAGCACGTACCGCCGAATCTCGGTCCCGCCACGCCTGTTCAGCCTCTCGCTCGCTATCTATCGCGGTCGCCAGACGCCTCGCCATCGCAAGCCCCGTCGAGTTGGCCTCTTCGACATCTCCTGCAAACGGCTCGGCAGTCGGGACATCCGCTACATCGGCTAGCTTCAAACCCATCCTCAGTTGCGTAGCGAGCACTTTTAGCGCGTCCGCCAGATTTTTTGCTGTTTCGGCGGCGTCACGTGCGGAATTCCGATCGCGCTCAGCGGCTGCTACTTGGCCCTGCGCATGATCCGCGTTCTGGCGAGCTCCTGCTGCGTAAACAGCGGCTTGGTGTCGGTCGCGCGGCAAACGATCGCTGACAATTTTAGCCGACCGACGTGCGGATCGAATTTCTTCCTCGACGCCTCGCAGTTCGGCTTGGGCATTGTCCTTCTCCAGGTAGGCTTCGCGTTCAACGGTACGGGTTCGGGTTGCCTCAATGGTCGCGCGCTCCGCAGCTGCGCGCCGGCCAGTGAACTCGCCAGCATCAGGTAGCGTCAGCAGGTCTCTGGCCCGTCCCCGAACCGCCTCTGGGTGCAGATCTATCGCTGCTGCAAGCTTGTCACGCTCCTCAATGGAGATGGTGCGCCTAATTGCTACATCGGAGGCCGATGTCCGACCCGCTAGTCTGCGATCAAGTTCTGCAAAGTTCGCGCGAAGCTCAAACAGGTTCTCGGGACCTGCAACAATCTCCTTCGCCTCCTGCGACGAAGGCTTGCGGACCGCCTCCCCCAGGACGATCGACGACAATTCTTGCTGGGTACGCTCGCCGGCAACGCGATGATCCTGTGCAACCGTACCTTCACGATCAGCGTCCTCGTCTGCGGTTTTGGCGCTACGGGCCGCCTCCTCGGCAAAGATACGCCAATTTTTGGCGTCGGCTCGTAGGCGTTCGATGGCTGCTTCGAAGCCTGCAACGGAGGCTTCTTGCTCGACAAGCTGCTCGATTTCACCAGCCCTATGTTCCGCTTCCCGTCCCGCCCGGCGAAGCTCCACTAACTGTGCGCGAAAGGCTGCTAGCAACTTCGCGACGTTACCCCTTCGTTCTTCCCGTTCTTTTCGGAGTTGGTTCAAACGGGCCAGTTCAATCCCAAGCCCATCTCGCGCTGCGACGCGCATAGAGAGCCAACCGACGGGGCAAGCCGTCGCGTGACGTACAAGAGCCTCTGCTAAACTCCGCGCGCGTGCTGACCGCTCCTCAAGCGCCCCGCGTTGCTGTTCCAGGGACGCGAGCCGCTCCTCACGGCGTACGCGTTCTGCGCCAGCTGCGCCACGGTCCCATATCGCTCCCGAAGGAGGGATGACAAACGTGCTGCCGCTGTAGTCATCCCGTTCCGCCGCCACAAGCTCAGTTGCTGGTCCGACTGCGATGATCGTAGCAGGATCAAGCGACGCGGCGTCCAGAACTGACCGTGCCTTCGCAACATCGAGGCTTTCGACAAGAACGATACCGCCAACGAGGTCCGCCCGGCTGGCCAGCACAGAACCACGTCTTTCGGCGGCAATCGCCTCAGCGACGTACCGCGTCCCCGGAAGGGCGCCGGTGATGCCGGCCGCGATCAAACGTGCCAGGGCAGCATCTACCTCGGGAGGAGGGGGAAGGTAGCCTGTCTCCTGGAGTCCGCGCACAGCGCGCTGATCGTCAGCACCCTGGAGCTCGATTGTCAGCCGAGTGGCATCCGCCTCCTTGGCATGGCCAAGGAGGCGCTCCGCGATGGCTGGACCGACCAACTCAAGGTCGAAGGTGGCGGCTTCCGCCAACTCGATGACCAGTGGGTGGCCACAAAGTTGACGCCGTTCTTGTTCCGCGCGCTCAACCTCACCGGTGAGCCGGGCATGATCCCGAGCAAGATCGCCAACTCGCGGACTATCAGCACGATCAGCCTCATCGAGTTGATTCCGTTCGTTGTCGAGCACACCGGTCTCGCGCTCGATGTTGTTAACCTGCGCGAACGCATGTGCCACGGACGCAGCCTCACGGTTACGTGCTTCCTCCGCGCGCTCGTTTTGCGTAAGGAGACCCTTGGCGACCAAGCGGTCGCGAATTGCGGCAACCTCCTCGATACGGCGTTCATTGCCTTGCCGTGCAACATCTAGCTTCGCGGCCTCGACATAAGCATCTCGCTCCTCGTTGCGCGCCGTCGTTGCCCGCTTTTTTGCCTCGTTTGAGCGCACCCTTGCAGCAGTGACCTCTTCAGCTGCGAGGACAACATTGGCGGCCAGCACGCGCGCGAGCCGGGTGGCGGCCTCGTCTCGTGCGGTCTGTAGCGGCCGCAATCGTTCCATCTCAGCTGCGTATGCGGCGTCCAGAGCCTTAACCTTGGCAGCTGCTTCGCCGAGGCGAGCGAGTTCCTCGGTAAGCGACCAAGCCTGCGCGTCAAGGTTTGCTGCCTCCATCCCCTTCAAGGCTTTCTCGTATGCAGCTTCGGCATCGTCTCGCCAGAACGTAGCGGCAAGACGACGAAACTCACGCCACTCATCGCGAAAACGATCCGCTGCAACGGTCAGGCGACGCGCTTCCGCATCCTGATCGCGCGATCGTTGTCGCTCTTTCTGCTCCCGCGTCCGGGCGACCGCTTCTGCTTGTGCAAATTCGGAAAGGAGCTTCATCGCAGAGGTGCGCGCTGCCTGGGCAGCACTGCGCGCAGTAGCGAAGGCTGCTACTAACTCGACCAATGGTCCTAGCTCAGTCAGGGCTGCCTGCTCGAAGCGCAGGCGCCGTTCATACTCGGGGAAACGTCGGACCTTGTTTGCAACCTCGTCGAATTCGCGATCGAGGCCGGCTAGCTCCATGGGATCGAAAACCGCATCAAGGAAAAACTTGATGAAATCGCGATCTTCCCTAAAGCGAGCAATAGCCGATGCGCCGGCCTCATTGTGGTTCATCTCGCCCTGGTAGCGAAACAGCGCACGATCAAGTCCGAGCTTGTCTAGATGGTCGACCCAGTCGCGCTGCACCTCGGTTGTTGAGACTTCGAGCTTGGCGCGCTGCCCGGTCTTCCTAATCTCTTCCAGCTGTTCGCGGAAACGACGTAGAGGAAGACGCCGGCGTACCGAATTGCCGTCCGACGGGCCGTCAGTTTCGAAGGTGAGCTGATTGATTCCAACGAGTCCTGTCGGGCCGCGGACGGAATACCATAGCCTCTTCAGATCCTCAGGTTTGGGATCAGCTGGCCGTCGGCCTTCCCGCCACTCCGCGGCGAGGCCGGTGACTAGAACTTGGTCATCGGCGAAGCGGCCCGACTCCACACGCCGCCATTCGATCACCACATGTGCCGTGTCGCGGTCGAGTACGTAGCCGAGCAAATTCTTTTTCTGATGCGACGTCTCCTCAGTGCCGATCCGTTCGACAATCGGCGGATGAAGAACGGAAAAAAGAAGACGCATCAGAACCGTCTTGCCACCGGCGTTGGGAAGGAAAAGGACCGTGTCCGCAGGTCCAGTCTGATCTGGTCTGCACAGATCAAGCTCTAGGGGATCGTAACGCGCCGGTTCTGGGCCGACGGAGGCAAGCCTAATGCGCGTGATCTGGAATTTCACGACACTGGGTCCACCGCAAGATCGCGTACGTGCGCGAGAGCGGGGCCGATACTGGCGACCGCGTCCTTGACGTGTAGTCGGAACCGGCTTCGTATTCGGAACGCATCTTTTGTTGTTCCAATCTCGTCTGCGAGGCCATTCGCAGTGAGCCACTTTAGGGCGCGGCGGACCATACCTGCTTTGACGTGCGGATTACTGCGCTCGTCGCCAGTCGTATCCCCCTCTCGCCAGCGGAGTACGAGACGATAAAGCGGTTCGGTTTGAGGTTCGTCGACGGGTGGGTCTTGGTCCTTGCAGCGCTCGCGAATCCTCTCGGCCATCCGGTTTATTAAGCGCAGTACCTGGGCAACCGTGATCTGCGGCAAGGGACCATCCTCGGCGTCGAGTGCATCGGCGTTTGGGTAAGCCGCCGTTGCAACGGCGAGGAAGATAAATGCGTTGAGATGGCGTTCCTCAGCCGACATAGCCGCATAGTCGTCGAGGCGCATGTAGTATGGCGAATCTGGTCCCGTAGCTGCGAGCACCAGCCCATAGACTGGCGAACAATCAAGGATCTCAAGACCCTGCCCAGCCGTGAGAGCGCCGACCCGATGTCGGAAATCAGCGTCGCTGCGGAAGCGAGCCACGAGTTCGTGATAAGCTCCATTCCGGCCCGGCGACAGTCGAGGGTCGAGGCCGAAGCCGATCAGCTGACCGACGGCGAGAGTATCGTCGCTCATTGAGCTTCCCCGCGAGGAGAGAGAACCGTCGCCGCGTACGCGGCTTCGTCAGCCGTAAGGGTACCAACCACAAGATCGTCGCCAGCAAAAGATTTGGACCGAAATGTTCGTCCGTCGCCCGCCGCGGCCAACACAGGTTCTGCGCCGGGACGCACAGCGGCGAGATCGGGTGCAGTAGCTACTAGCGTTCGTAGGCGGACTAGATCGGCGGCATCGAAACCGTGGTGCTGCTCCGCATAAGCGAGGAGTTCCGACAGCCGGATCGGCGGATCCAAGTTGGCGAGGATCTCGTCCGCAGCGGCCCATAGCTCTGCAGTAAACGCCCCGGGATCGTCGGGCGGGGTCTCCCACTCAGGCTCGTCCAATTCTGGACCAAGGTCCTCACGCGTCTGAGGCGGTCGCAGAAGCGCCTGGAGGAATGTGGCTAGGCGTGGCTGAAGCCTTGGTACAACAGAGGCCGCTCTCGGGCCCGGGCCAAATCCGAGCAGTCGCTCCGCAAACCCGGTGAGCAATTCGCCGACAGCGCCCAAAGGTGCCGCGAGCACAGGGATCAGCGCTTCCGTAGTTAGATCAATCGCACCGATCATGGCCGCACGCCCGAACACCTGTCGATCCTGCTCCTCGATGTACACGCGGACCGCTACCAGTGCCGTGGCGTGCAGCTCCTGATGGCGCATGAAGCAATCATCCACCATTTCCACCAGAGCAGCGGCTTGGCCGCGCAAATCCTCCCGGCCTGTAGAGTCGCGCGTGTCTTGCATGGCCGCTAGGAGGCGCTCTTCGGTGCGCATGCGATCTTGGAGGTGCTCGCGAATTTCGGTAAGCCGCTTAGGCACGTCTTCTCGCCAGCCGGCTCTTCGAATGTCGCGCTTCGTCTCTTCGATGAGCTGTCGCACGAAGCTTGAGTACTGGATTGAACGGATTTTGGCTTCGCGCGCGGGTTTAGCGGCGTCGTCGAGCCGACGGCGGCGGATTAGATGTTCTAAGGTTGCCTCCGCCGCAACCTGGGCAGATTCAATGTCCGTGTTCAGTCCACCGACCAGCACGTTGATGGCTTCATTCGTCGCCCGAAGGTAGATCCCACCCTCCGCGTCCTCATGCTCCGACAACAACGCAAAGTCGAACCGGCGACGCACTTCGTCGAGGCTGGAAATGTACTCGCCAATGTTGGGACGAATAAGCGTCTCGACGAGTTCCGTGACGACCGGATTAAGCTCGTCATCAGCCAGATCAGGTCCGAACCGCTTCGCTTCGACTAGGAGAATGGCGTCCAGCGCATCCCGGGTAATGCCGGTATCAAAACCCATCCTGTCGACCACAGCATCGATCGCCGCCAGCCCTAGGTCATAAAAGTCGAAGCCACTCCAGTCGCGCCGTCCTCGATTGGTCTGAAGCGAATGAAGCGGCTCGGTACAGGTCAGCGCCTTAACTCGACGGTCCCGTGCCGCATCATGTGAAACGTAGGGTTCGCGCGGTATCGCTGACACGTGCCCATCAGCTAAGTTCTCCCCTGAGGACGGCGAATGTTCAGGCGCCGAGCTTCTCGCGGCGTCGTCTAGGAAGGTCGCTTTGACTTCGTGCCTTGACATTCGGGTCGATCTTCATCTGCGAACAAGAGCGTCGCCTGGTGCGCGATCCGAGTGGATTCCATATCAAATGGGAGCTGTAGGAAGTGCTTGCCCAACCGATGTGCTATGTTTTCAACCGTTTTTTCCTTTTGGATCGGTCCCAATCAGCTTCCAACTGGCTACTCACACCAAAGGATTTTGCCGCGCCGAACCCAGAAGTGGGAACGGCATCCCGTGCGCAACCAGACCGAAGGATGGAGCGTAGGGCGGCCGCGTTTGTCCGTCGTGACGTCCCAGCGCGGCCGCACACCCTTGAGGACCATCATCTCGAGACGTTCGCCGCATCCGCAGGGACATAGCAAGCCGACGCTCCAGTCGGCGCCATCGTCTCGCATAAGGATCAGATTCCGGCGCGGGAGGCGCGCAGGCAGCGCGTCGCCATGCAGGATCTTGAGTGATCGGCGCGGCGCGAAGCGCGCTACGAGTGTGCGCCACCACAGAGGGACTCGCTTCATGCGGCAGCCCTCGGGGCAGCGAGCGCCGGCAGACCGAGCAAGGGCTCCTGCAGACCAGTGCAGGTCGGTATTGCTCCGCTGGCGGCGAACGCGTCCTCGGAAACATGCTCCTCCTCGCCATCCGCAAGCATGAAGATGGTGCGGGCGAAACTCCGGTTGCACGTGTGCCGGAAGGGAAAGGCGCGGGCTATGAACTCCATGACGGTCGCGGAGGCGGCGCGCATGTTGAGCGAGATCACGGCCGGCGCCTCTTCAGCCAGGCCTTTGATGTAGCCTTCGGCCACCCGGCGCCGGTGTGCCCCGGGCGCGACGCGCGCGAGGTACTCGGCTTCGAGGGTGGCTCCGGAGTAGACGTCGCGGTCCAGTAGAGTCGAGCCACCGGGCTGGACGTACTCGATACGCCCGCAGACTTCGGCAATGGCGCGATCCCCGCCGGCCTGGCGCGTGGGTATGGAGACGCCGACGTCAAAGAGCGGCATGGCGCAAGCTGCAGCCAGACGATCGGCAACATGGCGACCCTCCGCCGCATCCACGCAGGAGAACAATACATCGGCCTCGCACGCGGCCAGGATGGCTTCGCGCGTAGCGATCGAGGCGGAGACGGCCCGGACCTGGCAGTGCGGATTGTAGCGGCGGATCGCATCCTGGAACATCTCGACCTTCAGTCGGCCCTGATCGGCGTCGGTGAGGGTCGAGTTCAGGATGCGGTCGAGGTTGCGGGCTTCGACCTTGTCGAAGTCGACGAGGATGATCGCGCCGAAGCCAAGGCGCGCAAGCTGCTCGGCAACGATGGAGCCGGTCCCCGATACGCCGATGACGCAAGCGCAGAGACGGGCGAGCGATTGGCGCATGCCCTGGGTGAAGGTGACGGGCAAGGTGGGTGGCACCGGAGGGACAGCAGCACCGCCCGGCCAAACGTGAATATCATCACCGGCAGAGATCACATGCTCAAGCGGCTGAAAGGGACCTCGGCCAACGAACATGCGGGCGCGCATGGCTCCCGACGGGAGCATGATGGCCGATAGAGCCGGCCTGTTTGTTGCGTGGTAGAGCGCAGGCAGAAGCACTTTATCGCTGGCATCATCCTGGGCTGAAAAACCGAACAGGCTGCCGGGATGCGAATGCAGAGCAACGATCGAAGAGTCGGTGGCGTCGGCGCGCTCGACGGCCTGCTCCGCATATTGGCCCGGCCAGGAGAGGGCATCTGGCTCGCGCCGGCCGCAGGCCGCATGCGGCACGAGAATGAGATCGTGAACAAGGTAACGCTCGCGGCTCTGGCCGATGCGCCGGCAGAGCAGGAGCGCGGCTGCCTCGAGGCCGTCACCGGGAAAGAGATGGGTGCGTAGTTGTCGGTGATGGGCGGGCGCAATCACCAGGGAAGCGGGGGCGTGTGTCATGCCTCGACTTCCCGCCGCAGCGATTCATCCACCAGGGCGAGGTGCGTGGCGAGCGTGTCGCGGGCGCTGTCCCATTGACGGTGCCGCGACCACCGCTGGTGCGCGATACCGCAGATGGTCTCGACATGCTGGGTTTGGGGGATGTCGCCCCCGCGTTGGCGGCTGAGCGGGGGGTGGCAGTAGAACATATCCAGCTGGGCGGCCGGATAGGTCGTTGGGACCTCGATGGCGATGTTGGTATGAGTGCCCGTGTACCCCGTGGGCAGGGGGTAGTTCGGCAGGATGAGCCAGCGCCGGGGTCCATCGAGGACGGTTTCCCATCGAAGCTCCAGCCGGTCGAGGTGGGCCTGATCCTGGGGCAGAAAGGCAAAATCCAGGCGACGAGGCAGTGGGGCCTCGCCGTTGTCGATCTGCTTGGGCATGAGCCGTAGCTTTTCAATGCCCGGATGTCGAAGGTCGATCTCGCTGATTAGCTCGACGGGCTTCTTGGGCTCGCCGGCGATCTTGAGCACCATGATCCAGGCTGCCGTGGGATCGAAGCCGGCCTTCTTGATCGCATCCCGCACGAGAATGGTGGGATGCGGCCACTCGATGATGACACCCTGGACGTTGAGCTTCCAGGAATGCCCGTGGGCCCGGGCCGGATGATGCCCGTGTCCATGTTCCGGGGTGTTTTGACCGTGCATGTGTGCCTCCTCGCCGGGTGGGACCGCGGCCCCACGATGTGATCGGTGGAAGCACCCTAGGATGGCCGTACGTCAGAATCGGTCGTATGCTCAGCTGATGCGCCACGAAAAAGCCGAACAAGTGCTGGCCGTCGCGCGCCTCCTGGCCGCGAACGCCGAGGGATTGACGCTCGACGAGATTGCCGACCGGATCGGGGTCAGCCGGCGGACAGCCGAGCGCCTGCGCGATGCCGTTGCGCGCATGTTTCCACAGATGGAGGAGAAGGCGGACGGCAGCACGAAACGCTTTTGCATCCGGGGCGGCATCGAAAGCTTTTTCAACAGCCCGACGACCGAAGAACTGCTGGCGCTGTCGAAGGCCGTGGCGCACTTCAAGCGGTCGGCCATGACAGAGGATGGAGCGGCGCTAGCCAGCCTGGAGCGGAAGATCCAGGCGGCAATGAAGCCGCAGGCGCTGCGGAAGGTTTCCCCGGACCTCGAGGCCTTGATGCGCGCGGAGTTGATCGCGGTGCAGGCGGGACCGAGGGCGATCGAGGCGCCGGAACTGCTTGCGGCGTTACGTGACGCGCTGTTGCGCAGCACGATGGTGACTTTCACGTACGTGGGCGGCTCGAAGCGGGGGACGGCGCGGAAGATCGAGCCTTACGGCATCATATTCGGGCGCATGAACTATCTGGTGGGCCCGGAGGCAGGGGCGACGAAGATCAAGCATTGGCGCCTTGACCGTATTCGCGATATGCAAGCGACCGACGAGACGGCGTCGATCCCGGCCGATTTCAGCCTGCCAGAGTACGCGCAGGCCTCGTTCGGCTTTTTTCACGATCAACCGGAAGACGTCGTTCTGCGCGTGATGAAGCATGGCATCGACGACAACTTCGAGCGCTGGCAGTTCCACCCCAAGCAGACCGTCGAGTACGAACCCGAGGGCCATGCTATCGTGCGGTTTCGCGCAAGCGGCATGCTCGAGCTGGCCTGGCACCTGTTCACCTGGGAAAACAAGATTCAGATCATCCAGCCGGCGTCGCTTCGGGAGAAACTGATCTTCGAACTGGCCAAAGCGCTTACATTCCATCAATCGCAGGTCGCGCCGGTCGAGACTTCCGCTTAATACGATGCGACCGATTCTGACGCATCGCTTTGCCATGGTCATCAAATGACCAAGATCCTTTCGGCCTCGCGCCTCAACGACTATCTCGGTTGCGCGCATCAGTCGGCGCTCTGGCTGGCGGGCGCCGATCCCGACGAAGAAACCGATGCGACTCTTGAGCTCGTACGGGCGAAGGGCTTCGCACACGAGGCCGTGGTCCTGGCCGAACTGGAAAAGCAATACGGGCCGGCCGTCCGGGTGTCCGACAAAGGGGCGCTCGCGGATCGGCAGGCGGAAACATTGAAAGCGCTGAAGGATGGCGCTCCACTCATCTACCAAGGCGCCTTCTCCAACGGGCGCTGGCTCGGATTCCCGGATTTCCTCGTCCGAAAGACCATGCCGGACGGAGGCACTACCTACGAGCCGGAGGATGCCAAGCTGGCGCGCACGGCGAAGGCCGAACACGTGCTGCAGCTCGGCGTCTATGCGGATCTGTTGCAGGAGCTGGCCGGCCTTCCGGTTGCAGGCGCCAAGATTCATGTCTCGGGCGGCCCGGCAGAAGAGTTCGACCTTCGGGCGACGCGTCATATCCTCAAACGGCTAATGCGCGGGTTCGAGCGGTTTGCCTCCGATGGCAATCGGGTCACGCGCCCGGTGCCATGCGTGGCGTGCAGCCAGTGCGACTTCAAGGGCCGCTGCGAACAGGAATGGCGCGCCGCCGACAGCCCGTTCTTCGTGGCGGGTCTCAACGCTGCGCAGCTTCTGAAGCTGGAAGCCAGCGGCATTACGACTTTGGCGGGGCTCGCCAGCATGTCCGCCAGCACCAAGATTGCGGGGATTGGTGACGAGCCGCTCGCCCGGTTGGGAGCCCAGGCACGGATACAGCATGCGGCGCGCGAGAAGGGCACGCATGCGACCGAGTTGTTGCCCATTGTGAAGGGCCGAGGATTCTGCCTGCTGCCGCCTCCCGACAAGGGAGACCTGTACTTTGATATGGAGGGCGATCCGCTCTACGAGGGCGGGCTGGAATACCTGTTCGGGATCTGGGGGCCCATCGGCGAGAGCGGTGCAGAGGCGTTCGTGCCGATCTGGGCGCATGATCGGGACGCGGAGAAGGAGGCTTTCGAGAAGCTGATGCGTCTGTTCACGGCACATTTCGCGCGGCATCCAACGGCGCACGTCTACCATTACGCGCACTACGAGCCGGCCGCGCTCAAACGCCTGGCGATGCGTCATGCCACCATGGAGGCCGAGCTCGACCAGATGCTGCGGGACCACCGTTTCGTCGACCTGTACCGGGTCGTGCGCCAGGGCCTGCGAGCGTCGACGGAAGGCTATTCGCTGAAAGACCTCGAGAAGATCTACTGGGATGCGCGCGAGGGTGAGGTGACCACAGCGGCCGATAGTATTGTCGAGTATGAGCGCTGGTGCGTGAGTCGCGACGACGCCATTCTCGAATCGATCGCTGCGTACAACCGGCACGACTGCGTCTCGACGGCCCACATGCACCGCTGGCTCGAACAGATGCGGCCCCAAGGAGCCGTCTACGGCATCGCCGATGAGGAGGATGAGGACGGGAAGATCACTCGCAGCGCCGATCGGGAGGCGATGCAGGCGAGAAAGCTGGATCTGGCGCGCCGCGTGCGCGCTTCCGCGCTGGGTGATGAGGCGCTGCGGGAGCTGGTTGCGGAACTCCTCTGGTTTCACCAGCGCGCGCAGAAGCCTGGATGGTGGGCGGTGTTCGAGAGGCAGGCATGGTCAGACGAGGAGTTGACCGATGATGCCGAGAGCATCGGCGGTGTCACGCGCGACGCGAGCGTCACCCCTATCCCCGTCAAACGATCGCTGGACACGACTTACCGCTTCGCGCCGCAGGATACGAAGCTCAAGGTTGGCGATCGCCCGAAGGTCGCCGCGACGCGTGCGCCGGCGGGAACGATCAGCGCGATCGATCCCGAAGAAGGACGTGTGGTGCTCCGGCGGGGCGCAAACGCTCCTCCGTTGCCCGGGAACTTCGGCCTGATCCCGGCGCCGATCGATCAGCAGGGTCTGCCCGTCGCCGTCATGGCGTTCGCGGAACGGTTTGCGGCTGGCGACCTTCGCGGCGATCAGGCGCTGATGGATATCCTCCAGCGAAGACCGCCCCGGTTCAAAACCCGCGCGACCGGGATGCCGGTTCTTGGCGATGGCGAGGATCTTATGGAGGGTACGGTGCGCGCGGCGCTGGATCTGGATTGCAGCGCCCTGTTCGTGCAAGGGCCACCCGGGACCGGCAAGACTTACACCATCGGCGGGACGATCGTGGCCCTGCTGAAGAAGGGCCATCGCGTGGGCGTCACGTCGAACTCCCACAAGGCGGTTCACGAGGTGCTGCTGAAGGTGGAAGAACATGCGGTCCGGGGCAGCTTCCATTTTGTCGGCGTGAAGAAGGCAACGAAGGATCATGCCGAGACGGAATTCACGAGCGCGCATATATCAACGGTCTATCGCTCCGAGGACGTCGCGACCGCGCACCGACTTGTCGGCGGCACGACGTTTCATTTCTGCCGCGAGGATCAGAGGAGCGCCTTTGACTACCTGATCGTCGACGAGGCGGGGCAGGTGGCGCTCGGAAATCTCGTGGCGGTGGCAGGAGCGGCAAGGAACATCATTCTGGTCGGAGACCAGATGCAGCTGCCGCAGCCTGTGCAGGGCGTGCATCCGGGCGAGACAGGTTTCTCTTCGCTGGAGTATCTCCTGCTGGGCCGCGCAACGGTCTCGCCGGAGCTGGGAATCTTGTTGAACGAGTCCTGGCGGATGCATCCGAGTGTGTGCGCATTCATCTCGGAGGCCATCTACGACGGACGGCTTTCGAGCCGGCCAGAGACCGGCAAGAGGTCATTGGTTCTCGATGCCGGTGCGCATCCGGTGTTGCTGCCCGCCGGCCTCGCCATGCTGCAGTTGGATCATGAGGGATTCACGCAAGGGAACCCTGACGAAGCTGACGCCATCGCGGAGATCATGGAATCTCTGCTGAAGCAGCGGGCGCATCTTGAGGATGGTACGGTGCGCAAGATGAGATTGGAGGATGTGCTGGTCGTCGCTCCCTACAACATGCAGGTCAACACGCTGCGGCAGCGCCTGCCGGAGGGAGCGCGGGTCGGGACGGTCGACAAGTTCCAGGGCCAGCAGGCATTGGCAGTCATTGTGTCGATGACCACGTCGCGTGGCGATGAGGCGCCACGGGGGACGGAGTTTCTCTTCAATCC
This sequence comes from Hyphomonadaceae bacterium, assembly GCA_019747815.1. Classification (GTDB taxonomy): domain Bacteria; phylum Pseudomonadota; class Alphaproteobacteria; order Rhizobiales; family Hyphomicrobiaceae; genus AWTP1-13. The sequence goes on from JAIEQJ010000069.1 coordinate 33,724, forward strand.
CAATCGCCTTAACGTCGCGCTGAGCCGTGCCCAGTGCTTGGCCGTCGTCGTGTGTGGCAAGAGGCTGCTCGACGGCCAATGGAAGGCGATCGCCGACTTGGCCCGACTGAACTTGTTAGCTCACGTGGAATTGATTGCGAATGCGACCAAGCGATGAGCGCAGCTGTTAACCGCCATAGCCGGCGATCTTCTTGGCAATAGCTCTGACCGATGACCGGTCGGTGGAAGGATGGCTCATCAGATTGCGATCGCGCAGGGCCCGGACGAGCGCCTGCAATCCCGCCTGTTTCTGACGCGCGCGGTCGAGCCCGGCCAGGCGGGGGAACATGTCGTTGGCCGCATCCTGCATGATCTTGAAGTCCGGCAGCGCGATCTTCTCGGGGTGGGCCGCGAAGTACCAGATGGGATAGAGCTGCACCTCCATGGGTTTGGTGGATGCCAACGTGCCGAAGTCCATGGTGGCGGCGATCAGGACGTGATCGTTGAGATCGTCGTCGAAGTTTTCCAGCACGTCCTCAGGCTTGCGGTCGGCGTGCTTGAAGAAGTTCTTGCCGTGATTGGCAATGCGCTTGATCTCGTCCTCGGTCAGCCTGTTTGCCCCCGCCATCTGTTCCCGGAAGCGGATCTTGTCCTGGTGCTGGCACAGCGCATCCAGCACTTCCCACGCGGCGTGCGCCAGCGTGTAGACGGAGATGCTGTCCGCCTCCTCGAAGAAGAGCCGGATGCTCGTCACCAGCTGGCGGCGCGCGGCTTCGAACTTGGTGATCTGCACGCTCAAGCCTGCCCCTTTAACGCCCGCGTTTTCCGGCCCGCTGGGTCAGCGCAGAAGCCGCAGCCGACTTCGCTGCCGCGCTGGCCCTCGGATTGGCGAGTGTGCGCGCCGCCGCCGAAGCAGCTTTGGCGCTGGTCACCTCGGTGCTGCGCCGCTGGGTGAGGGCGGAGCCTGCCGCTGACTTCGCCGCCGTGCTGGCATTCGGGTTGCTCAGTATTCTTGCCGCTGCCGCGGCCGCTCTCTTGCCGGTGCTCTCACCGCCGCGCTTACCAGCCATGCTACATCTCCATTGAAAGATGAGTTGACAGGTAGCATGGGATGATTCGGGGCCGCTTTGGAGTCGCAATGCAGGAGCCAGTGTAAGAATCAAAGAAGGGGAGCCGGCGCTCGCTCCCCTTCCTCGTTGACATGCGAATGCGACTGGCAAGCTTGCGCCTACCGCGTGATGGTGTCGTTGCTGGATTCGTCCGTGGGCGGGCGGACTGGCTGCTGCGAACGAGACCCCGCGAAGGCGCAGGTGAACCTAGGATTGGGTTTGCTTTCGATACCTATCGCAGTCTATCGGGACCAAGCGAAATAGCCTGACGGTGTATCTGACGGTATGATCACTGCGTCTTCAGGAAAGATACTGACAAAACAGAGTGATACGACGCCAAGAGATGATGGAGTGGGAATGAGGGGGAGTGCTGTCGGGCACACCCTTGTCCGACCACGTCCCGTCGCCTGAGGCGTGGCCGGCTGGTCGCGCTGGAACGCTATGATATTTCCGCTTTCGGCCCGCAGCCGTCGCCGGGAGCGTGCCCACACTCCGGGACCAGACAGCTAGCTAGGCTCGTTCGTCGCTCGTCACCCGTCCATCCACCAGGTGGATGCGCCGGTCCATGCGCGCCGCCATATCAACGTCGTGAGTGACCGCGAGAACCGTCTTGCCGCGCTTGCGCACCATGTCGCTGAGAATCGCGAACACCTGTGCGGAACTCCTGGAATCGAGGCTGCCGGTCGGCTCGTCAGCGAGCACGATGGGCGGGTCGTTGGCGAGCGCCCTGGCGATCGCCACCCGCTGGCGTTGACCTCCCGAAAGCTGCTCCGGCCGCTTGTCGACGTGACCGCCAAGGTCAAGAGACGCAAGCAGGTCTCCGGCACGCTCGCGCATTTGGGCCTGGGTAAGATGACCCAGCTTGCGCATCGGAATCTCGACGTTCTCCCGTGCCGTGAACTCGGGAAGAAGAAAATGGAACTGAAAGACGAAGCCCAGCATGGCAAGCCGCAACGCGGCGCGTGCGCGCTCCGTCATTGGTCCGGTCGCCTCGCCGGCGATCGTCAAGTCGCCGGCTGTCGGGCGGTCGAGCAGCCCGAGGAGGTAGAGCAGCGACGACTTGCCCGAGCCGGACGGGCCGGTCACCGCGATGAACTCGCGCGCGTGGATTGTCAGCGAAACGCCCTGCACCAGCGTGACGGGAACCATGGCTGGCAGGGTGCGCGTGAGCTCGGCGGCCTCGATCAGTGCGGTCACGTCGCGCCCCGGATGATGTCGACCGGATTGGCGCGAGCCGCACGACGCGCCGGCAGGTATCCAGCAACGCCGGCAGCCAGGAGCGCGAAAGCGGCGGCGATGACGTAATGCAGGAAACTCCAGGCCAGCGGCAGGCGGGTCATTTCCCGCCCGACGCTCGATACCTCGAAGTGGACCTGCGACAGCGCAAAGCAAAGGGCATAGCCGAGGCTCCAGCCGACCAGCGAGCCGGCGAAGCCCAGCGTCAATCCTTCGATGAGGAACAGGCGCCGCATGTCGCCTTCAGGGAAGCCGAGCGACTTCAAGATGGCGATATCGCGCGCCTTCTCGTGCGTGATGGTGGAGATGACGTTGAAGATGCCGAAGCCCGCCACCAGCATGATCGCGCCGACGACCGTGTACATGACGACGTTCTGAATGATCAGCGCCTCCAGGAGCGACTCGTTCGCCTCCTGCCAGGACACGGCTTTCGTTCCGAGCAGTGCTTCAACTCGCGCGGCAACCAGACGGGCGTTATCGGGATTGTCGAGGCGCAGCCTGATCTCGTTGATGGTGTTCGGACGCTCGCTGAGGATCTGCGCGCTCTTCAGCAGGACATAGGCCTCGCTCTCGTCGCGGGCCGTGACGCCGGTATGAAACAACCCGACGATCTTGAACGGGCGGGTGAGGCCGGTTCCCGAGACGACGCTCACGTTGGTGCCGAGCGTCGCCCCCAATCGCTCGGCCATGCGGTCACCGACGACGATGTTGCTCCCGCCGGCAGCGAGCGAAGCGAAGCTGCCCATCCGAAAATCCTTCGCGAGTGATGATACGCCCGCTTCGGCGCGCGGGTCGACGCCGATGATGGCGGCGCCGACATCGCGGCCAGCGAAGCGAATGACGCCTTGGGTTTTCAGGCTTGGCGCCATGCGGCCGGGAAGCCAGCCCTTCAGCGAGGCGAGCGCGGCGGTCGGGTTCAGGATCCCGCGACGATCCTCCCTGGGCCGCAGGCCCGCAATCTGTACGGCCGCAAAGGCATCCTGGGCCGGCTGCCGCGGCGGCACGCGCTTCTGGTCCACGACCTGCACGTGCGGCACGGTGTCGACGAGCTGGGCGACGAAATTGTCCTGGGTTCCCTGCATCAGCGCAGCCATGGCGATGGAAAACCCGACGCCGAGCGCCACGCCGACGATGGCGACGAGGGTCTGCGGGCCGCGACCGACGATGTGGGTCACAGCCATCTCGAGGACAAGCCGCACCGCGTCATCTCCTGATGATCTTGACACGGTCTCCGTCGATAAGGCCTTTGGGAAACGGCGCGATCACGCGGGCGTGTTCATCGAGCCCGGATTGCACCTCGACTTCGACCGTTCCTCGGATTCCGAGCGTGAGTTCGCGGCGGCGTGCGATCCCGTCCGGATCGACAATGAAAGCGGCGTTTCCGTCGACCCCGCTGGCCGGCACGAGAAGCGCATTTTCAGCGATACGGATAACAACGTTCACCTCGACGGTCATGCCAATCATGAGCAGCGTATCGTCTGGCAGGGCGAACCGGACCCGATAGGTCTTGCTCGTCGGATCGCCCTTGGGCGTGACGCTGTCGACGACGGCTTCGAGGCGGCGATCGGGAAACGCATCGGAGCGCAGGAGCGCGCGCTGACCGATTGCGATTTGCGGAATGTTTTCTTCGTTCACCTCGGCGACGACCAGGAGCGGCCGTGGCTGACCGACCCAGAACAGCACCGTCCCGGGCTCGGCAATCTCGCCCACTTGTCCGTCCTGGCGCAGGACCACGCCGTCCGAGGGCGATCTCAGGACAAGGCTTGCAAGACGCGCGGTCTGGGCAGCGATGAGCGCCTCGAGCCGAGCCACTTCGCTCCTTGCCCGCTCCAGCGACTGCTGGGTGGTGACATTGCGGTCAGCAAGAGCAGTCTGGCGACGAAACTCCTCGGTCGCAAGCTGCTCGCGCGCTCTGAGCTCGGCGAGAACGGCCTTTGCCTCGCCGTCGTCGAGGCGCGCCAGAACAGCATACCGGTCGAGCTTCCTGCCTTCGCAATTGCACAGCTCGACGATGCGCTCGCGGACGAGCGGCGTCACCTTTGCCCATGTTCTCGGCTCGACGACGCCGGTCGCGTAGACGATCTGCGCCGCGTCCCCGCGGAATGGCACCGCGACGGCAACGCTTCGGGGGCTGAACGCATAGCCATAGACCACGCCGATGGCGACCGAGAGAACCAGTGAGGCCAACAGGGCGCGTTTCCAGGTCACGAGACCATCTCCGGCGACACGCCGTGCCCGCCTCTGAGTTTGGCTGGCCGCCGCCGCACCGCGACTGCACGTCCATTTCCAACGGCGGAGCTGCGCGGTACAATAGACCGACAGTCGGTCTAGACTAGACCAACCGTCGGTCTATGTGAAGGGGTCAGGGATCGCGGATCCGACTTGCCGCGCCAAGCCCTCGACCATGTCGAAAATTTGGACGGGCTTGCAGGGAGCCGCCCATTGCGGAGCGATGCCGTGACCAGAATCGTCAAACTGCCGGAAGAGCGGCGGAATGAACTGCTCGACTGTGCTCAGCGCCTGTTCTTCACGAAGGGCTACGACAAGACCACCGTCGACGACGTTCTCAAGGAAGCCGGGGTTTCGAAAGGCGCTTTCTACCACTACTTCGCGTCGAAGGAGGCGATGCTGGAGGCGTGGGTGGCGCGATATGCATCGCACCGCCTGCATGAACTCGAAGAGGACCTGCGAGACACGTCGCTCGATGCCCCGACGCGCCTCAATCGCTTCTTCCAAGAGACCCGCAGCCGTCGGAAGGACGTCGCTCTCATGATGCGCGCGATGTCCGAGGTGATCTTCCAGCCTGAGAACGAGGTTCTCTATCATCGCATCAACACGGCGACGATGGCGACCATCACGCCCCTTCTGACGGAGATCATTGAGCAAGGCGTCAGGGAGGGTGTCTTCAGTACACCGGACGCGCGCGGGACAGCGGAACTGATCCTGCAGCTTGTGACCGGCATCCACAAAGTGGTTGCCGCGGCAATCGAGGAGAGAAAACGTGGATCGGAAAAATCCGCCGCTCGGCTGCTTGAGCGGCGTTTGCGGCTCTACGAGACCGCAATCACCAGCGCCCTTGATCTGCGTGGCGATGCAATGAGACTGGCGGATTCCTGGTTGGTACAAGCGCTCACAGGCGCAAGTCCCGGCGCGTTGAAATCCACCCGATCCAAGCGCGCGCCGCGCGCCAGAGAGACTGTGCTCGGACAACGTAGTCGCGGGTGAGATTTTGGCGTCCACCCGTCATCCCGGAGGCCTGCGTCCTTGCGGAGGCCATCCGGGGTCTGCCCCTCGCGCCTGCCTCGTTTCAGATCCCAGCTCGCCACGATCGCGCCCGAGGCGCGATCGCTTGGCCGGGATGACGGGCGAGGCGGGGGTGACGGCTGGAGGTCCAGCGCCAATCCGCCGTGGCGCCCGGGGCCCGGAGGGGCTCTCGCGCAGATTTCCGGCATGACGGCTTCGGTGCGGCGTCCGCCATTCGGCCGGCAGAGGCACGGACTTTCGTGGTGCTGAAGAAATTCGGTTGACGCGCCCCGCCGCGCAGACGCAAGCATGGTCTTGCATTCTGGTACGGCAAAATTTCTTTTGGAGGTCGCTATGGCAACTTTGCTCAAGTCGACATTCAAGGCCTGGATCGACAAGATGCCGGGCAGCGGTCCCAAGCTCATCGTCATCGGCAAGGTGGAAGTGCCCACCTCGGGCTGGTCGGGCAAGCTCGAGCGCGCCAGCCCTCAGGGCTTCAATCCCGACATTCTCATCCTCAATGTGGAGCTCACCAAGCCCACGGGCATCACCAATCCTGTCGTGAGCCAGATCGACCTGCGCTACGAGGAGGCGCCGCCCGGGCGAGACTATACGCACGTCACGAGCCGGCTCGGCACCGACTCGGTGACGGTCGATGTGAAGACAACCCAGTGACGCCCGCGGCCGGGTTGCGCCTGCGGGCGCAGCCCGGCTGCGTGCTATCCCGGCCGGAGCGCGGCAGCGCGCAGCGCCGGGAGCCAGGGACAGGCACGGTGGCTGTGGCCCCTGGTCCCGGAGATTGCGCGCCGCGCCATTCCGGGATGACGGAGGCGCGCGTGTGCGGGACTGACGGGTGGGCGCGCGGGGGCCTCACGTGCCGGAGGCCTCACGCCAGGCGATCAGCCGGCGGATGCCTTCTCGCATATCCACCTGCGGGCTCCAGCCGATGGTGCGTGCCGCGGCGCGATGATCGAGCGCCCAGGCCCCGCCCGAGGTGAGGCGCATCTTGCCCGGGTCGGCTGCGACGTGCTCGGGCTCGAGGGCCTTGCCCGCAAGCTCCGTGACGAGGCGCACGAGCTCCAGGGTGGTGATCGGCTCGGGGCCCGAGATGTTGATCGCGACGTCGGTGGCGGTCGAGGCGAAGGCGGCGGCGTTGGCGCGCGCCACGTCGGCGACGTGGACGAAGTGCTTGGTGTCCGTGCCGTCGCCGATCACCTGGGGTCGCAGCCCCTTGCGCAGGCGGTCGTGGGCCTCGACGATGATGAGCGCATTGGCGCCGCGGGTGTGCTGGCGCTCGCCGTAGACGGCGGTGTAGCGCAGCGCGACGTAGTTCAGCCCGCGCTTGCGGTGGGCGTCGCGGCACAGCTGCTCGCCGATGATCTTGCTGGCGCCGTAGAGGATCGCGCCCGGCGGCGCATCGGCGGAATGAAAGGGTGCCCCCTCCACGAGATCGCCGGCAATGCCGGGTCCGTAGCCGTAGACGGCGTTGGACGACGCGAAGATGAGCTTCCTCACGCCGTTGATGCAGGCCGCCTCGATCGCATTCTGCGTGCCGCGGATGTTCACGTCCAGCCCCGTCCAGGGATCGAGGCTCATGGTCAGCGACATCAGAGCCGCCAGATGGAGGACGCCGTCGATGCCTTGCGTGGCGGCCAGAAGTTGCGGCAGGCGCATGACGTCGCCGGGCATGAGGAGCAGGCGCGGGTGGCCGTCGAGATGGCGAATGGCCTCGCGCGAGCCTTGATAGAAATTGTCGAGGAGCCGCACCTCGGCGGCGCCGTCCGCCAGCAGGAGCTCGGCGGTGGCCGAGCCGACCAGGCTGGCGCCGCCGATGATGAGAAAGCGCCCGCCCTGCACCGGGACGGCGGCATGGGGTGATGTCGGGTTCATGATAGCGCGTTCATAGGGTGGGCTCACCGCTCCCGTTGCACCACAAAGCGCGCCGCCTCGCGCAGGATGTCCGCCTCGGCGCCGAAGCAGGCGAGCGCGGCGACCGCTTGCGCCTCGAGCGCGGCGAGGCGCGCCCGGGCGGCGGCCCAGTCGCTCGCGCTGTGCAAGGTTGCCTTGGCGCCGTCCTTGCCCACGGCCTTGCCCATGGCAACCGCATCGCCGGCGACGTCTAGCAGATCGTCGGCGATCTGGAAGGCGAGCCCGATGCTCGCGCCGTAGCTTGCGAGCTGGCGCCGCGCCGCCAATCCCGCGCGAGCGAGGATGGCCCCCGCCTCGCAGGAGAAGCGCAGCAGCGCGCCGGTCTTCATGGCCTGCAGGCGCTGCACATGGGCGACCGTGGGCTGCGCCGGCTGCCCGAGCTTCTCCGCCTCCAAATCGAGGCACTGCCCGCCGACCATGCCCGCGCTGCCGGACGCGCGCGCCAGCTCCGCCACCAGCTCCATGCGGACGGCGGGATCGGCGTGGGTCGCGGGCTGGGCCAGGCGCTCGAACGCCAGCGCCAGCAGCGCATCGCCCGCCAGAATGGCGGTCCATTCGTCGAACGCCTTGTGCACGGTGGGGCGGCCGCGGCGCATGTCGTCGTCGTCCATGGCGGGCAGATCGTCATGGATGAGCGAGTAGCAATGCACGCACTCGACGGCGGCCGCCGTCTCGAGCGCAGCCTCGGCGGGCAGTCCGAACATGGCGGCGGTCTCCAGCACCAGAAAGGGGCGAAAGCGCTTGCCGCCGCTCAGCGTGCCGTGCCGCATGGCCGCGATCAGCCGCTCAGGCGTCGCTCCGGCCGCGAGATTATCCAAGAGTGCTACCAGATGTGCCTCCACAAGCCCGGTCGATTGGTTTAGGCGTTGGCTGAAAGCCATGCGGTTTCCATATCTTGGTGGCGGGTGTGGCGAGCGCCGTGCGGCCGCCTTTATTTAGCGGTGCCGTGGCTGCAGCGAAAGAGTCGAGAGAAGGGCTAGGGGAAGGTGGGCGAATCCGCGCAGGGGCCAGGGCCGGGACCGGCCGAGCCGCAGGAGGATGCGGGCGAGCGCGAGCGCGTTGCCGAAGCGCGTTCTCCCGTGGCCCCGCCAGCGCCCGGCCTGCCCTCGCAAATCCCGCCATGGCCGGAGGCGGAGCCAAAGGACACGCGCGCCCCCGATCCCGCCGGCGGCACCCCTGCGGGGGCTGAAGGCGCCGAACAGCCCCCTGTCGAAGACCTTGGCCGAGTAGACCATGCGCTCCCTGCAGCCAGCGAGATGGCCGCCGCCGAGGCCAGCGGCGATGCGCCGCCCCTGGAGCCCAAACCGGTGTCGGAGACGCAGGCAGAGAGCGGCGCCATTTCGGTGGCGATCGCAGGGGGCAACATCGAGGCGCGCGGCAGGCCAATGGAGGTTTTGGCCGAGGTCGAGCCGCCCGCGCAACAACCGGCGGCGCCAGCCACGCTCGAGGCTCGCGAGATGGTGCCAGCGGTAGACGTGCGGCCTCGGGTTTCGCAGGACGCACGGCCCGTGCCCATTCCTGAGGAGCACATCTGGTCCGGGCCGGAGGCCGAGCCGCCCGAGCCGCCGGTCGCCACACCCCCGCTACCGGCACGGCCTCACGACGATGCGCATCCCGAGCCTGAGCCGCCGCCCTTGCCGCCGGCGCCTGCCGCCGCGGCCCTGCTCGGGAACCCCCGGCCGGCTGCGCCGGCGCCTGCCGCCGGTCCGGTGC
>JAIEQJ010000068.1 GCA_019747815.1 Hyphomonadaceae bacterium
CTTCCGTCCTTGGTGGAATGACCAAGCCGCGGGCTCGCCCTCGTCCTGAGCCTCGTCGAAGGACGGGCTGCGCACACTAACGTTCGTGGTTCGACAAGCTCACCACGGGGTCGGCAAAGCCGTCCGCAAGGCAACCTCAACCGGAAAGACACTAAGCCCGGCCCCGTTTGCGCAACTGTACATAGAGCGCGCCATCGCCGCCGTGACGCGTGCCGGCGCTCGCATAGCTGAGCACGACAGGGCGCAGGTCGGGCTCTGCCAGCCACTGCGGCACGCTGCGGCGCAGGACGCCGCGCTGGGGCTTGCCCAAGGCGCCGGCAAGACGATCCTGCTCCGCGGCGGGATCGCCTTTGCCCGTGATGATGAGAACCATCCTGCATCCGCGCGCCTGCGCGGCGCGCAGAAAGGCGCCAAGCTCGGCGCGTGCGTCACGCTGGCGAAGACCATGCAGGTCGAGCCGGGCATCGATCGATATCCGGCCGGCAGCGACCTGACGCACCGCGCGGCGCTCGAACTCGACGAGCGGCGGGGGACGCGATGCCCGCGGCTCGGGTGGCGGCGGGCCAGGAGGCTTTGGAGGCAGCCGCGGCGCGGGCTTGGCGGGCGCCGGCACAGCGCGCACCGGCGTGGCCGGTGGAGACGCGGCAGCATCGGCGTGCGAGGGCACGCGGGGCTTGCTCTTTACCCGATCGACCGAGCGCGCAACCCGGTCCCACAGCTCGGCCTCCTCGGGTGCCACGGGACGCCCCGTGAGAGGGGGGCCAGCCTGGCGGCCGGTCTTGGCCGACTTGCCGCCGCTGCGGCTCATTGCTTGGTCTTTTGCGCCGCAGCGTTGTCGGGCGCCGCCTCGGTCCTGGCGGCGGCGTCCTTGGGCACCAGCACAAAGAACCTGCCCGCATGCTTGGTGACGCCCGCAAGCTTGCCTGCGGCCTCGCCCGAGCCGAAATAGATATCGCCCCGCTCCGGACCCTTGATGGCCGAGCCCACATCCTGGCCGACCATCAGGCGGTTGAACGGCGCCGTCTTGTGGACGTGCTTCATCGTCGGCGCGCTCACGTATACGGGCAGGCCCAGCGGGTGATGGCTGGGATCGAGCGCCAGACTGCGCCCGGGCGTCAGCGGGACATTCAGCGCGCCGAGCGGCGCACCGGCTTCGTCGCCCTTGAGCTCCCGGAAGAACACATATGATGCATTGTGCCACATCACCGCCTTGGCACGCTCAAGGTCGGCCTTGAGCCATATCGCAAGCGCATCGAGCGAGACCTTGTCGGCCGCCAGCATGGCCTTGTCGATCAGGTAGCGGCCGATCGAGCTGTAGGGATGGCCGTTCTTGCCGTCGTAGTGCACGCGGATCGACGTGCCGTCGGTGAGCTGGACGCGGCCCGAGCCTTGGATCTGCATGAAGAAAACGTCGACGGTGTCGGCAAAGTAGAGGAGCTCCAGGCCCTTGCCCTTCAGCGCACCCTGATCGATCTGCGCGCGGGTGAAATAGGGCTCGTTGCCCTTTTCGGTCTTGCGCACGTGGGTCAGCGTGCCGGCCTTGACGGCACCCCGGTGGGTCTCGGGAATGACCGTGACGAGATCGGGCGGACGCTTGTAGATGGGCGTCCGATAGGGCCCTTGCGGCGTGCGCGACCCCTTCAGCACAGGCTCGTAGTAGCCGGTGAGCAGGCCGGGCTTGCCGTTGTGCACCACGGCGCTGGGCGTGAAGTTCTTCTCGAAGAAGGCGCGGGCGCCATCGCTGCTCTTGATCTGCCCGGCCACGCGGCTGGCCTCGCTGCAGGCCGCCACCAGGGCGGACGACGGCGCCGGTCCCTTGTCGGCCGCCGCCTTTTCCCGCGCATTGGCCGTGACGCGCTCGCAGGACTTGAGAAAGGCCTTGAAAGCGGCCAGATGATCGTCCTGCGCCCAGCCCGGCAGATCGGCAAACGCCACCGGCTGGTACAGCGAGCCCCTGGCCGGCTTGGCGCGCGCTTCCTTGGCTTTCACGATCCTGGCCTTCCAACTGCCATCCAGCTTGACCAGAGAACTGGCCTCGACCGCAATCGAGACGCCCACGGCAACAGCCGTGGCGCCGAGCACAGCGGTAGCGATGCGTCGGATTGCAACGCCTGAGGCCAAAGCGCGTTTCCCCCGTCAGGAAGCCTGCGCATCTTTCGGCCGCAAGATTGGCTAATTTGCGGCCTGGGTGGCGACCAGCTTCCAGTTGGGATTGCGCGACATGGCCTCACGCGCGAACGTCCAGATATCCGTGACTTCCCGGATCCGCTTGGGATCGCCGTTGATCACCCCGCCGGCCTTGTCCCGAGTGGCCGAGATGAGCTCGCTGACGAATTTGACGGTCAGTTGGGCGATGCCGCCCTTGAGCTCCGCCTCAACCAGGTCGGCTGACTTGATGCCGACGAAACTCTGGTCGATCTGCTCGCCCCGGTTCTCGCGCTCGGCGATGGCGCTGCTGAAGCCCTCGTAGACCTCGGGGCTCAGGAGGTCCTTGAGGGTCCTGCGGTTGCCCTCCGCAAACGCCGTGACGATGATCTCATAGGCCGCCTTGGCGCCCTGCAGGAAGTGGTTGGGATCGAAGCTGTCATCGGTACGAACAATGTCGAGCAACCCGCCAGTGACCGCGGCACTGCCGGCAGCGTACTCCTTGATGCGCTGCTCACCGTCGGCCCGAGCCTGTTGATCCGGCGCCGGGATGACTTCCGCATCCTCCCGCTCACGCCGCGGCAAGGTGACCACCTTGTCCTGACCAGCCAGCTTGCCGTTGCGCTGGCTCGCCTCCTGCTGCGCCTTGTAGCGCTCGAAACGCGTCTGCTCATGACCGGTGCGGCGACCGAGCACGCTGCGCAGCTTAAGGAAGATCACGACCGCCAGAACGAGAAACAGTAGTGTGGTTACGTCGATCCTGCCGTCCATCACACCCTAGCTTTCGAGCCAGTGCCTCAACCCGAGTCATGTAGGTTGCCACGCCGGCAAGAACCAGACCCCTGAAGCCCTCAAGTTTCCGGGCTCAAGTGTCGAAGTTCCCCGCCGCTGCCGCCAAACATTACGGCATTGCAAGGCACAAGCCAACCGGGATGGCCTACATTATGGTGCGTGACGGGATAAGGATGGCGGGATGATACGCCTGGTCGTGGGTCTGCTCTGCATTGCCGTGCCGGTGCTCGAGCTGGCGGTTCTCATCAAGATCGGGCAGTGGATCGGCGTATGGCCGACCGTTGGCCTCGTTGTTACCACGGCGTTTACCGGCATCCTGATCATTTCGCAGCAGAGCTTCACGGTGCTGCGCCGGACGCTGGAGGCCGTGAGCGAGGGCCATCCGCCCGTCGCCCCCGTGCTCGACGGCCTGTTCCTTATGGTTGCCGGTGCGCTGCTGCTGACACCCGGCCTGATGACCGACGTGCTGGCCCTCCTGCTGCTGGTGCCGCCGATCCGGCACGCGGTTGCGCGCTGGAGCATGCGACATCTGCTCCGGCACGCCGAGGCGAGCATCGGCGGCGACCCGGCACGCGACAAGCCGGGGGAACGGCATCAGCGGGAAACCGCCACCGAAGGCCCGATCATCGAGGGCGAGTTCGAGCGCCTGGGCGAGACAGCGCCCAATCATGGCCCCCGTCGGGGCAATGGGACACACACCCCGAGCAAGGGCCAAACTGGCGCATAGCCCCGACGCTGCGGGCCGTGCTAGCGAGCGCCCGACGATGGCGGCAATCGCGGAGGGAACACACGCATGGCCGAGCAGACAACGGGCGGCAACGGCGAGGGCAAGGCACCGGACTCGCCGCAGGTGCGGGTGATCGCCCAGTACATCAAGGACCTCTCGTTCGAGAACCCGAACGTGCGCAAGCTGCTGGAGAGCCAGGGCGAGCCGCCGAACCTGCGCGTGGAGGTGAACGTCAATGCCAGCAAAATCGCCGACACGGTGTATGAGAGCGCGATCCTGCTCAAGGCCGAGGCCACCAACAATCTGGGAACGATCTACGATCTGGAGCTGGCCTACGCCGGCATGTTTCAGATCAGCAACCTGCCCGAGCCGGCGCTGGAGCCGTTCCTGCTGATCAACTGCCCGGCGCTGCTGTTTCCGTTCGCGCGCCGCCTGGCCGCCGACCTGACCCGCGAGGGGGGGTTTCCGCCCCTGCTGCTGGACCCGATCGATTTCGCCGCGCTGTTCATGAAGCGGCAGCAGGAAAGCCAGGCCCAGCCTAAGGTCACGAACTGAGGATCGGTCTTTGACGTAGGCCACTGCGCGGCGTCGAGACGGCATGGCTCGCGTGCACGATCGGCAACGACCGCGCCGCATGGTTCTACGAAGGGAGCGGCTGGCGCCTGGCCGGCACGTTCCTCAACTGGGCGGAGACATCAAACGGCCTGTTCCCGCTGGACGCGTGGCGCGACGGGCGCGACGCCCACACGCAATGTGAGCACGGCACAGATTCCATCAGCGTCCTGAGGGACTTCCATCGTTCGGCACGGCCGTCGGCCTGATCGCGCGCCTCTCCGCGCCGCCGCCTGTCACCCAGCGACACTGGCGCTCGCGCTGGAGCTGCTCTACGGCTACGCAGCCATCCGGCCGCAGATATTGCCTCGACTATTGGTGACGCCAGCGCCCTATCGACGGGGACCCAATAATGAAGAGCACGGCACGCCTTCTCAATCTGTACGGATGCCTCTATGGCGTCGCGATCGCGGCCGTGCTTGCTGCCTCGGGGCTCGGCGTTGCGAGCGCCATGGTCTATCCCGCAGCCTGGCTCCTGGCGCCCCTGGCGCTGGCTCCGCTGGGGCTCCTGGCTCTGGGTATGGCCCGCCGCGTGCGAGAACTCCGGCGCTACGCGCACGTTCCCGGTCCGAAGCCATCGTTCTTCCTCGGCAACCTCAGGTCCCTGCTCCTCCACGAGCATGGCGCCCGGGACCGGGCGCTCGTGGAACTCCATCAGGCGCATGGCCCCGTCGTGAAAGTCCACATGGCGTGGGGCAGCACGCCGTTCGTCTCGCTCTCGAGCGCACCCAAGGAGCTCGGGCACAGGGACATGGATTCCAACCGCGTCGCCGACAGGACCGTTCTATCGCAAAGCCTGATGGGCCTGCAGAAGGGAGAGCGGCACACGGCGCACCGGCAGCAGTTGAGCCCGCATTTTGCTCCCAAGGCCGTGCTGCAGGGGACCTCCCGTCTGGAGGAGGTCTCCGCGCTCTATCTTCAAGCCTGGACATCGGGCCAGACCCGGCACGGCAGCCTGAAGGCGGACCTGCATCACTGGAGCGCTGACAGCCTGGGCTCTTTCCTGTGCGGCCGGGAATGGGAGCAGCGGACAGACCTCTCGGAGTATCTGGCGGCCATCGGCGAACTCGAGGAAGCGATCAGCTTCCGGGCGTTTCATCCGCTCTTCGTGCGGTGGCTGTTCCCCGTCCGAGCCGCCCGGGCGAGAGCCGCGTATCGCCATCTTTTCGATCATCTCAAGTCGGCGCTGGAGCGACGGCTGCAGCGGCGTGCACAGCCGGGCAGGGAGGACGAGGCGCCGCGGGACGTGCTGGACACGCTTGCACGCCTGACGGACCTGGCGCCGACCGGCGGCAAGACCCGCTGGAGCCATGAAGAGTGCGTCGAGGAGCTGATCTCGCTGGTTGCCGGCGGCACGGACGCCATGAGCTACACGCTGGCCCAGGCGCTCACCCTGCTGTCCCGAAGCCCGGACGTGCAGGACGAGGCCCGAGCCCGGGTGCTGCAGGACCCGGGGGACCTCATCGTGCGGAACATCCTCCATGAAACGATGCGCCTCTTTCCTGCTGTTCCGTTCAGCTCGAAGATCTCAAAGGTCCGGTCGATCGCGGTGGAGGGCATCACGATCCCGGCGAGGACCAACGTGATGTGGATGAAGACGGCCGTGGGCCTGAACGAGGCGATCTTCGCGGATACCCGGCGGTTCAAGCCGAGCCGGTTCGCTGCCGGAGGCGGGAAGCGGCCGGCCGAGACGATCACGCGCGCCATGCCGTTCGGCGCCGGAGCGCGCCACTGCATCGGGCGGCACCTGGCCGAGGACCTGTGCGCACGCTTCCTGAGCGCGGTGCTCCGGGAGTTCGATCTGGTGCCGGTCGACGACGTCGTCGTGAGCTTCTCGGCCACGGTCTCGGTGACGCCCTCGTCCGTGCCGGTGCGGCTCGTCCCGCGTCGTCCGAGTGGATGCGCAGTGGTCACCGAAACTCATGAACCGGCTCTCGCGGACGCCTTGCAAATGGCCGGACCCGGCCGATGACGGGCTACCCTCTTCGGGAGCGACTGGGCCCATGGCGGCTTCAATCAGGTGAGCTTGACTTGCTCCATGCAGGCCGGCCGGGGTCCAACTCTGCGCCGTAGCACCGCCAAAGGGTGGTCCCGACGCCGTGCGGATCTCGCAAGGACTGGCGCGCGCTCAAGCCTTGAGCGCCGCCAGCACGCGGTCCGGCGTCAGGGGGATCTCCGCCACGCGCCGTCCCGTGGCTGCAAACACGGCGTTGGCGATGGCCGCTCCCGCCGGCGCCTGGCTGCCTTCGCCGGCACCCAGCGACGGCTGCTCCGGACGGTCGATCACCACGGAATGCATGAGAGGCGTGGTGAGGAAGTCCTGGATCGGATAGCTGCCATAGTCGACCGTCGTCATGATGCCGCTGTTCCAGCGGCCGGCCTCCTGCAGGGTCCAGCTCGCCGCCTGCACCA
Organism: Hyphomonadaceae bacterium; assembly: GCA_019747815.1. Lineage (GTDB taxonomy): Bacteria > Pseudomonadota > Alphaproteobacteria > Rhizobiales > Hyphomicrobiaceae > AWTP1-13. The sequence goes on from JAIEQJ010000068.1 coordinate 6,689, forward strand.
TGCCGCCGTCGATCTGGTTGAGGACGCCGTCGGGATTGACGGCGCGCCCCGTGTCGGTCGCGCTCCACAGCCTGAGCGGGGTGACGAGGCCGCTCTTGGTGCTGACCGACACCTCGGCCACGACCGCCACATAGGCATCGGAATTCTTGTAGCGGGACAGACCGACGCCGGTGCCGATCATCTCGGGCGCCAGGGCACGCTTGCCGACCACGCCGGGGACCCAGCCGGCCAGCTCCACGGCCTTCCTCAGGACGGCACCGAGCCGGGCATCCCTGATGTTGGCGAGACGGAAGGCGACGGGATCGCGGCCGCTGAGAGCGGCGAGCTCGTCGATGAACATCTCCGCCGAGACGGCGTTGAAGTAGCCGCCCAATGTGCGCAGCGCGGAGGTGCGGATCGGCATGGCGGACAGGAAATGCGAGGTGATCGTCTGGTTCGCCGCCGCGTAGATCGGCACCGCATTGCGGGCGGCACCCCCGGTCGGCAGCGGAATGTCCGCGGCCTTCCCCGGCAGCACCGGATCGGCGAGATACCAGGCCGAGCGGAGATTGCAGCCGGCGTCGCTGCCGGGCCGCGTCGAGTGCGGGAACGACCACACGTCGTGGGTCCAGTGCGCGAGCGTGCCATCGGCCGAGATGCCGCCCGCGAGCCGCGTCACCATGGCCGAGCCCCAGGGCTCCCAGGCCATCTCCTCCTCGTGCGCCCAGTGCACGCGCACGGGCCTGCCCGGCACGGCGCGCGCCAGCAGAGCGGCGTCGAGCGCCACATCGTCGGCGCCGTTGTGGCCGTAGCAGCCGGCACCCTGCGCGTGAATGATCCGAACGGCCTCCGGTGAGACCCGCAAACCCTTGGCGAGATCGCCGCGCAGCGGAAACGGCCCCTGCGTATGCGACCAGACCGTGAGCCGGCCGTCCTGCCACTGCGCCAGCGCACAACTGGCGCCGATGGAGGCATGCGCCTGGAAATGGCGGCGGTACTCGGCCTTGTGGGTGGTCGCGGCCGGCGGAGCCTCAGCCTTTGCCGTGTGCACCACCGCCGTCTCCGATGGCGCCGTCAACAGGTAGTCGAAGACGTCCTGGCCGCCGAACAGCGGCGCGCCGGCATCCCACCTCGCCGCCTTGGCAAGCGCATGGGCGGCAGCCTGCGCCTGCTCCTCGCGGCGCGCCACCACGCCCAGAAAGGACCCGTCGCGCACCACCTCGACGACGCCGGGCCTCGAGCGGATGGCGTCGAGATCAGCCGAGACGAGGCGGGCGGCATAGGCGGGCGGCCGCGCGATGGCGCCGAACAGCATGCCGGCCGGCCGCAGATCGTGGATGAACACCGGCTGGCCGAACACCTTGGCCGGGATGTCGACACGCGGATAGGAGGTGCCGATGATCCTCTGCTCGGCCGGGCTCTTGCGTTTGGCGGCCACATCCACCGGGCGCGCCAGAGATATGCGGCCGGCGGCTTCGCCATAGCTCATACGCTGGCCGGCGGGCCCCAGCATCTGGCCATCCTCGACCTTGACGGCGCCGGGCTCGACGCTCCACGCCTTGGCCGCAACCCCGATGAGGGTAGCGCGCGCATCGGCGCAGGCAAGACCCAAGGCCGTGCTGCCGAGCTTGACCGCCAGCGAGCCGGCGGTGACGCCCTCGTTCGGCGTCTGCGCCGTATCGCCGGAGATCAGCGTGAGGCGCTCGGGCGCGACGTCCAGCTCGTCGGCGGCGACCTGGCGCATGACGGTCAGCATGCCCTGCCCGATCTCGACGCGGCCGGTCATGACCGTAATGCCGCCATCGGGCGCAATGCGCACCCAGGCGTCGAGCCGGGGATTGCTCCTGATCATGGGCGGCACGGGCGGGCCGCTTTGCGGCGCCTGGGCGAGCGCCCAGCGGAAGCCGATGGTGAGGCCTGCAACGGCAGATGCGGCGCCGATGGCAAACGCGCGGCGGCCGAGATCGACTTCGGTGCGGATCGTCATGGCGTCACACTCCCCCGCGCGCGGCTTTCTGCACGGCGCGCACGACGCGCTGCTGGCAACCGCAGCGGCACAGATTGCCGTTCAGATGCTGGCGGATCTGACCCTCGGTGGGATTTGGCTGAGCCGCCAGCAGGGCGGCCGCCTCCATGATCATGCCATTGGTGCAGTAGCCGCACTGCAGGGCCTGCTCGGCGACGAAGGCGGCCTGCACCGGATGCGGCTTTTCGGGCGTGCCGAGACCCTCGAGCGTGACGATCCTGGCGTCCGGCCTCAGGGTGCTGAGCGGCGTCTGGCAGGAGCGAACCGCGCGACCGTCGACGTGGACGGTGCAGGCCCCGCAGGCGCCGGTTCCGCACCCGAGCTTCGGGCCGTTGAGCGCCAGATCATTGCGCAGCACGTAGATCAGCGGTGTGCTGGCATCGACATCGACGTTGAAGCTGCGGCCATTGACAGTAAGCCCGACCATGCGACGCCCTCCTGGATGCCCCGCCCTGTCAGTTCTGCTTCTTGTCAGTTCTGCTTCTTGGCTCGGTCTATGTTAGTACGAGCCGGACCACGGCGCCATCAGGGGCGCGCATCATCACATGCCCTTGCCGGGCGCATCAGGAATTGTGATTGCGCCGAAAGCGGCCTTGCACGGCAAGAGAAGAGTGAAGACCCGCGACCTCGCCTCGAACCGTTGTGCCTTCCTGTGCGTATGCCGAGCCGATCTTGAGCCGATCTAACGATGCAGCTCGAAGACGGCCGATCCGACGCCGCTGCTCAGACGGACGGTTTGCCGATTGCCGCCCACGGCGACGTGGATGGTTCCAGAGACATCATATTCCCTGTTGTAGAAATTGCCCTGGTACCTGTTGCCACCGACGTGGCGGATGGTAGCCGTCTGACTGGCCCGTCCGGATGCCGTCGCGCAGGTGGCGCGCAAGGCGTAGGACGTAGGCGACGTGCGGCTGTACTGCGCGCGGCACCGCGCCCTTTCCCGCTGCCCGGAGGCAAACGAGACCGAGCCGCCGCCGCTCCAAGTGCCCGCCAGGTTCACCGTCTGTGCGGCACCAGGACCGGCCAAGGCCAGGCTGACCAGAAGCAAGAAAAATGCGACTGCGGCTGCTTCCATCCAATGAATGGCCAGGGATTTTCGTGACATCTCGCACCTCGCATACAGGTCTTGCATGCACCCCCGGCGGCCGCCTCAAGGAAGGCCTCGGCCTATAACCAGGACCGGAGCTGTTTCGTTCCCGCCCACGCGCGATCGATGATTGACAGACTAGCACGATCGGCGGCAAATCCATCGGGCCGTGTTCAAGCCCCAGGCTGTTGCTTTCGCTGGCTGGTGAGGCGTGCCTTGGTGTCGCTCAGGCGCTTCGTCATCACGCTCGGGGCGTTGCTTGCGTCCGCGGCAGCCCTGAACGCGGCTCTACCCAAGCCTCAGCTTCCCACGGAAACCGTTTCGCTCACCGGCCAGCTTCTCGTCGCCGCATCGACCATGGGGGACCCGCGCTTCAGCCGCACCGTCATCCTCATCGTGCGGCACAATCAGAACGGGGCCTTCGGGATGGCGATCAACCGCCCCGTGGGCGAGCGCCCGCTCGCGCGCCTGCTGGAAGGGCTTGGCGACAACAACGCCAAGGTCACGGGCAGCGTGCGGATTTTTGCCGGCGGTCCCGTCCAGCCCGATGCCGGCTTCGTCATCCACAGCACCGACTACAAGCTGCCCGAGACCACCGAGATCGACGCCGACGTGGCCCTGACGGCAAGCCCCAACATCCTGCGCGACATCGGCCGCAACAAGGGCCCGCTCAAGGCGATCGTCGTGTTCGGCTATGCCGGCTGGGCGCCGAGCCAGCTCGAAGCCGAGCTGGCGCAGAAGGCATGGTTCACCTTACCGGCCGACCCGGCGCTGCTTTTCGACGAAAAGCGCGAACGCGTGTGGGACGAGGCCATGGCCCGCCGGCCGCGCGAGCCCTAGCCCGGGCACGGCTGGCGGCAGCTTGTGCGCGCGGCCGTCCGATCACCCCCAATGTGCTCGGCACGTTCGCCAAGCTGATGCGCGGCCAGCCCCCAAGCTGAAATCAGCCGCCGTCATCCTCGTCCGGATCGCAGGCGACCGGGAATTCCGCATCAGGCGACCAGCAGTAGGGCTGCGGCTGCACCCGCGCATGAGCGATTGCCGCCAGCACGATCGCGGCCATGGCAACAGCAAAGAGCCTGAGGGAGGCCTTCATGTGCAACGCCCGAATACCGACGCAGGACCAGGCACGCGTGAGGACGCAAGTGCGCCGGCGCTTTCTGTCACGCGCCTTCGGCTCTAGACGGCCGCAGGATAGCGCAACCACAGGGCATCGGCGCCCAATGTCTCCACGAAGGCGCGATGCGCCGCTGCGTCCTGGGCGGAGAGGCGGGACGGCAAGGGCTGCGGGCGCTGCCTGGCCTTGGCGGCGCGGGTGCGCAGCATCATGTCGATGCCGCCCTGCCCATTGAGCCCAAGCGTGGCCTGGCGCTCGCCGAGCAGCTCGACGTAGACGCCCGCGAGCAGAAGGGAATCCAGCAGCGCGCCGTGCTTGGTGCGCTGGGACAGGTCGATGCCGTAGCGCTTGCACAGCGCGTCCAGGCTGTTGGGCCCGGCAGGATGGCGGCGCCGCGCCAGCACCAGCGTGTCGACGATGCGATCGGGCGTGAGCGGCGGCCGGGATACCCGCTCCAGCTCGGCATTGACAAAGCCGAGGTCGAAACTGGCGTTGTGAGCAACGAGCGGCGCATCGCCGATGAAGCTCAGGAACTCGTCGACCACGTCCTTGAAGAGCGGCTTGTCCTTGAGAAACTCGGGCGTCAGGCCATGCACGGCGATGGCATCGGGATGGATGTCGCGCTCGGGGTTGAGGTAGCGGTGGAACTCGCGGCCGGTCGGGATGCGATTGACGATCTCGACGCAGCCGAGCTCGATCAGACGGTCCCCGCCAGTGGCGTTGAGGCCTGTCGTCTCCGTGTCGAACACGATCTCGCGCAGCATCGAATGACTTTCAATGAGATACGCGCGCACATGGGCGACCGGCCTACCCAAACTCCCAATCCTCCCCTTGCGGGGGGAGGATCAGCTCCAGAATGCCGCAAACGCGGTGCCGGGGCGATCTTGCAGTGATTCGACTATTCTATCGACTTGCTGATCGGTCTCAGCATGGGTGCCGCCGGTATCAACGACGAAATCGGCTTTCCGGCGCTTCTCGGCATCGGGCATCTGGCGGGCGAGCAGCTGGTCGAGCTTCTCGGCCGTCATGCCGGGCCGCTCCAGAACGCGCGCGCGCTGCGCGTCGGCCGGAGCGCTGCAGACGATGACGACGTCGACGCGGGCCTCGCCGCCGGTTTCGAGCAGCAGCGGGATCTCGAGCACGGCCATCGCCGCGCCGTCGGCCGCGGCGTTGCGCAAGAAGCTGCGCTCCGCCTCCAGGACCAAGGGATGCACGATGGCCTCCAGCCGCTTGAAGTGGTCGGGTTTGCCGATCAGCACCTGAGCCAGCTTCTGCCGGTCGACCCTGCCGCCCGCCGTGGTGCCGGGAAAGGCCGCCTCGATGGGGGCGACGGCGGCGCCCTCATAAAGCTTGTGCACCTCCGCATCGGCATCGCACACGGCAATGCCAAGCGTCCTGAGGCGCGCGGCAACCGTCGATTTGCCCATGCCGATAGAGCCGGTGAGACCGATGATGAGCATCACGCGCCCTCGATGTCGCGCTGGAGCAGCGCGCGCAGCTCGGCGGTCACCTCGGGCCGCACGCCGAACCACTTCTCGAAGCCCGGCACGGCCTGATGCAGCAGCATGCCGAGACCATCGACCGTGGCGAGACCCCGCGCGCGGGCCGCAGCCAGCAGCGGCGTCTCGAGCGGCACATAGACGATGTCGGCCACCACGCACGTGGGATCGAGCGCGGAGACGTCCATGTCGAGGGTGCCGGCGCCCTTCATGCCGAGCGAGGTGGTATTGACCAGCAGGGCCGCGTCACGGGAGCGATCGGCCCGCGCGCCCCAGTCATGCACCTTGACCCGCGCTCCGACGCCGGCGGCGACGGCCTCGGCGCGCGCGCGCGTCCGGTTGAAGAGCAGCACCTCGCAAACGCCGCGCTCGATGAGCGCCAGCACGATGCCGCGGGCGGCACCGCCCGCGCCGAGAACGGCGACGGTGGCGCCAGCGAGCTGCAGCGATGGGCAGGCGGCATGGAGGCTGCTCATGAAGCCGGCGCTGTCGGTGTTGTCGGCCACCAGCCGCCCGCCTTCGAACCACAGCGTGTTGGCGGCGCCCGCAGCCCGCGCGGCGGGGCGCGTCTCGGCCGCTGCCGCGAAGGCGGCCTCCTTGTGGGGCAGCGTCACGTTGCAGCCGGCGAACCCCTTGTCGCGCAAGGTGCGGAGAAACTGCGGCAGGTCGGCGGGTGCAACGGGCTGACGCCCATAGCTGCCGTTGATGCCGTAGCGCTCGAGCCAATAGCCGTGGATCAGCGGCGAGCGCGAATGCTCGACCGGCCAGCCGATGACACAGGCGCGTTTCATGCGTCGATCACTCCACGAGTCCGCAGTTCGGCCAGCAGCGGCACCAGCGGCAGACCGATGATGGTGAAATGGCTGCCCTCGACCCGCTCGAAGAGCTGAATGCCAGGCCCTTCGATCTCATAGGCGCCGACGATCCCGCAGAGCCCGGCGCCGGCCTCGGCGAGATAGCGGTCGAGAAACTCCGGACTGAAGGACCGCATGGTCAGTTGCGCTTCATCCACATGGCTCCAGACGGTTTTTCCACCGCTCGCCAACACGGCGGCCGAGACCAGCCGATGCGTGGCGCCGCGCAGGCGCTCAAGCTGCGCGCGGGCGGCGGCGAGGTCGCGGGGCTTGTCGAACAATTCATCGCCAAGTGCAAGAATCTGGTCGGCACCGATGGTTACGGCCGCTGGGTTGCCGGCGCTGACGGCCTCGGCCTTGGCGCGGGCCAGCGCCTCGGCGATGGCCGCGGGCCCGGGCCTCGGCACCCGCCCCGCCAGCTCGCGCTTCAGGACCGCTTCATCCACAGCAGCCGGGACGACACGGAAGGCGAGCCCGGCGGCCTCGAGCATCCGGCGCCGGTAGGGGCTGCCTGAAGCCAGAATGAGCAGCCCAGGGGCGGCGGCGCTAGCCATCGCTCGTTTCCTGCTGCTCGGCGTCGCTGGCACCCTCGCGCCGGTCGTGCAGAAGGCGAATGATGGTGGCGGCGGTTTCCTCGACGGACCGGCGGGTGACGTCGATGATGGGCCAGCCGTGGCGGGCGCACAGGCGGCGGGAGTACTGCACCTCCTCCGCGATCTGGGAGCGGTCGACATAGTCATCCAGATTGCGATCGCCGATGAGATGCACGCGGTTGCGGCGGATCTCGGCAATGCGCTCCGGGCTTGCCACCAGGCCGACCACGAACGCGGTGTGCGGCTGCGACAGCGCGGCGGGCGGCTCGATGCCAGGCACCAGAGGCAGGTTCGCGGTTTTGTAGCCGCGCTGCGCCAGGTAGATGGAGGTGGGCGTCTTGGAGGTGCGCGAGATGCCAAGGATGATGATATCGGCGCGATTCAAGTCCTGCGGCAACTGGCCGTCATCGTGCGCCATGGCGAAATTGAGGGCGTCGATGCGGCCGAAGTAGTCGGCGTCGAGCATATGCTGGCCGGCCACGATGGGCGTCTGCGGCGCGCCGAGATAGGATTCGAACACCTTCATGATCGGCTCGAGCACATGCAGAGAGGGCACCTTAAGGTCGCGGCAGCGGCGCTCGATCTCGTCGATGAGCTCCTTCTTCACCACAGTATAGAGAACGATGCCGGGCGCCTGCTCCACCTCCTTCAGCACGCGCGCGAGCTGCTTCTCGGTGCGCACCAGCGGATGCACATGCTCGATCGGGCGCACCTGGGCGTACTGCACCGCGGCGGCCTTGGCCATGGTGGTGAGCGTCTCGCCGGTCGCGTCCGAGATCAGATGCAGATGGAAGTAGCTCGGCACCGTGTTGGGCATCTGTGGAAAAGACACCAGTTCGTGCACACTGCCAAGCGCGGGGCGTCAGGTTGCAGGCTGCCGGCGTCGCTTCATCAACAGGGATGCCCACAGGAAGACCCGATGGGATATCGCAAGGAGCGCTGCCGGGACGGCCCATGCGGCTGCATCCCTGGCCCGCACTTACACAGCTTCATGCACAGCTTCACTGCCGAGGAGGCCAATGCAACGACAAACGTAAATATTTGATGCTATTAGATATTTACTCACTTGTGCCCTGCCAAGCAGCGACCTGCCAGCCCTGGCCTGCAGCCTCGGCGGCAGCCCACAAGCTGTGGGCAACCGAGTGACAATCAAGGATCTTCGAAATCCAGCGCTCAAGAGTCATAACAACAACCTTGAAGATCTAGATTCTTGATTTGGAGCCTCACCTGATGGCCTTGGCGCCGACGGCAGCACGACCCCGCCTGCTCAGAGCGTTCGCGGGGCAGCCCCTAACACCGCCACCGATCTGGCTGATGCGCCAGGCCGGCCGCTACCTGCCGGAGTACCGCGCGATCCGCGCCAAGGCCGGAAGCTTCCTCGATCTGTGCTACGCGCCGGAGCTGGCGGCGGAGGTGACGCTGCAGCCGATCCGCCGCTACGGCTTGGATGCGGCCATCCTGTTTTCCGACATCCTCGTCGTGCCCCATGCCCTGGGACAGACGGTCGAGTTCGTGGAAGGCGAGGGACCGCGGCTCGAGCCCGTGCGCTCGGAGCGGGATCTCTTTCGCTTGAACACGGAAGCGACTCGCCCCAAGTTCGCCCGCGTTTTCGAAACGGTCGCCAAGGTCCGCCGTGAACTCAGCCCAGACACTGCCCTCATCGGATTTTGCGGCGCGCCCTGGACGGTGGCGACCTACATGGTGGGCGGGCAATCCTCCGCCGATCAGGCCGAGGCGCGGGCCTGGGCCTATCGCGATCCAGGCGGATTTGCGCGGCTGATCGAGCTGCTGGTCGATGTTTCCGTCGAGTATCTTTCCGGACAGGTGGCGGCGGGTGCCGATGTTCTGCAGATTTTCGACAGTTGGGCCGGCAGCCTCGCCGACGACCAGTTCGAGCGCTGGGTGGTGGCGCCGACAAGGGCGATGGCCGGGCGGCTCAAGGAGCGGCATCCGCATGTTCCCATCATCGGCTTTCCGCGTGGCGCGGGCGTGCAGACGCCGGGCTATGCGGCCAAGACCGGCGTCGATGGGGTGGGGTGCGATACCGCACTGCCGCTCGGGTTCATTACGCGCGAGCTTTCGGGTCGGGTCGTCGTGCAGGGCAACCTCGATCCGCTGCTGCTGGTCGCCGGCGGCGAGGCGATGGCGCGGCGGGTTGCCGAAATTTTGACAGCTCTTTCCGGCAAGCCGTTCATCTTCAATCTCGGCCACGGCATCGTGCCGCAGACGCCGCCGGAGAACGTGGCGCAGCTCGTGGAGTTGGTGAGGCGATGATGTTCGAGCCGGACAGCCGAGCGCTTCCTTGTCATCCCGGCCAAGGGCGACAGCCCGAGAGCCGGGACCCAGGGCTGAGGCTGGGCGATTCCTGGGTCCCGGATACGCGCTGCGCGCGTTCCGGGATGACAGTCGCGCGTGGTCTGGTTGCCTGATGCTGCTCTGGATCAAGGCGCTCCATGTCATTGCCGTCATCGCCTGGATGGCGGGACTGCTCTATCTGCCGCGCCTGTTCGTCTATCACTGCGCGGCGGAGAAGGGCTCCAAGCAGTCCGAGACCTTCAAGGTGATGGAGCGGCGCCTGCTGCGCCTCATCATGAACCCGGCGATGATCGTGGTGTGGCTGACGGGGCCCTATCTCGCCTGGGCGCAGGGCATGATCAATGATCACTGGCTGTGGGCCAAGTTCGCGCTGGTGGTGCTGCTGACGGGATATCACCATGCGCTCGGGGCCTGGCGCAAGGACTTCGCCGAGGACTGGAACACGCGCAATCCGCGCTTCTATCGGATCATGAACGAGGTGCCGACCCTGCTGATGATCGGCATCGTCGTGCTGGTGGTCGTGAAGCCGTTCTAGCCGACCGGAATTGGCTACCGTCCGCTGTCAGTTGAGTGGCCAGTTGCACCTTTGCTACGAGCCAAGGCGTGCCGGCGCGTCCAGTCAAGGAGTTGGGAGCCTCGTGTGAGCCTCGATACCTACCCGCTGATCACGGTGAAGGCGCTGGGCGAGAGCCGGGACTTCTTCACGAGGTTCCTCGGCATGAGCCTCGTGTTCGAGGCGGACTGGGTGGTGATGCTGGCACGGACGGGAGGCGGGCCGATTGCGCTGGGGCTGATGACGGCCAACCATCCCTCCCGGCCACCGGGTCCCGAGGCGTTCGACGGCAAGGGCATGATCCTGACCTTCCAGGTCGAGGACGCCGCCGCCGAGCACAAGCGGCTGCTGGCGGCGGGTGCACCCATCGTCTACGGCCTGGCGGAGGAGCCTTGGGGCCAGAGGCGGCTCATGCTGCGCGACCCGTCCGACATCCTGGTCGATGTTGTAGAGCAAATCGAGCCGGCCGCCGGCTTCTGGGACAAGTACATCAGCCGCGAGCCCTCAGACGTTTAGAGATCGGTCAAGCCACGGCGCGGTTTCTCTTTTATTTTCTGAGCCGGCCTGCTATATAGGGTTGAGTCACCGTCCGCCGCCGTCGATAGGGCGCGCAGGCGGGGCCCTGGTCAGCCGTCAATGCGCATCCGGGGTCGCGACGTTTCCGGAACATGAGTTCCGCACCCCTCCCTTACGGCTCCGCGCTTTATTTCAATCCTCCCTCCCGAAGCCGCGCAGCCCCTCCCCATCGGAGACTTTCCCATGCAAGACATCGTCAAGGAGATGAAACTCCAGGACCTCAAGATCAAAACCCCGACGGAGCTGCTGAGCTTCGCGGAGGAGGTCGGCGTCGAGAACGCCAGCTCCATGCGCAAGCAGGAGCAGATGTTCGCCATCCTGAAGCAATTGGCCGCCAAGGACACCGAGATCATCGGCACCGGCGTGGTGGAGGTGCTGCAGGACGGCTTCGGCTTTCTGCGCTCGCCCGATGCCAACTATCTGCCGGGCCCCGACGACATCTACATCTCGCCCTCGCAGATCCGCCGCTTCGGCCTCAGATCGGGTGATACCGTCGATGGACAGATCCGCAGCCCGAAGGACGGCGAGCGCTACTTTGCGCTGCTCAAGGTCAACCAGATCAACTTCGAGGACCCCGACAAGGCGCGCCACAAGGTGCACTTCGACAACCTGACGCCGCTCTATCCCACCAAGTGGCTCAAGCTCGAGATCGAGGATCCCACCATCAAGGACCTCTCCCCGCGCGTGATCGACATCGTCGCGCCGCTGGGCAAGGGCCAGCGCGCGCTCATCGTCGCGCAGCCGCGCACCGGCAAGACGGTGCTGCTGCAGAACATCGCGCACTCGATCGCCAAGAACCATCCCGAGTGCTACCTGATCGTGCTGCTGATCGACGAGCGGCCCGAGGAGGTGACCGACATGCAGCGCTCGGTGAACGGCGAGGTGATCTCCTCCACCTTCGACGAGCCGGCCACGCGCCACGTGCAGGTGTCGGAGATGGTGATCGAGAAGGCCAAGCGCCTCGTCGAGCACAAGCGCGACGTGGTGATCCTGCTGGATTCGATCACGCGCCTCGGCCGGGCCTACAACACCGTGGTGCCGAGCTCCGGCAAGGTGCTGACGGGCGGCGTCGACTCCAACGCGCTGCAGCGGCCGAAGCGCTTCTTCGGTGCCGCGCGCAACATTGAGGAGGGCGGCTCGCTCACCATCATCGCCACCGCGCTGATCGATACCGGCAGCCGTATGGACGAGGTGATCTTCGAGGAGTTCAAGGGCACGGGCAACTCGGAAGTGGTGCTCGACCGCAAGGTGTCCGACAAGCGCGTGTTCCCCGCGATCGACATCGCCCGCTCCGGCACGCGCAAGGAGGAGCTGCTGGTGCCCGCCGACCAGCTCAAGAAGATGTACGTGCTCAGGCGCATCCTCAACCCGATGGGCACCATGGACGCCATCGAGTTCCTGGTCGACAAGCTGCGCTCGACCAAGACCAACGGCGAGTTCTTCAACTCCATGAGCACGGGGAAGAACTGATCGTCCGTTCCGTGCGTTCTTTCGCAGCATGAATTGATAAGCTAGCGTGGCTCGTCGCAAAGGCGGGCCATGCTTGTTTTCATCGATGAGAGCGGTGATGCCGGCTTCAAGGTGGCGGCTGGCTCCTCACCCGTATTTGCCATGGCGAGAACTCCCGTTCAGAACCTCTTCTGCAGTTGGCTGATATGTGCGTTGGAGCCATTGCAAGGTCGTATCGAACGGATCACCGCAGCTGTGACCGATGGAGGATGCGGCTGCAGACGCGAATCGATGACATGTGGGAGTTCAAATAATGCGCCCCGCACCCTATCCAGTCGATCGACTGGCACGCCACCATACGGTGACAGTTCGGGTGAGCGGGGCGGCTTTGCCCTTCGAATATAGGCTATTTCGAGGGGAATCTCAGGAATTCGCTTGACAATGTGGATTCTATAAACAACCGGACGAGTCGCAACACTGGCGAGTGGCAACATGACGTTAGACGAGCAGCCCGTAGGGTTCATGCTGCCCCATTGGGCCCCGCGCCCCGCGCCGCCGCGCACCGTGATGGAGGGGCGGTTCTGCCGGCTGGAGCCGCTCGATCCGGCGCGACACGCGCGCGATCTGTATGCGGCCAGTGAACTCGATGCCGAGGGGCGGAACTGGACCTATCTGTTCGTCGGACCGTTTGCCGCTTTCGAGAGCTACCGCGCCTGGCTGGACGAGGTGGCCAAGGCCGACGACCCGCTGTTTCACGCCATCGTCGACCGCAAGACCGGCAAAGCTGTCGGGGTGGCGACCTTCATGCGCATCGACCCGCCGAACGGCGTGATCGAGGTCGGCAACATCAACTACTCGCCGCTGCTGCAGCGCACGCCCGCCGCCACCGAGGCGATGTTCCTCATGATGGGCCGTGTGTTCGACGAGCTCGGCTATCGGCGCTACGAATGGAAATGCGATACTTTGAATGCACCATCGCGTGCGGCTGCCCTGCGGCTCGGCTTCCGGTACGAGGGCCTGTTCCGGCAGGCGGTGGTCTACAAGGGCCGCAATCGCGATACCGCCTGGTTCTCAATCATCGACGGTGAATGGCCGGCGCTCAAGCGCGCCTATGAACAATGGCTGGCGCCCGAGAACTTCGATGCGGCGGGCCGACAGCGGCGCAAGCTGACAGAGCTTGTTGCGGCAGCGCGCGGCGGCGACTGATCACTGTTTCTCACAACGGGGTGAGGATGAAATCTGCGGCCGGGCCGGGCGCGTAGTTGCTCCCGCAAGTAGGCGCCATGACGGCGACCTCACGCAGAGGAGAACGAGCCATGAAGACCATCGTTTCCGCACTCGCCGGCCTTGCGGTTGCTGCCAGCCTGTCCATCGCCCCGGCCAGCGCCACGTTCAACGGCAACAAGGCCGACACCGTGTTCAAGAAGATGGAACGGAACCTGCCGTAATCCTGGCGGGTTCCACGGCTCACGGCCAATGGGCGCTTTCGTCTCGACGAGCGAGACGAGCGCCCTTCTTTCTTATGCAGGCACGTGGCCGCGGCCACGCAGGCCGGCGAAGCTCACGGCTAAGCTGCACTGTCGGAGGCTGGCGCTGCAGTCGGGGCGGCTGCCACCAGTTGCAGAGCGACGTCGATTTCATGCTGGGCCGCCCTGAGGTCGATGGCCGCCTTGCGCAGATCATAGTGAATGCCCGCAAGCGGCAAGCGGTATCCCATCAAATGCCTTCGCGCCGACGCGACCAGGGTGTGCGCCTTGTTGGCCGCGGCAAATGCGGCCTCTCGTGCTTTATCTTCCATGTATGTATCCCTGTAATGAAATGAGCCGCGGAAGACCTAGCTTCGCAGCGTTAACACAGGGTAAACAATAGCTGATATGGGCTATTAGAGGTTCTTATTTCTGGAGAGCCTCGGCCCTCAGGCCCAGGATCGTGTCGCGCAACCAGCGATGGCCGGCGTCGTCGTCGAAACGCTCATGCCAGAGGAGATAGAGGCCGAGCGGCGGCATGCGGAAGGGAAGCGGGTGCCGCTCCAGCCGGTAGAGACTGTAGAGCGCCCGGGCAGCAAACCGAGAGACCGTCGCAATGAGATCGGATTGCGCGACGAGCGCGCCCACGGCCGTTATGGTCGGCACCGATATGGCGTGTCTGACCTTCATCCCCAGACGCTCCAGCTCGAGGGCAACCCCGCTGCTGGCGAGGGATCTGCTCCACACCAGGGCCGCGTGCGGCAGCTCCAGATAGAGCCGCATGGTCAGCCCATGCGGAAGGGCCGGATGATCCGAGCGCGCCAGCACCACGGCCGTGTCATCGCCCAGCCGCACGCAGCGGACGCCCTCGGCCTCCATCGGCTGGAAGTCCACGGCCAGCTCGGTTTCCCCGTACCTGAGCTCGGTGAGGAGATCGCTGCTGCGCGTGTTTCTGACAACGCAGCTCACGCCCGGCGCCTTCTGCGCGAGCACCTTGTAGAGTATCGGCAGGAGCAGGGCGTCGAAGCCGCCGCCGATATCGAACGCAAAGGTGCGCTCGAGATTGCCGATGTCGAGCGTCTTGGGGGTGAAGGCTGCGTTCGCGTGGGTGAGGACGGCGCGCGCATGCCCGGCGATCTCAAGCGCGCGCGGTGTCGGCCGGACGCCGCGCCCGTGATTCTCAAACAGGGGATCGCTGGTGAGCTTGCGCAGGCGCGCCAGGGCCTGGCTGACCGCCGGCTGCGTGACGCCCAGCCGCTCGGCCGCACGCGACAGGTTGCCCTCGCTCATGATGGCATCGAACACCGGTATGAGCGTCAGCAGCTCCCGGTCCGACATACTCCCTCCACCGATCCCCATGGGGTCTGACTATCCCAATTCGCGCAATACGCGAACTTTTTGCCTGTGGATTCTCCAAGAAGGCGAACCGGAGATCGATCCTGAGCGTGGGGATGCGAGGTCGGATGGGATGAGAGGGTCTAGTGGGACGGGGCGGCGCGCTGCCGACGCAGGAGGTCGAGCAGGGCGGCGGGATCGGTGAGGGGAGGCGCGCATTGCGGCCCGATGCAGGCATAGGCGGTGGGCTTGCCATCGATGGCGGTCTTGCCCGCAAGGGTGGGGCTGGCGAGTGCCTGATTGGCGTCGACCACCTGCTGCACCGCGCCGGGAAGCGACAGGCGGAACATGGCCTGAGACAGCGCTGCATGCGACAGCGGCTCGGTTGTATCGGCCGCTCGCGGGGACATGACGACCACGTGCTGCGGCGCCAGCAGGTCGAAGAAGCCGGCAAGCAGCCCGCAGTGGCCGAGCGTATTGCGGCCGAGATCGGCGGCGAAGGCCTTGGGGATGGCATGCGCACGGTCGAGATAGGCCTGCTTGCCCGTGAGCAGGTGGAGCGCCACCAGGTTGGAGATCTGAATGGCGTTGGCGTTGGGCGTGGCATCGTCGTGGGCGCCGCGCAGGCGCACGATCACGTCCGGCGTATCGTCGGCGGTGAAGGCATAGCCGCCCGGGTCGCTGACCCAGTAGTGCGCATCGAGCACGCCGACCCAGCGCTCGGCGGCGGCGAGATAGTGGGCCTCGCCTGTTGCCTGATGCAGGCGGAGCGCACCCCAGATCATGTTGGCATAGTCGCTGGCGGTGGCCGGCGCCTTGGCCTGGCCGGCGCGATAGGAGTGGACGAGGCGGCCGCCCCGCTCCATGTGCCCGGTGACGAAGGCGAAAGCGGTCTTGGCGGCGGCGAGCCAGTCGGGACGATCAAACACCCGAGCGGCGTGGACGAGGGCGGCGATCATCAGGCCGTTCCAGTCGGCCAGCACCTTGTCGTCCCAGCCCGGGCGGATGCGGCCCGACCGCCGCGCGAGAAGCTTGGCGCGCATGGCGGCCAGCGCCTGCTCCTCCCCTGAGGTGCGCAGCTCGAGAGCCTGCAGGCGGTTGAGAATGGTGCGGCCTTCCCAGTTGCCCTCGTCGGCGACGTCGTAGACCTCGCAAAACGGCCTGGCGTCGGCAGCGCCCAGCACGTCCGTGATCTCGGCCTTGCTCCAGACGTAGAATTTGCCCTCCTCGCCCTCGCTGTCGGCATCGAGCGAGGCGGCAAAGCCGCCGCCGTCGGCGATCATCTCGCGCTGCAGCCAATCGACCGTCTCGGCGATGCGGGCCGCATAGAGGGCGTTGCCGTCCTCGCGATAGGCCTCGCACATCAGATCGACGAGCAGCGCGTTGTCGTAGAGCATCTTCTCGAAATGGGGGACGAGCCAGCGCTCATCCACGGAGTAGCGCGCAAACCCGCCGCCCAGATGATCGGTGATGCCGCCCTGACAGATGTTGGCGAGCGTGATGTGGACGGCGTGCCTGGCGCTCGCCTCGCCATAGCGGATGGCGCCGCGCCAGAGCAGCCAGAAGAAGCTCCACTGCGGAAACTTCGGTGCGCCGGCCAGGCCGCCCCGGCGCATGTCGACGGCGCCGAGCATGCGCCGCGTGAGATCGGCGAGCGGCGCGTCGGCGATGTTGGGCTCGGCGCCGCCTGGCGCGCGCTCGGAGAGCGATCGGATGAGCAGCCCGGCGTTGTGGCCGATCTTGTCGGGCTCCTCGCGGTAGATGCGGGAGACCTCGGCCAGCACGTGCCTAAAGGAGGGCCGGCCGAAGCGCGGCTCGGGCGGGAAGTAGGTGCCGCCCCAGAAGGGGCGCGCGTCGCTGTCGAGGAACATGGTGAGCGGCCAGCCGCCCTGCTCGCCGAGGGAGTGCAGCGCGCGCATGTAGATCGCGTCGATGTCGGGGCGCTCCTCGCGGTCGACCTTGATGTTGACGAACAGCGCGTTCATCTGCGCGGCGGTGGCGGCATCCTCGAAGCTCTCGTGCGCCATCACGTGGCACCAGTGGCAGGCGGCGTAGCCGACCGACAGCAGGATCGGCTTGCCCGAGCGCTTGGCCTCGGCCAGGGCGTCGGGCCCCCAGGCCCACCAGTGCACCGGGTTGTCCTTGTGCTGCAGCAGGTAGGGGCTGGTCTCGCGGGCGAGCCGGTTTTCGGGCGTGGGCTGGACGGCTGACATGGGTGCAGCGTAGCGCGGATCGGACGCAGGCACACCAGGCAAAGCTCGACCAAGGGCCACAAACCTCGTGTCGTCCTCGGCCCTGGGTCCCGGAGATTCTGCTTTCGCAGATTCCGGGATGACACGGGGACGCAATGGCGCGTGGGTCCTATCTCCTCGGCTGCTCCCGCATGAGCTGATCCAGCGTCTCCCAGCTCATGAAATGGTGGTCCTGCTTGCCCTTCGGCTTCCAGCGCACGCCGCCCTTGCTGACCCGCAGCTCTCCGAACTTGCCGCCGCCATCCTCAACGACGAAGTCCACGCCGCTCTCCTCGCGCCGCAGGGGATGGCTCGTGATGTTGACGCAAACCGAGTGTGCCATTCGCAGTCTCCAGGGCCGGGTGCGGCGGACATTGTCCTCGGCGCGGGCCGGCCTGTCCATATCGATCAGTACAGCGCGTATTGCCGGCCGATCGCGTGTCGGAGACGTGCGCGGTGCGGCCTGGCGATTGGCCGCAACCTGAGCGCCGCGGCTGCGGTTTGGCTCGACATGCAAGCGCGCTATGATGGGGAGATGGCACAGCAAAATCCTGAGGGCGGCAGCACCGCCATCGCGCCGCGCGCGGCCGGGCGACGAGCCGTGAGGATTGGCGCGCTTTGAGGCCGGCCGGCGATACCATCTTTGCGGTCTCCAGCGGGCGTGGCCGCGCCGGGGTGGCGGTGGTCCGCATATCGGGGCCAGCGGCCGGCGCCGTGCTCGACCAGATGGCGCCGCCGCGGCCCAAGCCGCGCTTTGCAGCCTTCAGGACGGTTCGCCATCCCGCCACCGGGGAGATGCTGGACGAGGCGCTGGCGCTGTGGTTTCCAGCGCCCAAGAGCGAGACCGGCGAGGACATGGCTGAGTTGCAGGTGCATGGCGGGCACGCCGTCGTTCAGGGCGTGCTGGCGGCGCTGGGATCGATCGCCGGCTGCAGGCTGGCCGAGCCCGGCGAGTTCGCCCGCCGGGCGCTCGAGAACGGCAAGCTCGACCTGACCGGCGCAGAA
Organism: Hyphomonadaceae bacterium; assembly: GCA_019747815.1. Classification (GTDB taxonomy): domain Bacteria; phylum Pseudomonadota; class Alphaproteobacteria; order Rhizobiales; family Hyphomicrobiaceae; genus AWTP1-13. The sequence goes on from JAIEQJ010000068.1 coordinate 24,775, forward strand.
GGGCTGGCAGACCTCATCGAGGCCGAGACCGCCGCGCAGCGGCGCCAGGCGCTGCGGCAGGCGGGCGGGTCGCTGTTTCGCTTGTACGAGGGATGGCGGCAGCGCCTGATCGGCGCCATGGCGCAGCTCGAGGCGGGGATCGATTTCTCCGACGAGCCCGATGTGGCGGCCGACACCCTGAAGACGGCCCGCGCCGAGGTGGCAGCGCTCACGGGCGACATCGCCCGCCATCTCGACGATGGCCATCGCGGCGAGCTGCTGCGCGAGGGCTTCCACGTGGTGCTGGCGGGACCGCCCAATGCCGGCAAGTCGAGCCTGCTCAATGCGCTCGCCCGGCGTGAGGTGGCCATCGTCTCGGATGAGGCCGGCACCACGCGCGACGTGATCGAGGTGCGGCTGGAGCTGGAGGGCCTGCCGGTCATCATCAGCGACACGGCGGGTCTGCACGCAGCCGCCACGGGCAAGGTCGAGCAGGAGGGCATGCGGCGCACGGTGGCGCGGGCGCGCGCGGCCGACCTCGTGCTGTGGCTGATCGATGTCAGCGCGCCGCCGGCGGCGGTGCCGGTTGGGATCGCCGCCAAGGCGGATCGCACGCTGGTGATCGCCAACAAGATGGACCTGCTGGCGAGCGGCGTGCTGCATCCGCTGCCGGCGGGCGCCATCGGCATCTCGGTGCTCACGGGCGACGGCATGGACCATCTGGCGCGGCGGCTGACGGCGTGCGTGCGCGCGCGCATCGGCGAAAGCGAGGCGCCGGTGCTGACCCAGGCGCGCCACCGCCAGCAGCTCGAGCGCTGCATGGCGCCGCTGACGTCGTTTCTGGGGTCGCCCATCGGCGAGGTGGAGCTGCGGGCCGAAGATCTGCGCCGCGCCGCGCATGCGCTGGGCCGGCTGACGGGGGCGGTGGATGTTGAGGACGTGCTGGACCAGGTGTTCAGCCGCTTCTGCATCGGCAAGTGAGTGCGTGCGCTGTGTCTCCTGGGTCCTGGATATGGCGCTTGCTGCGCCATTCCGGGCTGACAGGGGCCGGGATGACGGGGGCCGGGATGACAGGGGCAATGTTTCACGTGAAACAGTGCCGAAGGACATGCCGCTGCCGGCCAAGCTTAAACGGAAGCTGCCCGCCGGCCGGCAACGAGATGCGCGATGATGATGATGCACGGCACCAGCAGCTCGGGAACCAGGTAGCCCAGCCAGACCGCCGCGGGCTCCGGCAACCCGACCTGGCTCATGGAGACCAGGCGTCCCAAGCCGCCGAGAAAAACCGCAAGGGCGATGAGAAAAACCAGCGCGCCCTGCCGACGAACGGTCAGGCCGGCCCACAGGGCGATGAGACCGGAGCCGAAGTAGATGCCGGCCATGAAGCGATGCACGTTGTCCAGCCGCGGCGTGGTGTCCGGCTGCCCGAGGACCATCTGCAGTGCGCCGCCGAACATGCCGATTGCGGCCAGCAGAAGCAGGCAGACCTGGACGACGCGCTGGCTGGCCGGCATCGAGGATGCTTCCCGTCCCATCCTTGGTCAAGCCTTGGTCGAGACATCAAGCGGAGCAGCCCCGCTCAAGCTGGCAGATTGCAGGTCTTCCGGGCAGGATGCAAGGCCGTCGCTGCCAATGTTTGCTGTCAGTGTTTCACGTGAAACATCGGCGGCCGCGTCGCGCCAGGATGCCTCAGTCTCCGTTGCTGCCGTTCGAGGCCGACCGCCAATTGAGGATGGCGTCATCGACGGTCGAGGCGTAGCGCACCAGCGGCCGGCGCAGACCTGCGATCAGCAGCGTGCGCCGCACGGCCTTGCTGGCGCCCGCAAAGTACACCCGCGTGCCCGAGTGCTTCAGCTTGCGCACGAAGCCCTCCAGCGCCTTGGCCGCCGTGCTGTCGACCAGGGGGACATCCGAGAAATCGAGCACGAACACCTTGGGATGCTCGCCGATGCGGTCGAGCACGCCGCTGACGGCCGCCGTGGCACCGAAGAAGAAGGCGCCGGAGATGCGATAGACGACGACATCCCCGTTGAGCCCGTGCGGGTCGTAGGCCGAGCGCGGTGCGCCGGCGGTGTCGGCGACGTCTTCGGCGACCACGCGCTGGCCCGTCTCCACCGCGACGGCCTCCGTCATGCGATGCAGGAAGAGGAACGCGCCGAGCGTCACGCCGACGGCGATGGCGGTGGTGATGTCCACCAGGATGGTGAGAAGAAAGGTGGCCAGCACCACCACCGCATCGCCCCAGGAGGCGCGCAGCAAGGCCCAGAGCTCCTCCTTCTCGGCCATGTTCCAGGCGACGATGGCGAGCACCGCGCCGAGGCTGGCGAGCGGAATGTGGACCGCTAGCGGCGCCGCAACGAGCATGAACAGCAGGATGTAGAGCGCGTGCAGCATGCCGGAAACGGGCCCGTGCGCGCCGGCGCGCACGTTGGTCGCGGTGCGGGCGATGGTGCCGGTGACGCACATGCCGCCGAAGGCGACGGCGGCGATGTTGGCGGTCCCCTGCGCGACCAGCTCGCAGTTGGAGCGGTGCCGCCGCCCGGTCATGCCGTCGGCGATGACGGCTGACAGCAGCGACTCGATGGCGCCGAGCAGGGCGATGGCGATGGCGTCCGGCAGAACGGCGCGCATCCGGGCGAGGTCGAAAGCGGGCAGCTGGGGTGCCGGGAGCGTGCGGGGCACATCGCCAAAGCGCGTGCCGATGGTGGCGACGTCGAGCTGCAACAGGTAGGTCAAGAGGGCCGTGGTGCCGATCGCGATCAGGAATCCCGGCCACTTGGGGCGAAGACGGCGCAGGCCGAGAACAAGGGCGGCGGCCAGCAGGGACAGGGCGACGGTGGTGGGCTTGATGGTGTGGATGGCGGCCGCAATGGCGCCGAGCTTGGGGATCAGCGCCGCCGGCTCCGCCTGCAGCTCGAGGCCACCCAGCTCCTTGAGCTGGGTGGCGAAGATGATGACGGCGATGCCCGCCGTGAACCCGACCGTGACGGGAAACGGAATGTACTTGATGTAGGTGCCGAGCCGCAGGAAGCCGATGCCCGCCATGATGACACCGGCCATCATGGTCGCGAGCACCAGCCCGTCGTGGCCGTGCCGCTCGACGACGGAGGCGATGAGCACGATGAAGGCCCCGGCCGGCCCGCCGATCTGGAACCGGCTGCCGCCGAGCGCCGAGATCAGGAAGCCGCCGACGATGGCGGCGTAGAGCCCCTTGTCCGGCGACAGGCCCGAGCCGATGGCAAGCGCCATGGAGAGCGGCAGCGCGACGATGGCAACCGTCAGCCCGGCCATGGCATCGGCGCGAAGCGCCGCCCCGCCGTAGCCCTCCCGGAGGATGGTGACGAGCTTGGGCGTGAACAGCTCGGCAAAGCTGGGCGACGCTGGCCGCAGGGTGGTTCTGCTGTTCTTCAGCTTGTGGCCGGCTGTGATCATGATCCTCCGTCCGCGGGCGAGCGCTCGTTCCTCACAGCCGGCGCTGCGTCGAGCTGCGCTGGAGGCTCGCACGCCGGTGGTCGGCTGTTCAAGGCCGGCGGGCCGGTCCAGCCGGATATCAACCCCGATGTTTCACGTGAAACATCACCCCCCAATGTCATCCCGGCCGGAGCGGCCTCCGGCCGGGATGACAATGGCGCAAACCGAGCCTGGACTGTTTCACGTGAAACATCGGCTGAGGCGCGGCTCAACTCCGGAAGTGGCGCCACATCCGCGTCAGCGTGCGATGGATCTCGTCGGCGGGCTGGTTGAGCGGCCCCAGCCTGACACGGACCACGTTGTCGTGGGTCATGGACCACGGCAGGCGCATCAGCGCGCGATGCAACGGCTGCTTGCGCCAGTCGGCCACCAGCGCGCTGCCGAACGGCACCCTGAGCTTGATCTGCAGCTCGTGGATGGTGGTGTCGCGCTCGGCCATCGAGATGAGGTCGATCCCGTCGATGGCCCGCCAGCGGATCAGCCCGAAGGCCTGGATGAAAATGCCGTATTGATTGGCGCCCAGGGTCGGCCGCCCCGTCTCCAGCAGAGGAAAGTTGTAGTAGGCATAGCCGGCCGCCGCCACGCCGAGCGCCAGCCAGATCGTGAGGCCGGTGAGCCAGGCGGCCGCCAGGGCGACGGCTGCCAGCACCCACACCACGAGGACCGCAAACGTGCTCTCCTCGCGGCCGTAGGAGACCGAGTAGCCGCCGGCTTGCTTCGTGGTCACGGAGTGCGCCTTCAGGGCTTGAACTCGGGCGCCGGTCAACGGCGCGCCGGACCGCAGCCATCATGGAGCAACCGGGGCCGCGCGCAAGGGCCAATGCGGGGTGCGGCTCGGCCCACTGTTTCACGTGAAACATCTTTCGAGCCCCGCCCGGTTCGGATAGGGTGCGGCCAGATTTTCCCGCTCCCCGTCAAGGTCATGGCGTCCTCTGGTTTCGATGTGATCGTTGTCGGCGGCGGCCATGCCGGTTGCGAGGCGGCCGCGGCGGCCGCGCGCATGGGCGCACGCTCAGCCCTTCTCACGCACCGGTTCGCCACCATCGGCGAGATGTCGTGCAACCCGGCCATCGGCGGGCTCGGCAAGGGCCATCTGGTGCGCGAGATCGATGCGCTCGACGGCCTCATGGGGCGCGTGGCTGATGCCGCCGGCATCCAGTTCCGCCTGCTCAACCGGTCCAAGGGGCCGGCGGTGCAGGGCCCGCGGGCGCAGGCCGACCGCAAGCTCTATCGGAAGGCGATGCAGGCGGCGATCCGCGCCACGGCTGGCCTTCAGGTGGTGGAGGGCGCGGTCGAGGATCTGCTGGTGGAGGGCGGCCGCGTCGCCGGCGTTGTGCTGGGCGATGGCCGCGAGGTCCGCGCTCGTGCGGTGGTGCTGACCACCGGCACCTTCCTGCGCGGACTGATCCACCGGGGCGAGGAGAAGACGCCCGCCGGCCGCCATGGCGAGGCGCCCGCCAATGGCCTGTCTGAGCGCCTGCTGGCCCTCGATCTCCGCCTCGGCCGCCTCAAGACGGGCACGCCGGCGCGGCTCGACGGCGGCTCGATCGACTGGACGCGCCTCGACATGCAGCCCGGCGACGACGCCCCGGTGCCCTTCTCGTTTCTGACCGGCGCCATCGCCAATCCGCAGATCGCCTGCGGGGTCACCACCACCACCGAGGCCACCCACGCGCTCATCCGCGCCAACCTGCACCGGGCGCCGATGTATTCGGGCCAGATCGACAGCATCGGCCCGCGCTACTGCCCCTCCATTGAGGACAAGGTGGTGCGCTTCGCCGGCCGCGCGGGGCATCAGATCTTTCTCGAGCCCGAGGGTCTCGACGACGACACCGTCTATCCCAATGGCGTCTCCACCTCCCTTCCGGCCGAGGTGCAGGAGGCCTTTCTGCGCACCATTCCGGGCCTTGAGAGGGTGGCCATCCGGCGCTTCGGCTATGCCATCGAGTATGACTACGTCGACCCGCGCGAGCTCTTCCCCACCCTGGAGGTGAAGCGCCTGTCGGGGCTGTTCCTGGCCGGCCAGATCAACGGCACCACGGGCTACGAGGAGGCCGGCGCGCAGGGCATCGCTGCCGGCATCAACGCCGCGCTCAAGGCGGGCGGCGGCACCCGCCCCTTCGTGGTGTCGCGCGCCGACGGCTACATGGGCGTGATCATCGACGATCTCGTGACCCGCGGCGTGTCGGAGCCCTATCGCATGTTCACCTCGCGCGCCGAGTATCGCCTCAGGCTGCGGGCCGACAATGCCGATCAGCGCCTGACCCCCATGGGCCTCGATCTCGGCTGCGTCGGCGCCGAGCGGCGCGAGGTCTTTGGCGACCGGCAAGCGGCGCTGCAGGCCGGCCGCCGCCGGCTTGAGAGTCTGGCGCTCACGCCCAGCGAGGCGGCGCGGCACGGCCTGGAGATCAACAAGGACGGGCGCCGCCGGTCGGCCTTCGAGCTGCTGTCCTATCCCGGCATCGATATGGCCAGGCTGGCGGCGATCTGGCCCGCCATCGGCACCATCGCGCCCGCCATTGCGGCCCAGCTTGGGGTCGATGCCCGCTATGCCTCCTACGTCGATCGCCAGGAGGCCGATGTTGCGGCCTTCCGCCGGGAGGAGGGCGTGCGCATTCCGGCCGGCTTCGACTACGCTGCCCTGGCCGGCCTGTCAGCCGAGGTGCGCCAGAAGCTGGAGGCGCTGCGGCCGGCCACGCTCGCCCAGGCCGGCCGCATGGAGGGCATGACGCCGGCCGCGCTCATGCTGCTGCTGGCTCATCTGCGCAAGGGCCCGGTCCGCAGGACGGGGTAGGGTCTCTCAAGTTGAGAGTGCATCGCAAGATGTCATCCCGGCTGGCGCGGATCGCAGAGAGGCGCAACACTGGTGCTCTTGGTCCCTGGGTCCCGGATCGGCCTGTGGCCGTCCGGGATGACGCCGAGGCTGAGCGCTTCCATCATAGTCGGAAGGATCCCAATGTCCTTGGTGGACCCACCCAAGCCGCGAGCTCCCCCTCGTTCTGAGCTTGTCGAAGGACGGGCTGCGCCCACGAACGGTCGTGGTTCGACAAGCTCACCACGAGGTCGGCGACGCCGTCTGCGAGGCAACCCGAGCCGGAAAGGCTCTATGTGATGATCGAGAAATTCGCCCTTCCTCGCAGCACGCCAACTGAGCGAATTTCTCGATCTGAATCACACTAGAACCATGAACTTGCTCGTGTCCTTTCGATCGCGAAGTTCGTTCAGCGCCTGCTGCAAGATCCGGCGAACTTCGCGATCGGGACACTAGCGGCGGCCGTCACTGTTTCACGTGAAACATCGCCCTCATGTCATCCCGGAATTCTGCGCAGCAGGCTCTCCAGGACCCAGGGGCCACAGGCGATCGCGGTCCGCACGCAAAACCGGGAGCCGGCGCGCTCGCGCTGTCGCGCGAGGCCGGCATGTCAGGTCAGGCTCGGCGCGGCAGAGCTACCAGCGGCGGTGCCAGCCCCATCCTCTTCTCGGCGCGTAGGGTGCCAGGTAGGCCGGCCCTCGGTGGCCATAGGCGGCGTACCCGTAGCCATACACGCGGGGCGGCGGATTGTAGTAGGCGGCCGCGTACTGCCACCGTGGGTGGTAGCGCTCGTAGTACACCCGCGGCTCATAATAATAGGCGGGCGGCGCATAGTAGGCCGGGGGCGGTCCGTAGGCATAGGCGTAGGGGGGCGGCGCGTATCTGTAGTAGTCGTATTGGGCATAGCCATATCCATACCCGTAGCCACCATATCCGTAGCCACCATAGGCACAGTCGCAATAGCCGCCCGCCGCGGCTGGGGTGCTGCCCAGTGCGGCGATGGCACCGGCTGCAAGGAGGCCGGCCAAACCTGATCGCAACATTCTCGCTCTCCGCCGGCACGGGGCCGGTCTCATGAGGGTTCCCCCCCGCTTGACGAGTGACATGGCCTTCTGGCTGGCGCACTCAGGGAAAACCCCGAACGCCGGCGTGGCCAATGCCGACTGCGGATGTTGCACGTGAAACCGTGCTGCCGTGTCATCCCGGACGAGCGCGAGGCGCCCAGATCCGGAACCCGGGACAGCGCAGTGCTCCCGCTGCTGATCCCTAGGTCCGGCTCTCGGGCGTGTGCCCGACACCAGGAGGACGACAGTGTTTCACGTGAAACAGTGTCGCTGCAACTCAAATCGGAAGGGGACCCGGGGACAGTCCCCGAGTGCCCCTAGTGTCCCGATCGCGAAGTTCGCCGGATCTTGCAGCAGGCGCTGAACGAACTTCGCGATCGAAAGGGCACTAGCAAGCTCATGGTTCTAGTGTGGTTCAGATCGAGAAATCTGCTCAGCAGGCGTGCTGCGAGGAAGGGCGAATTTCTCGATCATCACACCAGCGTGCCCGCGCACCCGCGACGGTGCGGGAGATCGCGAGCGCCGGGCCGATGAGAACCGCCCGCCGTGCGCCGGGTTCCCCGCGGGACGGCAAATCATCGGGGGCTGATGCAAATGCGCCGCGCGCTGGGCAAGGGGCGCCGGCAGTGATAGCCGATGCCGGTGCGGGGGCTGCCACGCCCCTTGGACCTGGACAAAAGGAAACGGGCGCGATGGAACCCGGACGCAAGCCAACAGCCGCCATGCCCATCCGGGGGCCGGAGGCGTTCGCCGCCGCCTTCGATGTTTCACGTGAAACACTGGCGCGGCTTGCGACCTACGAGGCCCTGCTGCGCCAGTGGCAGAAGGCGGTGAACCTGGTGGCGCCGGACACGCTCGACGTCGTGTGGCAGCGGCATTTTGCTGACAGCGCCCAGCTTCTTCCCTTGGCCCCGCCCGATCCCCGCCATTGGATCGATCTGGGCTCGGGCGGCGGCTTTCCGGGCCTTGTGGTTGCCATTCTGCTCGCTGACAGGGGCGGCTCCGGAGCCGCCAAGGCCGGGACGGGTCGCAGCCCCTCCGCCACGGAGCAAGCGGAAACCCCGCCCACCTGCCGTTCGCGCGTCACCTTGATCGAAAGCGACGCCCGCAAGGCTGCCTTTCTGCGCGAGGTGGTCCGGCAGACCGGGTTATCGGCTGGAATGTCGGCAGGCGTGACCGTGGATATCCTGCCGATAAGGGCCGAATCAGCTAGGATCAAGGTTAATACATCGTTGCCACGGGTCATTTGCGCGCGTGCCCTGGCGCCGCTCGACAGGCTGCTGGGGCTGGCGGCTCCCTTATCCCCGTCTGGAACCACCGGTCTATTTTGCAAGGGAAAGGGCGTCGCCGAGGAGGTGCGAGCAGCGCAGATGACTTGGAGCTTCGATGTCGACTTGGTCCCCAGCGTCACCGACCGCGACGGCCGGATCGCCGTCATCACTCGTCTCGAACGCAAAGCGAAGGACTGACATGCCCGCAGCAAGCTCGCTCCGCGTCCTTGCCATCGCCAACCAGAAGGGCGGCGTCGGCAAGACCACCACCGCCATCAATCTGGGCACCGCGCTTGCCGCCGTCGGCGAGAAGGTGCTGATCCTCGATCTCGATCCGCAAGGCAACGCCTCGACCGGCGTCGGCATCGCCGAGGATGCCCGCCCCGTCACCAGCTTCGACGTCCTCACCGGCAAGACCTCGATTGCCCGCGCCAGCATGAAGACGCTGGTGCCCAACCTGAGCATCGTGCCGGCCAATGCCGATCTCGTCGGCCTCGAATCGGAGATGATGGCGGAGGCCAACCGGCCCTTCCGCCTGCGCGATCAGGTGGCCGCCCTGATCGCCGAGCAGCGCGCTCGGCCTGCGGAAATTCCGTATGGCTATCTTCTCATCGATTGCCCGCCCTCGCTCAATCTGCTCACCCTCAACGCCATGACGGCGGCGCATGCCGTGCTGGTGCCGGTGCAGTGCGAGTTCTTCGCGCTGGAAGGCATCTCGCAGCTCAAGGAGACGATCGACCAGATCCGCGGGACGCTCAATCCGGCGCTGGAGATCCAGGGCGTGGTGCTCACCATGCACGATGCCCGCACATCGCTGTCCAAGGAGGTGGAGCAGGAGGTGCGCAGCTTCTTCGGCGCGAAGGTCTACGCCACCGTGATCCGCCGCAACGTCAAGGTCGCCGAGGCACCCTCGCACGGCAAGCCGATCCTGATCTACGACTACGATTGCAACGGCAGCCAGGATTACATCAAGCTCGCCACCGAGGTCATCCAGCGCGAGCGGCAATTGAGGGCGGCGTGATGGCAGTCTCGCGTCTCCGGGGCGTATTCTCCAACCTCGTCCTGAGCCCCCTCGAAGGACGGGCCGCGAGCACCGAACCGTGCTTCGACAAGCTCAGCACGAGGGCGCTGGTTCCCTATGCGAGCAGTGCAAATGTCTGACATCAGGAATATAGGAATTCCCATGGTTGTACCTCTGCAGAAGGGCCGGCTCGGCCGCGGTCTTGCGTCGCTGATCGGCGAGACGCCGCAGGCGGAGGCCAGGCTGCCCGTGCACGGCGAGCAGCGCCTGCTGCCGATCGCGGAATTGCATCCCAGCGGCCGCAATCCGCGCAAGACCTTCGACGAGGCCGAGCTCGTTGATCTTGCCAACTCCATCCGCGCCAGGGGCCTGGTGCAGCCGATCATCGCGCGCCCCGATCCGCAGCGCGGCGGCTACGAGATCGTCGCCGGCGAGCGCCGCTGGCGGGCGGCGCAGCGCGCCAGCCTGCACAATGTCACGGTGATCGTTCGCGACCTTTCCGACCAGGAGGTTGCCGAGTTCGCGCTGATCGAGAACGTGCAACGGGCGGACCTGAACGCCATCGAGGAGGCGGCGGGCTATCAGGAGCTGATCGAGAAGTACAACTACACGCAGGAGGTGCTGGCGGAGGCGATCGGCAAGAGCCGCAGCCACCTGGCCAACACGCTGCGCCTGCTCAAGCTGCCGGCGCGCATCCAGGCCCTCGTCAAGGAGGGCAAGCTCACCCCCGGCCATGGCCGTGCGCTGGTGGGGCGCGAGGATGCGGAGAAGCTGGCGGAGCAGATCCTCGCGCTCAATCTCACCGTGCGCGATGTCGAGGCCCTGGTGCAGAACACCGACCCGGCCCCGGCCGGACGCGGCGGCGGCACGCCGCAGACGCCCGAGCCCAAGGGCAAGGACGCCGACACCCGGGCGTTCGAGAAGGATTTGTCCGATGCGCTCGGCCTCAACGTCGAGGTGCAGCGCGGCTCCGGCGAATCGGGCTACTTGAGCATCAAGTACAGCAACTTCGAGCAGCTTGACTACATCCGCAGCCGCCTGCTCGGCCCGTTCTCCCACTGATGCGCTGCGGCGTCGGGCAACGGCGCCGCGCTTTGCCGCTCCGCTTGCTCCAACCCGTGCTGAACCTGCACTACCCCGTGCTGAGCGTGTCGAAGCACGGCCGCTGGTGAGCCCAGCCGTCCTTCGACGAGCTCAGGACGAGGGTGGAGGATGCGGTTCAGGACGAGAGCGAGCCCGCGGCTCGGGTGTTCCACCAAGGACGGAAGGACTTTAGGGCGCTGCGCAGGGCGCACGTGCGCAGCGCGCTGGTGCCAGCGCGTCATCGATGCAACGGACAGGCCTCTATTGCACCCTGCGCGGTGGTGCTGGCCGCGGTGCGACGGCCGCGGCGTAGATGGTTGGCCAGCCGCTGTGCGACGTCTGCTTGGCGGCCTGCAGGGCCGCCGCGCGCTTCTCCGCCTTGAGCCGCATGAAATCGTGGAAGGCGTTGCCCGCAATCCGATAGTCGCCGCAGAGCGCGCAGCTGATGACCACGCCGTCCAAAGTGTTGGGCGTGAGGTTCTGGGCCTGTCCGTGACAAACTGGGCATTGCATGGCCGGACTCCCTTGCTTGTCTGGCATACAGTATGCCATAATGCGAGCGGCGTCAATATCCTCTCCGTGACCTGACCTTCAAGCCGCGACGCGTCGCGGCACATAAAGAACTCCCCTCAGCTTCAAATGGTGCTTGGTCCGATCGACATTTTAAACCCGTCGGGATCGGGGCGTCTTTGCCGGGCGGCGCCTATGGCGCCGGCACCTGCGAGCCTGAAGCCGGAGCGGCAGGCCGTGGACCTTGACGCTCCTTGCGCCGTGCTGTTGGAGTGGGATGCAATCGGCCGCAACGGCGGCTGCCGGGACCCACGCCCCATGACCGACGATGTGCTGCAGCGACTGGCGGCCCTCATTCATTCGCGCCGCCAGGACAGCGCGACCAAATCCTATACCCGCGAGCTGCTCGATGCGGGCCCGGAGCGCTGCGCCAAGAAGCTCGGCGAGGAGGCGACCGAGACGGTGATCGCCGCGCTGGTGTCCGACCAGACCGCGCTCACCCGCGAGGCCGCCGATCTCCTCTATCACCTTCTTGTGCTGCTCGAGAGCCGGCAGATCGCCTGGAGCGACGTGCTCGAGGAGCTTCAATCGCGCATGGGCAAATCGGGCCTCGCCGAGAAGGCCGCCAGGACATCCCGCCCGTCATGAATGCACCGCCTGATGCCCTGACGTCGTTTCTGGCGCCGGCCGATCGTGCGAGCCTGGCCTTCTCGCCCTATCGCGTGTTCTCGCGCGAGCAGTGGGCGAAGCTGCGCGCCGACACGCCGATGACGCTGGTGCCACGCGACCTCGAGCAGCTCTCGGGCCTGATCGAGGACCTGTCGATGGAGGAGGTGGAGCAGATCTACCTGCCGCTCTCGCGCCTGCTCAATCTGCATGTTGCCGCCGCGCAGGAGCTGCACGCCGTCACCAGCCGCTTTCTCGGCCGCCGCGATCGCCACGTGCCCTATATTCTGGGCATCGCCGGCTCGGTGGCCGTCGGCAAGAGCACCACCGCGCGCGTGCTGCGCGCCCTGCTGGCGCGCTGGGCCGATCATCCGCGCGTCGACCTGATCACCACCGACGGCTTCCTACATCCCAATGCGGAGCTGGAGCGCCGCGGCCTCATGGACCGCAAGGGCTTCCCCGAGAGCTTCGACACGGCGCGCCTGCTGAACTTTCTGCACGAGGTCAAATCGGGGCGGGAGAATGTTGAAGCCCCGGTCTATTCGCATTTCCACTACGACATCATTCCGGGCCAGACCGCGGTCGTGGACCGGCCCGACATCCTGATCGTGGAAGGCCTCAACGTGCTGCAGCCGGCGCGGCTTCCCAAGGACGGCGAGGCCATTCCGTTCGTCTCCGACTTCTTCAACTTCTCGATCTACATGGATGCGGAGCCCAAGCATATCGAGGACTGGTACGTCACGCGCTTCATGCGCCTGCGGCAGACGGCCTTCCGCGACCCGGCCGCCTACTTCCATCGCTATGCGCACCTCACCCCCGATGCGGCGCGCGATCAGGCGCTGCAGATCTGGCGCAGCATCAACGAGAAGAACCTGTTCGAGAACATTCTGCCCACGCGCCAGCGCGCGCGCCTGATCCTGCGCAAGGCGGAAAATCACAGCATCGAGACCGTCGCGCTGCGCCGCATCTGATCTGCTCTGCTCCGCTGGATCGTTCCGCCGCCGCCCTGCTGTCATCCCGGCCGAGCGATCGCGCGGGAGGCGCGAGCGTGGAGAGCCGGGACCCAGTTGTCGCCGGCTACAGAAGCCCCGCCGTCCGCGCCAGCTCGGCCAGCTTCGCCTCGGGCCGGGCGCCAATGTGGGAGATGATTTCGGCCGCGGCCAGGCTGCCGAGCTTGCCGGCCGTCTCGTGATCCCTGCCGGTGGCGAGGCCGAACAGGAAGCCTGCCGCATAGAGATCGCCGGCGCCGGTCGTGTCGACCACCTTGGCCACCGGTGCGGCCTTGATCGGAATGAGCTTGTCCCCGCTCAGGATGAGGCTGCCCTTCTCGGAGCGGGTGAGGGCGGCGAGCTTGTTGTCCGCCTGCGCCCGGCGCGCGGCCTCCTCGAAGGTCGCCGTCTCATAGAGCGAGATGATCTCGGCCTCGTTGGCGAACAGGATGTCGACCGAGCCCTTGACGAACTCGAGGAACTCGGGCCGGTGCCGGTCGACGCAGAACGGATCGGAGAGCGACAGCGCAACCTGCCGCCCGGCCTTGGCGGCGATGTCGGCCGCCTGCCGGAAGGCGGCTTTCGCCTCGGGCCGGTCGAACAGATAGCCCTCCAGGTAGAGAATGCGCGCCGAGCGGATCAGCTCGGCATCCACCTCGCCGCCGCCGAGCTGCGGGCTGACCCCCAGCGCCGTGTTCATGGTGCGCTGGCCGTCGGGTGTGACAAGAATGAGGCTGCGCCCCGTCGGCTCGGGGCTGCCGACGGCCGGCGGCGTATTGAAGGTGACGCCGGCGGCGCGGATGTCGTGCTGGAACACCTGCCCGAACTGGTCATCGGCGATCTTGCCGATGAAACCCGCCTTGCCGCCGAAGGAGGCGATGCCGGCCATGGTGTTGGCCACCGAGCCGCCCGAGACCTCCACCGCTGGGCCCATGGCATCGTAGAGCTCGCGCACCGTGGCGGCGTCGACCAGCTGCATGCTGCCCTTGGTGCGGCCGAACCGCGCCAGGAACGCATCGTCGCAGCGGCCGAGGATGTCGACGATGGCATTGCCGATGCCGACGACGTCGTGATCTTGCATGTCGAGGAGGCTCCCCCATCAGTGTCGGCGGCACTATAGGGAGGAGCCGGGGGCGGGTCGACCCCGGCAGCAACCCCGGGATGGCCGACATGCCCCGGTCACGATGTCGCTTCCAGCGCGGTTGGCGCTACGCGCGCTTGCGCTTGTCCTGCGCCAGGGCTCCCAGCTCCAGCAGCAGATGCTCTGCAAGCGTGCTCTCCAGCGCGCTGTTGCGGCGCGCCGCCAGGGCCGCATCGCCGATCCTGGCCAGCGCGGCGTTGAGCCTGGCCAGGTCCCAGTTGCGGCATTGCTGCTCGATCTCGGCCTTCTGCTTGAAGTGCGGCGCGGGGCGCAAGGCGCGCATGACCTCATCGAGGGATCGGCCGGCATCATGCCCGCTGCGCAGGCGATGCAGCCGCAGGAAATGCCGCTGCAGGGCGGCGATCACGCCCTGCGCGCTCTCGCCGGCGGCAACGATGCGGTCGCACTCCGTCACCGCGTCCGCGCCGCGGCCGGAGCCGGCGGCCAGCACGATGCGGTCGAGCGCCAGCTCCGCCGCGTCGCCCACCACGGCCTCCACATCGGCTTCCCCGATGCGCGCCCCCCCGCGTGCGAACAGCGCAAGCTTCTCCACCTCCGCGCGCGACAGCGCGCGGTCGGCGCCGAGCCGCGTCAAGAGGAGCTTCCTCGCCTCGGGCGCAATCTCCACGCCTGCGGCGCGAAGAACCTCGCCCACCATCGCGTCGAGGTCGCGCGCCTCATCGGGAAAGCAGGCAACGGCCGCTGCCCCGCTCGCTTTCTCAAACAGCGCGCGCAGCCCCTCATCGGGGCGCAGATTGCCGGCCTCGACGATCAGGAAGCCTTCCATCTCCCCCGCCTCCACGAGCGGCTTCAGCGCGTTGGCGTTGATGCGCCGTCCGGCCGTTGCGCGCACGATCTTGCGGCCGCCGAACATCGCCACCGTCCTGAGCTCGATGCTGATGCGGGCCGGCTCGGTCTCGAGGTCGGCGTCGTCGAGCCGCAATACCTCGCCGCCTTCGCGCTCGGCCAGCCGCCGCGCCAGCGACGCTGCCCGCTCGCTCACCAGGCCGGCGTCGCTGCCGTAGAACAGCACCGCGGGCGGCACGCGCTCCAGCGCCTTGAGGAAGGCTTCGGCCTGATGTGCTTTGACGGCGACCATGTCTTTGTCATCCCGGAAGTCGCGAAGCGACTATCCGGGACCCAGGAACCATCAGCGTATACCTCCGCTGCTTTGGGTCCCGGCCCTGCGCGCTACCGCGCTCCGGCCGGGATGACAGATGGCAGCTCACGTTGCGCGGGAGAGATACGCCGCCAGGCGCGTCTTGAGGTCGTCGGCGATGGTGCGCGCCACGCGGTTCTCGGCGTCCTCGCGCGCGCGCACATTGGAGTAGATGGACTCGAACCGCTCGAAGCCGGCGCGGGCGTGGCTGGTGCCCTGGAACACCACCTTCTTGTCCTTGGCGTCGATCAGCCGGAACGAGGCCTCCACGGCGTAGACCTGGCCCGCGGCCTCACCCTGGACATTGACCAATGTGGAGGTCAGGTTCTCCTTCAGCACCACTTCCAGCCGATGCGTGGGCGGCAGCGGATTGCCGCCACCGGTGGTCTGGAAGATCATCTCGTTGCGGATGCGCTGGCCGACCCGTCCGGGGATCGGCGAGAAATCAACCTGCTTCAGCCGCTCTCCAACATGGCCGCCGGAAGCAGTCGGGGCATAGAGCGGGCGGAAGCCGGAATCGCCGCAGGCCGACAGTGCCACGGCCGCCACCAGCAGCAGCGGCGCGCCGATCAGCCTCAGCCGCCAGCTCCTGGATGCGCGAGTCAACCCGCTGTCATCCAACGACATTGACAATCCTTTGCGGCACGACGATCACCCTCGTCACCGGCCTTCCCTCCAAAGCTCGCGCGACGGTCTCGAGCTTGAGTGCCGCCGCTTCGACTTCGGCCTTGGTCGCAGTGCGGGCGATCGTAAGTTCATCTCGCCTCTTGCCGTTCACCTGTACGGCAATCGTAATCTGATCGTCAACGAGCAAGCCAGCCTCGACCTCCGGCCAGGGCTGATCGGCGAGCAAGGTGTTGTATCCAAGCCGCGCCCAGCAATCCTCGGCCAGATGGGGCAGCATCGGCCCGATCATCAGCACATACAGCTCCGCCGCCTCGCGAATGGCCCAGTCCAGGCCCTCTCGGGCGGGGTCTTGGGCTGCTGCAGATGACTTCTCCAGGGCTCCCGACAGGGCATGCGTGAGCTCATAGAGCTGAGCTACGGCAACATTGTAGCGCAGGCCTTCGATGTTTTGGCTAACGCTGTTCAGTGTCTTGTGGGCAGCCCGGCGCAAGGCGTCGGCCTCGGGCCCGAAGGCGGCGGGTCTGGGAGCGCCTCCCTTCACCGGGTTTCTGGCGGCAATGTCGTCAATGATGCGCGAAATGCGCTGCACCTGCCGGCCGGCCCCCGCCACACCCGCCTCCGTCCAGATGATGTCGCGGTCCGGTGGGGTATCGGAGACGATGAACAGGCGCGCCGTGTCGGCACCGTAGTGGGCGATGATGTCGTCGGGGTCGACCACGTTCTTTCTTGACTTCGACATCTTCTCGATCGGGCCGATCTCGACCGGCCGGCCGGTGGCCGCCGAGACCGCCTTGCGATTGGCGCCGTCGCCCTCGAAGCGCACGTCGGCTGGCGTCAGCCAGTCGCCGTTCTCGCTGCGGTAGGTCTCGTGCACGACGATGCCCTGCGTGAACATGGACGCGAACGGCTCGTCGATCTCGACATGCCTGGTTGCCTTCATGCCGCGCGTGAAGAAGCGCGCGTAGAGCAGGTGCAGCACCGCGTGCTCCTTGCCGCCGATGTATTGGTCCACCGGCGCCCAGTACTTGAGAGCCTTCTTGTCGGTCGGTGTCGGCGCGTTGGGCGCGGTGTAACGGAACTGGTACCAGGAGCTGTCCACGAACGTGTCCATGGTGTCCGTCTCGCGCACGGCCGGCTGCCCACACTTCGGGCACGGCACGTGCTTCCAGGTGGGGTGGTGATCCAGCGGGTTGCCCGGCTTGTCGAAGGTGACGTCCTCCGGCAGCTTCACCGGCAGCTCTGCGACCGGCACCGGCACGATGCCGTCCTTGTCGCAATGAATGACCGGGATCGGGCAACCCCAGTAGCGCTGGCGCGAGAGCAGCCAGTCGCGCATGCGGTAGTTGACCTTGCGCTCGCCGATGCCGCGCTCCTCCAGCAGGTCCGCGATCTTGTCCTTCGCCGCCTCGATGGTGAGCCCGTCGAGGAACTCGGAATTGATCATGGTTCCGTCGCCGACGTAGGCCTCCGCGCCGATGCTGAACGTGTTCGGATCGGCTCCCGGCGGCAGCACGACAGGCACCACGGGACGCCCGTATTTACGGGCGAAATCGAGGTCGCGCTGGTCGTGGCCGGGACAGCCGAAGATGGCGCCGGTGCCGTAGCCCATGACGATGAAGTTGGCGACATAGACGGGCAGCTTCACGTCCGGCTTGAAGGGATGCACGGCCACGATGCCGGTGTCGAAGCCCTTCTTCTCGGCCCGTGCCAGCGCCTCCTCAGTGGTGCCTATTCTGCGGCATTCCTCGATGAAGGCGGCCAGCGCCTCGTTCTTCGCGGCGAGATGTTGGGCCAGCGGATGCTCCGGCGAGATCGCCATGAACGAGGCGCCGAAGATCGTGTCGTGCCGCGTCGTGAACACGTCGAGTGCGGCGAGCTTCTTCGGCAGCTTGCCGCCGTCCAGCGCGAACCGCATGTTCGCGCCGGTCGATTTGCCGATCCAGTTCCTCTGCTGCGTGCACACGAAGTCCGGCCACGTGGCTTCGAGGGTATCGAGCGCGGACAGCAGCTCCTCTGCATATTCGGTGATCTTGAAAAACCACTGGGTCAGGTCGCGCTGCTCAACACTCGCGCCCGAGCGCCAGCCGCGCCCGTCGATCACCTGCTCGTTGGCGAGCACGGTCTTTTCCACCGGGTCCCAGTTGACCTTGGCGGTCTTGCGGTAGGCGAGCTTCTTCTTCAGGAAGTCCAGGAACAGCCGCTGCTGGTGCACGTAGTAGTCGGGATTGCAGGTGGCGAACTCGCGCTCCCAGTCGATCGACAGCCCCATGGCCTTGAGCTGGGCGCGCATGGTGTCGATGTTCTCTTGGGTCCATTGACGCGGATGGACCTTGCGCTCCATGGCGGCATTCTCGGCCGGCAGGCCGAACGCGTCCCAGCCCATGGGGTGCAGCACGTTGTAGCCCTTGGCCCGCATGTACCGGGCCATCACGTCGCCCAGCGTGTAACAGCGCACGTGCCCCATGTGGATGCGCCCCGAGGGGTAGGGAAACATCTCGAGCTGGTAGCGCTTGGGCTTCTTGCTCTTCTCGTTGGTGCGGAACGTGCCGTTCTCGGTCCACACCTGCTGCCAGTGCTTTTCGCGCACGGGCGCGTTGTAGCGTTCGCTTGCCATGGGGCCTGGATCTCTGGGGCCGCGTCTCAGGGGCCCTTTTTTTGGGGTTCGTCGCGGGCTGGTAAATGACCGATGGGCATGGAGGTGGTCAAGGCAGGCGGCTTGCGGCGGGCTTGGAGGGGGGACCGGGGGTTTGGTTCCGCAGGAGATGCGGCGATAAAATGTGATTTTGGTTCCATATGCGTCTGAATACGGCAAAGATGTTGCCATGGCTGGAGACATATGGAAGAAAATATACGATTATCTACCATACAAAGCTTGACATGGCAGCCTCTCGACCATATCTCAACGGATGTGGAAGCAAACCATCGATTTATCACCATATCTCGCGCTGCACCCATGCCTGATCCGGCCCGCCCCTACAACGACTTGCCGCCCCTGCCGCCCGATGCGGACATCGAGACGCGGGCGGTCCTCAAGAAATGCGTGGCGGCCCGGACTGCGCTGGCGGAGCTGCGCCTGGCCGGTCATCTGATCCCGGACCAATCCGTGCTGGTGCACGCGATCCCCAATCTGGAGGCCAGGGACAGCTCGGCGGTCGAGAACATCGTCACCACCAACGATGCCCTCTTTCGCGAGGCAAGCCTCGGCGATCACGAAGCGGAGCCGGCCACCAAGGAGGCCGCCCGCTACCGCAACGCCCTCTATGCCGCCATCGACGCCATCAAGACCCGCCCGCTCTCGACGCGCATTGCGGTGGAGGTCTGCCAGGCGATCACGGGCATCGACCTCGACATCCGCCGCACGCCGGGCACCACGCTCACCAACAGCCACACGGGCGAAGTGATCTATACCCCGCCCGAGGGCGAAGCGCGCCTGCGCGAGCTGCTGGCGAACTGGGAACGGTTCGCCCACGAGAGCCCCGACCTCGATCCGCTCGTCCGCATGGCGATCCTGCACTACCAGTTCGAAGCCATCCATCCGTTTCCGGACGGCAACGGGCGCACGGGGCGCATCCTGAACATCCTGAGCCTGATGCAGGATGGACTCCTGGACCTGCCGACGCTCTATCTCAGCCGCTACGTCCTGACGACGCGCGGCGAGTACTATCGCCGGCTCGGCGAGGTGACCTTCCAGCGGCAGTGGGAGCCTTGGATCCTCTATGTGCTCGCCGGCGTGGAGCAAACCTCCGTGTGGACCACCGCGAAAATACGGGCGATCCGCGCGCTGATGGATGAGACGACGCGCTACGTGCGCATCGCGGCACCGAAGATGCCGCATGCCGTGATCGAGCAGATCTTCACCCAGCCCTACTGCCGCATCACCAATCTGGTCGAGCACGGGGTCGCCGAGCGCCACACCGCCTCGGCCTATCTCAAGGAGCTGGCGCGCCTCGGCGTTCTGCAGGAGGAGAAGGTGGGACGCGACAAGGTCTTCCTCCATCGCAAGTATCTGAGCGTGCTGTTCGGCGATGCGCACGCCTTCGAGCCCTATCCGCACATTGCCAAAGCGGCTGCTGCGAGCCGCCAGCCCAGGGCGCAGGCAGAGACATGAGTGAGCCGGCTGCCACCCGCCTCGCCTCCGTGCAAGCGCGCATCGCCGCCGCGGCGCGCGCCGCCGGGCGCGATCCGGGCTCCGTCACGCTCGTCGCCGTCACCAAGACGTTCGGGGCCGAGCACATTGAGCCCGTCCTCGACGCCGGCCAGCGCATCTTCGGCGAGAACCGCGTGCAGGAGGCCAAGGCCAAGTGGCCGGCGCTGCGCGCGCGCTGTCCCGCGCTCGAGCTGCATCTGATCGGGCCGCTGCAGTCCAACAAGGCCAAGGAGGCTGTCGCCCTGTTCGATGCCATCCACAGCATCGACCGGCCCAAGATCGCCGCCGCCGTCGCCGAGGAGATGGCGCGGCAGGGCCGGCGCCTCACGCTCTTCATCCAGGTCAACACCGGCGAGGAGCCGCAGAAGGCCGGCATCCTGCCGAAGGACGCCGCCGGCCTGCTCCGCCTCTGCCGCGACGAGCTGAAGCTTCCCGTCGCCGGCCTCATGTGCATCCCACCGTTCGACGAGGAGCCCGGCGTGCACTTCGCCTTCCTGGCCAAGCTCGCGCGCGATCTGGGTCTCGATCAGCTCAGCATGGGCATGAGCGCCGACTTCGAGACAGCCATTGCCTTCGGCGCCACCCACGTGCGCGTCGGCTCGGAAATTTTCGGCGGGCGCGCCTAGCTCGTCCTCCCGAAGCGCCAAGGGTTGCGTCCCCGGCCGCAGCGCGCAAGGAATGCGTCCCCGGCCGCAGCGCGTGACCTTGATCGAAGATCAAGTTCGGCGCGCAGAGCCGGGGTCTTTACCCCAGCGTCCCTCCGTCCCTGATGGACTGCCGCCCTCGTCCTGAGCTTGCCGAAGGACGGGCCGCATCCGCCGCCCTCGTCCTGAGCTCCGTCGAAGGACGGGCCGCGGGCAC
>JAIEQJ010000104.1 GCA_019747815.1 Hyphomonadaceae bacterium
TATCGTCTCGCCTCATGACCGCAAACTGACTGATTTGCGGCCGCATGGGAATCATCTGTCAGGTGTGGAACACTAGCCGGCGCCGCGCATCTTGCGCTGCACGCGTTCATCAAAGCGCGCAACATTGACGACGACACGGCTGTGCGTGCCGTCGCCGATCACCTCGCGCTCATCACGGGCCTCGACGCGGAAAGTGACGGTGCGGCCTTCGACGGCGGTCACCTCGGCCGTGGCCGTCACGCGCAGCCCGACCGGTGTCGCCGCGAAGTGGCGCACATCGAGGTGGATGCCAAGGCTCTGGTGGCCTGCGGGCAAGAGATGCTCGACCGCCGCCAGCGCAGCGGCCTCGATCACATTGATCATCACCGGCGTCGCCAGCACCGCAATGCGGCCCGAGCCCACGCGAGCGGCCGTATGCTCCGGCGCGACGATGAGATCAGAGGTGCCGGTCAGGCCTGGACGGACGGCGGTGAGATCAAGGGAGGGCATGGGCGGCCTGTTTCATCCTCGGGCTGGCCGGCCTCGGCGATTCGAGGTTCGGCATATCGGCGGCACCATATCCGGTGCAGCCGAGGCTTGCGATGCTGTGCATTGCCGCGTGGCTTGCCGCCTCCAGGCGCTCTGGAAGGACCTTCCCCGCCAGGAGGGACGGTTGCGCTCGGTTGGCCGTCGGGGCTGCAAAGGCCCGGGCTGCGGTCAGTGCGTTCTCTGCACCCCCGGCTTCGTCCGCGTGGCTCGATCGGCGTCGATCCGCGCCAACAGGGCCGCGATCTGTGCCTTCGGAATGGTGACCACCGCAGCTGGGCCAGTGCGCGCGAAGACCTTGAGCTGATAGCCCTCAGGCGCAGCCTGCCTGAGCTCCGCCTCCGGTATCTCGACCGTGAACACCTCGCCGTAGGCGCACATGCTGCCGGACGGGCAGCGGCCGCTGGATGATAGCTTGGTGAGGTGCAAAACCTCGGCGCGGCTGTTGCGGGCCGTCTCGTAGCCGCGCTTGTAGCCGCTCATGTACGCGAACTCGACGCTGAGCAGCGTGGTCAGCGCGCCGGACCGGCGATCGATCCGGCCGTTCAGCTCCAGGGCCAACAGGTTGGGATGGGCGCCAGCGCGCACCCGCCCAGTGGTATATTCGCGGTAGGGTTGGAACTTGTCGTCGCGCACCTGGATCTGGCCGGGATGCGCCGCCTGCTGGGCGGCTGCGGCGCACGCTTGCAGCATCCAGCAGGCGGCCGCTGCCGTCGCCACTCCCAACCATCGATGCATGACACCCCCCGTGGAAAGTTTAGCTGCCATCAGATTATCTGAATGCGTTATTCAGGGATAGAGCCGGTCGCACCGATCGGTGGCCGCTCGCCATTTCGCGCAGGCGAAGCTGCGTCACGGCCGCCGCCTGGCCGGTGCCTCCCTCAGGTGCCGCGGCAGCGCCTGCGACCCCGCGGCGGCGGTCCGCCCGAAGTTTGCAAGGGAGGAGGAGCAGGGCGCTCTCGCCCGCTCACCTGAAATCTGAGAGAGGCTGGGAGCGCCCTGCTCTGCCGGCATCCGGACCCGGTCATGGCGATCCGCTGGTCTGGCGGCCACGCCCGGCGAGGCTTGCGGACTTCGGCCCCCGGCTCCTGCATTGAGGCGCGGCCCTGCAGGGAACCAGCGCCTTGTCTCCGGGGCAGGACATACGCAAGTGCGCGCCGATGGGTTGCAACCCTCCGTGCGCGAACTTTATTTTCGCCGATCCCTATCCCCGCGGCCGCAATGCGTGGTAGCGCGCCATCTCCCTCTCTCCGCGCCTCGTCGCCCCCCGACGGAGGCCATCGGCGCGGGGAGAGGCCGGAGAGGGAATGCACTCGCAGGCCCCGGCGCTTGGCGGCTACCGGGCCTGGCCCCGCTCCTGCGCCTTGATCTCGGCGTACTTGGCCCGGGCGCGCTCGAACTTCTCGGTGAACAGCCACATGGCGTCCAGGATCTCGCGAAAGGTCGCGCTGGTGCGCGCCCGGTCGGCCTTGCCGAAGGTGAACATGGAGTTGTTGCGCAGATAGCCCATGATGCGCGGATCGGAGATGCGATAGCCCTCGAAGTTGCCCGACGCCAGCGCCGACCGCGTCGGCGAGGGGATGATCTGGATCAGCTGGAACAGCTTCATCTGGTCGATCTCGCCGGGCAGCAGCTTCCTGATTGCGGGGATGCGCTGGAACAGGTCGGCGTGGGCGTGCATCAGCCCGTTGCGCACCGCGGTCCAATGATTGAACCGCTGGTCGCCGCTGCCGACGCGCGCCGTCTCCGCCTCGTCGCGCGCAGCCACCGCCGGATCGAGCGGAGCCACTTTGGGCCGGATCGCCGCCCACGCCGCGCGCCCCTTGCGGTCCTCCGCCACGCCGGTCTGAAAGCTGCCCTTGTAGGTATTGGAGCGCGCATTGCCGATGTTCTGGTTGCCGTTGGTCTCGGCGAAGAAGACCCCGAGGCTGATGCGCCCGGCTGCGTCGACCGTGGCGGCATCGAGCCCCTTGGCGCGCGCGATCGCCCGGCCGAGATCGGCGACATCCTTGAACGGCGTCTTGGAGGCCTGCGCATTGACCGGCGGCGCCTGCATGATCTTGAAGAGCGCGGCGTACTCGTCGATCAGCGGCTCGATGGCGGCATCGAAATAGGCCGGCGGCACGCCAAACTTGTTGCCCCGCCCGATGCGCGCCGGCACCGCGTCGGTGAGGTCCTTGTAGGTCGACATCACCTCCCGCCGCGCCAGATACAGCGCCTGCCCCGGACGGTCGCCCAGCGCCTGCTTGGCATTGATCTGCGCCCGCCGCTCGGCGAGGACCGCCTTGAACGCGCGCAGGGCCGTGTCGTAGGCGGCCTGCGCAGCGGCTTGCTCTTTGGTGAGCCCGGCGGATTGGGCCGTAGCCGGTGTCACGACGCCAAGGCCACTGGCGCCAACCGCAACCAAGGTCAAGGCTAGAACAGCAAGAACAAAATCTCGCACAACACGGTGGCGGAGAATCAGGACGGTCTGGAGTACTGGCGTTGCCCCCACACACCTCATCGGCGTTACGCTTCCGGGTGACTATGGCGACCGCAAGACATACTTAGAACGGCGAATTTTATCCAACTGCTCGCGCTTCCAGAACGATATCATCTCAAGGTCTCTGCGCAATCTCTCGCCAGAGTACTGACTTATATCGAGCATATAGGCCGTAAATAGCTTACCTGGTTGATCTCTCACCGTCGTGCGCGCTTCCACGACGTGCACGAAGCGAAGATCTACCAATTCGCCCAGTAAATTGGTGTTCCCACCTGTATCCTGCTCGACAAGAAAGCAGTTTACTTTATTCGCAATGCAGAATTCCTGGATACTGGCTAGCCCGCGCTCAAGTTGCTCTCTCTCCTCCAGAGTGTCACGGCGCAGTTCGTCCCGCTTGGCGCGATCATGCTCACCGGCAGCCACGTTGACGTCCTCAGCATTGATGCGGTCGCCTCGATGAGTACGACCGCGCTCTCGCGCCACATCGATTGCCTTTCGGAAGATGGTCAAGAAGTCGCGCGCTACGCCACCACACGCCAGCACCAACCTTTCAATGCCGCCATCTGCAAGCAATATGCGATGGTCCTCTAACCCCGCCTCATAAACAATCTGATCGAGAACCTTCAATAGGAATTTGCGCGCGATCTCATATTTCTCCAAAGTGATGTCCAGGTCGATATCATCACAGTCGTCGCCAAGTTTCATTCCGACAGGCGGGTTACCGTGGCGGTACCAATCTGTGCGATGCCTTATTGTTCCCACCTTGAGCCAGACGGATCTGCCCTTCACAATTCGATGAAAGTAATCGAGAACGTGCGCTTGGTCCCCACGCCTTAGATGATACAAATCATCAAGAAATATGAATGCATCGCCACCTGCCAGATCGACCATGGCATCAAAGACCTTCTGAAAATCCATGATCTTGCGATGTAGAAAACCGATCTTGTTCCGTTTGGTCCTTTCAGTCTGCTCAACCTTCAGCTCGTGCCCAGCGCTGTGCTCCTCCTCGCTTTTGGCATCGAGGCTCAACCGAAGTTTCGCACCCAGTGTCTCCGCATCTGCAGAGCTATTCGCTAACCGTGCGGATAATACCCTCTCGCTGGCTCTTGAGCTTTCTCCTACCTGCTCGATTAGCTCGGCATCGTCTTCAGAGTGAAGTAGAGCATTCAACACCTTCGTCTCTGCCTGCAGCGCAGTGCGTACCGACGACAGTTTGCGCTTGTCCAGGGGTGGGCGTTCGGGTGTTGCTCCCCAAAATTGGCTCCAGAAGCTTCTCTTGCTGCTTGCATGACTCCCGGCTGTAGCAAGCCACGCATCAAATGCATTGAGTGTGTCTATCAAAACGCTCAGCAGCACATCAGGATAGGTGTGTCCCTTAAATGCCTCGAGGTCAATGAAAGCAGTTGGCACTCGCTTCAGCGTTAGATCAGCGCCAGCTTTCCGCAAAAGGGATGTCTTTCCCGACCCGCGACGGCCAAATACAATATGATGTCGATGCGCTTTCGCCCGATCGAGCGTACCGCGAGCAGGCTCTATGAAGCGTCGTGGAGTGTCCTTGGTTGCGCGCGTCGCCTCCTCGACCAGAATGATAAGTCGGTCCACTTCTGGCGAATTCAGTAGTTTATTGTTCTCGTTCACGACGAAAACCTTCGTTAAGGCAGACAATTCGCGCAATGATCTTAGCAAAAAATCGGACCATGGAACCTCCGCGCGTAGCCCCTATTAACAACTAATCTAGCGCGAACCCAATCCTACTCCCCCGTCTGCAGTTTCCCACGGCCCGCGCCACCTGCGCGGCGGCCGAGCAACTCGCGCAGGTACCGTGTGCTCTCCTTCACCTTGGCCGCATCCGCCACCGTGCGATGCGGCCGCTGCCCTTAGAGATCGTCCGGCGTCAACCCAGTCCGCTTGGCGATGCGTGCCAGCATAACTGGACCTAGTTCCGCGTCGTCGTGAAAGGCGAACACGACGTCCGGCCAGCCGCTGCGCGCCAGCGTGCGATGCGACCCAGATTGCCTCTTGATGACCCATCCAATGCGCTGCAGCGCCGCCAGCACGCGCCGCGCCTTGGTCGCGGGAAAGCGGCTCATTCCGCCGCGACGGACATGGAAAGGTCCACGGGATGCGCCTCGCCGTGCTCGAGTTGCTCGGCCAGCACACGCAGCGCCAGCGCCTGCGCCTTGGCCATCGCCTCCGCGCGCGTGGCACCGTAGGCCAGCACGCCGTCCAGCTCCGGCACCTCGGCGATCCAGCGGCCGTCGTCTTCCTGCTCGGTTTCGATGGTCAGGTTCATGACGGCTGACTATAGCACAGCTCTCGGCAAGCTGCTGCCCTCACCCCATCCCTCTCCCCGCTAGCGGGGAGAGGGAAACGCCGTGATCCACTCCGCCGCTTCCCGCGGCCCGCGTCGGCGCCGGCCGAGCAGCTCCTTCAGATGCTGCCCGGCGTAGCTCTCCTTGACCCGCGCCACGTCACCCGCACGCCGCACGCGATTGATCAACGCCGGCTGGGCCTCTGCCGGCGTCGAAGCATGGACGCCGGCAGAACCAGCCCTCACCGGCCGTGCTTGGCCAGCTCGTCGTCGCTCAAGGTCCAGTCCTGCCAGAACTCGAGAAGCGCGAGCACGGCGATCAGAGCGCCCAGGGCATAGTGCCAGGTCGCAAGCTGGCTGCCGGCGTAGCCGAAGACGAACGGCGATGCCATCAGCCAGAGCCCGCACGCGAACGCGGCGACTTCCTCCCCGCGATGCAAGTTCACGAGCGCAAAGGCTGCAAGCACCACGACGGCCATGCCGATGATCACCGCATTCAGCGTGATGGTCTGATTCTGGGTGGCGCCAGCGAGCCAGGGCGTCAGCACGGTCACGACACCCAAGCAGATGCTGGCCCAATCCTCCCAGGTCCTGTGCACTCCCATAAAGCCGGTGCGTTCCATGGTGACCTCCTTGGTCTGAAACACCACGGCATGCGGACTCGACGCTCAAGACGCCGTTCCAGGGCTTGCACGTCGCCAATCAGCGTCGGCGCGCATGTCTCGCTTTAAGGTAATGCCAAACTGTCGCACACGACAGATCCACCACCCATGCTGCGCTGCAAAAATCGAGAGTCTTGGTTGTCGATCTGCAGGGGGCCGCGGTTGGCGCAAACTCAACGGACCGACCGCCGGCCGCCATTGCCCTCCAGCTCTCGCTTGGGGGGAGAGGGATCCCTACTCCGCCGCCTGCCGCTTCGCCCGCGCGTTGGCCCGCCGCCCGAGCAGCTCCTTGAGGTATTGCCCCGTGTAGCTCTCCTTGCACCTGGCCACGTCCTCCGGCGTGCCCTGCGCCACGATGCGGCCGCCGCCGTCGCCGCCCTCGGGCCCCATGTCGATGATCCAGTCGGCGGTCTTGATGACCTCCAGGTTGTGCTCGATCACCACCACCGTGTTGCCGGCGTCGGCCAGCTCGTGCAGCACCTCCAGCAGCTTGGCGACATCGTGGAAGTGCAGGCCCGTCGTCGGCTCGTCCAGAATATAGAGCGTGCGGCCCGTCGCGCGGCGTGACAGCTCCTTGGCGAGCTTGATCCTCTGGGCCTCGCCGCCCGACAGCGTGGTGGCCTGCTGGCCGATGTGGATATAGCCGAGGCCGACGCGCGCCAGCGTCTCCAGCTTGTCGCGGATCGACGGCACCGCCTTGAAGAACTCCGCGCCCTCCTCCACCGTCATGTCGAGCACGTCGGCGACCGACTTGTCCTTGAACTTCACCTCCAGGGTCTCGCGGTTGTAGCGCTTGCCCTTGCAGACGTCGCAGGTGACGTACACGTCAGGCAGGAAGTGCATCTCGATCTTGATGACGCCGTCACCCTGGCAGGCCTCGCAGCGCCCGCCCTTGACGTTGAAGGAGAAGCGGCCCGGCTGGTAGCCGCGCGCCTTGGCCTCAGGCAGCCCCGCGAACCACTCGCGGATCGGCGTGAAGGCGCCGGTGTAGGTCGCCGGGTTCGATCGCGGCGTCCTCCCGATCGGCGACTGATCGATGTCGATCACCTTGTCGAGATGCTCCAGCCCCTCGATCCTGTCGTGCTCGCCCGGATGCTCGCGCGCGTTGTTGAGCCGGCGCGCCACCGCCTTGTAGAGCGTATCGATCAGCAGCGTGGACTTGCCGCCGCCGGACACGCCGGTGATGGCGGTGAGCAGGCCCAGCGGCACCTCGGCGGTGACGTTCTTGAGGTTGTTCTCGCGCGCGCCGATGACCTTGAGCGACTTGCCATTCCTCTGCCGCCTCCGCTTCGGCATGGGGATCTGGCGCACGCCGGTGAGATACTGGCCCGTGATGCTGTCGGAGCTTGCCATGATGGCGTCGGGCGTGCCCTGGGCCACGATGTTGCCGCCGTGGATGCCGGCACCCGGGCCGATATCGACGACGTGGTCGGCCGTCAGGATGGCGTCCTCGTCATGCTCCACGACGATCACCGTGTTGCCGATGTCGCGCAGATGCTTCAGCGTCTCGAGCAGCCGCGCGTTGTCGCGCTGGTGCAGGCCAATGGACGGCTCGTCCAGCACGTAGAGCACGCCGGTGAGCCCCGAGCCGATCTGCGAGGCCAGCCGGATGCGCTGGCTCTCGCCGCCCGACAGCGTGCCGGACGATCGCGAGAGAGTGAGATAATCGAGGCCGACGTCGACCAGGAACTGCAGCCGCTCGCGGATCTCTTTCAGGATGCGGGTGGCGATCTCGTTCTGCTTCTTGGAGAGCTTTTCGGGCAACTCGGCGAACCAGTCGTTGGCGGCCCGGATCGACATGTCCGTCACCTGGCCGATGTGCAGGGCGTCGATCTTGACCGCCAGCGCCTGCGGCTTGAGGCGGTAGCCGCCGCACGCGTCGCACGGGTGCGCATCCTGGTAGCGGGAGAGCTCCTCGCGCACCCAGTCGCTCTCGGTCTCGCGAAAGCGGCGCTCGATGTTGCCGATCACGCCCTCGAACGGCTTGGTGTTCGTGTACTTGCGCACGCCGTCCTCGTAGACGAAGTCCACCGCCTCCTCGCCGGTGCCGTAGAGGATGGCCTCCTGCACCTTCTTGGGCAGCTTGCTCCACGGCGTCTTCATCGACACCTTGAAGTGCCTGGCCAGCGCCTCCAGCGTCTGCTCGTAGTAAGGCGACGTGCTGCCGGTCTTGGCCCAGGGATAGACCGCGCCCTTCTCGAGACTGAGCGTGTGATCGGGCACCACGAGGTCGGCCTCGAAGCGCATCTCGGTGCCGAGCCCGTCGCACTTGGGGCACGCGCCGGCCGGCGCGTTGAACGAGAACAGCCTGGGCTCGATCTCGTCGATGGTGAAGCCGGATACCGGACAGGCGAAGCGGGCGGAGAACGTGATGCGCTCGTGCGTCTCGTTCTTGTTCTTGAGCACCTCCTTGTCGGCGCTCGCAGCCTGTCCCCTCCCCCCGCCGGGGAGAGGGTTGGGGTCACCCCGACCCTCTCCCCGTGAAGAACGGGGAGAGGGAGCGCTGAGCGGCCTATCCGCAAATTCCGCAATGGCGATGCCGTCGGCCAGCTCCAGCGCGGTCTCGAAGCTGTCGGCGAGGCGGGTGGCCACGTCCTTCCTCGCCTTGTCATCGCCCGCCTTGGGCAGGACAATGCGATCCACCACCACGTCGATGTCGTGCTTGAACTTCTTGTCGAGCTTCGGTGCCTCTGGGATTTCGTAGAACTGTCCGTTGACCTTGACGCGCTGGAAGCCCTTCTTCTGCAGCTCGGCCAGCTCCTTGCGGTACTCGCCCTTGCGGCCGCGCACGATCGGCGCCAGCAGATAGAGCCGCGTGCTCTCCGGCAGCGCCAGCACCCGATCCACCATCTGCTGCACGGTCTGGCTCTCGATCGGCAACCCGGTGGCCGGCGAGTAGGGCACACCCACGCGCGCGAACAGCAGGCGCAGGTAGTCGTAGATCTCGGTGACCGTGCCGACCGTCGACCGCGGGTTCTTCGAGGTGGTCTTCTGCTCGATGGAGATGGCCGGCGACAGCCCGTCGATGTGGTCGACATCGGGCTTCTGCATCATCTCCAGGAATTGGCGCGCGTAGGCCGACAGGCTCTCCACGTAACGCCGCTGGCCCTCGGCATAGATGGTGTCGAAGGCGAGCGAGGACTTGCCCGAGCCCGACAGCCCCGTGAACACGATCAGGGCGTCGCGCGGGATCTCGAGGTCGACATTCTTCAGGTTGTGCTCGCGCGCCCCCCGGACATGGATGGTCCGATGGGTTTCGCCGGCTGGCATCGCCCCGCCGACTTCACGGGGACCGGGCTTGTTGGCCTTGCTCATGGGCGCGGGTCTAGCTCAAAAGGGGTGGCACCGGCAATCCAGCGGAGGCCTGTGGGGACAGCTTCCTGACAGGCCGCGCCACAGGCGGAACCTGCGCCCTTCAAACCGCAGTTAACTTGTGATCGGCGGCCGCTTGACATCACCAGGATTGGGTCCACAATTCGACGTCGACGACCGTCGCTGCCGGTGCATCGGCTTCTCAGCCATGGACGATGCGAGCCGCACGGCAGCACCGCGGGGTTGTGAGGACGGAAGTCGGTAGGATCAACAGCAGCGGAGGAGCGAATGACACCACCCGACAGTCACCTCGCCCTCGCAGCAGCGCGAGGGCACGGTTCGGCGTACTAGCTCGAGCGAAACTGATCAAACGTTTGACCGGACCGACCGACACAAAGAGCCTTGCAACGAGACGTGGTCTCGTATGACAGTCCGGCTTCGGCTGGGCATGAACCTCAGAGATGAACGGCCCCGCTTGCGCAAGCCGCAGCGGGGCTTTCGTTTGTGCTGACGGCTATTTGTTGTAGGTGGTCGCAATGAATTCCTTATCGTCCTGCGTCGCCCGCTCGAAGGACAGGAAGTCGTAGTAGCCACAGCGATTGCCGGGATAGCTGCGGCAGGTCGCCGGCCGGGCCGCATAGACGGTGCAGCACCGCTTCTCGGTGTCGAAGAAGCGGCAAATACCCCCGAAATGCTCGTCCTTCTTGCGGCGCATGGAATACTTGTGGCCGTAGCGCTCCGCCGTGAACTTGGTCCTGGCCGCCTTGAAGCTCAAGCCGAAGTGCCGTGCCAGGCGCTCGACATCGCGCTTGGTCAGCGCAATCAGCGGATAGGAGCAGCAATACCCCGGGCATTTCTGGCAGTTGTAGGTTTTACGAGTCGACATTTCTGGGCTGGTCTTCGTTGGCCGGTGAAGGGTTAGCACGGATTCGTCGGCGTCAGACAGGCACGCAGCGCCACACCCTGCCCAGGATCAAATGCAGTGGCTCCGGGGTCCGGCCCTACTGCACAAGGCGGGGCCCAGGCGGGTCTGCCGCGCGCCGCCGGGCATCGTATTTGGCCAGAACGCCGCGTGCCTTCTCGACCACGGCGTCGGCAATGGCCGCCTGGCCCTCGGCGGTCGGGTGGAACGCGCCGGAGTAAACACTGGCCAGCAATAACTGCACCCAGGAGAAGCCCTGCGCTTTCATCACATTCTGCAGCAACGACTGGGAAACGTGAAAATTTCCCGTCATGAAGGCATCGTTGGGCGTGCGGAACCAACGCTGCCGCGACGCATAAGGCTGCCAATCGGCAGGGCTGTAGGGCTGCCAGACCCCCTCGATTTTGCGCGGCAGGCGCATCTCGTCGGCTTGCGTCCATGGGGCATCCGTGTGCCCGACGCAGATCCCTCGCCCGCGAAACGCCGAGCGATGCGAGTCAACCAGTGTCCACCGGTGCTGCTTGGCGCTGTCCTGCATGACCGCATGCAGCCGCTCGGCCGCAACATTGCCCTCGCGCGCCTTGGCCTCGCTCAGGAAGAAGTCCGGCAGGACCGTCATGCCGGCCCGGCCGTCGGGACAGGCCGAATTGCCGTCCTCGAGCAACGCCATGGGCGGGTAGCCGGTTAGAATGACGCGATCAGACTCCGACCAGGGCACGTGCAGGAGAAAATGTGCCGCGCGATTGACCGCCTTCAGGCGATCGTCAAGCTGGTCCAACTGGGAGCCGGCCTCTGCGAACCCATGCACGTGGCCGAACCAGCCGCCCAGGCGACGCAGCACGGAGCCGTCGGATAAGACCGCGTTGGCCACCAGTCGCGCAAAGCCGATGTCGTTGCCACCGATCGACAGGAGTAGCAGGTCGATCTTGCGGGCCCTGTCCGCATCGCATTTCTTCAGGACCAGCCCCCCCTTCAGCTCGGGAATCCGGCCATTGATGTGATAGGCCTCAGGCAGCTCGTAGTCGGGTGCATTGCGTCCCGAGCACTGCGCCTCCGCGACCGCCGAGATTTGCGAATACTCCGGCGGATTGGGTACCCATTCGTGCCCCTTGTAGCGCAAGAAGATGCCGAACACGGTCTCCGCGCCCGAGCAGGCAACCCCAACGAACGTCACAGCGCGATGGGGATCCTCAACGCTGAGCTGCAGCGCCGCCCGGAGCTGATGCGAATACAAGGAGCGATGGCAGGCCTGGTCCAGCCAGCGCGCATTTTCCTCGATGAATGCCTTCTCGCCGATCGTCTTCCAGTCGCCCACGCGGGCCGGATAGCCATCCAGCGGAACTTTGTTGCCGCCGACGCCATATTCCGCGGTGCGGTCCGGCGAGAACCGGACCGGAACATCGGGATTGCCCTCTCCTGAGGCAAAGCTGTCACCCATGCCGACAATGAAGAGATCGGTGACGCGCGCCGCCACCTCCGCAACCTGCAGGCCGCCGATCTCCACCTTGATCCAGGCACCTGCGGGATAGGGGATCTCCAGTTGCACCGGCGTGTCGCAGGGCAACGTGACCGCCTTGCCACGGCCGCCGCGGCCGCGCGGCGCCGTCAACCACGTGCAGTCGACCGTCTGCGCATCCGCCAGACCCTGCAGGCTGGCGCGCACCATATGGCTCTTGGGATTGATGTAGTCGGGCCGCTCGCGACACGTGTAACGGTTGCGCGTGCCCTCCCAGCACGTCTTGTCGAACATGGAGGCGCCCCACCCGTCCGCGTGCCGCTCGGCCAGCACACGCTCGGCCGACAGCACAGGGCTCTTGCGCTGCTCAGGCGACAGGCTCACCCACGTCGCCCGATGCACCTCCGTGTCGGCCGGGTCGAGGAAGAACCGGAACGGGTTCTCCACCTCCCATACGATCTCGGGCTGGGCCCACCCCGGCCCGCTCCACGCCAGGGTCAGGAGAAGCCCCGTCAAAGCACGCCGCCAGACCGCACCTCGCATTCCCATCGCCCCCCTTGCCGACACTCTGGAGCCGAGCGACACACCGCCTCACAATCGGCCAAGCCAATGGCCTGCAGCAATCCTCCACACACGTGTGAGCGGTGCAAAACGCGTTTCCTCACGCAGGAGTGCACGGCCCGACCGTTCGAGAGCCCGCAAATAAGGCTCGACCAAGGCCAAAGGAAGGAAGGCCACGCGCGCGCCCCGAGGCAGGCGTGCCAAAAATTGCCGCGCTACGTCCAAACTGCTGCGAATCCGGGAAAAATGGGTCCTGAGCAGCTCTTCGATGCGCGTATCGGCAAGCCCCGAGAGCAGCGCCTCCTCAGTGAGGCCTGCAACCTCAAGCTGGGGCTTTGCCAATGGCACACGGCCGTGGGCGATCGCTTGCGGCAATCCAAGCAGCAACCGCGCCCCGCCATAGGCTTGGCCGGCCGCGGTGCAACCTGCCTGGATATCGGCGGTGTCCGGCACACCCACGACCTGCGCGCCGAGCCGAAAGAGGGCGCTCTCGGCTCTCCACAATAGGTCGCACGGGTCACCCTCGCCAGGCGATGACGCATCGTGCAGCAGGCGCATCTGGGCGTCGATCGGCGCCTCCATGAGAGGGGCGGGGAGGGCATGGCGCCGGGCGGCCGCACGCACAGCGTCGGCAACGGGATGGCCCGTGCGCAGTTGGGCCGGCAGCGCGAGCGCGTCGCGCCACCACTGCAGGCGGATCTCGCCCATGGCCGGCTCGCGCACGACCCGCAGCGGTATTGTTGCAAGCTCTGCCGAGAACGCCGCGAGCGCCAACAGCGCCTCGCGCTGCTCGGGCGGGGCCAGGAGGGCTGCGAGGTAGCGGTCGGGTTCGCCAGCCTTGGCAACAGCGGCCACCGCGGCGCCGTCCACATCCGCTTGCGTACTGTCAGGGGCGTCACTCACGGGAAACCCGCACTTTTCGTCGCAGCAAACCGAGCCCTGTCGGCGCAACGGCCATGCGCCTGGACTCAGGCCACGGCGACCAGGGCTGCGCCGACCGGCCGTCCCTCCGCCAGCAGCACGTTATACGTCCGGCAGGCAGCGCCGGTAGCCATGGCCTCCAAGGCCACGCCAGCTTCCGCAAACGCACGCCGCAGATCGGACGCAGGAAACACCTGCCTGTCGCCCGTGCCCAGAATGAGAAGCCCCAGTGCCGCCTTCTCCGCCAGGACCGGCGCCAGGGAGGCCAAGTCCAGCGGATGCGCCGGCTCCCAGGCATAAATGCCGCTCGGCAGGCACAAGATCGAGCCGCGGTGGCTCATGCCGGCAAACCGGAAGCCGCCGTTGCCGTATGCCTCTATCGGCGCCCGCCCGGGAAAGCGCGCCGACGGCGAATTCACTTGTAGACCACGTCGGCACGGCCGGCCCGTGCGGCGGCCCCCGCCTTGGATGCGGGCCCGCCGGCGCCGCTCCAGTCGCGCTTGACGCCCAGGTAGCCCAGCAGCGGCGCGCCGATGAAGATCGAGGAGTACGTGCCGATGACGACCCCGAACAGCATGGCGAAGTTGAAGTTGCGGATCACCTCGCCGCCGAAGATGTAGAGCGCGACCAGCACGGCAATGGCCGTACAGCCGGTCAGAATGGTGCGCGACAGGGTCTCGTTGATCGACAGGTTCAGAAGCTCGTTGAGGTCCATGCGCTTGTATTTGCGCAAGTTCTCGCGAATACGATCGGACACGACCACCGTGTCATTCACCGAGTAGCCGAGAATGGTCAGCAGCGCTGCGACGATCGACAGGTCGAACTCAAGCTGGAGCAGGGAGAAAACGCCGATCGTCAGCAGCACGTCGTGCACCAGCGCCACAATGGCCCCGACCGCGAACTGCCACTCAAACCGGAACCAGACGTAGGCGCAGATGGCCAGGATGCCCGCGGCCACGGCCAGGAACCCCGTGGTCCTGAGCTCGCTCGACACGGCTGGTCCGACTGCCTCCACGCGCCGCTGGGTGTACTGATCGCCCAAGGCTGCCAGCAGCTTGTTGAGCGCCACCTGCTGCTCCGCCTCGCCGCCGGGCTGCTGCTCGACACGGATCAGCACGTCCGTCGCCGCACCGAAGCTTTGAATCTGCACGGCACCGAGTCCGAGCCGCCCGAGCTTGTCGCGCAACTGAGCGATATCCGCCGGCCCGGAGTTGGATTGGACCTCCAGCATGAGGCCGCCCTTGAAGTCCACGCCGTAGTTCAAGCCCCGGGCAAAGAACAAGCCCAGCGAAAGCGCCATTGCAACGATGGAGAGAACCAGCGCCAGGCCCTTGTAGCGCATGAACGGCAAACGCAGATCATGCGGGAAGAAGTCGTAGCCTTTGAAGTTGGGAACAAGCCGCATGGGTACAATTGTCCCTAGACTGGCAATGTAAGGGGGCCACGGGTCCCCTTCATCGAGTTCAACCAATAGTAGATGAGAAGCCGTACGACGGTGACGGCCGCGAAGATCGACGTCAAGATGCCGACGGTGAGGGTGACGGCAAAGCCGCGGATCGGTCCGGCCCCCAGCCAGAACATCACGAGCGCGCAGGCGAGCGTGGTGAGCTGCGAATCCGCGATGGTGACAAAGGCCCGCGTGAACCCGGCATCAATGGCCGCGATCGCCGACTTGCCCGCGCGCACCTCTTCGCGGATGCGCTCGTAGATCAGCACGTTGGCATCGACCGCCATGGCGATGCCGAGCACAAGCCCCGCAATGCCGGGCAGCGTCAGCGCCGACCCGATGAGCGTCATCAGGGCGACGGTCAGCACGCCGTGCACGATGAGCCCCACCACCGCGAAGATCCCGAACGTGCCGTAGGCCAGGATGGTGAGGGCAATGGTCGCGATGCCGCCGATGATGCCGGCCATCTTGCCGGCCTCGACCGAATCGTTGCCGAGCGAGGGCCCGACGTTGCGCTCCTCCACAATCGTCAGCTTGGCCGGCAGCGCGCCGGACCTGAGCTGGATGGCGAGCTGGGTCGCCGTCTCGGTCGTGAAGTTGCCGCTGATCTGGCCGCGCCCCCCCAGGATCGGCTCGCGGATCACCGGCGCCGAGATCACCTTGTCGTCGAGCACGATCGCAAACGGCTTGCCGACATTGTCCTGGGTGAACTTGCCGAACTTGCGGGCGCCCGCATTGTTGAAGCCGAAGTCGATGATCGGCTCGTTGGTCCGTGAATCGAAGGAGGGATTGGCCGTCGTCAGCTCATCGCCGCGCACAACCGGCGTCTCGCGCAAGACCTGGTCGCCTTCCGTCCTGTCGGCTCCAGGATAGATCTTGAAGCCCGCGGGCACCCGCGTGGTCTTCGCCTCGGCCGCCGTCAGCGTGGGATGAACCTCATGGAAGCTCAAGCGCGCGGTCTTGCCGATCAGCTCCTTGAGCTGGGCCGTGTCGGACAGGCCCGGCACCTGCACGAGAATGCGGCTGCTTCCCTCGCGGACGATGTTGGGCTCGCTCGTGCCCGTTGCGTCGACCCGCCGCCGCACGGTCTCGATGGCCGCCGAAATGGCGTTTCCTGTGCGTTGCCGCAACCCGGCCTCGGTGGGGGTGATGGAGATGCTGCCGGCCCCGCTCTGCTGCACGTCGACATCCGCCCCCGAGGTGCCGAAGACCGGATTGCCGAGCGGCTGGACCATCTGCTTCAGCGCCTTGAGCGCCGCCTCGCCGTCCTCGGCCTTGGCCAGGCGCACCTGCACAGAGTTGCCGGCAATGCCAACCCCGCTGACGCCGATCTTGGCTTCGCGCAGGCGGCGCCGCGCATCATCGCGCAACGTGTCGAGCCAATCCTTGCGGACGTCGTTGACCTCCATGGCAAGCAGCAGGTGGGCGCCGCCGCGCAGGTCGAGGCCCAGGCTCAATTGCTTGGTGGGTATCCAGCGCGGCCAGCGATCGAGCGTCGCCTTGGAAAAGAAATTGGGCAGCACCACAATGAAGCCCACGAGACAGATCAGCAGGATGGCGATCTGCTTCCAACGGGTGAACGTCAGCATGCTGGCACCATGCCTCGCTTGAGCTTGATGCGCCCGATCCGGCTATTGCCCAGGGATCAGGCGTTCTCCTTGACTGGTTCACCCTTCACACGCACTTCCGAGACCGTGCCCTTGATCACCCGCACGCGCGTGTTCTCGGCGATCTCGACCTCGATCTCGCCGTCGTCCTTCACCTTGGTGACCTTGCCGATAATGCCGCCGGAGGTGACGACCGTGTCGCCGCGGCGAATGTTGGCGACCATCTCCCGGTGTGCCTTCACGCGCTGCTGCTGCGGCCGCAACAGCAGCAGATAGAAGATGACGAACATGAGCAGGATCGGCATCAACTGAATAAGAAAATCGCTGCCTCCCGCGGCTGACTGCGCATAAGCTGGTGAGATCAGCATCAACAATCCTCGGGCTGGAGACGGAAACGGGCTGACTGGGGCACCTGCGCCACCGATCGCCAGCTCATCCAGGGTTCCGGCCCCGGAATATAGTGTTCCGGGCCTTGTTTGCAACCACTTCCACTGCGCATCGGTGACGCCGGGCCCAGGGTCGTCTATAGAACGCGGCCCAGTATGTCCTTTTGCACGGCTTGCCAAGGAGCCAAACCCACCGATGACCGACGAGAAGGCCGTTCTTGCCACCCTCGACCGCCTTGCTGCGGCGCTCGAACGCATGGCCCCGCGGCCGGCGTCAGAATTCAATTTTTCCGCGGCGGAGGCCTTCGTGTGGCAAAGCAGCCCGCCGGCGTTCCTGCCCGTGCCGCACGTCAATCGCCAGCCGCTCGGCCTGCTCAAGGGCATCGAGCGCGCCTCCGAGCAGTTGCTCGACAATACCCGTCGCTTCGCGCAGGGGCTGCCCGCGAACAATGCCCTGCTGTGGGGCTCCCGCGGCATGGGCAAGTCGTCGCTGGTCAAGGCCTCGCATGCGGAAGTGCGCCGGGAGCTGGGCCTCGGCAGCGCCGGCAAGCCGGACCTCAAGCTCGTCGAGATCCATCGCGAGGACATCGACTCGCTGCCGCTGTGCCTGGCGCAGCTGCGCGCGGCCCAGCACCGCTTCATCGTGTTCTGCGACGACCTGTCCTTCGACAAGGACGATACCTCCTACAAGTCGCTCAAGGCCGTGCTGGAAGGCGGCATCGAGGGCCGGCCCGAAAACGTGGTGTTCTATGCCACCTCCAATCGCCGCCATCTCATGCCGCGCGACATGATGGAGAACGAGCGCTCCACCGCCATCAACCCGTCGGAGGCGGTGGAAGAGAAGGTGTCGCTGTCGGACCGCTTCGGCCTCTGGCTGGGCTTCCACAACGCCACCCAGGACGAATACCTCGAGATGGTGAAGAGCTACGCGGCGCACCACAAGCTCAAGGTTCGCGACGACGATTTGGTGCGCGAAGCGCTCGAATGGTCGATCACGCGGGGCTCCCGCTCGGGCCGGGTGGCGTGGCAGTTCATCCAGGACCTCGCCGGCCGGCTGGGACGCCGGCTCAAGAGCGAATAGCCCGGCCAGAGCGCATGAGCGGCGCGCCAGGACCCAGGGCGAGGACCGACCGTGATCGCCTGGGTCCCGGATTCGCCTGCGGCGAATTCCGGAATGACAGGTGGAGCTTTTGGCTCGAGGGTCTCAGTTGGCGAGATGCGGCATCGGATCGACCGGACGCGACCCCTGCCGCAGCTCGAAATGCAGCTGCGGCTGGTCGACGGCTCCCGTCCGCCCAGCCCTGGCAATGACCTGACCGCGGCGCACCTCGTCGTTGGGTCTGACGAGGAGCTGATCGGCGTGCGCATAGGCGGTCACCCAGCCGTTGGCATGACGGATGAGCACCAGATTGCCGTAGCCTTTGAGCTCATTGCCGGCGTAGGCGACCTTCCCCGCGTCCGCGGCATAGATCTCCGTGCCGTGCGGCACGGCCACGTTGACACCGTCATTGTGCGTGCCGTCGGGCCGGCGACCGAAGCCGGCGATGACCTTGCCACGCACGGGCCAGCGGAACTTGGCGGCGACCTCGGGCGGCTCCGCGTCGTTGGCGATGTCGCCGCGGCTGGCCATCCTCTGATCCGGCGCCGTCGGCTCCGGGGCAGCATTGATGATGCGCGGCGGCGTGTGGGCCACCCGCGGCGGCGTGGCCGGCCCAGACGCGGCAGCATCGGACTGACCAGGCACGTTGAGGCCAGGCACGTTGAGGACCGTCCCGGCCCACACCTTGGTCGGGTCGGTGATGCCGTTGGCGCGCTTCAGCTCTTCCAGGGTCACGCGGTGCCGAAGAGCGATGCCGTACAAGGAATCGCCGTTCTTCATGGTGTAGCGCCCCTCCCAGCCGGGCGGAGCCTCGACGGCGGGCTGCGCGGTATGCCTTGGGGCTGCCGTGAGAGCTGCCGTGCGATCCTGTGCCGGCGGCCCGATGTACTTGGCGGCGGGTGTGCGATCCGCGCTTGAGGCGGCGAACGGAGACCGCTCCTGCGCTCCCGCAGGCATGGCCAGACGCTGTCCGGGACGCACGCTGTCGCTGGACAAGCCGTTGGCGTCCTTGATGGCGGCGACCGACACGCCGGTGCGCCGACCGATGCTGTAGAGCGTTTCGCCCGGCTGGACATCGATCGATCCGGCACCGATGTCGGACGGCGGCGGCTGATGCGCCGACGGCCTCGGGCCGGCGGCCATCTGCGGCGGAGACTCGGCGAACGGCGATGCCGGCGGCGTCTTGTACTGGCGGCCGACGACGCGGTAGTTGCCGGGCGGCTCCGACGGCGGCTGGCGCTCGGCAAGAGCGGGGGCTGCGGGTGGCGCATCGTAGGGGCGGCCTGCAGTGCGATAGTCACCGTGCGGCTCCGGAGCAGGCGGCAACGGCGCTTCCGTGAGCCCGAGGCCGCGCGGCGGCGCGCTGGGCGCATAGCCGCTGCGAACCGGCTCGGGCGGAACCGGGATCGACGACGTGGTGGTTCTGCTGCTGCCGCTGAAATCAAACCGCGTCACCTCGGCACTGCAGCCGGCGGCAGACACGGCAACGGCGATAATTAAAGTGCGCGCGATTGGGCCAGACACGCCGGGCGCGGGCGTACGCTTACGCTTGCTACTCGACATTCGACACACCTCTCACTCCCACATCGCATTAACCCTCCAAGTGGTTAAGAGGGCGTTAACGTAAATGGGAGCCCGCGCCGGTGCTGTGCCCGGCGGTCGTCAGCTTGCGTTTGTTCAGAGCCCGGCGCGGGGATTCTAGCCGGGACATTGTGGGTGCTTCACGGCGCGGAACGGGCGCTATTACGGCCTGGGTAGGCTTATTTTGACGGCGCCAGACTGCAGGCCGACGATAGGACTTTGGCAACCACTTTCCCGGGTTGCATCCGCACCAGAGCCGGCAGCTCTTGAGCTCAGCAGGCCAGCGCCTGCTCGAGCACCTTGCGCATCCCCTGGTGGGTCAGGTCGAGGAACAGCGGCGTCACCGAGATGTATCCGGCATACACCGCCGCCAGATCCGTGCCCTCCTGCGCGTTGGAGCGGCGCCGCTCGAACGCCAGCCAATAGTAGGGATTGCCCCAGGTGTCGTGGCGTTCCTCGATATTGAGAAGCCCGGGGTCGCGCCGGCCCTGGCTGGTCACCATGGTGCCGGCGACATCATCGGGCTCCCGGTCAGGGAAATTGATGTTCATGACGCTGGACGCGGGCCAGTCCAGCGCCAGGAGCTTGCGCAGCAGTCCCGGCCCATGCGCCAGGGCCGTCTGCCAGCGCACGGCCCTGCCGCTTTCGAAGCCAAAAGCCTGCGACAGGGCGATGGAGCGCACCCCCAGGATGGTGCCTTCGAACGCGCCGGCGATGGTGCCTGAATAGGTGACATCCTCGGCCATGTTGGCGCCGCGGTTGATGCCCGACAGGACGAGATCGGGCGTCTTGTCCTTGAGCACGTGGCGCACGCCCATGATGACGCTGTCGGTGGGCGTGCCGCGCACGGCGAAGGCCCGCTCATCGAGCTTGCGCATGCGCAACGGCTCGTGCAGCGAGAGCGAATGGCTGGCGCCCGACTGGTTGGTCTCGGGTGCGACGACCCAGACATCGTCGCTGAGCTGGTTGGCGATGTCCCGCAGGGCATGCAGGCCGGGGGAATCGATGCCGTCGTCGTTGGTCAGCAGGATGCGCATGGCAGGCAATCTATCGGCGAGCCAAAGTTATGCAATGCGCAATACGCACATGCTGCGCAATGCAGCACTGAGGGCCTGTCATTGCGGGCCTGTCATTGCGGGCCTGTCTCCCAGGCCATCCCGGCGCGCATGGGATCGATGCATCGGGCCGCCTTCCCACGGCGGCGACATCACCTAAATAACGGGCTATATGAGACAGACTGACACGCCCCCGCCACACCTCCCACCGCTCGCCGCGCCGCAGCCGATGCCCAAGGTCGTCATCTACACCACGCCCTTCTGCTCCTACTGCCTGATGGCCAAGCGGCTGCTAACCAAGAAGGGCGTGCAGTTCGAGGAGATCGACGTCGCGGGCAACCGGGACCTGCGCGAGGAACTGGTCGCCAAGTCCGGCGGCCGCACCACCGTGCCGCAAATCTGGATCGGCGACACCCACGTCGGCGGCAGCGACGACCTCTACGCCCTGGAGCGCGCGGGCAGGCTCGACCTGCTGCTGGCGGGGTGACGCGACAGCGCAGCTAGCGGCCGCGCAGTTGCGCCAGCGCCTCCGGCGTATCGATGTCGGCAAAGATGGCATCGGTGCCGAGGTCGACCTCGGTCACTTGATGTGCATGCTCGCGCAAGAGCCGCTTGGCGCCAACATCGCCGCCCAGGTACAGGAGCTCGGAGAAGAAGGCGGATGGCCACAGCACTGGATTGCCGCGCCTGCCCCGATGCGTCGGCACGATGATGGCCATGCCATTCTCGGCCAGAAACGCGCCGATCAGCCGATCGATGTGCTCGGGCGAAATCTGCGGCATGTCGCCCAGCAGAACCAGCGCACCGGCGCAGGGGCTCGGCAGCGCCCCGATCCCGGCCTTGAGCGAGCTGGCAAGCCCCGTCGCATAGTCCGGGTTGGCGACCATCCTCACATCGAGCCCCGCCAGCACGGCAGCAACCTCGGCCGCCATATGGCCGGTCACGACCAGCACCGGCCTGGCCCGGCTCGCGAGCGCCGCCTCCGCCACGTGCCGCACCACGGCCTTGCCGTCGAGGTCGGCGAGAAGCTTGTTGTGAGCGCCCATGCGCGTGGAGCGCCCGGCGGCCAGCACGACGGCCGCGATCTGCGGCACATCCCCGCTCAAGACAGCCACCGCTTGCGGCGCTTGTAGTGCTTCACGTCACGGTAGGATTTGCGCGAGCCCACCTCGTTCAGCCCCAGATAGAACTCGCGGATGTCGGAATTCTCGCGCAGCGCCGCCACGTCGCCTTCGAGCACGATGCGGCCGTTCTCCATGACATAGCCGTGGTCAGCCACTTCCAGCGCCATGATGGCGTTCTGCTCGACCAGCAGCACCGACAGCTTCTCCTGTTCCACCAGCCGGCGCACGATGCCGAAGATCTCCTCCACCAGCATGGGCGCGAGGCCCAGCGAAGGCTCGTCCAGCAGCACGACCTTCGGGCTCGACATCAGCGCGCGGCCGATGGCCAGCATCTGCTGCTCGCCGCCCGAAAGGTAGCCCGAGAGCTGAGTACGCCGGTTCTTCAGGATGGGGAAGTAGGCATAGACGCGCTCGATGCCTTCGCTGACCTTGCTCGCCTGCCGCTGCGTGTGGGCGCCGGCAATCAGGTTCTCCTCGCAGGTCAGGTGCTCGAACACGCGCCGGCCCTCGAACACCTGCGAGATGCCGAGCTTGGTGACGTTGAACGCCCGCATGCCGTCGATGCGTCGGCCCTCGAAGGTGATGGTGCCCTTGGTCACCGCGCCGCGCTCGGTGCGCAATACGCCGGAGATGGCCTTCAGCGCGGTGGTCTTGCCCGCCCCGTTGGCGCCCAGCAGCGTCGTGATCGAGCCGGGCTTGACCTCGAGCGACACGCCCTTCAGCACCAGAATGACGTTGTCGTAGACGACCTCGATATTGTTGATCGACAGCATTGTGCGCCTTGTCATCCCGGTCGAAGG
This sequence comes from Hyphomonadaceae bacterium, assembly GCA_019747815.1. GTDB lineage: Bacteria > Pseudomonadota > Alphaproteobacteria > Rhizobiales > Hyphomicrobiaceae > AWTP1-13. The sequence goes on from JAIEQJ010000104.1 coordinate 22,252, forward strand.
GCGCAGCCCGGAGAGCCGGGACCCAGAGGCAACACGCTCTCCGCCCCTGGGTCCCTGCCATTCGCTAGTGTGATGATCGAGAAATTCGCCCTTCCTCGCAGCCCGCCTGCTGAGCGAATTTCTCGATCTGAATCACACTAGAACCATGAACTTGCTAGTGTCCTTTCGATCGCGAAGTTCGTTCAGCGCCTGCTGCAAGATCCGGCGAACTTCGCGATCGGGACACTAGCGCGAATTCCGGGATGACACTACCCTATGTCATCCGCACTAGTTGACGGCCGCCAGGTGCTTCTGGATCACGGACCGATAGGCCTGGAACCAGTCGCCGTTCTTGGTGAGCTTGCCGTCCTTGACGGTCCACACCTGCACCCAGCCGCCGCCCTCGTGATCCTGGGGCGTCACCTCCATCGGCGGCACCATGCCTCCAAGAGTGAAGCCCTTGATCGACTCCATGCCCCGCCTGACGTCCTCGCTCGACGGCTTGGCGCCGCCCTTGGCCTTGACGGCATTGCGCGCCGCCTCCACGTGCAGCGCCGCGATCACGACGCCACGGTTGTAGAAGACGCTGACCTCCTGCGCGGAAGGCACGCCCTTGCCCTGCGCCTGGTACATCGCATTGATGTCCTTGATGACCTGGAAGTCCGGGCCGACGCCGGCAAACTGGATGGTGTTGTAGCCGTTGGCGAGCTCATAGCCGCCGGCGGCCTTGATATCGGCTTCCGAGGCGCCCCAGACGAACGAGATCACCTTGCTCAGCGGATAGCCCTTGCCTTTCAGCTCCTTCACCGAGACCGACGGCGAGCGCCCGAACAGATGCGTGACGACAAAGTCAGGCTTGAAGCGGCCGGTGATGTCGAGCACCTGGGCGCCCATCTCCACGCCCGGCGCCGGAACGGCAAAGGTGCGCAGTTCGAAACCTTCGCTCTTGGCCAGGTCTTCGAAGATGACCAGCGGCTCCTTTCCCGCCGGGTTGTCGTAGTAGAGATAGCCGATCTTCTTGCCCTTGAGATCACCGAGCTCCTTCTTGATGAAGGCGATGGCGCCCGCCGCCTGCGACCAATAGCTGGCTGCAATCGGGAACACATAGGGGAAGCGCTTGCCGTCCGCGGCGGCCGCGGTGCCGAAACCGGGCGCCGTGCCCAGAATCTTGTCCTCCTCGAGCTTCTTGGTGAGGGCCATCGTGTGCGGCGTGCCATAGAGGCTGGTCAGCACCGCGCCTTCCTTTTTGAAGCGCTCGTGCGCCTCCATCGCGGGCGGCACCTTGTATTCGTTGTCGATCTCGAGCACGCGGACCTTGTAGCCCTCGACACCGCCCTTGCTGTTCACGAGCGAGATGTAGTCGTGGTAGCCGGGGCATAGGAACACGCCTACCGTCTGGGTGGCGCCCGTGCGGTCACAGTGCAGGCCGAACACGAGCTCCTTCTCCTGCGCAAATGCGGCGCTGCTCGCCACCGCCATCGCGCCCGCCGCCGCAGCGAAGCGCAGCCACTTCATGCTTGTCGACATTGCATTTCCTCCTTCGCGTTTTCTTCCTCAATCAATATGAGAATGGCCAGGTCCTGAAATAGTTGCGGATGTTGCGCCACAGGCGGTTCAGGCCCTCGGGCTCCACCACCAGAAAGAAGATGATCAGGGCGCCGAACAGCACCAGCCGGGTGCTGGCCACCACGCTGGAAAGCTCCCCCGCCGTGAAGAACAGACCCGCAAGCGGCTCCATGATCAGACGGATCATGATCGGCAGCATGGTGACGAACACCGCACCCAGGATCGAGCCCAGGACGGAGCCCAGGCCGCCGATGATGATCATGGCGAGGTAGTCGATCGATACGCCGATCTGGAACTGCTCGTAGTTGGCGATACCCAGATAGTAGGTGTAGAGCACGCCGCAGACACCCGCGTAGAACGACGAGATCGCGAACGCCAGCAGCTTGTAGCGGTAGATGTTGATGCCGATGATCTCGGCGGCGATGTCCTGATCGCGGATGGCGACGAAGGCGCGGCCGATGCGGCTGCGCACCAGGTTGAGCGTGGCCACGATGGCGAGGGCGGCAAAGAACAGCAGGAAGAAGTAGAGCTGCCCCTGGGTCCTGATCTGGTGCCCCATCAGCGCGGGCCGCGGCACCTGGATGGAGGCCTGCGCGCCACCGGAGATGGCCGGCGTGTGGTTGATCACCCACTCGATGATGAGCTGGCCCGCGAGCGTGGCAATGGCGAGATACAGCCCCTTGATCCTGAGGCTCGGAATGCCGACGATGGCACCGATCAGCGCCGCCATCAGGCCGCCGGCGGGCAGCGTGATCCAGAACGGCAGGTCAAAGCGCACCGCGAGGTTGGCCGCGGTATAGGCGCCCACCGACATGAACGCGGCGTGGCCAACCGAGATCTGCCCCGTGTAGCCGACCAGGATGTTGAGGCCCAGCGCGCCGACGACGGCGATCAGCGACAGGTTGATGATCGACAGATAATAATCGTGCAGCGCCAGCGGCAGGATTACCGCGAACAGCACGATGAAGGCCGCCACCGTCCAGCGGGCGATGGGCAGCGGATAGAGCGCCATATCCGCGGCGTAGCTGGTCTTGAACACGCCTGACTCGCGATGCAGCATGTCTGCGTCCGCCTATACGCGCTCTATCCTGTGCGTGCCGAAGATGCCGTAGGGCCTGAACATCAAGGCGATGATCATCAGCACGTAGGGCGCGAAATCCTTGGTGCCGCCGCCCACGTACGGGTCGAGGTAGCCGGCGGCGAGGCTCTCGACGACGCCCACGATGAGCCCGCCCACCACCGCGCCCAGGATCGAGTCGAGCCCACCCAGGATGACCACGGGGAACACCTTGAGGCCCACCAGCGCCAGGTGCACGTCCACGCCCAGCATGCTGCCCCAGATCACGCCGCCCAGCGCCGACACCGTGCCGGCCATGGCCCAGGCGAGCGCGAAGTAGCGCTCCACATTGATGCCCATGGCCATGGCCACCTGCTGGTTGTCGGCGACGGCACGCATGGCCACCCCCATGCGGCTCTTCAGGAAGAACCAGGTGAAGAGCGCCAGGAACCCCAGGGTGACGACGACGCCCAGGATCTGAATGGGCGGCAGCGAGAAGGGACCGAAGCCGATCGGCATGTCGCCGATGTGCAGCGACACGGCCCGCGTCTCCCCGCCGACTGTGATCGGCGGCAGGCCGCGCAGCATGGCGCCGAGGCCGATGGTGGCCATGATGACGGCAATGATCGGCCGGCCGAGCAGGGGCCGCAGCACGACGCGCTCAAGCGCGAAGCTGAACGCCACCATGACGGCGACGGCGATGCCCACCGCGGCCAGCACCGGCATGCCCTTGGCCGCCAGCGCCAGCGCCGCCACGAAGCCCGCCAGCATGACGAACTCGCCCTGGGCGAAATTGATGGCATCGGTGGCCTTGTAGACGAGCACGAACCCGAGCGCGATCAGCGAGTACATCAACCCGATCGACAGGCCACTGACGACGAGGGCGGAGGCAAACTGCAGCTCTTCCCACATCACGCAGCCCTCCCTCGATCTGCTCGAGAGCTTGTCATCCCGGCCGGAGCGCGGCCAGCGCGGAGAGCCGGGACCCAGGGCAACGCATTGCGCGTCCGCATTACAGCCCCTGGGTCCCGGATATTCGCTGGCGCGAATTCCGGGATGACAGTTGCAGTTGCCATCATGTGGTGTCTCATGCCGCCAATTGCCTGCTGCCGCCTGAGGGCGCGATGTCGTGGATGGTGAGCGTCGAGGTGAGCGAGCTCTTGCGGCCGTCCTCGAAGGTGATGTCCATGGTCAGCCGCGCGTCCTTGGCGCCGCTGTAGAGGGCGGCGATGACGGGCGCATACTTCTCGGCGACGAACGCGCGGCGCACCTTGCGCGTACGCGTCATCTCGGCATCGTCGGCGTCCAGCTCCTTGTTGAGCAGCACGATGCGCGCCACTTTGGTGGTGCCCGGCAGCGTGGCGTTGATCTTGCCCACCTCCTCGATGACGAGCCGCGCCACCTCCGGCTTGGCCGCAAGGTCCATGAAGCTCGTATAGGGCAGGCTGCGCTGCTCGGCCCACTTGCCCACCGTGCTCATGTCGATGGCCACCATGGCGGCGACAAACGGGTGCTGGTCGCCGAACGCCACCGCCTCGCGAATGTAGGGGCTGTATTTCAGCTTGTTCTCGATGAACTGCGGCGCGAACGGGGTGCCGTCGGCGAGCTTGCCGACATCCTTGGCGCGGTCGATGATGGCCAGGTGGCCGCGCGGATCGATCAGACCCGCATCGCCGGTCTTGAGCCAGCCGTCCGCCGTCAGCGCCTCCCGCGTCGCCTCCTCCTGCTTGTAGTAGCCGAGGAACACGCCGGGGCCCTTCACCAGCACCTCGCCGCGCTCGCCGATGCGCACTTCCGTGCCCGGCAGCGTGCGACCCACCGTGTTGGGGTCGGCCTCCTCGTCGTTCTGCAGGCTCACGAGCGCACTGGCTTCGGTGGCACCATAGATCTGCTTCAGGTTGATGCCGAACGAGCGGAAGAAGCGGAAGGTGTCGGCCCCCAGCGGCGCGCCGCCGGTGAGGCACCAGCGCGCGTTGCGCAAACCCAGTTGATCGCGCACCGGGCCATAGACGAAAAATTCGCCGAGCCGGCAGGCGATCCTGGTGCCGAGGGGAACCGGCTTGCCGTCGCCCTTCAGCAGCTCGCGCCGCTCGGCGGCCCGCCGGAAGAATTCGTACACGCGCCGCTTGAGCCAGGACGCGTCCGCGGTCTTGACCTGCAGTCCGGTGAGCATGTTCTCCCAGATGCGGGGCGGCGCCAGCAGTGCGCTGGGACCCAGCTCGCGCAGGTCGCGCTGGACCGTCTCGGGGCTCTCGGGGCAATTGCAGGTGGCACCCACCACCAGGCTGGTGCTGAGCGAGAACATGGAATCGCCCACCCATCCCATGGGCAGATAGCACAGCCAGTTGTCGCCGCGGTTGACGGCCTCCACCGTGGTGAAGCTCTCCGACGTGACAATCATGTTGGCATGGCTGAGCAGCACGCCCTTGGACCGGCCCGTGGTGCCGGAGGTGTAGGCGATCAGCGCCACGTCCTCGGCCCGCCCCTTTTCGAGCTCGCGCTCGTAGTAGCCGGCATGCTCCGCGTCGAATGCGCGGCCCGCCGCCTCGATGTCGGTGAACGACTTGAGGATGGCCTCGCGGTAGGCGCTCATGCCGCGCGGGTCCTCGTAGATGAGGAGCCGCAGGCTCGGCAGCTCTGCCCGCAGCGACAGCACCTTGTCGACCTGCTCCTGGTCCTCGGCCACCACCACCGACACCTCGGCGTGGGTGAGCACGTGGAGCAGCTCGCTGGCGATGGAATCCTGATACAGCGGCACCGACATGCCGCCCAGCGCCTGGGTGGCAAGCTGCGCCCAGTAGAGGCGCGCCCGGTTGTCGCCGAGCACGGAGAGCTTGTCGCCGCGCTTGAAGCCGTGGGCCGCAAGCCCCAACGCAAGGGCACGCACGTGGTCCTGGCACGCACGCCAGGTGTAGCTCTGCCAGATGCCGCGATCCTTCTCGCGCATGCCGGGCAACCGGCCGAAGCTCGCCGCATTGCGGCGGAGCAGCTTGGGCAGCGTGTTGGTGGTGGGTTCCGCGGCCAGCTTCACGGACGACCTCCCTTGGCTGTGCCGAGATAGGCCTGGATCACGGCGGGGTTGTTCTGCACTTCCGCCGGCGCGCCGGCGGCGATCCTGCGGCCGCGGTCGAGCACGACCACGTGGTCGGAGATGTCCATCACCACGCCCATGTCGTGCTCGATGAGCACCACCGTGACGCCGCGCTCCTGGTTCACGTCGAGCACGTAGCGCGCCATGTCTTCCTTCTCGTCCTGGTTCATGCCGCCCATGGGCTCGTCGAGCAGCAGGATCGTGGGCTCCAGCGCGAGCGCGCGGCCAAGCTCGACGCGCTTGCGCAGGCCATAGGGCAGTGCCGCCGTCGGCTGCTTGCGCAGGTCCTGCAGCTTGAGGAACTCGATGATCTCCTCGCACTGGGCGCGGTGCCTGATCTCCTCGCGCTGCGCCAAGCCCCAGTAGAGCACGCTGCTGAGCACGCCGGCCCGCATGCGCACGTGCCGTCCCAGCATGAGATTGTCGAGCACGGACAGCCCGCCGAACAGCGCGATGTTCTGGAACGTCCGCGCCACGCCGAGCGCGGCGATCGCGCTCGGGCGCTTGCCGGTGATGTTGCGGCCCTCGAGGCTGATGCGTCCGCTGTCCGGCCGATAGAAGCCGGAGATCATGTTGAGCAGCGAGGTCTTGCCGGCCCCGTTCGGGCCGATGATCGACAGGATTCGGCCCTTGGGAATGTCGACCGATACGCCGTCGACCGCGACCACCCCGCCGAAGCGCTTGGATGCGCCCTCGACCGACATCTGCACGGCCGCAGCCGCAATACGATCCGCGCTCTCGGCGACATTCATGCCCGCCGCCCTCGCAAGCGGACGGCTGCGCGCCAGAGACGCCGACGACCAATGTCGAGCCGATCGGCCCGCATGGATCAACCCTCCCAGGTCCTCCCCGCGTCCGCCTTGATGATGTGCCGCTCTTTGGCGACGGCGCTCACACGGTGTTACGCGCAATGTAGTTCAGCCCAATGCGCAACGCCACGCCTTCCTGCGTGTGCCATCCACAGGCAGCCTTCCGCCAAGCCCGTGAAACGATTTTGGGGCCCAACCAACTAACGTCCCCAGACGCGGCCGGCCGTCTTAACTATGAGGTCCAGCTTCGCCCACTGCTGCTCTTCGCCGAGGGCATTGCCCCCCGCCACGCTGGCAAAGCCGCATTGCGCGGACAGGGACAGCCGGTCGAGCGGACAGAAGCGCGCCGCGTCCTCGATGCGGCGCAGCAGGGTATCCTGGCTTTCAAGCTCCGCCGTCTTGGAGGATACCAGGCCGAGCACGACGTGCTTGCCCCTCGGCACGAACCGCAGCGGCCGGAAGTCCCCGGCCCGGGCGCTGTCGAACTCCAGGAAGAAGACGTCGACCGGGGTATCGTTGAAGAGCCTATCGGCCACCGGCTCGTAACCGCCCGACGCCATCCAGCGGCTGCGGAAATTGCCGCGGCACAGGTGCATGCCGGCGGTCATGCCTGCCGGGCGATCGGCCAGGATGCGTCCGATGAGGCCCAGATAGGTGTCGAGGAGCGCCTCGGGCGCACCGCCTTCGGCCACCGCCTGCCGCCGCACGTCCGCATCGCACAGCATGGCGACGGGCACCTCATCGAGCTGCAGGTAGCGGCAGCCGGCCTGCGCCAGCTCGGCAACCTCGGTGCGATAGATGGCGACGAGATCGTCGAAGTAGCGGGCGACGTCGGGATAGGCCGACGCATCGACCGCCTCAGACAGGCGGAAGAAGTGAAAGGCGCTGGGTGCCGGCACGGTGGCTTTCACGACCGCCCGCCTGGCGTGGCGGCTGGCACGCCTGAACTCGGCGAGGCTGATCGGCGCCCGGCGCGCGATGCGCTTCTCGGCCACACACGTTGGCCATTCGAACGCCCGACCCTCGGCATCCTTGAACTTGAAACGCGAGGGCGCGAGACGAAACCCGTCCAGCCCTTCGAAGAAAAACCCGAACCAGGATGACCGGCCGAATTCGCCGTCGGTCACCACCTCGAGCCCGATCTCCTCCTGCCGCGCGATCACGCGGGCAATTTCGCCGTCGAGACATACCGCGTACTCGGCCGCCGACAGCCGTCCCTCCCGATGCGCCCTGCCGGCCTCCTTGAGAGCACGCGGCCGCAGGAGGCTGCCGATCACCTCGGCGCGGAACGGCGGCTGGCCTTGGCTTCCCGTGGTCACCGAACCCTCCCCAGGCTCCGGGACAGCAAGGGTAATCTTCGATCAGGAGCGGAGAAAGAGGGTCTCTTCGTTCAGGGCAACGACCGCCACAGGCGCGGGTCGGGCGGCAAGGGATAAGTCGCGTGCCAGGCCTTCAGCCTCTCCTCATAGCGCGACCGGTAGGCCTCATCGGTGGCCGCACCCGCATGTTCGAGATTGAACTCGGCACCGATGTCGCAATAGGCGTCCAGGTTCGTCAGATCGGGAGCCGGCAGCGATCCCGATTGGAAGTCCTGCCACATCCGGCGAAACAGATCCTCCAGGTGCCGCGTGAGCGCCGGCGTATCGAACAGCACGCAGGTATCGCGGCTCGCAGCCAGCCTCGCCTTGGCCGCGGCCAGCTTGTCCCGGTTCCTGGCGAACTCGATCGCGCGCGTCACGTAGATGTCAGTCGTCGGGCAGATCAGATCGCCCGCGCCGGCCGCGCTGACCACGCTGGCGCACACCCTGGAGGCAAAGCCCCGCCCCGCAACGGTGAGCACGGGAACGCCCATCCACATGGCATCGGCCGCCGTCGTATGCGCGCCGTAGGGAAAGGTGTCGAGGAATACATCCGCCAGCGGATAGCGCGCCAGATGCTCGGGGTTCGGCTTCTTGTTGGCGAAGATCAGCCGGCTCGCCGCTATGCCGTGCTGGCCGGCGAGCTGCTGCAGGCGGGCATTGGTCTGGCCGGGGCCGCCCAGCAGCCAGAGCACGCTGTTGGGAACCTCAGCCAGAATGCGCATCCACGCCTGGAAGACGGGAGGCGCGATCTTCTGCATGCCGTTGAGGCAGCAGTAGACGACCGCATCCTCTGGCAGGCCCTCCTCGCGCCGGGCCGGGCGCCGGGCCGCGACCGGACGCTTGCGGTCGTTGGGCTGATAGCACGGCAGCCGCAGCACCTTCTCGGAATAGTAGAGCTCGTGGCTTTCCGGAACGATGTAGGGATCGGCGATGAGGTAGTGGTGATAGGGACTGCCCATGGTGCCGGGAAAGCCGAACCAGTTGACGGCCACGGGCGCCGGCCGCAGCGCAAACACCTTGGTGCGCGCATCCTTGGTATAGCCGTTGACGTCGATCAGGATATCGATCCCATCCTGCGCAATGGCCTCGGCGGCCTGCTGATCGCTGAGCCCATTGATCACGCACCAGCGGTCCACGCTGTTGCGGATCCGCATCTGGGTCGGGTCGGAGCGATTGATCCCGCAGTAGTAGGCATAGATCTCGAACTGCCCGCGGTCGTGGCATTCGAACACATCGGTCATCCCGAACCCGACGGCATGCTCGCGCAGATCGGAGGACACATAGCCGATCTTAAGCTTCTTGGCGTCCCGCCGCCGCTGCCCGCTCGCACCCCGCGGGCTTCCCGTGGTGGTCGGGATGCCGATCGTATCCCTGGCGTAGCGATAGGCTCGTCCCAGCTGAAACAGGGGATCGTCGGCGAGGTTGGCCAGCGACAGCGGCGAGATGTGCCGCATCAGGGCCTTGGCCTCCACGTAGTCCCATCCTTCAACGACCGGCCACTTGCATTGCCGCTGGCGCAGCGCGATCCAATGCTGCACCACCTCGGGCTGGGAGGAGTTGATCTCCAGCGCCTGCCGCAAGGCATCCTCGGCCGCGCCGTCGTTGTTGGTTGCCTCCAGCACCCGGCCGAGCTGCTGCAGCACCATCAGCTTGTGCTTGACGGCATCGCCGTTGACGCTGGACAGACTGTTGACCAGCGCCAGCCACTCGGTCACCGCGGCTCCAAGCTGGCCGCTGTCCTCCAGCGCCCGGCCGAGGTTGATGTAAGGGGGATAGAAGTCCGGCTTCAGCCGAATGCTGGCGCGCAAGGCGTTGATGGCGCCCGCATGGTCGCCGATCTTGGAGAGCGCGACGCCATAGTTGAAGTAGACCGCATGCAGGAGCTGGTTGCCGCCGTTGCGGGCAATCCAGGTCTTGTAGAGATCGGCCGCCTTCTGCGGCTCCTCGGCACGTGCCAGCTTGTCGGCTTCTGTGAACAGCTCGGCGATCGAAGATTGCTGCACGAAGGCCAATCCTGTCGAAATAGCCCAATGGCGGGGCGCACCGCGTACCGCTTACAACGATTCGGCTTTTCGAGGTTAGCCGGCGGACCGCCTTGAGCGATCCCGACCCTATGGGCTGTCCAGCCCAGGCGGCGGCCGGCTCATGAACCGGCCGCCCGAGGCGTGCGCGCTCGCTTACTGGTTGATGACCGTGATCAGGGCATTGACCTGATCAATGCTCATGGCCTGGACCTGGGTGGTGGTGAAGGCGTTGCCCTGGGTCGAGCTCAGCGCGTTGATCTGGCCGATGCTGATGCCGGCAATCGCCGTCGCGCTGAGCGAACCGATGCCGGTCGTCGACGTCAAGGCGGCGAAGCTGGTCGTCGACAAGGCGGCGACCTGGGCTGCTGTCAGCGCACCGGCTTGGGTTTGGGTGAACGCTCCCAGATCAGTGGTGCTGAGACCGCCGATGCCCGAGGTCGACAGCGCCCCGATCTGGTTTGCCGTCATCGCCCCGATCTGAGTATCGGTCAGCGCATCCACCGCGGTCGAGGCCAGCCCGCCCACCTGCGCCGTCGACAGATCGGCGACGTTGAGGGCGTTGAGCTCCGTCGCTCCCAGGCCGTTGAGCTGGGTGGCGGTCAGACCCTTGACCTGCGTGCCCGTCAGAGCGCCGATCTGCGTCGTCGAGAAATCGGCGATGCCGGTCGTCGTCAACCCGCCGAGCTGCTTGGAGCTCAAGGCTCCCAACTGCGTCGTGCTCCAGCTCTGCACCTCAGTCGAGCTCAGCGCATCCAGAGCTGCGGTCGACAAGGCCGCGATCTGATCGGTTGCCAACGCCTGAACCTGCGTACTGGTCAGGCTCTCGATGGCCGTCGAGCTCATGCCCTTAACCTGGGTTGCCGACAGATCGACCACCTCGAGGGCGTTGAGGGAGGTCGTCGACATATTGTTCAACTGGGCCGTGGACAGGCCACGCACCTGGACCGAGGTCAGCTCGCCGAGCTGGGTCGTGGAGAAGTTGTCGATGGCCGTGGTCGACAGACCGCCAAGCTGCTTGGCCGTCAGGGCGCCCACTTGCGTGGTGCTCCACGCACGCACCTCGGTGGAGGTCAGAGCAGAAAGTGCCGTCGTAGAGAGGGCTGCAACCTGCGCGGTCGACAAGCCGTCGATTTGAGTATCCGACAGATTGGTGACCGCCGTGCTATTCAGGCCGGCGACCTGCGCCGCCGCCAGGTCGGCGATGTTCAGGGCGTTGAGCTCCGTTGCCCCCAGGGCATTGAGCTGCGCCACCGTCAGGCCCTTCACCTGCGTGCCCGTCAGAGCGCCGATCTGCGTCGTCGAGAACTCGGCAATCGCCGTCGTCGTCAGGCTGCCGAGCTGCTTGGCCGTCAGGGAGCCGAGCTGGGTGGTGGTCCAGCTCTGCACCTCTGTCGAGCTCAATGCCTCAAGGCCGGAGGTTGACAAGGCGCCGATTGCGGCCGTCGACAGCGCCTGCACCTGGGTATTCGTCAGGCTCTCGATGGCCGTCGAGCTCATACCCTTCACCTGGGTGGTCGACAGATTGGCCCCATCCAGCGCATTGAGCGCCGCCGCCGACATGTTGTTGAGCTGCCCGGCGGTCAGGCCGCGCACTTGGACGGACGTCAGCGCACCGAGCTGGGTCGTGGAGAAGCTATCGATGGCCGTCGTCGACAGGCCGCCGAGCTGCTTGGAGTTCAAGGCCCCGAGCTGCGTCGTGCTCCAGCTCTGCACCTCGGTCGAGCTCAGCGCCCCAATCCCCGTGGCCGCGAACGCCGCGATCTGATCCGTGGTCAGGTTTTGAACCTGCGTGTTCGTCAGATTGCCGATCGCGGTGGCGTTCATGCCCTTCAACTGGGTCGACGACAGATCCGCCACCTCGATGGCGTTGAGGGAGGTCGTCGACAGGTTGTTCAACTGGGCCGTGGTCAGGCCGCGCACCTGGGCAGTGGTCAGCTCACCAAGCTGGGTCGTGGAGAAGTTGTCGATGGCCGTCGTCGACAGGCCGCCGAGCTGCTTGGCCGTCAACGCGCCGACCTGCGTCGTGCTCCACGCCTGCACCTCGGTCGAGGAGAACGCGCTGATCGCGGCGCCCGAGAGGAAGCCCATCTGGGTGGCCGTGAAATCACCCGCCTGCGTCGTGGTCAGGTTGCCGATGGTGGTCGCGCTCAAGCCCCCCACCTGCTGCGTTGACAGATTCGCAATATTGACCGCATTGAGCTCAGCCGTCCCCAGAGCGTTGATCTGGGCGGTCGTCAACCCGCGCAGCTGTGTCGTCGACAGCGCCCCGAGCTGGGTGGTGGAGAAGTCGGCAATCGCCGTCGATGTCAGGCGGCTGAGCTGGGCTGTGGTCAGCGATGCAAGCTGGGTCGTATCCCAGCCCTGCACTTCCGTGGAGCTCAATGCATCCAGGCCGGTCGCAGTCAGCGCGGCGATCTGGGTGTTCGCCATGGCGTCCACCTGCGTATCCGACAGGTTCGCAATGGCCGTGGCGTTCATGCTCTTGATCTGGGTGGCCGACAGATCACCGATATCCAGCGCGTTGAGGGCGGTCGCCGACATGCCGTTCATCTGCGCTGCAGTAAAGCCGCGCACCTGCGTGGAGGTCAGGGCGGCGAGCTGGGTCGTGGAGAAATTGTCGATGGCCGTCGTCGACAGACCGCCGAGCTGCTTGGAGCTGATGGCGCCGAGCTGGGTCGTGCTCCAGCTCTGGACCTCGGTGGAGCTCAACGAGCCGAGCGCGGTGCTCGTCAGCGCCGCAATCTGCGTTGTCGTCAGAGCGCCCGTTTGCGTGTCGGTCAGGGCCAGCAGGGCCGATATGGACAACCCCTTGACGGCATTGGAAGAAAATCCCGTGATCTGGGTCGTCGCCAGAGCCTGGAGGTCGGTCGTTTCGAACGCGTTGATCTGGGTCGCACTCAGCGCGCCGATCTGAGTTGTTGAGAGCTGGGCGACATCCGTCGTTGTCAGCGCAACAATTGCCGTCGTCGAAAGGCCGGCGATTTGCTTGGCCGTCAGGCTGCTAATGATCGACATTGAAAGGCCTCCGGATCAGCAGACGCTCATGGGCTGAGCTATGATGTGCCGGCCTGAGCATGCTCGTCCGGCGGCGTCGACCATGGTCCGGCAACCCGAACGAGGACCGATCGAAATGGTGAATGGGACGGGTGCAGCCGCAATCAGCGCAGCTTGCAGCTTCAGGCGCTTGCCGTGAAGGACCGGTGCGTCGAGCCAAGCCATGTGGGGTGAGTCGTTCTCAAAGGTGGGCCGCGTTGCGAGTCAAACTTATGGACCAACTGCTAACAAACGCTTAATCATCAGCGGGCTGATCTATCCGCGTTGTTTTCGTACCTCTAGGACATGCAGCTTGCGCCAGCCTCGACATGCAGGCGCATGCCGTTGCGTTGCGCATGCATGTTTCGCCGACAAGCCTCGCACCAGCACCCCATGCGAGGCTGAGCGCTGTTGGGCTCGGGGGACGAAAGCATGGCTCGTATCTACGACAGCAGGAAGCGCATCTTGGTGACGGGTGGTGCCGGCTTCCTGGGGTCTCACCTGATCGATCGACTTCTCGCTGCGGGGCATGAGGTGCTGTGCGCCGACAACCTCTTCACCGGCACCAAGCGCAACATCGAGCGCCTGATCGGCCATCCGCGCTTCGAGTTCATGCGCCACGACGTGACCTTTCCCCTCTATGTCGAGGTCGACGAGATTTACAATCTGGCCTGCCCCGCCTCCCCGATCCACTACCAACACGATCCGGTGCAGACGACGAAGACCTCGGTGCACGGGGCCATCAACATGCTGGGGCTGGCCAAGCGCCTCAGGTGCAAGATCCTGCAGGCCTCCACCAGCGAGGTCTACGGCGACCCGTCCGTGCACCCGCAGCCGGAGACCTACTGGGGCAACGTGAACCCGGTCGGCATCCGCTCCTGCTACGACGAGGGCAAGCGATGTGCCGAGACCCTGTTCTTCGACTATCACCGCCAGCACAAGGTGGAGATCAAGGTGGCGCGGATCTTCAATACCTACGGACCGCGCATGCATCCTTCCGACGGGCGCGTGGTCTCGAACTTCATCGTGCAGGCGCTGCGCAACGAGCCCATCACGCTTTACGGCAACGGCGAGCAGACGCGCTCGTTCTGCTACGTGGACGATCTGATCGACGGCCTGATCCGGCTGATGGATACCCCGGCGGACCTCACGGGTCCCGTCAACCTGGGCAACCCCGCCGAGTTCACGATCAGGAAGCTCGCAGAGCTGATCATCGAGCAGACCAACGCGCAATCGGAGCTGATTTGCCTGCCCCTGCCGCAGGACGACCCGCGGCAGCGCCGCCCGGACATCTCCCTCGCGAAATCAAGGCTCGACTGGCAGCCGCGCGTCAGGCTGGAGGACGGCCTGCGCCCGACGATCGGCTACTTTGCCGACCGGCTGGCCGGCGAGGCGCCGCGCTTGCCGCAGCGCGGCAGCCTCGCCGAGCAGCACCGGCGCCTGGCCGCCGCCTTTCCCTAGCCCTGCAGACTTGGGCCGGTCCCCGCCGGCCGAGTGGCGGGCGCGGTGCGCCTATGCCGGCTCCATGATCCGATAGCCGATGCCGACCTCGGTGTGGATGATCTTCGGCTCGTTGGGATTGGCCTCGATCTTCTGGCGCAGGTGCCGCACGTATACGCGCAGATACTGCGTGTCCTCGGTGTGGGCGGGTCCCCAGACGGCACTGAGGATCTGCTTGTGGGTGATGACCTTGCCGAGGTTGCGAGCGAGGAATGCCAGCAGATCGAACTCCTTGGGCGTGAGCTTGATCTCCTGCCCGCACCGCGTGACGCGGTGCTGCGCATGGTCGATCTCGATGTCTGCCAGCCGCGTCACCGGCATCTCGGCGGCCTGCTGCGACCGGTGCCGCAGCGCGGCGCGCATGCGCGCCATCAACTCGCCGACGCCGAACGGCTTGTTGACGTAGTCGTCGGCCCCGAGGTCGAACGCCTCGATCTTCTCGACTTCGCGCTCGCGCGCCGAGAGGACGATGATGGGCACATCGGACCATTCACGCACCTTGCGGATCAGGTCCTTGCCGTCGCCGTCGGGAAGGCCGAGGTCGAGCACGACGAGATCGGGCGGACGGGCGGCAATCGCCCTGACCGCCTCCGCCATGCTTTCCGCCGTCGCCACGCCATAGCCGCCCGCGGTCAGCGCGGGGCGCAGGAAGCGCAGGATGGCCGGCTCGTCGTCGACCACGAGCACGCGGGGTCCGGTGCTCATAGCGGCGCCTCCTTGCGCCGAAAGGTCAGCACGATGCGCGTGCCGCGCCCCTTCTTGCCAACCGGGCTCTCAGCGGTGATCGATCCCAGGTGCGCATCCATGATGCCCTTGGCGATGGCAAGGCCCAAGCCGGCGCCTTGCGCATGCTCCGACTGCCTGGCCCGCGAGAACTTCTCAAACAGTCGCGGCACCAGCTCGGCAGGAATGCCGGGCCCGTCATCCGAGACGGTGATCCTGACCGCATCCGGCAGGACCTGCGCGCCGATCACGATCCGGGTTCCCTTGGGTGTATGTGTGATCGCATTGGCAAGAATGTTCGTCAGCGCCTGCTCCACCAGGGTCGGATCGGCGCGGATCAGCGGCATGTCCCGCGGCAGCTCCACCTCGATGCTCGGCGCCTCGCTGCGCTGGCGGCGGGCCGCGCTCACCACCCGGCTTACCACCTCATGCGCATCGATCCAGTCCTTGCGCAACTCCAAGGCGCCGGCATCGATGCGCGTGATGGCGAGCAGGTTGCGGACCATGTCGTCCAGCGCCTCGGCCTCGTCCTTGATCTGGCCGAGCAGCTCGCTTCGCGCCTTCGGCTCGAGCTTGTCGGCGTAGTCGATGAGACTGGTGGCGGAGCCCAGGATCGAGGACAGCGGCGTTCTGAAATCGTGCGATACGGACGCCAGAAGCGTGTTGCGCACACGCTCGGTCTCGGCGGCGGACCGCGCGGCAACCATCTCCCGCGCGAGCGAGGCGCGCTCCAGCGCCGCGGCGGTCTGCTCCGCGATCGTGCCCAGCAAGGCCAGGGCCTCCTGGTCGAAACGATCGGCCTCGCGCGCCCGGGCGATGCCGACCACGCCGATGCGGCCATGCGCCGAGCGCAGCGGCAGGAAGTACCAGGGCAGCGTCGGCAGCGTTGCCGTGTCCGCGCCCGCCGCTTCGTCGTGGGTGAACGCCCAACGCGCCGCCGTCATGGCGCTCGTGTCGAGCTCCTCGAGCGGCGGCCAGGCTGCCCTCAGCGCCAGCTCGCCGGCCTGATCGATGAGAACGGCAGCCGGCCGCGCCAGCCCCGTGTTGATCTCGCTGGCGGCCGCCTCGGCGATATGATCGACGGTCGCCAGGCTCGACAACTTGCGCGTGAACTCGTAGAGCCGGCGCAGGGCACGCACCCGCCGGACCCCCAGGCGCGCCTGCTCGCGCGCGCGACCGGCCAGCGTCGCGGAGATGATGGAAACCACCAGGAAGATGAGCAGCGACAGCAGCTCGTAGGGCTCGGCGATGGTCAACGTGTAGAGCGGCTCGATGAAGAAGAAGTTCATCGCCAGGGAGGAGAGCAGCGACGCGTAGATCGCCGGCCAAATCCCGAACGCGACGGCCGCAAACAGCACGGCCAAGAGGAAGATCATCGACAGGTTCGGCACCGACGTGATGGCGGTGAGGGCGAAACCAAGCATCAGCGCGCCGGCGACGGCCAGCGTCGCCCACAGGAACGCCAGCGGATCGAGCGCGAGCCCGAGGCCCGAAGGCCGGCTCGGCTCAGGGCGCCGAGCCTCCTGCGAGCCCGTCACGAAGTGGACGGCAATGCCCTCGGCGCGCCGCACGAGATCGTGCGGGAGCGACCGGCGCAGCAGCTCTGCGAAAAAACCCCTGCGCGAGCGCCCGACCACGATTTGCGTGACGTTCTCAAAGCGCGACAGACGCAGGATTTCCGTGGTCATGTCGTTGCCCACCAGCGTCCTGGTCTCCCCGCCCAGGGCCTCGGCAAGCTTCAAGGCCTCATCGACATGCCGGCGCGCCGCGTCGTTCGAGCGCCCGCTGGCCCGCTCCACATAGACTGCAATCCAGGGAGCATCCATCAGATCGGCCAGACGCTTGGCCGTGCGCACGATGTGGGTGGCATCCGCATCGGGCCCGATGCAGGCAAGGATGCGCTCGCCGGCGGGCAACGGCCCTTCGATGGCCTGCGCCTGCATGCGCTGCACGAGATCGGCATCGATGCGCTCGGCAGCCCGGCGCAGGGCCAGCTCGCGCAGCGCGGCCAGATTCTGCGGCCTGAAGAAGTTCTCCCGGGCGCGCGCCGCCGTTTGCTGGAAGTACACCTTGCCCTCCGCCATGCGCTTGAGCAGCTCCTCGGGCGGCAGATCGATCAGCACGATCTCGTCGGCATTCTCGAAGGCGCTGTCGGGCACCGTCTCGCGCACGCGCACGCGCGTGATCCTCTGGATGACGTCGTTGAGGCTCTCCAGGTGCTGGACGTTCAGGGTGCTCCACACATCGATGCCGGCCGCCAGCAGCTCCTCCACATCCTGCCAGCGCTTGGGATGGCGGCTGCCGGCAACATTGGTGTGGGCATACTCGTCGACGAGCAGCAAATCCGGGCGCCGCGCCAGCGCCGCGTCGATGTCGAACTCGCTCATGATGCGGTTGACATAGACCATCGGCTTGCGCGGCAGCACGTCCAGGCCGTCCAGCAACGCCTCCGTCTCGGCGCGGCCGTGCGTCTCGACAATGCCAACCAGGACGTCGCGGCCCTCGGCCTTGGCTGCGCGGGCTGCGAGCAGCATGGCGTAGGTCTTGCCGACGCCGGGCGAGGCACCGAGAAAGATCTTGAGACGACCGCGCCCTTGCTGCTTGGCAAGGGCGAGGAGGGCGTCAGGAGAAGCTCGTTGGACTGATGGTGCAGGCATGCATCGCCTCGTGCCTGCCGAAGTCTACCGCTTCAATGCGTCCAAGGCGAGATTGAGCCGCAGAACATTAACACGCAGCTCGCCCAGCAGCCCCAGCGCGCGGCCCTCGACATGGGCCGTCACCAGCGCACGCACGCGATCCTCCGCCAGGCCGCGCGCCATGGCGACGCGTGCGACCTGCAGGAGCGCCGTCTCCGGCGCGACGTGCGGATCGAGGCCGCTCGCCGAGGTCGTCACCGCGTCGACCGGGATCGGCCCGCTGACGCCGGCAGCGCGCAGCCGCGCGACATCGCCCTTGACGCGATCGATCAGCTTCTTGTTAAGCGGTCCCAGATTGGAACCCGCCGAGGCGGCTGCGTTGTAGGGCGCATCGACCGTCTTGGACGCATCCTGGGGGTCGGTGGCGGTGGTTGCCGACGGACGCGGCTGGAAGTAGCGGTCGCTGCCGAAGGCCTGGCCGATCAGGGCCGAGCCAACGACCTTGCCGTCCTTGACGATCAGGCTGCCGTTGGCGCCGCCCGGAAACATCACCTGGGCAACGGCGGTGATCGCCAGGGGATACGCAATCCCTGTGAGAAGCACGAAGGCCATGATCATCACCAGGGCGGGACGCAGATGCTGGAACATGTCACCTCCTCCTTCAGGCCAGATGCAGCGCCGACACCAGCATGTCGATGAGCTTGATGCCGATGAAGGGCACGACGATACCGCCAAGGCCGTAGATCAGCAGGTTGCGGCGCAGCAGAGCTGGCGCGCCGATCGGCCGATAGGCGACGCCCTTCAGCGCCAGGGGGATCAGCGCGACGATGATCAGGGCATTGAAGATCACGGCCGACAGAATCGCGCTCTGCGGCGTGGCAAGGGCCATGACGTTGAGCGCCCCGAGCTCGGGCAAGGCCGCGACGAACAGCGCCGGGATGATGGCAAAATATTTCGCCACGTCGTTGGCGATCGAGAACGTCGTCAGCGCGCCACGAGTCATGAGAAGCTGCTTGCCGATCTCGACAACCTCGATGAGCTTGGTGGGGTCGGAATCCAGATCCACCATGTTGCCGGCCTCGCGTGCCGCCTGCGTGCCGCTCTGCATGGCGACGCCGACGTCGGCCTGGGCCAGCGCCGGCGCGTCGTTGGTGCCGTCGCCACACATGGCGATCAGCCGTCCGTGCGCCTGCTCGCTGCGGATATAGCGCAGCTTGTCCTCCGGCGTGGCCTCGGCGATGAAGTCTGCGACGCCAGCCTCAGACGCGATGGCAGCGGCCGTCACGGGGTTGTCGCCCGTGATCATCACCGTCTTGATCCCCATGCGGCGCAGCTCGACAAAGCGCTGCTTGATCTCCGGCTTCACCACGTCCTTGAGGTGAATGACCCCCAGCAGGCGGTCTCCCTCCGCGAGGCCGAGCGGCGTGCCGCCGGAGCGGGCAATGCGCTCCACCGCCGTGCGAAACGGCGCCGGCGGCTCGATGGCACGGCCCGCCACCCCGTCGGCGAAGCTCACGACGGCATCAACGGCGCCCTTGCGCAGCCTGCGTCCGTCCACCTCGACGCCCGACAGCCGGGTGGTGGCCGAGAAGGGAATGAATTTCGCGTTCTCCCGGGACGGCGCCTGCAGCCCGTATTTCTCCTCCGCCAGAGCGACGATCGAGCGGCCCTCGGCGGTCTCGTCGGCAAGGCTGGCGATGAGGGCCGCCTGCGCCGCCTCGCGCTCCGACACGCCGGGGGCGGGGATGATCTCGGTCGCCATGCGGTTGCCGAAGGTCACGGTGCCCGTCTTGTCGAGCAGCAGCGTGTCGACGTCGCCGGCAGCCTCCACCGCGCGCCCGGACATCGCCAGCACGTTGAACTTGAGCAGACGGTCCATGCCGGCGATGCCGATCGCCGACAGCAGGCCGCCGATGGTGGTGGGGATCAGCGTCACGAACAGGGCAATCAGCACCGGCACGGCGATGTTCGACCCGGAATAGGCGCCCAGCCCCGTCAGCGCGACGACGGCGATCAGGAACACGATCGTCATGCCGGCGAGCAGGATGTTGAGGGCGATCTCGTTCGGCGTCTTCTGCCGCTCGGCGCCCTCGACCAGGGCAATCATGCGATCGAGAAAGGACGAGCCCTGGGCGGCGGTGATGCGCACCACGATCCAGTCGGACAGGACGGTGGTGCCGCCGGTGACCGCGGACCGGTCGCCGCCCGCCTCCCGGATCACGGGTGCCGACTCGCCGGTGATCGCCGCCTCGTTCACCGAGGCGATGCCCTCGATGACCTCACCATCGCCGGGAATCATGTCGCCGGCCTCGACCAGCACGATGTCGCCCGGCCGCAGCCGCGAGGCATCGACGCCTTCCCAAATCTCGCGACTGGCGCCGGGCATGAGAATGCGCTTGGCCCGCGTCTCCTCGCGCGCCCGCCGCAGGGCCTCCGCCTGCGCCCGCCCACGCCCTTCCGCGATGGCCTCGGCAAAGTTGGCAAACAGCACGGTGAACCAGAGCCAGGCGGCAATCTGGCCGGTGAACAGCGCCGGCTGGCCCGTCACCAGATCGCGGACAAAGAGCACCGTCACCAGGGCGGAGACCACGGCGGTCACGAAGATCACCGGGTTCTTGACCAGCGTGCGCGGATTGAGCTTGCGCACCGCATCATCGGCGGCGCGCTGGATCAGCGCGGGATCGGTGATGGCGGTCTTGTAGCGCTTGCGCAGCGCGCGGCCGCCATCACGCTCGCGCGCGCTCATGCCGGGCTGGGCGACGCGGGCGGCATCCCGCCCCGGCTCGACAGCTTGATCGTGCGTGCGCATCAGAGGTCTCCTCGGCGTCCTAGAACGTCTTGCCCGCCAGCATCTGGAAATGCTCGACGATCGGTCCCAGCGCGAGTGCGGGGAAGTATTCAAGGCCGCTCAGGATGACGATCACCCCGGCGAGCAGGCCGATGAACAGCGGGCCGTCGGTGGGGAAGGTGCCAGCCGAGGGCGCCAGCTTCGGCTTGGCCACCAGCGATCCGGCGATCGCCATGACCGGCACGATGATGCCGAACCGGCACGCCAGCATGCTGATGCCGAGCGTCGTGTTGTACCAGGGCGTGTTGGCGGTGAGGCCGGCGAAGGCCGAGCCGTTGTTGCCCGCCGCGGACGAGTAGGCATAGAGGATTTCGGTGAGGCCGCGTGCGCCGGGATTGGCCAGGCCCGCCAGCGCGACCGGCAGCACGGCCGACACCGCCGAGAAGGCCAGGATGAAGAACGGCATGATGAGGATGGCGAGCATCGCCATCTTCACGTCCTTGGCCTCGAGCTTCTTGCCCAGATACTCCGGCGTGCGCCCCACCATGAGGCCGGCGACGAACATGGCAAGAATGGCCAGCACCACGATGCCGTAGAGGCCGGACCCGACCCCGCCCGGCACCACCTCGCCGATCTGCATCAGCACAAGCGGCACCAGCGCGCCCAGCGGCATGAAGGAGTTGTGCATGGCATTGACCGAGCCGTTGGAGGCGCCGGTCGTGAACACGGCCCAGATGGTCGATAGGGCGGTGCCGAAGCGAACGTCCTTGCCTTCCATATTGCCGCCGCTGACGCCCAGCGCGTCCAGCAGCGGGTTGCCGGAGGCTTCCGCCCAGTAGGCAACCGCGGCGCCGACGGCAAGAAACAGCACCATCACCGAGAGCAACGCCCAGCCCTCGCGCTCCTTGCCGATCATGCGGCCGAAGGTGACGGCAAGGGCCAGAGCGAGGGAGAAGATCGCCCAGGTCTGAAGGAGGTTGGTCCAGGCGCTCGGATTCTCATAGGGGTGGGCGGCGTTGACATTGAAGAAGCCGCCGCCGTTGGTGCCGAGCTGCTTGATGGCGACCTGGCTGGCGACCGGCCCCTGAGCCAGCGTCTGCTTGGCCCCCTCCAGCGTGGTGGCGTCGACGTAGGCGCTCAAATTCTGCGGCATATCGAGCGCCACGAGCACCACCGCCAGCACGGCTGCGATCGGCAGCAGCACATAGAGCGTCGCGCGCGTCAGATCGACCCAGACGTTTCCGACCGTGGCCGCCTTGCTGCGCGCAAAGGCGCGGGCGATGGCGATCGCGACGGCAAAGCCGGTGGCGGCGGACAGGAAATTCTGCACCGTCAGTCCGGCCATCTGGCTGAAATAGGAGAGCGTGCTCTCCCCGCCGTAGCTCTGCCAGTTCGTGTTGGAGACGAACGAAGCCGCCGTGTTGAACGCCAGGTGCGGGCTCATGGGCTCGAAGCCCTGCGGGTTCAGGGGCAGAACGTGCTGCAGGCGCAGGATGGCGTAGAGGAGAACGAACCCGGCCGCGTTGAAGATGAGCAGGGCGACCGTGTAGGCGAGCCAATCCTGCTCGCGCCTGGCATCGACCCCGGCAAGCGCGTAGAGCCCCCGCTCGACGGGCCGCAGCACGGGATCGAGGACCGTCGGGCGCCCCTCGAACACGGACGCCATGTAGATGCCGAGCGGTCGCGCGGTGGCGATCACCAGCACGAACATCAGCCCGATTTGCAACCAGCCGTTGAGGGTCATGGAGTGATCCTTTGGGAGCGATCCTTTGGGAGCGATCCTTTGGGCGATCCTTTCTGGGTGCGCCCGCGGCACGGGACCGCGCGCACGCAGGATCAGAGCTTCTCAGGATGCAGCAGCGCGTACGCCAGATAGGCGGCCAGGCCGGCTGCCACGATGGCGCCGAGCACGAGATCGATCACGGGCGCCTCACGGGCTCGAGGCCCAGCGGGCATAGAGCGCCATGCCGGCGATGATGCCCACGCCGAGCGCCAGATAGGCAAGGTCCGCCATAACCGCCGCCTCCTTGTTGTTGCAGCAGGAGAGCTAGGTGTGCGCACATAAAAACGCGATAGGGATTTCATCCCCCGCGCATAAACGGCGCATTAAAATCGCGGGGTGCCCATGGCGCGGGGCCCGCGGCTCTGGCCCTCGGCGCGAGGGTCGTGGTGGCACGCGCGGCTCCAAGCCATGGCGGCGAGGCTGTCCTTGCCGGCAGCGACGCGACACTGCCGCACCTGCGATGATCTCCCTCCGTCCGCAGGGACGGCTGCACCGCCCCACTCCTGTGCGCGATCGCAACAATCGCGTGGGGATAACCGCCAGGCGCGGCCCCTGCCGCGGCACGTGCTTTGCTCAACCCTGCTAGGGTTGCCCGTGAGAGGTCGCGCGAACCCCGAGCGTCCGCGTGATGCTGGGCTGGTTCGCGCGGTCTCCGTCCTGAGCAAAATCAAAGTGTTGATCCGAAAGGTGTGCGAGCGGCGGATCGGTGTGGTGAGCTGGCGGACGGGTTCGCGCACCGGCCTCGAATTCCTGGTCTTTGACATCGTGTTGCAGATTGGCAGTCGCCTGCCACGCGCAGGCGCGGATTGAAACCACTGCGCCACCAACGGGCGCCGTGGTGACGCCGTCGCCTGCCACGCGCAGGCGCGGATTGAAACCTCGGGATGCAAATCCTCAACGTGCACAGGTAGCCGGTCGCCTGCCACGCGCAGGCGCGGATTGAAACCTCGGCCCACGCCGCTACGCATTGCGTCCTCCCCTGTCGCCTGCCACGCGCAGGCGCGGATTGAAACATGGGCTCCCGCAACGAGGAGCAAACCGACAAGATGTCGCCTGCCACGCGCAGGCGCGGATTGAAACGATCGCATGACCGTCGGCATCATGGGGCACAAGGTCGCCTGCCACGCGCAGGCGCGGATTGAAACACCTACAAATCCAAGATCGAGTGGCGCAAGGTCACGTCGCCTGCCACGCGCAGGCGCGGATTGAAACACCCGCTGCAGGTCGAGGCCGCGCCCGCGCGCATGTCGCCTGCCACGCGCAGGCGCGGATTGAAACAAGACGAAGCGCGAAGACAGCCTGGGCAACGTGGTCGCCTGCCACGCGCAGGCGCGGATTGAAACATATCCCCAGCCCTGCCCACACTCACCAAGTTCCGTCGCCTGCCACGCGCAGGCGCGGATTGAAACTCCGTTGCTGTCGAGGAATGCCGGGACCGCAACCGTCGCCTGCCACGCGCAGGCGCGGATTGAAACTGCAGCTCTCGCCCGACGTGCGCGGCCTGCCACGTCGCCTGCCACGCGCAGGCGCGGATTGAAACTGCTCGATAAGCTTGAGATGCACGCCAGCCTCGCGTCGCCTGCCACGCGCAGGCGCGGATTGAAACAACCTGGCCGCTGACAGCGGCGGCCAGGACCGCTGTCGCCTGCCACGCGCAGGCGCGGATTGAAACGCCTGATCTGTGACCGTGTTGTCAGCGGGCGCGGGTCGCCTGCCACGCGCAGGCGCGGATTGAAACTTCGTCACGAAGGCGTGCCGGCCGGCCTCCTTGGTCGCCTGCCACGCGCAGGCGCGGATTGAAACACCGGCCTGTCGCTGATCGGCGGCGTGGCCTCTCGTCGCCTGCCACGCGCAGGCGCGGATTGAAACACGTCGCTTGACGGGCATCAGACGGTCGAAATTAGGTCGCCTGCCACGCGCAGGCGCGGATTGAAACGATCTCGTTATCGCGCATGGGGCGGCGGCCGGAAACGTCGCCTGCCACGCGCAGGCGCGGATTGAAACTGCAGGATGAGACCGCGCTGAACGGGGTCGGCGGGTCGCCTGCCACGCGCAGGCGCGGATTGAAACGGCATCGTTTCACGAGAAGCGAGCCGGCTTGCCGAGTCGCCTGCCACGCGCAGGCGCGGATTGAAACCTGCTCAAAAGGCGGCGAGGACTGACCCCCTCGCCGTCGCCTGCCACGCGCAGGCGCGGATTGAAACAGTTGGGGCAAACCCACGTGACAAGCATAGAGCCGTCGCCTGCCACGCGCAGGCGCGGATTGAAACTATTGCTGGCTGCGGATCGTCGGTCAACGGGAACTGTCGCCTGCCACGCGCAGGCGCGGATTGAAACAGCTCGTCTGGAAGCCGGCGGTCCAGGTACGCGAAGTCGCCTGCCACGCGCAGGCGCGGATTGAAACTATTGCTGGCTGCGGATCGTCGGTCAACGGGAACTGTCGCCTGCC
>JAIEQJ010000083.1 GCA_019747815.1 Hyphomonadaceae bacterium
ACAGCCCCGCCCGCACCCAGACCCGCCACACCCCAAACAACTCCAAACCCCAGCAGAAACCGGGATACCGAGCAGGGCTCTCGATGCGAAACTCTCATTCCGTGCCACTCCCTCTGACCGCCCTGGACGTGTGCGCCAGACCAGTGCCGGCCCTTCGCAACGAGGCGCTGCACGGGAACCTGTCGGTCACCGCAGTGCGCCGAGGAGAACCCGCACTAGCTGATTCCCGGAAGGGCCCGAACCTTCGCCCGGGCTTTCCCCACGAGAGATCTGCTCTCATGCAAACGAGACCAAGTGGCTCCACAACCCGGCGATGATCAGTGATGCAATCCCGCCACAGATAGGGCAGCGGAGAGGCCGCCCTCCTCGAACCCAGGCATGCGTCGCGGGTATCTCAGGCCACGCGCGCAAGCACATTC
This sequence comes from Hyphomonadaceae bacterium, assembly GCA_019747815.1. GTDB lineage: Bacteria > Pseudomonadota > Alphaproteobacteria > Rhizobiales > Hyphomicrobiaceae > AWTP1-13. The sequence continues at coordinate 420 of JAIEQJ010000083.1, forward strand.
AGCGGGACGGCAAAGCGGCTATAACACGGCCGCATTCCCTATCGCCCCGGCTCGTGGCCAGCACCCCAATCGATGCAGAAAGAATCCTCGCCACCTGCCGCCACCGCAGGCCACCTCGAGGCCCGGCCGCTTCGGGCGATCGGCCTCATGTGCCTGGCATGGGGCCTGTTTGCCTGCCTCGACACCACCGCCAAATACTTGGGCTCGGCAACAGACTTGCCATCGGCGCAAGTGGTATGGATGCGTTTTCTCGGCCAGTTCCTGGTCATGATCGCCGTCCTGGGCCTGATCGCCGTACCAAGCCTGCTGCGAACCCACAGGCTCAAGGCGCAGATCGCTCGATCATTCCTTCTGCTCGGCTCGACATTCTTCAATTTCCTGGCGCTCAAGCATTTGCGGTTGGACCAAATCGCCACCGTGGGATTTCTCACTCCCCTCACCGTGGCGCTGCTTGCCGGCCCCATGCTGGGTGAGTGGATCGGCTGGCGGCGGGCGCTGGCGATCCTGGTCGGTTTCGGTGGCATCCTCATCGCCATCCGGCCCGGCTTCACGGATGTCCCCCCGGCATTCCTGCTGTCGTTCGGCAGCATGCTTTGCTATGCTGTCTTCAGCATCGTCACTCGTTACCTTGCAGCCTTCGACAAGGCCGAGGTGACGCTGTTCTATTCGCTGCTGGCAGGAACGCTGATCGTCGCGCCGTTCGCACTCGCCGACTGGGTGTGGCCAGCAAGCAGCTTCATTTGGCTGTTGCTGCTCTCGTTGGGCGTGTACGGCGCACTCGGCCACTATCTGTTCATATTGGCGCACCGGCATGCGCCGGCTTCGATCATTGCGCCGTTCCTCTACATCAGCCTGCTCACCCATTCGATCGCGGGCTACCTGGTATTCGGCCAGCTGCCTGATCGATGGACACTCGCCGGAGCCGCAATCGTGATCGCATCCGGCCTCTACCTCCTGCAGCGCGAGCGCGCCACCTCGCGCGCCGCCGCCGTGGCAATGACTTCCGAGGCCACGGCGCAACGCTAGGCCGGCTCATCGTCGCCGTCGGCCGGCCCGCTGCCTGCAAGCCGATCTTTGGTCTCGCGCGACCACGCGGCAAACCGGCCGGCAGCGATCGCGCCCCGCATCGCCTGCATCAGCTCCTGGTAGAAAGCCGTGTTGGCCCACGACAGCAGCATCGCGCCCAGATACTCGCCCGATTTCACGAGGTGATGCAGATACGCCCGCGAATAGTCCCGCGCGGCGGGGCAACTGCTGGCGGGATCCAGCGGAGAGCTATCGTCGGCGTACTTGGCGTTCCGCAGGTTCACCTTGCCTGACCAGGTGAACGCCTGGCCGTGGCGACCCGATCGAGTCGGCAGCACACAATCGAACATGTCGATGCCGCGCGCCACAGCCTCGATGAGATCGAGCGGCGTGCCAACACCCATCAGGTAGCGCGGCTTGTCTGCCGGCAGCCGGGGTGTCGTCAGTGCCAGCGTGTCCAGCATGACCTCCTGCGGCTCGCCGACAGCGAGACCGCCAACGGCGTAGCCTGGAAAGTCCATGGCCACGAGCCCATCGGCAGACAGCTCCCGGAGCTGGGGGTCCGTTCCGCCCTGCACGATGCCAAACAACGCCTGGCCGCGTTGCGCAAGACCTTCATCGCGATAGCGCGCAATGGCCGTCTTGCAGCGCTCGGCCCAGCCCAGCGAGCGCATGACGGCAGCATGCATTGCCCCGGACGAGGCGGGCAATGCCACACACTCATCGAGTTGCATCTGGATATCGGCACCCAAAAGACATTGGATCTCGATGGCCCGCTCCGGCGTCAGCACGTGGGTCGACCCGTCGATATGCGATTGGAAGGTCACGCCTTCGTCGGTGATCTTGCGCAGCTTCGCCAAGCTCATCACCTGAAAGCCGCCGCTGTCAGTGAGGATCGGCTTCGACCACCGCATGAACGTGTGCAGGCCGCCGAGCCTTGCCACGCGCTCGGCGCCGGGCCGCAGCATCAAATGATAGGTGTTGGCCAGGATCACATCCGCCCCCGCAGCCTCGAGCTGGTCGGTGTAGACGGCCTTGACGGTTGCCGCCGTTCCGATCGGCATGAACGCCGGTGTGCGAATTGTCCCTCGGGACGTGGCGATCTCACCCAGCCGCGCACCGCCGTCCGCCTTGATGAGAGTGAACACAAACCGGTCCGTCATGAGCCGGGCGCCCGCTGGAGAAGGCAGGCATCGCCGTAGGAATAGAAGCGATAGCCGGAGCCCAGGGCGTGGGTGTAGGCGCGCTGCATCGTCTCGAGTCCGCTGAATGCGGCAACCAGCATGAACAGGGTCGAGCGCGGCAGGTGGAAGTTGGTCACGAGCAGATCAACAGCCTTAAAGCGATAGCCGGGCGTTATGAACAATCGGGTTTCGCCGTTGTAGGGCATGATGCTGCCGTTGTCGTCCGCCGCCGTCTCAAGCAGTCGCAAGCATGTCGTGCCCACGGCAATCACGCGCCCACCCTTGGCGCGGGCGCGATTGACGGCCTCAGCCGTTTCGGCAGAAACCTCACCCCACTCCGCATGCATCCGATGCTGGGCCGTATCGTCGACTTTCACGGGAAGGAAAGTGCCCGCACCAACGTGAAGCGTAACGAAAAGGCGCGCAATGCCGCGCGCGTCGAGCGCCTCAAACAGGCGCTCGGTGAAATGCAGGCCGGCCGTCGGCGCAGCAACCGCGCCTTCACGGCGGGCATAGATAGTCTGGTAGCGTTCGGCGTCCTCGGGGCACAGATCGCGCTTGCCGGCGATGTAGGGCGGCAACGGCGGATCACCCAGCGCGTCTATGGCCTCGTCGAGATAGGCGCTGTGCATGCTGAAGGAGAGCTCAACTTCACCCTCGCTGCCGATCTCGGTGATGGTTGCATCCAATGTGCCTAGGAAGCACACACGGCCATCGTGACCGAAACGGACGCGGTCACCGACGGCGAGCCGCTTGGCCGGCCTTGCAAAGGCGCGCCAGCGGCTCGCATCGACACGCTTGTGCAGATTGAACGTGACGCGCGCGCTGGCCTCACCTCGAACTCGTTCGCCGGCCAGCGCTGCGCGTATCACGCGGGTGTCGTTGAAGATGAGCGTATCGCCGGGTCGAAGGAGATCGGGCAGGTCGCGGACGATGCGATCCGCAAACCCGCCCGCGTCCACCACCAGCAGCCGCGCATCATCGCGGGGATGCGCAGGCTCGAGGGCAACGCGGTCATCAGGCAGCTCGAAGTCGAACAGGTCCGTGCGCATGAGCCCAGTATAAGCGGTGCGGCCGCCTGGATCTCAAGGACGTCCAGGCCACCCGTCCGGACGTGAGCCGAACAGGCGCCAGATGAGGGGCATGGCGACAGCGCCGAGCGCGATCTTCAGCGCGCTCGATGCGAGGAACGGGATCAATCCCACCTCAATGGCCCGCGAGAAGCCCATGGCCGGCATCAGAGCGGCCAGTCCGAGCACGAAAATCGACACTGTGCCGACAAGCATCGCAGCCGTACACCGAAGGAGGGAGCGATCCCAGCCGCGCTCGGCGAGCGCCCCGACAACCCAGACGGCCAGCAGGAACCCCATGAGGAAGCCGCCGGTAGGGCCCATCATGTAGGCCAAGCCGATGCCGCGTTCGGGCGTGCCGGCGAAGACGGGGAAGCCTGCCGCGCCGACGAGCAGATAAGCCAGTACGGTGCCTGCCCCCAATCTCGACCCATAGGCCATGCCGAGCATGAGAACGACCAACGTCTGCATGGTCATCGGCACCGGCCAGAACGGAACCTGAACCTTCGCCGACACCGTCAGCAGGCAGACGCCGAGGAGGACGGCGGCGAAAGTATAGAGGAGCCGGCCCGTTGCGCCCTCGACCGTCACAATTCCCAGCAGTGTCCCTTGGCCTTGTGTGTCGCGCATCGGCTTCCTCGGTGATGGATGTGGTCTTTGCGGATGGTGGCCGCTCACCGCCAAGCTAGCGCTCCCCGTCGAGCCAAGAAAGCGTATCATCAATGGCTGCGCCGCTGCGCCGCAGCGGGATCACTTCACGTCCGCAGCGACCTTCAGAGACTGGATCTTGTCGGGGTTCTGCACCGGCTCGCCGCGCTTGATCATGTCGACGTTCTCCATGCCCTCGATGACCTTGCCCCACGCGGTATACTGACGATCCAGGAATGTGGCGTCGTCAAAGCAAATGAAGAACTGGCTGTTGGCGCTGTTGGGGTTCTGCGCCCGCGCCATCGAGCACACGCCGCGCACATGCGGCTCGGCGTTGAACTCGGCCGGCAGGTTTGGATACTTCGAGCCACCGGTGCCCGTTCCGTGCGGGCAGCCGGTCTGCGCCATGAAGCCGTCGATGACGCGGTGGAAGACGATACCGTCGTAGAAACCCTCGCGCGCCAACTGCTTGATGCGCTCGACGTGCTTCGGCGCCAGGTCGGGACGCAGGGCGATGACCACCTTGCCCTTTGTCGTCTCCATGATCAGCGTATTTTCAGGATCTTTGATGACAGTCATTGTGAATCTCCAACTCGGTGTCAGTCCCGCCGCAGCGGGCGTGCGACACAGCTAACAAAGCTCAATTCGGACCCAATCCTCGCCTTCGCGACATGGTCCGTTCGGCGCTGTCACTTCTTCGCGTCCGACAGCAGATAGACCTTCACCATCACGTCCGGACGCGCCGGCGGCTCACCGCGCGCGATCTTGTCGACATGCTCCATGCCTTCCACCACCTCACCCCACAGCGTGTACTGGCCCGTTAGGGGGCGGCATCCGTCGTAGCAAATGAAGAACTGGCTGTTGGCACTGTTGGGATCGCTCGTGCGCGCGGCGCCGACGCTGCCGCGCTTGTAGGCTTCGCGGGTGAACTCGGCCGGCAAATCGGGAAGGCTCGAGCCGCCTGCGCCGGTGCCCTGCGGATCGCCCGTCTGCGCCATGAAGCCATCGATGACACGGTGGAACTTGAGGCCGTTGTAGAAGCCCTGCTTGGCGAGCTGCTGGGCGCGTGCCACGTGCTTGGGCGCCAGATCGGGCCGCAGCTTGATCAGAACCTTGCCGGTCTTGAGCTCGATGACGAGCGTATTCTGCGGGTCGGGAGCCTGGGCTTGTGCAACGGACGCGAGGGCGCACAAGGCAAGTGCAGTGCTCAGAAAAAATCGGATCACGGGCGGCTCCAACAGTTTGTGCGTGGAAATTCCGGCGGCGATGGACGCGCCGACGGAATGTGAAGACCGGCGAATGTCATGCCGCGTGTGGCCTTTCTACGGCACGCATGCCATGGGCGGCAACTCAAGACCTCGTCTTCGGCACCTTTGCCTTCAGCCGCCGCGCGACGGCCGGCGAGACGAATTCAGCGACATCACCACCCATCAGGGCGATCTGTCGCACCAGCGTTCCCGTGATATGGCGCACTGCGGGACCTGCGGGCAGGAAGACTGTGTCCACATCTGGAGCCATCGCCCCGTTCATCCCCGCCATCTGCATCTCATAGTCGAAGTCCGTACCGTCGCGCAGCCCGCGAAAGATAAGCGCGGCGCCCGCGGCCCTGGCGGCCTCGACTGTCAGATTGTCGAAGGTGACGACGTCAATCCTGCACCCGGTCTGCTTGGTGATGAGCGCCGTTTCGGCCCTCAGCATGTCGATCCTCTCGTCTGGAGAGAAAAGCGGCGTCTTTCCAGGATGAACCCCGATGCCGACCACGAGCGTGTCGACCATGCGGGCAGCGCGCGCGATCACGTCCATGTGGCCGTTGGTAACGGGATCGAATGAGCCTGAGGTAAAACCGATGCGCTTCATGGCGGTGTGAAAGCGATGAACGTCACCACATCCGTCGTCCCGGACGGGACGGGCCGACAGCCAGTATCACGAGCGCCGCATGACCGCCAGCGCCAGACCGCCGAACAGCAGAAAAAAGCCCGCCGCCCAGTCGAGCGGGCGGAGCTGCGCCGCACCAAAGGCCGTGCGCGCGCGGGCGACGGCAATCGTGGTGGCAATATCGACGACCGCCAGCACCACAACGAACAGGACGGCGAGAACGGCGAGCTGGCCCACGGGATCAGCTCGCATGTCGACAAACTGCGGCAGGAACGCTCCCAGAAACAGGATAACCTTGGGGTTCGAGAGACTTACAAACAGACCCTGCAGATACCAACTGCCGCGCGCAGGGGGCGCATCGACCCGGGCTGCGGCCTGCCCGTCACCACGCAACTGCCAAAGCTGACGCGCGCCCAGATAGAAGAGATAGAACGCGCCCATCCAGCGCACGACATCGAACCAGGTGGACATGAACACCATCACCGATGTCATGCCGGCAGCCGTGGCAGCGACCAGCAGCGCCAGACCGGTCGTCGTGCCCGCCAGCGTTGTCAGGCCTCCGCGCAAGCCGTGGCCCAGGGTGTTGGCGACGATGAGCGCCATGTTCGGACCCGGTGTCAGCGCCAGCAACACGCAGGCGGCCGTGAACGCGAGAACCATTTCGGCTGACATGGCGCCGGCCTCAGCGCAGCGCGTAGGTCACATGCACCTCGACCTCGAGGCTGCGCATGCCGGGCTCGACGGGGACACTGGCCCTCATCGCCACGCGCCCGCCGGGCATCGGATGCAGCTCGGCTACGCTCTCGGAGATGCGCAGCACGGGTCCCAGCTGTCCGCCAGCGGCCTTGGCATAGAGCTCAGCGCGCCTTTGGGCATTCTCCATCGCCTGTTTGCGCGCCTCGTCCTTCAGCCGCTCCGGGTTGGCGATATCGAAGGCGATATGATTGATCTGATTGGCACCCAGTGCGATCGCTTGATCCAGAAGCTCGCCCAAGCGCTTCACCTCGCGCACCGTCAACCGCACCTGATTGATCACGCGATAACCGTTGATGGTGGGCGCACGCCCATCCTTGGGTTGCGTGTACCGAGGCTCGACGTTGAGCGCCGTGGTTTGGATGTCCTTCGGCTGCGTGCCCGCGGCCTTCAAGCCATCGATCAGTTTGCTCATTACGATGCTGTTGCGGGAAAGGGCATCTTTGGCCGAGTCGGCCTCGGTCACGACGCCGGCAGAAACTTGCGCGATATCCGCTTCGACGATGACGCTGCCGGTTGCGGAAACACTCACCGTCCGCTCCACCTTGTCGCTGTCCGCTGCCATAGCGCTTCTCGCATCAAAGATGGCAACCCCCAGCGCTGCCGCCAGGACGCCCGCCGAAAGGATGATCGCTTTGTAGGTACTCATGATGTCCTCGCATTGCCGGCAGCGATCCCTTGGCAGGGAACATGAAATTTTTGTTCGAACAAGGCCCAAACCCAGGCGTTCCAAGGCACCGCGAAGTGGTGTACTAGAGGCGCCACCCTTTGGGATCGGGCCCGTAGCTCAATGGTTAGAGCCGGCGGCTCATAACCGTCTGGTTGCAGGTTCGAGTCCTGCCGGGCCCACCAGCCCGAGCCGCACCGCCAATGCCCCATGAGCGCCGATGTCCACTGAGCCAGCGCTGGCCACATGTTCCGCCGACGCAAGGCAGCAGTTGGCGCAGCGCGGCTGCCCCGCACGACGGGCAAAGCCGAGGGGTGCTTCTCAGGCCCCACCCGGGAGGTGACCTCACGCAACTGTGAGGATGCGGATCGTGTCTGCAGCTCTTAGCGGCCCGCCCGCTCAGGCTGGCGGAGGCCCAAAAACCAGCACCGCGTTCAAGCCGCCGAAAGCAAACGAGTTCGACATGGCATATGTAACCCGTTTCTCGCGCCCCATGTTGGGCACGTAGTCGAGATCACACTCGGGATCGGGCTCATCCAATCCGATGGTGGGCGGCACCCAGTTCTCCTCCATGGCCTTGAGCGAGGCAATCGCCTCGATGGCTCCCCCGGCACCAAGCGGATGCCCGTGCATGGACTTGGTCGAGGAGATGGCAAGCTGGCCGGCGTGCGCGCCGAACACCTTCTTGATCGCGTTCGTCTCGTTGCGGTCGTTGATGGTCGTCGCCGTGCCATGGGCGTTGATGTAGTCGATGTCGGTCGTGGCCACCCGGGCATCCGCCAGAGCCAGCCGCATGGCCTCGCTGGGGCCGTCGATGTCCGGATTGACCATGTCCTTGCTGTCCGAGGTCATGCCGAAACCGCAAAGCTCGGCCAGGACCTTGGCACCCCGCGCCTTGGCATGCTCCTCCGACTCGAGCACCAGGACGCCGGCGCCCTCGCCCAGAACCGTGCCGTTGCGCTTCTTGGCAAACGGAAAACAGCCCTGGGGCGAGAGCACATGCATGGCTTGCCAAGCCTTCATGGTGCCGTAGTTGATCACGCTCTCCGACGCCCCGACGATCGCCAGATCGATCAAGCCGGCACGGATATAGTCGCGGCCCAATCCAATGGCGTGTGCTGCCGTAGAGCAGGCACTGCAGGTTGCAAAGGTCGGGCCCTTCACGCCGTATTCGATGCCGACATGGGCTGCCGCGGACGAACCGATGATGCGCAGCAGCGTCAGCGGATGCGTGGCACGCTTGTTCAGGATGAAGAGGTCACGATAGGCCGACTCGAAGGTAACGAGACCGCCGGCGCCGGAGCCTATGATGCAGGCGGTCCGGTAGGGGTTCTGGAAGGGTGCCTCAAGGCCGGCCTGCTTAATGGCCTCGTCCGCGGCTGCGGCCGCAAACCACGAATAGCGATCGGCGTGAATGATGATCTTGTCGCGTCTGAAATGCTTGAGGCGGGCCTTGTGATCGAAATCCTTAATCTGGGCCGCAATCAGAATTTTCAGGTCTTCAAGGGGAAAGCCACCCAGCGGGCCAACCCCTGACCGCCCTGCCCGGCAGGAGGCCCAAAAATCGGCCACGGTGGTGCCGATCGGCGTTACAACGCCCATGCCCGTAACGACCACGCGGCGTGGTCCGCCTGATGCTGTCATCTAGCCATGTACTCTTGATCTGTCACGCCGAACGGGCGCAGGGAAATTCGAATAGCGTCCGTCACGCCTTGGCGGCGGCAGCACCGGACATCAAGGCGCGCACCCGATCCACTACCGATCCGACCGTCTTGAAGTCGGCCGCTTCTTCGTTGGCGTTGTAGGGAATCTCAATCCCGAAGCTATCTTCGATGTCGAAGACGATCATCGCCAGGTCGAGAGACTCAATTTTGAGATCGGTCAGCGCGGTGTTGAGCCCGATGTCGTCACGGGGCTCTTTCATGTGCTTCTTCAGAATGTCGATGATCTTGGTGGCTACTTCGTCCATCTCGCTCTCCCACCGTGCCCTAGACCGGGCATGTCGGGACCTTGTTGGTTAATTTGGTGTTTGCTCAATCCAGGCGCGCCCGGAAGGTTCGCTGAGGCGTCCACATATACGCAAAAGGCTCAATAGTCTAGCGGATGCAAAGTACGGCTGGAGACGGCAAAATTCAGGCCCGATATGCCGGTGGATTGGGGGAGCGATCTGGCCAGGGGTCAAAAAAGCGTGTTCAATGCACCGCCGGAGCCGCAGGGCTCGATCAAGACCAGGGGTTTGGGGAGACACCTACTCTAGACCCAGGAGGAGGCCCACAATGACTTCAGCGCTGCAGGCCCCCGCCGGAGCGCGGGAGGCGGCATCCTACCAATGGCTGCGCAAATATCCGAAAGATGTCGATTGGTTCCAGCAGTTTAGGCCGCTGCCGCTAGGACAGCTGCTCGACACGGCCGTGGCCACACACGGGGGCCGGACCTGCACCAACTTCCTCGGCAGGAAGCTCTCGTATGCCGAGATCGGACAACTCGTCGACCGTACTGCCGCCGGCCTGCAAAAGCTCGGTGTGAAAAGGGGCACCAAGGTCGGTCTGCTCATGCCAAATTGCCCAACGTTCATTATCTACTACTTCGCCACCCTCAAAGCCGGTGGAACTGTTGTTAACTACAATCCGCTCTACACCGCCGACGAGCTGACCTTCCAGGTCAGGGACAGCGAGACGGAGCTGATGGTCACGCTCGACCTGAAGCTCTTGTTCGACAAGGTCGAAGGGCTGATGAAGGCGGGCACGCTCAAGCGGGCCATTGTCGCCTCCTTTGCGGCCCTCCTCCCACCGGCAAAATCGGTTCTTTTCAAGCTCTTCAAAGGTCGGGAGCTGGCCCATCCCGCCAAATCGCCAGTGGCCGCCCGGATTGTTGGGGATGTCGATGTCCTGGCGGATGCCGATAGCTTCCAGAGGCCGGCCATCGACGCGCTGAGCGATGTCGCCGTGCTCCAATACACCGGCGGCACCACCGGCACGCCCAAGGGGGCCATGCTGACCCATGCCAACATCTCCGTGAACTGCCAGCAGGGCGCCGCCTGGGCAACGAACCTGCACAGCGGCCAGGAGCGGACGCTCGCAGCCCTGCCGTTCTTTCACGTGTTCGCCATGACCGCGGCCATGAACTTCGCCCTCCAGGAGGGCGCGGAGATTGTCATTATGCCGCGCTTCGTGCTGGACGACGCCATGCGGCTCATCGACAAGACGAGACCGACGGTGATGCCCGGCGTGCCGACCATGTTCATCGCCATCCTGAACCATCCGAAGCTGAAGAGCCTCGACCTGTCGTCGCTCAAGTACTGTGTCTCGGGTGGGGCACCTTTGCCGGTCGACGTGAAGGAACGGTTCGAGAAGGTCACGGGCTGCAAGGTCGTAGAGGGCTACGGCCTCACCGAGGCCTCACCCAGCGTCACCTGCAATCCAGTGGAAGGCCCGGTGAAGAGCGGGTCGATCGGCCAGCCTCTGCCCGGAACGATCGTCTCGCTGCGCGACCTTGCCGATCCCACACAGGAGGTGCCGCTGGGGGAAAAGGGCGAGATCTGCGTCAAAGGCCCACAGGTCATGAAGGGATACTGGAAACGGCCCGAGGAGACGGCCGATCAGTTCGTTGGCGATTTCCTGCGCACCGGCGATGTTGGTATCATGGACGAGGAAGGGTTCATTTTCATCGTCGACCGCATCAAGGATCTCATCATCTGCTCCGGCTACAATGTATATCCGCGCCGAATCGAGGAGGCGATCTACGAGTACCCGGCCGTCGAGGAGGTGACCGTGATCGGCATCAAGGACCCCTACCGCGGAGAGGCGCCCAAGGCTTTCATCAAGCTCAAGGCCGGCATGACGGTAACCGAGGCGGATATTCGCAACCACCTCGAGGCCAAGCTCTCCAAGATCGAGATGCCGGCGCAAATCGAGTTCCGCGATGCGCTTCCCAAGACGATGATCGGCAAGCTCTCCAAGAAGGAACTGAAGGCAGAAGAGGAGGCGCGGCGTAAGGCCAATTGAGCCGCGCCGCAACACAAGCAGGTCATGCATTTGTCTGCAGTCATCGATGAGAGCAGTCGCCTCTACACCATCGGCGAGCTAGCCGGTGAGTTCAGCGTCACGACCAGAACCATTCGCTTCTACGAGTCGAAGGGCCTGATCTCGCCGGCCCGGCGAGGCGTGGCGCGCGCATACTCGCGTCGCGATCGGGCGCGGCTGAAGCTGATCTTGCGTGGCAAGAACCTCGGCTTCAGCCTGGAAGAGATCGCGGAGTATCTGAAGCTCTATGACGCCGATCCGGCACAGATCGCGCAAACGCAAATGCTGCTGAGCGGCGTGGAGCGCACGATCGAAGACCTGCAATTGAAGCGTGCCGATCTTGATCGTACTCTCAGGGAGTTGAGAGACATCCGCGCCCAATGCGCGGAGCATCTGAGGAAGAAGGGCGGCGGCAGGCCGAGCTGCGACTGAGCCGCAACAAACTTTCCCCGCGCCGCAGCTTGCGCCACAGGCCCATCAGCCGCGAAGACCTCATATGAAGCTTTGGATCCTGTCGGATTTGCACGTCGACGCGAACCGGCGTTTTCCCTTCGAGTTGCCGATACCGCGCCCTGCGCATGACATCGTGGTCATTGCCGGCGACATCTGCCAGGGCCTGGCCGAAGGCGTGCGCTTCATCGCGAGCGAGAAGCTGAATGCCAAGCCGGTCGTGTACGTCGGCGGCAATCACGAGTTCTATGGGCACAACCGCCATGCCGAGCTCGCCGAGGGGCGAGCCGAGGCGGCCCGGCATCCAAACATCCACGTGCTGGAGCGCGACCGCATTTCGATCGGCGGCGTTGCATTTCTGGGCTGCACGCTGTGGACCGACTACCGGTATGCCGGCGCGCGCGAGCAGGTGCGCGCCATGCATTGGGCAGCGCGACGGATCAGCGACCATCGCCTGATTGCAGACGGCAAGGGCGCATGGTCGCCGGAGCGGGCGCTTGCGGAGCACCTGGGCTCCCGCGCCTGGCTCGCCGAGCAGCTTGCGCGGGACACCGGGCGCAGGCCAATCGTTGTCACGCATCACGCGCCAAGCCGCCAGAGCGTGCAGCCCCGCTACCGGGACGACCTGCTTACGGCGGCGTTTGCCAGCGATCTCGACGACCTCGTGACGCGTGCCACGCTGTGGGTGCACGGGCATCTCCACGCGCCCGTCGACTATCGCCTGGGCGGTTGCCGCGTGGTGGCCAACCCGCGCGGCTACGTGAGCATCCGCGAGGGCCGGGATTTCAATCCGTCCCTCGTCGTCACGGCAGGCGCCGGCTAGGCCGCCAGCCGCATCTCGGCGGCGTTGGTGCCTTCCAGGATGGCCGCCACGCCCATGCCGCCCGCGGTGCAGACCGAGATCAGCCCACGGCCGCCGTGCTCGGCGAGCAGCTTGGCAAGATTGCCGAGGATGCGCGCGCCCGTGGCAGCGAACGGATGGCCGAACGCGAGGCTCGAGCCTTTGACGTTCAGCTTGGCGCGGTCGATGGCGCCCATCGGCGCATCGCGGCCCAGGAATTTCTTGCAGTAGACGGGGTCCTCCCAGGCCTTGAGCGTGGCCAGCACCTGGGCTGCGAAGGCTTCGTGAATCTCGTAGAAATCGAAATCCTGCAGCTTGAGACCGGCCCGATCCAGCATCCGCGAAACGGCGATCGTCGGCGCCATCAGCAGCCCTTCGCCCTCGACGAAGTTGTTGGCCGCGGTCTGGGCATAGGTCAGGTAGGCTTGCACGGGCAAGCCGCGCTTGGCCGCCCATTCCTCCGAGGCGAGCAGAACAGCGGCAGCGCCATCCGTGAGCGGCGTGGAATTCGCGGCGGTCAGCGTGCCCCGCTCCTTGTCGAACGCCGGCTTCAAAGAGGCCATCTTCTCGAGGCTGATGTCCTCGCGCAGATTGTTATCGCGGAACACGCCGGCGAACGGCACGACGAGATCGTCCATGTAGCCGGAGCGATACGCCTCCGCGGCCTTATGATGGCTCTCGTAGGCGAGCTGATCCTGCTCCACTCTGCCGATCTTCCACTCCTGCGCCATCAACTCGGTGTGCTGGCCCATGGACAGCCCCGTACGGGGCTCGCTCACCGAGGGCGGTTGCGGCGCCAGTTCGGCCGGCGAGAAGCCCTTGAAGGCCTTGAGGCGATCGCCCATCGACTTGGCATTCTGTGCCTCGACGAGCCGATGTGCGAACTTCGGCTTGAACACGATGGGCGCATCCGAGGTGGTATCGGCGCCCATGGCGATGCCGCTCTCGCTCTCTCCGGTGGCGATCTTTGCCGCAATCGACATGGCGGCCTGCAGGCTGGTGCCGCAGGCCTGCTGCATGGTTGTGCCGGGCGTGCTGTGCGCCAGCTTGGTGCCGAGCGCTGCCTCGCGCGCCAGGTTCCAGTCCTTGGAATGCGACACGACGGCACCACCCACCACTTCGTCGATATGCACGCCGGCGAGCTTGTACTTGTCGACCAGGCCGTTCAGCACGCCCACCAGCATGTCGAGATTGGATTGATCGGCATAGAGCGTATTGGATCGGCAGAAGGGAATGCGCACGCCGCCGATCACCGCGACGCGCCGAAGGGTCTGGCTCATGAGAGGCTCCGTAGCTGGGGCCGAACCCGCCAGGTTCGACGCCTTATGAAATCCGCATTCAACAGGTGCCGGACACCAACGGGTGCAACGGCTATTCGGCCGCAGACCTGTGCAGCACCTCGACGTTCGACCTCGGCTCGTTCGCCAGGTAATGCAGCGGACCGCCGCGGAAGGGCGCAAAGCCGGTGCCGAAGATCACACCCGCATCGACCAGATCGGCGCTTTCCACGATACGCTCGTCGCGCACACGCTCGCCCTCGCGGATCAGTGGCGCGACCAGCTCGCGGCCCAAGCGATCAAGCTCGCCCTTGTCCCAGAGCGCTTGGGGCTGCGCCTTCTGCGCCTTGCCGTCCTTCCAGACGTAGAAGCCTTCACCCGACTTCTTGCCGAGCTTGCCGGCCGCCACCATCTGGTCGAGCTTGGAGCCGCCGGCGGGTGCCATCTTGAGAATGTTGCCGACGCTGACACACACGTCGAGCCCGACCGTGTCCGCCAGTTCCACTGGCCCCATTGGCATGCCGAACGCGCGCGCGGCCTCGTCGATCTTCTCCTTGGGCTCGCCGCGCTCGACGCGCTGCAGGGCCGCCATCATGTAAGGGCCCAGCACGCGATTGACGAGGAAGCCGGGACTGCTCTTCACGATCAGCGGGAACTTGTCGATGGCCGTGACGAAGGCACAGCCCTTCTCGATCTCCTCGTTGCGGCTCCTCTCGCCCTTGATGACCTCAACGAGGGGCATCTGAGCGACGGGATTGAAGAAGTGGATGCCGATGAGGCGTCCGGGATCGACCAGCGGCGCAGCAATATCCTCGATCATGATGGAGGACGTGTTGGTGGCCATGACCGCCCCGGGCTTGAGCTTGTCCTCGATCGACTTGAACAGGGTCTGCTTGACCTCGAGCCGTTCCACGACCGCCTCGATGACAACATCGGCGCGCGGGATGTGCTCGCCCTTGGGGTCGGCGATCAGGCGAGCCGCAGCTGCCGCACGCAAGGCCTTGGTCTTGAACTTGCGTGCGAACAGCTTCTTCTGCGCAGCGATGCCTTTGGCGATCTGCTCCGCGCTCACATCCTGCAGGGACACCTCCATGCCGGAGGCAACGCACCAGCCGGCAATGTCGGCTCCCATGACGCCTGCGCCGATCACGTGCACGCGCAGGGGCTTGAAGTTGAGGTTCTTCGGTGCCTGAGCCTTCAGCATCTCCGACAGCTTGAACACGCGCCGCAGATTGCGCGAGGTGTCGCCCACCATGAGCGGCGCGAAGGCGCGTGTCTCCGCGCCCTTCATGCCTTCCAGGTTGCCGGCGTGCGTCTCGAACAGATCGATGAGACGGAAGGGCGCCGGGTAGTGCTCCTTGCGTACCTTCTTGGCGGTCTCCGTGCGCAGCTTGTTGGCCAGCCATCCGCGCGCCGGCCACTGGCGCGCCAGATCCTTCCAAAGCGGCGCGGGCTTGGATTTGCGCTTGCGCTCGACCGCCTTGCGGGCCGCCCAACGCAGATTGAGCGCGCTGGGAACCAGCTCGTCGACGAGCCCCATGCCGCGCGCAGCACCGGCGCGGACCATCGAGCCCGTCAGCATCATCGGCATGGCAGCCAACGCGCCCGCCTGCCGGATGGAGCGCGCGGTGCCGTTGAAACCGGGGAAGATGCCGAGCCGCACTTCGGGAAAGCCGAGCCGGGTGCCCTCGTCGCGGGTGGCGATGCGCCAGTGGCAGGCCAGCGCCAGCTCGAGCCCGCCGCCGAGGCAGAAGCCATTGATGCAGCACACGACCGGGATCGGCAGCCGCTCGATGCGATCGAGATAGGCGTTGACCAGGGTGACGTTGTCGATCACCTCGCGCTCCGTCGGCAGTTGCTCGAACTCGCGCACGTCGGCGCCGACGATGAAGCCCTTCTCCTTGCCGGAAATGAAAACGAGGCCGCGGATGGACTTGTCGCGCGCGCCCTGCTCGGCCCGCTCGACGATGGCGCCGAGCTCCTCGAGCGCACGCCGCCCGAGCGAGTTCTGGCTCTCGCCCTCGCGGTCGAACACGGCCCAGGCAATGCCTTGCAAGTCGATGGAGAAACGCCAATCACGCAGTGCGTTGATGTCGGTCATGATACGCCAATCCTATTCCGCGGCGCTCTGCATGGCGCGCGCATTGTGACCCGGCGTCATGTAGTGCGGCCGAACCTCGGCCGGGTCGAAGTGATCGACGGCGATGACGCGGGCCGTCAGGTCCTCCACCTCGCGCAGCAGGGCGGATTCCTCGGCCGTGATGATACCGAGCCTCGCCGCATCACCGATCCAGTCGGTGCCGTGCACGCGGCGCACCTGGCCGGCCCGCACCGCGCGATCGAGCTTCTTCTCGGCGACCTCAGCCGCCACCGCCTTGGCGAACGCCACCTCGAGCAGGCCCGTGGGATCATTGGGATTCTGCGAGACGTAGATGAAGCGCGTCAGGCGATCGCGCACCTCGCCCGGCGCCAGCACCAGCTCGACGCACTTGTGGCCCAGCCAGTCGGGCGCCGGCTTGTAGTGGGCACCGAACGGGAATACCACGGCCCGCATCAGCCAGCGCACGGGTGCGACCGGGAAGTTGTCGATGGTGCCGCGCAGGGCCTCCTGGAAGCGGAACAGCGCATTGCGTGCGGCCAGCGCCACGATGTAGCGGTCATTCGCGGGCTTGCCGTCGTCCTCATAGCGCTTCAGCGTGCAGGAGAGCAGATAGAGCTCCGAGAGCGCATCTGCGAGCCGGCCGGTGATCTTCTGTTTCGTCTTGAGGCCACCCCCCAGCACCGCCACCGTCAGATCGGCAACGAAGGCAAAGTTGCGCGAGGCGCGCCACAGCTGGCGATACCACTCCGCCGTGCCGTAGGCCTTCTCCGGCACATGCCCGAAATAGCCAAACGTGATGTTGTGGAAGAACGCGCCGAAGAGGTTGGACAGCGAGAAGGCCACGTGGCCGGCGAAGGCCTTGTCGAACGCGGCAAGCCCGCGCTCTTCATCCACATCCTGACAGGCCTGAATCTCCTTGTAGAGGTAGGGGTGGGAGCGCAGCGCGCCCTGCGCGAAGGTAATGAGCGAACGCGTGAGAATATTGGCCCCCTCCACCGTGATGCCGACCGGCATCATCTGATAGGCGGACTGCAGATAGTTCGAGGGCCCGTCGCACACGGCCTTGCCGCCGTGCAGGTCCATGGCGTCGTTGAGCGACCGCCGCAGGCGCTCGGTCGACTGGTACTTCATGATGGCCGAGATCACGGACGGCTTCTCGCCGCGGCTGACCATGGACGCCGTGACGCCGCGCGCCGCCTCGTTGACATAGGCGTTCTCGACCATGCGCGCGAGCGGCTCCTCGAGCCCTTCCATCTTGCCGATCGGGAGATCGAACTGCTTGCGGATGCGCGCATAGGCGCTGGTGTTGCGCAGCAGCGACTTGGCGCCGGCCGCCGACGAGGAGGGCAGCGAGATCGAGCGGCCGGCCGCCAGGCACTCCATCAGCATGCGCCAGCCCTGACCGACCATCTTCTCGCCGCCGATCACCCAGTCGATCGGGATGAACACGTTGTCGCCCCAGTTGGGGCCGTTCGGAAACGCTGCGCCCGACGGCAGATGGCGGCGACCGATGCTGACGCCGGGATGATTGGCCGGGACCAGCGCCACCGTGATGCCGATGTCCTCGCCGCGGCCAAGGATGTTCTCAGCATCGATCAGGCGGAACGCCAAGCCGACCAATGTCGCCTGGGGCCCCAGCGTGATGTAGCGCTTCTCCCAGGAGAGGCGGATGCCGACCACCTCTTTCCCGTCGTGCCGGCCGCGCGTCACATAGCCTACGTCGCGCATGGTGGCGGCATCCGAGCCGGAGGTGGGGCCCGTCAGCGAGAAGCACGGGACCTCCAGACCCTTGGCAAGGCGCGGCAGGTAATGCTCCTTCTGCTCCGGGGTGCCGTACTTCTCGATCAGCTCTCCCGGCCCCAACGAATTGGGCACCATGACGATGGTGCATACATCCGGCGACCGCGACGCGATGCGCCCCAGGATCAGGGACTGGGCCTGGGCGGAAAACCCTAAACCGCCATGCTCCTTGGAGATCAGCATGCCGAGGAAGCCGTTCTGCTTGGCAAACTCCCAGACCTCCTCGGGGATCTGCTTGTCGTTGTGCCGGATCGTCCAGTCGTTGACCAGGCGGCACAGCTCGTTGGTGGGCCCGTTGAGGAAGGCCTTCTCCTCCTCCGTCAGCGTGATCGGCGGAACGGCGCGCAACCTGTCCCAATCGGGCTGGCCGGAAAACAGCTCGGCGTCGAACCCGATGGTGCCCGCGTCGAGCGCCTCCTGCTCAGTAGCCGAAACGCGAGGCAGAACGCCCTTGATCTTGCGGAACAACGGCTGGACCAGCGCCGCACGCCGCAGCGCCGGGACGCAAAGCGCCGCCAGCACGGCAACCAGCACCCAGGCGATGCCGCCCAGAACGCCGGGCTCAAGCTCGCCCCATTCGCCGTACAGCATCCCCGACTGCCAAATGTAGACAGCCGCCGCCAAGCCCAGCGTCCAGGCCCACAAGGGGGCGCGCCGCATGGCCAGGACGAAGACGCCGACAAAGCAGAGGGCGAGGAAGACCAGCTCAGGCATGGTTGCCATCTCCTTGCATGGCGCCCGAATCGCGCCATTCGCACAAAGGTAATTCAATGCGTTAAAAGTATTTTGAAGTTGACGTTTACGTCAACTTTGGGGTCGGTGTCCAGCTTGCTCTTGGAACCCGTCCGCACTCCCGCTAGACCGCTCGTCTAGTATAGCGACTTTGCTGCGCCAGAAAACCATCGCCGCTGCCTGTGGGCTCAACCATGCCGACGCTGAAGACCGACCACCTGTCAGCTCGAGCAAAGCCGTGCCGATGGAGCAGCTTCGTGGCGCTGGCCGTCCTGGCGGCGGCGGCACCGCCTCTCAACTCAGGTGCCGCCAACGATGCCAAGCTGGAGGCCTATGGCCGGCACCTCGCCCGCGAGTGTACGAGCTGCCACCGTGTCGACGGCATCGACACCGGCATTCCCTCCATCGTGGGTTGGCCACCTGACATGTTTGTCACCACCATGAAATTCTACCGTGAGGGCTCGCGCACCAATCCGGTCATGGTGTCGGTCGCCAGCTCGCTCACCGATGAGCAGCTCAAGGCGCTGGCCGCATTCTTCGCCACGGTGCCCAAACCCGCGCCGAAGGCCGCGCCGCCCACGCAGATCAAGACCAGGAAATAGCTTGGCCGGTCGCACGGCCGGCGCCATGTCCGGACTCATACGGCGACGACCACCGATGCCATCCCGGCGCTTGTCGCCGAGATCCATCTCCCGGTTTGCTCCGACGCTCGTCGATGGCTGGATGCCGGGGACAAGCCCACGGCATGACCCGGGGATGCAAGTGTCGGCGTCACACCACTATCCGGCCTTCTTTGCCGCAGCAGCCGGACCGGGCTTGGCAAACATCTCGGCCGTGATGCTGTCGTACCAGGCGATGCTTTCCTGGTAGTTCTGCTTGCGCACGTCCGCGGTCTCACCCCGCTGCGAGACGAACGAGCCCGACGGGTCGAGCTTGCCATCCTTGGGCGTGTAGTTTGCGCCGATCTTCACGTTGTCGTCTGGGGCCAGCAGCGACCAGCAGGTATTGCGGTAACGCGGCTCGAACTTGTCCTTCTTGGCCAGCGCGGCAACGATATCGGATGCAACAACCTTGGCCTGACTGTTGGCCGAGAACGCGGACTTGGGCATCTCGGCGGCAATCGCCGCATCGCCCAGCACATAGATGTCCCGTACTTTCCTGGATGAGAAGTTTTCCGCGTTGATGGGGCACCAATCGCCCTCGGCCACGCCGGCCTTCGCGGCAATCTCGCCGGCGCGCTGCTGCGGAATGATGTTGGCGACGTCGGCGCGAACTTTCTTGCCTGCTCTTGTCACGACCTCCTTGGTCTTGGGATCGATGCTGATCACCGAATAGTCGTCGATCTCGGTGGAGAGATTGAGATCGATAATGCTCTTGTAATACTTGTCGAATGCCTCGGTGAAGACCGGCTGCTTGGAGAACGCCCGCTTGGGATCGAGAATGACAAGCTTCGACTTCGGCTTCCGCGTCTTGAGGATATGCGCGATCATGCAGGCTCGCTCATAGGGTCCGGGCGGGCAGCGAAACGGATTGTTCGGCATCACCATCACTACCGTGCCGCCATCGCGCATGCCCTGGAGCTGCTGCTTGAGCAGACGCTTTTGGGTCGCGTTGGTGTTGTAGGCATGCGGCATCCCACGCGCGGCATCGCGCGAATAGCCCGTGATCGTTTCGTATTTGATATCGATGCCGGGGGACAACACCAGTCGATCATAGGCGTAAGTGCGACCACCCCGCGTCCTGACAATCTTCTTGGTGCTGTCGACATCCGTGGCGAAGTCGTGCACCACCTTGATGCCGAGCCGGCGCAACCCGGCATAGCCGTGGTTCAGGGATTCCAGCGTTCGAAACCCGCCGATGTAGAGATTGGAGAAAAACGACGAGCTGTAGATGACATTGGCCTCGATCAACGTCACATCGAGGTTGGGCGCTTCCTTTTTGACAAAATGCGCAACGGTCGCCCCGCCTGCACCGCCCCCGACGATGACGACCTTTGCGGCACCTTGCGCGATCGCGAAATTGCCCCAGGCGACGGACGTCAAAGTGCCTGCGCCTGCTGCGCCAGCGAGCTTGCCGAAATCACGCCTGGAAAAGTCCCTCATCTCGTCCTCCCCAATGTCGGCGACACACCAAAACGCTGCGATGCATGATCGCTGCGTTGTGTATTGCTGGTGCGCATTCTATGATGTTAGGGGCCAATGGCAACGCAGGAAGCGCACCGGGGCTGCGCAGCCCTTGCTCGAATGCCGGATAAGATTCGGACGGACCTGCCACGCCTGGAATGAATGTGCGTCGCGCCCTATATTGTGGGAATGAAGCAAGCAATGAGGAAACTGGATCGACGCGAATTTGTCCTTGGCGGCGCCGCAGCCGCGACCGCCATCGCCCTGACAGGCGGCGATACCCTGGCGCAAAGCACCGCGCAGGGATGGGAAGAGGCGGTGAAGAAGATCCTGGGCGATGCCAAGCCGATCGATGGAAAATTGACCCTGGACCTGCCGGAGATTGCCGAGAACGGCAATACCGTTCCTTTCACGATCAACATCGACAGCCCGATGACCGACAAGGACTACGTCAAAGCGGTGCACCTCATCGCAACCGGCAACCCGCAGCCGGGCGTCGCAACGTTCCGCTTCACCCCTCAATCAGGCAAGGCGGCCGTGGCGAGCCGTATGCGGCTTGCCCGGACGCAGGATGTCATCGCGCTGGCCGAGCTCAGCGACGGCAAAGTCCTGCAGGCGAAGCGGTCCGTGAAAGTCACAATCGGCGGCTGCGGCGGCTAGGTCCGAGGGAGGAGAGGCGTACACATGACAAAGCCGCGCATCCGACTTCCCGAGCAAGCGAAGGTGGGCGAGGTGATCGAGGTCAAGACCTTGATCTCGCACGTCATGGAGACGGGCCAGCGCAAGGAAGCGGACGGCAAGTCGATACCGCGCTCCATCATCAACTCGTTCACCGCAAAGTTTGCGGGCACAGAGGTTTTCAATGCAGAGTTGCAGCCAGGCATCTCCGCCAATCCCTACATTGCCTTCCATATGAAGGTGCCAGGCCCCGGTGAGTTCGAATTCACCTGGGTGGACGATGCCGGCGTGAAGGTCGTCGAGAAGCAGAAACTGAACGTTGTTTGATCTTTCCCTGCACGCCCCTACCGACCGCTCGATGAGGCTGCATCACGGCTCTTGCCGGCAGCGGTGCAGTTCATTAGGCGTTCGAAGGATTGCAACGACCTGAGGGAAACTGCCATGTCCGACGAGGAGCCCCGCTGCCCGCAAAAGGGCCCGTATCAGGTGACGCTCGAGGCCGGCAGGACCTACTCGTGGTGCGCGTGCGGTCGGTCGGCCAAGCAGCCGTTCTGCGACGGCGCCCACAAGACCACGAGCTTTCAGCCGCACCGCTTTGTTGCCGAAAGCTCCGGCACCTTCAATTTGTGCGGCTGCAAGAGCACCGACGACCGGCCGTTCTGCGACGGCACCCACAACATGCTGTAGGGCTGGCGCAAGCGGCGCGTTCTAGCCTAGGCCTCAAGTCTACGCCCCTCTTCGCAGTGGCAATCCAATGCTGCCGGGATCGCAGCGGGGTGGTTGCGTCCGTGCTGCTCCTCCAGTTCGTCCCGGATGGCCGCCAGATCGAAGCCCGCGCGCTGCAGCGTTGCCAGCACGCAATCCGCTGGCTGGCTGCGCGCCGCCGCGCCGGCCCAGGCCAGAGCCGAGCGCAGCCCCGAGGCGCAGTGGGCCAGCACGGGCCCCTTAAGCTCGGTCACGGCCCGGCCTACCCCCTCAACGACACGATCGCTGAACACGTCGCTCTTGGTGGCCGGGACGTGGCGGAACGCGAGGCCCGCCCCGCCGGCCAGCCCGGCCTCCTCGGACGAGGAAGGGTATTTGCTCGACTCCCCATCCGGCAGATTGGACAGGATGGACTTGAATCCTTGAGCGGCAACGCCCGGAAAATCCTCCGGCTGCAGGGCGCCCGTCACGGCGAAGTGGGGCGTAAGATAGACGATCTTGTTCACGGCACAGGGTCCTTCGCGGCGGCTACGGATGAGCCAGGATATGGATAACCATGAAAAAATAGCAATGGCGGAGCCAATCTTGACGGAATAATACCACTGCTATACCCAGCCATCTCACCGGCACGTGGAAAAATGTTCCAACAAGCGCCACAGACCGGCCAACCCCCTTTGGGAGCGGCCCAGGCCATGCTCGACGAGATGGACGTCAAGATTCTGAGGATCCTGCAGGAGGACTGCACGCGCTCCGTGGCCGACATCGGCAAGGAGGTGGGGCTGTCGACCACGCCCTGCTGGCGGCGCATCCAGAAGCTGGAGGAGGCCGGGGTGATCCGGCGGCGCGTGGCGGTGCTGGATGCGCCGCGCGTCAACGCCGGGGTCACGGTGTTCGTCTCGATCAAGACCGATCAGCACTCGCTCACGTGGCTCGAAAAATTCCATGCCGCCGTCGTCGACTTCCCTGAGGTGATCGAGTTCTACCGCATGAGCGGCGAGGTCGACTACCTCTTGCGCGTGGTGGTGCCCGATATTGCCTCCTACGACGCGTTCTACAAGAAGCTGATCGCGCGCGTGGCGATCTCCAAGGTGTCGTCGGCCTTTGCCATGGAGCAGATCAAGTACACCACCGCGCTGCCGCTCGATTTCGCGCTCCGGCGCGGGGCCGAGGCGCATTAGGCCGAGGCGGCGGCGTGGGCGTTCTGGAGGAGCAAGCTGCGAAGATGCACGAGGAAGGAGACAAAAGCGCGGCGCAGACAGGCGCCGGCGTCCACGTCGCCTCGATGGAGGAGATCAAGCGCTACAGCGGCCTCGAGTTCCTGCGCCGCATCGTGAACGGGGACGTGGCACAGCCGCCGATCGCCAGGACGCTCGGGTTCGCCATCACCGAGGTGGCGCCCGGCTTTGCGCTGTTCACCATGACGCCGGAGTTCCGGCACTACAATCCGATCGGCACCGTGCACGGCGGCGTGGCCTCGACGCTGCTCGACTCGTGCATGAGCTGCGCGATCCAGACCCGCCTGGACCAGGGGCTGGGCTACATCACGCTGGAGCTGAAGGTGAACCTGGTGCGGCCGATCACCGAGAAGACCGGCCCCATCCGCGCCGAAGGGCGCGCCCTCTACGTGGGGCGCCGCTCCGGCACGGCCGAGGGCAAGATCACCGATGCCGGGGGCACGCTCCTCGCCCACGGCACCACGACGTGCCTGATCTTCGACATCTGACCGCCGTCCCCCCGCGGGTCAGAACCGGTAGTTCAAGCCGGTGCTCACCCGCCAGTCATTGCCCTCCTCGCGGGCGAAGGTGGATGAGGCATTGATGGTGGCGCTCACATTGGGCCCGATCTCGAAGGTGACGCCGCCCTCGACCCGGCCGTAGGTGCGCGAGTCGAAGTTGGACACCGGCGTCAGAATGGGCAGGATCGGCGCCTGCACCAGGCTGGCCGTCAGCGTGCGCGTGGTGTCGCCGAACTGGTGCTCCAGCGTGACGTTGAGGAACGGACTGACCACGTTGCCGCCGGC
This sequence comes from Hyphomonadaceae bacterium, assembly GCA_019747815.1. GTDB lineage: Bacteria > Pseudomonadota > Alphaproteobacteria > Rhizobiales > Hyphomicrobiaceae > AWTP1-13. The sequence continues at coordinate 24,392 of JAIEQJ010000083.1, forward strand.
CATGAAGGGCGCGCGCACCTGCACGCCGACGTTGCCGGTGATGCTTTCCAGCGTCTGCCCCGCAACGGTGAAGGCGAGCAGCGGATCGCCCGTCTCGGTGTAGCCGTCCACGCGCGCGTGGATGTAGGTGAGCCCCGCGATCGGACCGGCCCGCAGGCTGCCGAAGTCGAACAGATAGCCGCCCTTGGCCGCCGCCGCGAAGGACGTGGCATCGGTGCTGCCGCGGATCGTGTCGATGATGCCGGGCCGGGCCAGGTCGAGGTCGTGATGGCCGACGGCCAACAGCGCGTCACCGAACCAGTGCCGCGCCGTGTAGGAGGCGTAGACGGCCGCCTGAACCGCATCGATGTCGCTGCTGGCGCCGTTGTCCAGGTTGGCGCCGATGGTCGTGAAGTTGCCGGCGAGACCGACGACGAGGTTGGGATTGACGCGATACTCCAGACCCACGGTGCCGGACGTGGCGGTGTAGTCGAAGCCCGTCAGATCGGGTGTGCTCGAGCGATCGCCGCCGGCGAACGTGCCGAGCGTGAAGGCGGTGAGGCGGCTCGGCGGCCCGCCCCGCCGGTCGCTGCCGCGGCCGAGGCCCATGGGGCCATCAGCGCTGGACGCGGCGAAGCCCGCGACATTGCCCTGCTGGCGCACGGCGTCCAGGCGGCCGAGCAGAGAGCCCGTGAAGTTGCCGGCGGTGCTCATGACAATGCCGGGCTGCGCGGCGATGGTGTCCGGCGCCATCACGATGTTGGCCATGTACGCCGCCACCAGCGCAAAGCCGGCATTGGTGAGATGGAGCCCGTCCGGGCCAAGGAAGAACCGGTTCTGGTCATCACTCTTGATGGAGCCGCCGCAGATAATGCCACCGGTGGGACTACACTGCGATCGGTTGCCCTGCAGGGGGTTTCTTTCGAGGCCGAACTTGGTTGGGTCCTCTTCAACCTTCTGCCCCAGTGCATGCAAGTTCAGCATGAAGAAGCGAATGCCCGACTGGCCGAGTGGTGCCAGCTTCTGCTGCATCAAGTTGAAATAAGTCTGCCCGAACAGGTCGCCAGCGGCCTTCTTGTCGTTTGGAATGATCGGCAGACCCGACAGCCCGCTGAACTCGCCGAGCACGAACGTCCGTCCGCCCGCATTGACAACCTTTTGAATGAAATCAAACGCTCTGTCCGCCGTCTCCTTGGCTTTGTCAACGGCATTGCCCAAGTTAATAGTGCCAGCGATGACGGGATTGATCGCGTCGTTGCCGCCGATGTTGAGTGTCACCAAGTCGCGCGGACCAATCGTATTGGTCGGAGAGCCCTGAAAATTGCTGAACTGCGAAGGCAAATTGCTGGTCTGCGCGCCGCCTACGGCGAAATCGAGTATCCCTGGAATACCGAGGTTGCTTTGTAGCGGGAGCGGGTACACGCGCCAGAGGTTGAGCGCCACTCCAGGTGGTGCAGCAGGGTTTGAAGCGGCCTTGTCCGAAAGAGTGAGATCCGCAAAGCTGTCGCCGAAGACGAACAGGCGGTCGTACTGCTGTTGGGCCGAGGCGGTCGGCGCCAGAGCCGTGATGGCCGAAACCAATGCGGCAGCAAACAGTGCGGAGCGCGCCCCTGCGGGCGCACACGGGTTACGCATGACCACTTCCCCCGATCGCAGCCGCAGTCCTCAGGACGTGCCCCGAAGCTGCGAACTCTTGACCCCGCGCGGGGATAATGCGCGCACTGAGGGTGCTATGAAAGTGGGCACGGCGAAGATTCCCGCGCCGTTGCATGCGCGCCACTGGTGACAGGCATTACGGATCATCGGCCATCGCCACATCGGCTCCATGCACATGCCAACGATAGGCCGTTTGCAGGTGCCGCCGCGCTCAGTGATTGTCGCGCGGCACGCCCTTGGTGGCGGCGATCTTCTGATATTTGACCGCGGGCTTGAGCACCATGCCGTGGGAGAGCTCGTCCACCAGCCCGCGCTGGATCTCCTGCCAGGGCGTTTGGTGGTCGGGATACTGGTAGCCGCCGCGGCCCTGCAGCTCCGCGCGGCGCTTGTCGTACTCCGCCTTGGAGATGAGGATGTCGGCCGTGCGCTTGTTGAGGTCGATGCGCACACGGTCGCCCGTCTTGAGGATGGCGAGACCGCCACCGGTGGCGGCCTCCGGCGAGGCGTTCAGGATCGAGGGCGAGCCCGACGTGCCGGACTGGCGGCCGTCGCCAATGCAGGGGAGCGCGGTGACGCCCTTCTTGATGAGGTAGCTCGGGGGCCGCATGTTGACGACCTCCGCCGCGCCTGGATAGCCGACCGGACCCGTGCCGCGCATGAACAGCAGACACGAGGCGTCGATCTTGAGCGCGGGATCGTCGATGCGCTTGTGGTAGTCCTCCGGCCCGTCGAACACGATGGCGCGGCCCGCGAAGGCGTTGGGGTCCTTCGGGTTCTCCAGGTAGCGCTTGCGGAACTCGTCGGAGATCACGCTGGTCTTCATGATGGCGCTGTCGAACAGGTTGCCCGTCAGGTTGAGGAAGCCGGCCTTGTCCTTCAGCGGCTTGCGGTACGGGCGGATCACGTCGGCATCGATCACGGGGCGCTCGGCGCAGTTCTCGCCGATGGTGCGGCCGTTGACGGTCAGCGCGCCGTCGTGGACCTTGCGCGCCTGCATCAGCTCGTTGACAACGGCCGGCACGCCGCCGGCCCGGTGGTACTCCTCGCCGAGGTAGCGGCCGGCGGGCTGCATGTCGACCAAGAGCGGGATGGCGTAGCCGATCTTCTCCCAGTCGTCGTTGTCGAGCTTGACGCCGACGTGGCGGGCGATCGCATTGAAGTGGATCGGCGCATTGGTGGAGCCGCCGATGGCCGAATTGACCACGATCACGTTCTCGAACGCCTCGCGCGTCATGATCTTGGACGGGCGCAGGTCCTCCCACACCATGTCGACAATGCGCCGGCCGGTCTCATAGGCGTATTGCGCGCGCTCCTTGTGGGGCGCCGGCGGCGCGGCACAGCCCGGCAGCGACATGCCGAGCGCCTCGGCCAGCGAGTTCATGGTGGACGCCGTGCCCATGGTGTTGCAGTGGCCGGGCGAGGGTGCCGATGAAGCCACCAGCTCGACGAACTCCTCGTAGTTGATCTCGCCCGCCGCATGCATCTGCCGCGCCTTCCAGACGATGGTGCCCGAGCCCGTGCGCTCGCCGCGGAACCAGCCGTTGAGCATGGGCCCGCCGGACAGCACGATGGCCGGGATGTCGACCGTGGCGGCGGCCATGAGCTGGGAGGGCGTGGTCTTGTCGCAGCCGGTGGTGAGCACCACGCCGTCGATCGGATAGCCGTAGAGGATCTCGACGAGGCCCAGATAGGCGAGGTTGCGATCGAGCGAGGGCGAGGGCCGCTTGCCGGTCTCCTGGATCGGATGCACCGGGAACTCGAAGGCGACGCCGCCGGCCTCGCGGATGCCCTCGCGCACGCGCTGCGCCAGCACCAGGTGGTGGCGGTTGCAGGGGGAGAGATCGGAGCCCGACTGCGCGATGCCGATGATCGGCTTGCCGGACGACAGCTCCTCGCGCGTGAGGCCGAAGTTCATGTACCGTTCCAGATAGATGGCGGTCATGTCGGGGTTGAGCGGATTGTCGAACCACTGGCGCGAGCGCAGCTTCTTGATCTGGGCAGCCGTGGGCTTCCTGGGCATGGGCGTTTCCTGGAGCTTCTTGCTTGCAGTGTGCGCCGGCAGTGTAGTCCCTCTTCCCGCTTGCGGGGAGTGGGGGATGGCGGCTGCATACTCAGCGGGTAGGAATTGTCTGCCCCTCACCTCGTGCCGGAGGCACGGCTCCGCCGTGACCCTCTCCCCGCAGACGGAGCATGTGGATAGGTTGGCGTGGCGCGGGGAGAGGGAGATTCGCTAGTGTGATGATCGAGAAATTCGCCCTTCCTCGCAGCACACCTACTGAGCGAATTTCTCGATCTGAATCACACTAGAACCATGAGCTTGCTAGTTGCTGCGGCTCGGCGCATCACCTTGCGGCGCGGTGCGCGATCGGGCCCGGCCGACAAGAAAATCGACCGCCACATCGAGCACCGGATCGGCGCCCTGCGCATAGGGGACGGGCCGGGCCACCTCGATGTCGGGGGCGACACCGGGGCCCTCCAGAACGTCGCCGTCGATCTCGAGACCGGACACGGCAACGTAGAGCAGGTTATCGCCCGGCATCGCGAAGGCGCGGGCAGCGCTGACCGCCCCGGCCGTGCGCGTGCCGATCAGCGGGCCCTGGCGCTCGCGCTTGTAGGCATGCACGAACAGCTCGCCCGTGCTGCGGGTGTGGTGGTCGATGAGAACGGCCGTCCTCCCCCGCACGGCGCGGGAAGCCTGGGACTTGTCGCGCGACCCCATGAGCGGACCGCGCGGATCGAGGAGATCGAGGTAGCGCGTGGCGGTGGTGGCCGTGCCGCCGATCTTGCCCCGCATGTCGATGATCAAGCCGTCGAGAGGCGCGGGGGGAGACTCGCCCCTGTCGCCCTTCGAGCGTGCAGGGCGTTCGCTGATGCCGAGGCGGGACAGCGCGCCTTGCAGGGCTTTGCCCGATTCCTCGCCGACCGAGGCCCATACATGCACGTAGCCGATGCGCCGTCCCTCCCGCTCGATCACACGCACGCTGGCCCGCGTCGCCTCGCGAAAGGCATGCAAGGGCGCGATGCTCATGACCCTGATGGGAAACGTCTCGGCGGGACCGCCTGGTGTGCGCCTGACCGAGACGGCGACGTCATGCCCAACCCGTCCGCGGAAGGAGCGAACGGGATGATAGGGTGCGCCGTCGACCGTGAGGATTTCATCGCCGACCTTGAGACCCGCGCGCTGGGCCGGCGATCCCTCGAGGACGGCATCGACAAAGTCGCGACCGTCGATGCGCACGGAGAAATGGCCGATGCCCGCATACGTCACGCCCGCGCCCCAGAAACGATCGTCGAACTCCGCCTGCGGCATGGACGCGCCGCCGAACACCGCCATCAGGATGTAGTAGTCGACGTCGTCGGGCGTCAGCAGACCGGTATGCGAGGTCTTGAGCTCGCCGAGCAGGGCATTGATCCGGCGCGCGGCCTCCTCCAAGCTCGGCGCCTCGATCACGCTCGGGCGCGCCTCCGCTGCGCGCTTCTCCCAGCCGACGGTTGAGAGCCGCTCCTTGTCCCAGAAATTCTTGGCAGTGGTTGCAACGACCGCGTCGAACAGGCGCCCGAACTCTTCCGTCGTGGATGCGCCCTGGGGTGCGCCCTGGACCTCGGGCTGAGGGCGCGGCGCCTCCTGCGCCAGCAGTACCGTCGGCGCCGCCAGAGCAGCGGCCACGACGAACGCGGCACACAGGCGCGCGATGCGGCCCCGCCAGCAGCGATCGCGGGCCTGCAAGGCCGGGGCGGAAGCGGGCTGCAGCATTCTCCAACCTCCGCGGCACCCGCGGACAGACGCCGGAGCCGCCAGGCGATTTGAAGGGAGCAGGCGGCCGTTGCGCCAGTTAAAGCTTGGTAAGCTGCACGAACAATCGCGTGATCACCCGGCGATCAGGCCGCCATCGACGAGCACCTCGGAGCCGGTGGTGAAGGAGGAGGCGGGCGACAGCAGCCACACCACGGTGTCGGCCACCTCCTGCGGCCGGCCGAGGCGGCCGATGGGGATCTGGGCGTGCAGCTTGGCCATCGCCTTGGCGGGATCGGGACGGCCCTTCACCATGGCGTCCACCATGTCGCCCTCGATGAAAGCCGGATGCACCGAGTTGCATCTGACCGGCGGGCGCTTGCGCGCGCCCGCGAGCGCCACCGACTTGCTGAGCATGCGCACCGCGCCCTTGGAGGCGTTGTAGGCCGCGAGATTGGCCCCGCCCACGATGCCGGAAGCCGACGAGATGTTGACGATCGACGGGGCCTTGGATTTGGCCAGCAGCGGCATGGCGTACTTGCAGCCGAGGAAGACGCCGTCGGCATTGACGGCCATCACGCGCCGCCACTCGGCAAAGCTCGTCTGCTCCACATCGCCTGGCGTGCCGACGCCGGCGTTGTTGACGAGCCCGTCGAGGCGGCCGTGGCTGCGCTCGATCGTGGCGGCCGCTGCCTTCCAGCTCTCCTCGCTCGTCACATCGAGCGCGATGTCGACCTTGCCGCGGCTTGCAAGGTCGCTGCGGATGGCCGTGCCACCGGCCGCCTCGATGGCGCTGCACATGGCACACCCCAGCGTGCCGAGCGCGCCGGTGACGAGCACGATGTGGTCCTTCAGTTGAGCACTCATCGCGACGGTCTCCTCCTTCGCAGGCCCAACGAGCGGCCCATGCTGAATGTTGCATAGAACATGATGAGGCTCATGAGGCCGCTCAGCGCAAGAATGTGCATAAAGCCGCTGACACTGCCAGACGTCGTGACCACGCCTTGATACGAGACGGCCTGCATCACGAGGACGGCGCACGCAACGGCCGCCGGTGCCCACCAGCCCAGCAGCTTGTAGCCCAGGAAGGCGGAGAGCAGTGCACCGGCGAGCAGCAGCATGGCCTCAGATGTCCGTGAAGTCGCCGTGGCGGCCCTTGCCGTCGGCAAAGCGCGTGGCGCCGCGGATGCCCTCGGCCCTGACGATGTGCGCGCTCGTCGCCCACTCGCTCTCCAGGCCCTCCCGCACGGACTTGCCCCAGGCGCGATAAGCCGAGAGGCGGTCGGCGCGCATGCACTCCTGCGGGAAGCGGGCGATCTCCTGCGCCATGGCCTCGGCGGCCGCGCGGGCCTTGCCATGGGGGACGACGGTCTCGCACAGGCCGATGCGGTAGCTCTCCTCCGCCGTCACCTTGCGGCCGGTCATGATGATCTCCAGCGCCTTGCCCATGCCGACCAGGCGCGGCAGGCGCACGGTGCCGCCGTCGATCAGCGGCACGCCCCAGCGCCGGCAGTAGACGCCGAAATAGGCGCTCTCGGCCATCACGCGCACGTCGCTCCACATGGCAAGCTCCATGCCGCCGGCCACCGCCGGACCTTCGACGGCGGCAATCACCGGCTTGGAGAGCTGCAGGCGCGAAGGGCCGAGCGGCCCGCGCGGCGCCTTGCTGCCGCCCTTGGGAAAGTCGAGGTTGCCGACCGGATTGTCCTGGTCAAGATCGGAGACGGACTTGAGATCCCAGCCGGCGCAGAAGGCGCCGCCCTCGCCCCAGAACACCGCCACATGCGCGGATGTGTCGGCGTCGAACCGCTCGAAGGCGGCCACCAGGTCGTCGGCGCTCTTGGGGTCCATGGCGTTGCGCGCCTCGGGCCGGCTGTGGATCACGGTCCAGACCGACCCGGACTTCTCGATGCGAACGCTCATGACACCTCCTGGCAGCTACTGTGGCAAGCGGCTACTGTATACCGCTGCCGAGGGAACCGCAGCAAAACCGGGTCGTCGTCTCACCCCGTTCGGAAGCGGCGAGGCGAGAGAAGGGACACCATGCCGAGCATCGCCGATGCCATGACTGCGCACGCAACCCTGCCAAGGGACGGCACCAAGCCGCTCACCGGCACACTCGTCGTTTCCCTGGATCAGGCCGTTGCCGCGCCCATGACGGCACGGCGCCTGGCCGATGCCGGCGCACGCGTCATCAAGCTGGAACGCCCGGAAGGCGATTTCGCCCGCTCCTACGACGACATCGTCAAGGGGCAATGCACGCACTACGTCTGGCTCAATCGCGGCAAGGAATCGGTGATTGCCGACCTCACCAAGCCGGAGGACCGGCGCCTGTTCGAAGCCATGCTGGCCCGGGCCGACGTGTTTCTGCAGAACCTGAAGCCGGGCGCCCTGGCCAAGCTCGGCTACCCGATCGAAGGCCTGCGCGCGCGCCATCCCAAGCTCATCTGCTGCTCGATCTCGGGCTACGGCGAGGAAGGCCCCTATCGCGACCGCAAGGCCTATGACCTGCTGATCCAGGCCGAGTCGGGCCTGGCTTCGATCACCGGGGGACCGGACGCTCCAGCGCGTGTCGGGGTTTCCCTGGTCGACATCGGCACCGGGCTGCATGCGTACGAGGCGATCTTGGAGGCGCTCATTGCGCGCGGGCGCACGGGGCAAGGCGCCGACATCCGCGTTGCCATGTTCGACGCCATGATGGAGTGGATGGCGGTACCGCTGCTGTTCGGCGAGCACGGCGCGCCGCCCAGGCGCATGGGGCTCACGCATTTCAGCGTGGCACCCTACGGCGTCTTCCCAACGCGGGACGGCAGCCCGATCCTCATTGCCGTGCAGAACGACCGCGAGTGGTCGATGTTCTGCAACGAGGTGCTGGGCCGGCCCGAGCTGGCGACCGACCCGCGTTTTGCCACCAATCCGGCGCGCGTTGCCCATCGGGCAGAAACCGACGGGTTGATCGGACACCATTTCGCCACCCAGGACGTGGAGGCGCTGTCGCGAAAGCTCGACACCGCACAGATCGCGTTCGCGCGCGTCAACGACGTGGCAGGCGTGCTGCGGCATCCGCACCTGCGGCGCGTGACGGTGGCCTCGCCCAGCGGTCCCGTCACATTGCCGGCACCGCCGGCCCGCGTCCTCGGCGGGGGGGATGCAAGCTTTGGACCCCTGCCTGCGCTCGGCGAGCACACGGAGAAGGTGCGGCAAGAATTCCTCGGCTAGGGCGCCACGCCAGCTTTGCGCGCCCAGCCAGGCGAGATGCCGCAGCCGAGCACGGCTTCCCCGCCGACAGGCGCGCGCAAGCCGGTCGTCGCAAATGCACCCATACAGGGTGCAAAGCACCTTCCCGCGTCCATTTTCAGCATTGCGAATGACTTGCAACAGCAATAATTTGCGACCATCGCAGTGGGGCCGCCGCCAGGGAGTGGCGCAGTGCAGAAAGAAATTGCGCGATCCACAAAGACCGCCGTGCGCCATGCGGGATGGCGGCGCGAGCGGGGCGAGGCTGCGCTCTCCGATGTCTTTCGCACGATCAAGGTCGGGGGACCGACCAGCGCCCGAAGACTGGCTGCCTTCCTCGGCCCAGGGTATCTGGTGGCCGTCGGCTACATGGACCCCGGCAACTGGGCGACCTCGCTCGCCGGCGGCTCCAAGTTCGGCTACACGCTGCTCGTCGTCGCGCTGATCTCCAACATCATGGCGATCGTGCTGCAGGCGCTGTGCGCGCGCCTTGCCATCGCCTCCGGCCGCGACCTGGCGCAGGCCTGCCGCGACGCCTACCCGCGCTGGGCGGCCTATCCGCTGTGGCTTGCCGCCGAGATCGCCATCATCGCCACGGACATCGCCGAAGTCATCGGCACGGCGATCGGGCTCAACCTGCTGTTTGGCATTCCGCTCGAGATCGGCGTCGTGCTGACCGCGCTCGATGTGTTCCTGATCCTCTATCTGCAGCGGCTGGGCTTTCGCTATCTCGAGGCCCTGATCATCACGCTGCTCGGTGTGATCGCGGCCTGTTTCGCGATCCAGATCGCGCTGGCCAATCCGGAATGGGGGCCCCTCATCCGAGGGTTCGCACCGACCACGGAGATCGTGCGCAATCCCGAGATGCTCTACCTCGCCATGGGCATTCTCGGCGCCACGGTCATGCCGCACAATCTCTACCTGCACTCCGCCATCGTGCAGACAAGGGCCTATGGGGAATCGCTGCCGGAGAAGCGCGAGGCGCTGAAGTTCGCCACCATCGATTCGACCCTCGCGCTGATGTTTGCGCTGCTGGTCAATGCCTCGATCCTGATTCTGGCGGCCGCCAGCTTCCACAAGGCCGGCAACACGAACGTGGTCGACCTCGGCCAAGCCTCGACGCTGCTGCAACCGCTGCTGGGCTCGGCCATCGCACCCACGCTGTTCGGCATCGCCCTTCTGGCCTGCGGCCTCAACTCCACGGTGACGGCAACGCTGGCCGGACAGGCGGTGATGGAGGGGTTCATCGACATCCGGCTGGCCCCCTGGCTGCGCCGGCTCTTCACGCGCGCCATCGCCATCATGCCGGCGGCGGGCGTGACGATCCTCTACGGCGAGCAGGAAACCGGCAAGCTGCTGATCCTGAGCCAGGTGATCCTGAGCCTGCAATTGCCTTTTGCCGTGGTGCCACTGGTGCTGTTCACCGCCGATCGCGCCAAGATGGGCGCCCTGCGGGCTCCGACATGGCTCGTCATCTTTGCATCCGCCATCGCCGCATCCATCATCGCGCTCAATATCAAGCTGCTGTGGGACCAGGTGACGGGCTGGCTGTCCTGACCGCACGCGCGGTGCAGCATCCCGCGCAAGTTGCAGCCGCACCGACCACGCCGAGCATAAAGCCAATATGCTGCCGAAGCTTGCGCGCCCGGCCTGTTCTTCTATGAAGGAGGGGACACGGCTCTCCTCCAGGCGAAGCAGACATGAAAACCGACGCGCCGCGCCCCACTCTGCTCAAGGACTACCGGCCGCCGAGCCATCTCATCGACACCGTCAATCTCGACGTGTCCCTCCACCCGACACGCACCCGCGTCCGTGCGCGGCTGGGCGTGCGCCCCAACCCGTCCGCGGCAAAATCGGCCGCGCTCAAGCTGGACGGCGAGCTGCTGGAGCTGGAATCGGTACGGCTCGATGGGCGCCTGCTCGACCAAGACGCGTATCACACAACGGACAAGCAGCTCATCATCGAGGCGCCGCCCAAGGGCGAGTTTGTGCTGGAGATCACGACCACTTGCAACCCGGAGGCCAACAACGCGCTCACCGGCCTCTATCTGTCCAAGGGCATCTACTGCACCCAGTGCGAGGCTGAGGGCTTCCGCCGCATCACCTATTTCCTCGATCGCCCGGACGTGCTCGCCACCTACACGGTGCGCATCGAGGCTAACCGCACCGAGGCGCCGGTGCTTCTCTCCAACGGCAACCCGGTGGAGCGGGGCACCCTCGACGGCGGTGAGCGCCACTATGCCGTGTGGCGCGACCCGCATCCCAAGCCGTCCTATCTGTTCGCCCTGGTGGGCGGCAATCTGGCCTCGTTCGCCTCGGACTTCACCACCAGGTCGGGACGGAAGGTGGACCTGCGCATCTATGTGGAGCCCGGCAAGGAGGACCGCTGCGCGTGGGCCATGGATTCCCTCAAGCGCTCGATGGCATGGGACGAAGAGCGCTTCGGGCGCGAGTACGACCTCGATGTGTTCAACATCGTCGCGGTGTCGGATTTCAACATGGGGGCGATGGAGAACAAGGGGCTGAACATCTTCAACGACGCCCTCGTGCTGGCCTCGCCGGAAACCGCCACCGACAGCAGCTTCGTGGCCATCGAGCGGGTGATCGCGCACGAGTACTTTCACAACTGGACCGGCAATCGCATCACCTGCCGCGACTGGTTCCAGCTCTGCCTCAAGGAGGGGTTGACCGTCTACCGCGATCAGGAGTTCGGCGCCGACGAGCGCTCGGCCACCGAGCAGCGCATCAACGAGGTGCGCCAACTGAAGGCGCGGCAGTTCCCCGAAGATGCGGGGCCCCTCGCCCACCCCGTGCGCCCGGACCGCTACATCGAGATCAACAACTTCTATACCGCCACCGTCTACCAGAAGGGGGCGGAGCTTGTGCGCATGATCCAGACGCTGCTGGGACGCGAAGGCTTCCGCAAAGGCATGGACCTCTACTTCGAGCGCCACGACGGACAGGCGGCGACGGTGGAGGACTTCGTGAGCTGCTTTGAAGACTCCTCCGGCCGCGACCTCAAGCAGTTCATGACCTGGTATTCGCAGGCGGGAACGCCGGAGCTGGTGTGCCAGCTCAAGTACGACGCCCGGGCCAAGACCGCCGATCTGACGGTGACGCAGGTGCTGCCGCCCACGCCCGGCGAGGCCAGGAAGAAACCGCTGCACATCCCCATCAAGCTCGGATTGCTGGGCGGCAATGGCCAGGATCTGGAGCTGACGCTGGCCTCCGGTGAGCGGTTGAAGGACGGGCTGATCGAGGTGCGCAAGCGCACCGAGAGGTTCCGTTTCCGGGATGTGCCCTCCCAGCCGATGGCATCGCTCCTGCGCGCATTCTCCGCGCCGGTGAACCTGACCGTCGATCGCACGGACGCCGAGCTGCAATTCCTGATGGCCAACGACAGCGACCTCTTCAATCGCTGGCAGGCGGCCCAGGACTATGCCACCCGCGTGCTGCTGCACACCATTGCGGCGAGCGGGGACGGCAAGCGGCCCACCCAACCCAGGGTGTTCATCGACGCGCTGTCGGCCACGCTTGGCAACGGCGATTTGGACCCCGGCTACCGAGCCCAGTTCCTTTATCTTCCGAGCGAGAGCGATCTGGCGCGGGTCATCGGCCAGAACGTCGATCCGCTGGCCATCCACAAGGCGCGCAACGCCTTGCGCAAGGCGATCGGCACGCGGCTCTACGACACGCTCCTGGACGTCTACCGCCGCATGGACGTCAAAGGGCCCTACTCACCCGCCCCGGAACCGGCCGGCCGGCGCGCGCTGCGCAACGTCGCGCTGGGCTACCTGACGAGCCGCGGCCGCCCGGAGGACATCGCGCGCGCGACGGCACATTTCACGCACAGCCGCAATCTCACCGACGAGACAGCCGCCCTGTCCATGCTCTCGCAGCTGAACGCCCCCGAAAGGGCGAAGGCCTTCGAGCGGTTCTACACGCGCTGGAAGGGGGATCATCTGGTGATCGACAGCTGGTTTGCCTACCAGGCCGCCTCGCCGCTGGCCTCGTCCCTGGCAACCGTGCAGAAGCTCACGCACCATCCGCTCTTTGCCATGAAGAATCCCAACAAGGTGCAAGCCCTGATCGGCACCTTCGCCATGGCAAACCCCGTGAACTTCAATCGCCCTGACGGCCGGGGCTACGACTTCGTCGCCGACCGGGTGCTCGAGCTTGACGGTTTCAACCCGCAGATCGCAGCACGGATGCTGTCGGCGTTCCGAAGCTGGAAGGCACTGGAGCCCCAGCGCCGGCGAGTTGCAAAGAAAACTCTGCAGCGTGTTGCCAGGAGCAAGCCCCTTTCGCATGACGCGTTCGAGATCGTTTCGAAGATGCTGGAGTAGAGCCTCGGACACAGCCGCCATATTTTTGCCGCAGGGCGGTTTCGCCTCTCGACAACGCATTGGGCTCTCGGTCAAACTGAACAAGTGATTCGGTGGTGTGTTCGGCCGTCGGATCCGGTTCTGGGCAGCATTTTTCTGAAAATCCGGTCGAGAGGCGAGGGATGACGCTGGGCACGTCAACCCAATGGGGGATTCTGTCTCCTGCAGGGGTGGAAGCTAAGGAGCATCGCGGCGTGCGGCGCTGGCCAGCACGCGTGATGGACTTCAGGTTCAGATGGCCATGGCTCGCCAGAGGCGCAGCGGCGTTGCACCTCCTCGGTCTGGCCATGATCGTGATCATGGGCTGGCACGATCCGAGCGCCGTGGGATCGACCACCATGGGCGGGCTGCAGGCCGTGCATCTGGCATTTCTGATGACGACCGGGGCAGCGGCGGCGCTGCTGACGCTCGGGGTCCAGGATGCAGGCCAAACCCCGAACGCCGTTGCCGACGCGCACGTGCCGACCGGCGTGGACCAACTGATGGCCCAGATGAGCCATGAGTTGCGCACCCCCCTCAATGCCATGATCGGCTTCTCCGACGTGATGCTGCGCGAACTCTACGGACCGCTCGGCCACGCCCGCTACCAGGAATATGCTGCCCACATCAGCGAAAGCGGCGGCCAGCTTCTGCGCTCGGCGGAGGACGCATTGGCCGTCACCGAAACCATGTCGGCCGTCATGGCCGACAGGCTGGCCGGCCGCTGCGAACGCGTCGTCGCCAGCGGACTGGTGCGGGAGGCCTGGCTTGCCCTCGGCGTCGCCGACACCGTGGCCAAGCTGGCGGTAAGCAACTGCGCGGCGTGCGACATTGCCTGCGAGCGGCGCGCCACCAGCCAAGCGCTCCAGCATCTGCTGCGCGAAGCGGTCGCCCGGGTGCCTGCCGGCGGCACGGTGGAGGTCAAGGGCCGCCGCCGGGGCGGCGCCCGCAGCATCGAGATCCGAGTGATGGGCGGATCGGAGCAGCCGGCAGGCCCGGCACGCGATGTTGTCGTTCAGGTCAGCGCCTATCCACCCGCCGGAGGCAGCCTGCGCGTCATGCTTGCCCGCCTGCTGCTGGGGATGCAGGGCGCCATGCTGAGCGTGTGGGACGATGACGACGGCGGGCTCTGGGCGACCAGCATCGTTTTCCCGCCGCGGGGCTAGCTGGAAGGCCCCCCGCGCTGGAGACGGCGGAAGGGGGTCAGCGCGACTGCTCGCTGGCCTGCTTCTCCGGCTCGTCCAGCGGGTTGCGCATCGGCCGCCGCTTCTGGCGCCATTCCACGAACCCGCGGCGCTCCTCGGGCGTCATCTGCGCGGCCAATGCCGCAAAGAGCAGGTGAACCGCATCCCGCGCCTTCTGATCAGCGATCAGCAGCCGCGCCTGCGCGGCCTCGAAGCGGCCCTTGTCGAAAGGCTCGGCGACCAGAACCTGCACCACCTCCTCACGCGCCTCGCGCAACTGGCGCCTGAGCGGCCGAACGTGTTGCCGCTGCTCCTGCGTGCGGGCATTGATCTCCTCCTGCCGTGCGGGCGGCAGGGTGGTGGCATAGCCGAGCAAGTTGGGCGGCAGATTGCGCGCCGCGGTGTCTGATGCCCCGCTGCCGTGGCGCCACACGAACCCGGCCGTGGCCCCGGCAACGATCAGATTGAGCGCCAGAGACGCGAAGAGCGCAACCACCATCCAGCGCGGGGCGGCCGGTGCTGAGCTGCCGCGGCCTGCCGTCGTCACAGCACGTCCTCATCGTAGGGCTCGACCTGAGCCAGACTGTATCCGCCCCGATCGGCGCCGGCCCAGTCAGCCAGCGCCGGCACGACGCTCTGCGACAGGTTGGACGTGCCCAGGACAATGCCGAGCATCAGCGAAGCGGCAAGCAAAGCCGCCGCCCGCACCTCGCTGCGCAGCAGCCGCTGCTTCCGGGAAACGGCCTGCCGTGGCAGCGCCCGGCCACGGGACTGGAACCCGGCAGCGGGAGGCTCGACATCAAATTTGACAATGCGCGGAGAGCGCCGGGCGGCCGCCACGATCCGCTCGGCAAGCGCCGCCTCCACGGCGAGACTGGGCAGCGGCGCGCGCTCCAGCACGCGATCGAGCGCCTCCGCCTCGGCCAGGATCCGCCGGGCTTTCGCATCGCGGGCGGCAAGCTGTGCGGCTGCGGCACGCGCCTCCGCCGGCCATCGCGTCCGATCGCCTCCGTAGATGTCGAGCAGCCGCTCGAAGTCGGCCAGCGTCATGCCGGTGGTGTTGCTCATGTTCGTCATGTCGGCACCTTAACCTCTAGCGGCCCTCTTTCCATAACCTCAGTCGACGTCGGGCAGCAGCCCGCGCCATTCGTCCTTGAGCGCGGCCTTGAGCGCGCGACGCGCCCGCGCCAGCAGCGATTCGACCGCCTCATCCGATATACTCATGACCTCGCCGACCTCCACCTGGCTCATGCCCTCGTAGTGGAACAGGGTCAGGGCCAGCCGCTGCCGATCCGGCAGCCGCTTGAGCGCGGCATCGACCCGCGCCGACAGCTCGCGCTCGGCCAGGTGCGTCACCTGCGTGGCAGGCTCGCTTTCCTCGGGCACCTCGTCGCCGAGACCCGTATTGCGCCGCGCCCGCACCCGATCGATGCACAGGTTGGACGCCACCCGTCGCAGCCACGGGCGCACGCCGCCTTCACCCAGCTCCAGATTTGCTGCATTGCGCCATAGTCTCAGCAGGGTCTCCTGCGCCACGTCCTCGGCCTCCGCATCGTCGCGCAGCATGCGCCGCGCGATGGCCAGCACCGTCGGCAGATGCCGATCGACAACGGCGCGGAACGCCCGTGCCTCGCCCGCAGACACCCGTGCGAGCAGGACGACCTCATCCTCGCTCTCGTCCGACCCTGCCCGCAGAGAGGGCTCCGGTCCGATCTTGCGCGCAAGCACCCGGCTAGGCCTCGCAACCTCAATCCACTCGCCTTGCCCGACCCATTGTCGGCCCAGCAGAAGCCAATCTCAATTGCTTCCTTGAACGACCAACCCCGGCCTTTCCGTCGCTGCCGCCTATACGATCAGTTCGTTGAAAAGCCGTACAACTTCGGCCTGCCGGGCCGCCAAATCCGCTTCCAGGCGGGCAAAATCGGGGGCTTCCCCGGCGCGCGCCAGCAGCGCCTTGAGGCCATGCGGCGCGCGCTCCGGCACGAACGGGCCGTCCAGGCACAGGCGCAGGACCTGGGTGACGTTGTGGAACAGGCGCGCCGCCGGCAGCAGCACGTCCGCCGCCGCGGACGGCAGCAGGCCCGCCCGACCAAGTTTGGTCAGCGCCGTCACGGTATTGGGGCTCAGGATGTCCGGATGATCGGCGGCGTGCACCAGTTGCAGATACTGCGCGATGAACTCGAGATCGACGAGGCCGCCGCGCGCCTGCTTGAGGTCCCAGATGTCCCTGGTGCCCTTCTCCTTCTCGATCCGCGCGCGCATGTCGCGGACGTCGGCGGCGATCTTGGCCCGATCGCGGCGGAGGGTGAGAACCCGCCGGATAGAAGCCTCCACGGCGCCCCGCAGGGCAGCGGGCCCCGAGATGACGCGTGCACGCGTCAGGGCCAGATGCTCCCAGGTCCAGGCCTCGCGCTGCTGGTAGTCGATGAAGCCGGACAGCTGCGTGGCCACCGGACCCTTCTGGCCCGATGGCCGCAGCCGCATGTCCACCTCATAGAGGTTCCCTTCGGCCGTTTGCGAGGCCAGCGCACTGATGAAGCGCTGCGTCAGCCGCGTATAGTACTGGATCGCCGGCAGCGGCTTCAGGCCGGTCGAGTTCGGGGCGGGGGCCGCAAAATCGTAGACGACGATCAGGTCGAGGTCTGAGGCCGCCGTCATCTCGTGGCCGCCGAGCTTGCCCATGGCCACCACGGAGACGGCGCTGCCCGGCACGCGGCCATGGCTGCGCTCCATCTCGCGCTCGGCGACCGACTGCATGGCCTGGATCAGGCATTCGGCCAGCAGGGCGTAGGCATCGCCCGCCTGCGCGGCACCGATCGTGCCGGTCAGAACCCGCACGCCGATCAGGAAGGCCTGCTCATGGCCGATGCGGCGCGCGCGATCCAGCGCCTCCTGGAAATCGTGGGCGCCCGCAAGCTCGGCGGCAACGATGGCGGACAGATCGCGGGCGCTCGGAACGGTGCCGAAGAAACCGGGCGCCAGCACGGCGTCGAGCACGCGCCGACGCTTGCTCAAGATGCGCGCCAGCCGCGGCGCGGTGCCCATGATGGCGGCGATCAGCTCGATCAGCCCCTGGTGCTGCTTCAGCAGCGAGAAGAGCTGCACGCTGGAGGGCAGCTCGGAGAGAAAGCGATCGAAGCCGAGGAAGGCCAAGTCGGGGTCGGCGGTCTTGGCCATGGCCTCGATCAGCAGCGGCTGCACCTCGGTGAGCAGCTCACGCGCACGCGGCGTGCGCACCGCCGGATAGCGGCCGTGATGCCATCCGCGCACCCCGGCGATGACCGCCTCCGGGCGCTTGTAGCCCATCGCCGCCAGGGCCTGCAGCGTTCCGGGATCATCGACGGCTCCGGCAAAGACCATGTTGGAGCCGCCGCTGGTCAGCTCGGGACTGTGCTCGAACAGATGCACGTAGTGCTCCTGCACCCGGCCCAGCTCGGCGGTGAGGCGGGCGGAAAATTCCGGCGTGCCGGCGAACCCCGAGAAGCGGGCGAGACCGGCGAGCTTGTCGGGATCGGCGGGCAAGGTCTGCGTCTGCTCGTCCGCGATCATCTGCAGGCGATGCTCTATGGTGCGCAGAAACCGATAGGCCGCGTCGAGCTCGCGCCGCACCTCGGCCTTGATCCAGCCCCGCGCCTCGAGGCGCTCCAGCGCCACCAGCGTTTCCGACGCGCGCAGCTCGGGCTGGCGCCC
This sequence comes from Hyphomonadaceae bacterium, assembly GCA_019747815.1. Taxonomy (GTDB): domain Bacteria; phylum Pseudomonadota; class Alphaproteobacteria; order Rhizobiales; family Hyphomicrobiaceae; genus AWTP1-13. The sequence continues at coordinate 42,235 of JAIEQJ010000083.1, forward strand.
GCCGGCGATGAGCTGCTGGGTCTGCACGAAGAACTCGATCTCGCGAATGCCGCCGCGTCCTACCTTGATGTCGTGACCCGCCACGGCGATCTCGCCGAAGCCGCGGAAGGCATGAATCTGGCGCTTCATGGCGTGGATGTCGGCGATGGCCGCAAAATCGAGATACTTGCGCCAGATGAATGGAGCGAGGTCGGCCAGGAAGCTCCGGCCGGCGGGGAGGTCGCCGCCGATGGGGCGTGCCTTGATGAGCGCGGCGCGCTCCCAGTTCTGGCCGACGCTCTCGTAGTAGTTGAAGGCCGCTTCTGTGGAGATGGCGAGCGGCGTGGAGCCGGGATCGGGGCGCAGCCGCAGATCGGTGCGGAACACGTAGCCGTGCTCGGTGCGCTCCTGCAGCAGGCGCACCAGATCGCGCGTGAGGCGCACGAAGAAGGGTTGCAGCTCCAGCCCCTCGCGCAGACGCACCAGGGCGGGCTCGTAGAAGACGATGAGATCGATGTCGGAGGAATAGTTGAGCTCGAAGGCGCCGTGCTTGCCCATGGCCAGCACGATGTAGCCCGCGGCATCGGGCGCCAGCCAATCCCCCTTGGCGCGCGCCTGACGGAACAGGAAATGCACCGCCGCCCCGACGGCGGCATCGGCCGCTTCGGACAGGCGGCGGGTGACGGTCATCACGGGCCACACGCCGCCGAGATCGCACAATGCCGTGAGAAGGGCGATGTCGGCCTTGAACAAGCGCAGGCTGCGCATGACGTCGGCAACGCTCTCAGCCGCCGCGGCAGCGGCTGTCATCGCATCGACCAGGGCCGCGAACCGATCCTCCGGCGGTGCGGCGAGCGCTTCCAGGAGGACCGCAGGGCTGCGCGCGATCAGCTCGGTCAGGTACGGCGAGGCCCCGAAGATGCCCGACAGGAGGTGCTCGACCCGCGGCTGGGCGATGAGCGCGCCGAGCGGTGCCAGGGGGGGCTCCTCGCTTGCCCGGCGGGTCAGATCGGCGAGCACACCCATCGCGCGTGCCCGATCGTGCACGACAGGGGCTGAGACGATGCGCTGATGGAGCGGGGTCAGGGCGGCACCTCGATTTGCTGGCGGCAGCGGAAGCTGCACCCTACGGCCCATGGCAAGGCCTTCTCAAGGCCTCCGGCCGAGCGGCATCCGGCTCAATGCAGACCGGCGGGAGCGACATGGGGGGCGGATACGGCGCCGGGGCCGCTGCTGGGGAGCACGAGCACGGCCTTCAGCCCGGGTGCGTTGTCCTCCAGGCGGATGGTGCCGCCGTGCAGACGCGCCACTGCGGCAACAAGGCTGAGACCCAGACCGGCCCCCGGGCGCGAACGGCTCTTCTCAAGGCGCACGAAGCGCTGCAGCGCCCGCTTGCGATCCTGAAGCGCAACCCCTGGCCCGCGATCCGCCACGACGATCTCGATGCTGGTGCCGGCCCCGCGCAGCGATATCTCGACCGTCTGGCGCCGGCCGTCAGTCGTCTCGGACACCGAATACTTGATGGCGTTGTCGACCAGATTGGCAATCGCCTGACTGACGAGCTCGCGGTTGGCGACAAGACTGAGACCCGATGGAGCGGACACCGCAAGATCCAAGCCGGCATCCTCCGCCACCGGCTCGTACAGCTCGGCAACATCGCTGACGATGGCCGCCGGGTCGATCGGGGCCATGCTTTCGGCAACGGCGCCGCCCTCCAGCCGCGCGATCAGCAGCAGCGCGTTGAAGGTCTTGATCAGATCGTCCGCCTCCTCCAGGGTCTTGACGAGACCATCGCGGTAGGCGGCGGCGCCACCGGGATCGCGCAGCGCGGCTTCGGCGCGATTGCGCAAGCGCGTGAGCGGCGTCTTCAGATCGTGGGCGATGTTGTCGGACACCTCGCGCAGCGCCAGCATCAGCTCCTCGATACGTGCCAGCATGGCATTGAGACTGTCCGACAGACGGTCCAGCTCGTCACCGGAACCACTGAGCGGGATGCGGCGGGAAAGATCACCGGACATGATCTTGCGGCTGGCCTCGGTGACGGCGTCGATGCGCGCCAGCACGGCGCGGCTGATCAGGATGCCGGCGCCGACACCCAGGACAGAGAGCAGCCCGACGCTCCACAGGGCGACGCGGCCCATGGTGAGCGCGAACTGGCGCTGATCCTCGATATCCCGGCCGACGACCAGCGTCAGCCCGCCGCGAACCGCAACCGGCTCGCCCACCGCCAGGCGCCGACCGGCGCCAGCACCGTCTGACCCCCGCAGATAGCTGAACACACGCCCGTGCGCAGCGTCGGCAAGCTCCGGCGGCAGCATCGACAGGTTGCCGGCGACCTTGCGGCCCGTGGCATCGAGCAGAAGATAGAGGTTGGATCCGGGCTCACCGATGCGCTCGTTGATGGCGGCGATCAGGCGGGGCGCGCCGCCCGCCTGAAACTGCTCGCGCAGGGCCGTGATCTCGGCGGACAACGCCTCGACCGCCCGCGTGGTCAGAAGCGCGTTCGCCCGCCAGGAGACGAACCCCACGATCAGGGCCGCCGCCACCACAAAGGCGCCCATGTAGGCGACCGTCAGGCGGAACGGAATGGACGCGATGAGCCTAGTCAGCGCCGTCACGGATCATGTACCCCGACCCCCGCACCGTATGCAGGAGCGGTTTGGCAAAACCCTTGTCGATCTTGCTTCTCAGCCGCGAGATGTGGACGTCGATCACGTTGGTCTGCGGATCGAAGTAGTAGTCCCAGACATTCTGCAGCAGCATCGTGCGCGTGACCACCTGGCCGGCGTTGCGCATCAGGTATTCGAGCAAGCGGAACTCGCGGGGCTGCAGGGTGATGGCCTGGCCGCCGCGCGTCACCTTGTGCGAGAGGCGATCGAGGGCGAGATCGCCGATGGTGTAGCGCGTCACCTGCTCCTCCGGCGCCGGCCGGCGCGCCAGGGCCTCGACCCGGGCCAGCAGCTCGGTGTAGGCATACGGCTTGGTGAGATAGTCGTCGCCCCCGGCGCGCAGGCCCTTGACGCGGTCGTCCACCTCGCCCAGCGCGGAGAGGATGAGGACCGGCGTGCGCGCGCCCTCGCCGCGCAGCTTCTCGATCAGGGACAGCCCGTCGAGCCGGGGCAGCATGCGATCGACAATGATCACATCCCAGCCGCCCTCGCGGGCGAGCGCCAGGCCCGTCTCGCCGTCGCCGGCAAGGTCGGCCACATGCCCGTTCTCCTTCAGCGACCGCTGCAGGAACAGGGCCGTCTCGCGATCATCTTCAACTACGAGCACGCGCATGGTTGCGCCGGGCGTGTCTTGGTTGCAGGGCCAGCTCGATCCGCGACCGAACGAGGCCGGGGCCTGGAGAAAACGCGAAGCGAGGCGACCTGTCCAGCTCGGACCAGATCGCCTCGCCCGCACCATCCATGAAGAACGTTAACCCCGCTTCAACTGGACCGCCACGAAGCGCGTCTCGCTGCCGGACTTGATGCGCAGCAATACGGCCTTGCGCTGGAGCTTGTTGGCCTCGCGGACCGCCTTGGAGATGTCCTCGGCGCCCGTGACGGGGAACCCGCCGATCTCCAGGATCAGGTCGCCGACCTTGATGCCCTTCTGGCCGGCATCGGAGCTGGCATCGACGTCCGTGATCATCACGCCGTCCTTGCTCGGCGACACCGTCAGCCCAAGCTGGGTTGCCTCGGGACCTTGCGACGGCCGGCCCGGGGGCTCTGCCTTCGCCAGCTCGAGATTGCTCGGCATCGTGCCCAGCGTGACAGGGATCGTCTGCTCGCGCTGGGCGCGCAGAACCTTCACGTCGACCTTGGTGCCCGGCGAGTAGGTCGCGATCTGGCGGGCCAAATCGCGGCTGTCGTTGATCCTGACGCCGTTGACGGAGAGAATGGCGTCGCCGTTCTTGAGGCCCGCCTCGGCCGCCGGACCGGGCGTGGTCACGTCGTTGACCAGCGCGCCCTTGGCCTCGCCGAGCCCGAGGCTCGCCGCCACGTCCTCGTCCACGCTCTGGATCCTGACGCCGAGCCAGCCGCGCTTGACGGAGCCCGAGGTCTTGAGCTGCTCGATGACGTCGGTCGCCGTCACGGCAGGAATGGCGAAGGCGATGCCGACGTTGCCGCCCGAGGGGCTGTAGATGGCCGTGTTGACGCCCACCACCTCGCCGTCGAGGTTGAAGGTCGGTCCGCCGGAGTTGCCCTTGTTCACGGCGGCGTCGATCTGCATGTAGTCGTAGGGGCCCGAGCCGATGTCGCGGCCTTGCGCCGACACGATGCCGGCCGTGACGGTGCCGCCCAGTCCGAACGGATTGCCGACCGCGATGACCCAGTCGCCGACCCGCGGCAGGCTGCGCGCGAACTTCACGTGCGGGAAGGTCTTGCCGGCGGTCTTGATCTTCAGCAGCGCCAGATCGGTGCGCTGATCGGTGCCCACCAGCTCGGCTTCGTACTTGTTGTGCTGGTCGAAGCTCACCTGGATCTTGCCAGCGTTGTCGATTACGTGATTGTTGGTGACGACGTAGCCGTCCGGTGAAATCACGAAACCTGAGCCCTGCGCCTGGGTGGGCCGCGGACCGCGAAACTCCTTGGGCATGTTGCGGAAGAACTCGTTCAGCGGATGATCATCCGGCAGGTCGGGCAGCAGATCCCGGCCACCACCCCGGCCGCCTCTGTTGAACTTGTCTCCGCCGGGGCTCTTCGGCTCGTTCTTTGCGACGCTGGCGCCGCCGCTGGAGACCTGGATGCTCACCACGGCAGGCCTGACGCGATCGACGATGTCGGCAAAGGACAACGGCGCACGCCCGAACGGCGTGACGATGCCGGGATCGGTCTTCTGTTGCGCCTGCACGCTGGACTGGGGAATCCCGAAATAGACCATGCCGGCCAACGTCGCGGCTGCCACCGCCGATGCGGCGATGAGGGGCCACCGACCCTGGCGTGGCGGGCACTCGTTGGGGAGAGAGCGATGCATGCGATTGACCTCGCGAGCGAGAATGGGAAGTCCTGTAGCAGCGGGTATAGGGTGAGCAGAATTACATGGCCATTTCGGCCATCTTAAAAATTGGTAATACTCGGGCATGGACTATCGGCAACGACGGGAACAGAGGCTGCCACGCCGCCCGCGTGTGCGCTTTGCCACAGGCTTGCTGCTGGCCGGCGCGGTCTATGCCTATAGCGGCCCCGCGCCAGCCTGGCAGGCGACGCGTCCGGCGCTCCCCGCGTCCCTTGAGCCGCAGCCCGTCGCCGTGTTCGGCACCGATGACCGCGAGCCTCTGCCCGCGAAGTACAAGACCCTGCAGAGCAAGATGGGGCTGCTCTTCAACCCGCGCTCGCGCATGGTGTGCACGGCTTTCTGCGTGGCGCCCGACATCGTGGCGACGGCAGGGCATTGCCTGTTCCGGGTTGCCGGGGAGCGCCCACCGCGCATCGCCGATTTCTGGTTCGCCCGCAACTACGACACCGTGCGCGACTATGCGCGCATTGCCGGCCACGCCACCGGCACCACCGCCCAGCATGTGATCTCGGGGGCGGCAGCGCTGAACATGCGTCCGCCCATCGACGCCACCAAGGATTGGGCCTTCGTGCGGCTGGCCCGCGCCGCCTGCGGCAAGGAGGTGCTGCCGGTTCGCCCCCTGACGACCGAGCAGATCCTGGCTGCAGCAGCGGCCAAGCGGGTGTTCCAGGTGTCCTATCACCGCGATTTCACACCCTGGAAGCTCGCCTATGCTCGGCCGTGCGCGATCATGCGCAGCTTCGAAGGGGCGGACTGGAAGACGATCGCGGCGGATTTTGCCGACCCCGACGCGCTGCTGCTGCATACCTGCGACACGGGCGGCGCCTCGTCGGGATCGCCGCTGCTCCTGGACACGGCGCAGGGGCCGGAGGTGATCGGCATGAACGTCGGCACCTACGTGCAGTCCAAGGTGGAGATGACGCAGGGACAGGTCACGCGGCGCTTCAAGGCCGAGACCGTGGCCAACACCGGTGTGAGTGCGGCCGCATTCGCGGCCAAGCTCGAAGCCTTCCGGCGCGCGACGATCCTGGGCACCGCGGCGCAGATCCGCGATCTGCAGACGGCACTGAAGCAGCAGCGGCTCTATGACGGGGTGATCGACGGCGCCTACGGCCCGGCGCTGCGGGTCGCCATCGAGGCCTATGAGAAGGCGCAGGGTCTCACCGTGACGGGGCTCGCCACGCAGGCGCTGCTCACGCGGCTCAACGGCGCGGCCGCCGAGAAGGGCAAGCGGCGGGCGAGGTCGTGAGTTTGTCATCCCGGAATTTCGCGGGCAGCGAAAATATCCGGGACCCAGGGCGACGCAGGCACGCACTTCCCCCTTAACCCTGGGTCCCGGATATTGCGCTGACGCGCAGTTCCGGGATGACAGGTGAGGGCCGGGATGACAGGTGAAGGGTGCTAGAACCATGAGCTTGCTAGTGTCCGTTCGATCGCGAAGTTCGTTCAGCGCCTGCTGCAAGATCCGGCGAACTTCGCGATCGGGACACTAGGCTGAATCGACATTCAGGATTCCCATTGGGAACCGGTTCTGATTCATTGCGCTTGGGATCAGCTGATT
>JAIEQJ010000063.1 GCA_019747815.1 Hyphomonadaceae bacterium
CGGCGGCGGAGGCGCTTCCCGCTGCACCGGCGCGGACCGGCGCGCGGGCCGCAGCGGAGGCTCCTCCGCCAGGTGCTGCATCGCCGGTGCGGCGCGCGGCAGCGCGATCGATGGCGTTGGCGCGGGCGTCTGGTAGTGCGGCACAGGCTCGGCAGTCAGTTGCTGCGGTGCCATGCGCGGCGCCGCTGGCGCTGCGATCTCGGCGCGGGGCTCGCGCACGTCCAGGGTGCGCCGTTCTACCGGCGGCTCGATATGCCGCCGCGCGTCGAACGCGAGATAGGGCGGCTCATCCGTCAGACGGATCTCATCCGGCAGACCGCGGCGCAGAAGCTCGCGGAAGCTGCCGGCCCCTGCCCAGCCCGTGGCGATGGTCTTCTCGTGGCCCAGCGCACGCAGCGCCCGGTCCGCGAGCGCCTCGAGGGGGACTGGAGCCGGCGACGACCGCACGCCCGCCACGACCTCGGCCAGGATCTGGCGCCGCGCATCCTCGACCCGGTCCTTGGGAGGGGGGGCCACCAGCAGCTCGTCGCTGCCCTCGGCGGGCAGCTCGCCGGCCAGGATCAGCTCGATCAGGTTGGCTTCGCGCACTTCCCCGTCGCTGATGGCCGTGTAGGGGGCGGCGGTGAAGTCGTTGGCAAAGATCACGGTGCGGCGCGCATGCGCCCTGAGGCGGATGAGCACGGGCGTGAAATCGGCATCGCCCGACAGGATGATGAACTCGTCGAAATACGTGTCATGCATCAGCAGGTCGCGGATATCCATGACCATGCGGATGTCGGCGGAGTTCTTCAGTTGCGCCGTGAGCGGCGGGCAGTCGATCACCTCGAACCCGGCGCGCAGGAAGTTGTGGCGCACGAACGGGAAGGAGTTCATGTCGGTGGAGTTGTCGTGCTGGTTGCGCCGCGGAACCGGGTTGCCGTAGCAGCGGTTCATGACAATGCGGCGGGGTGTGTTGCCGAACTGCGCGTTGGTCGGGGTGATGAGCCGTCCGCCTTCGATCTCGCGCAGCCATGCGCCGGCATCCTTGGCGAAGCGCTTGGCGGCCTCCTCGCTCTTTCTCTTCAGCGAGAGGTAGATGTTGTCATAGTCGACAAAGAGTGCGCTGAGGCACGGCCCGCCCGCTTCCCGCTTCATTTTCCGGCTACCCCCACTTGCGGCGTTAGTTCTTTTGCAACACATGCAAAGCCTGAGTCGTGCAGGGGGTGCAAGCGCAGGTAGAGCGCGCTCGTGTATCGTCAACATAAACTTAGACGTGGCAGCACTTTGCGGCTTGCAGGCCAGATGCGGATGCTGCTTCGGTGAGTGTTGCAGATTCGCCGCTAGGCGCTTGGATTGAAGTCGGCTGGCGCCATCTCGAAACCTGCGAATTCAAAGCCCGGCGCGACGGTGCAGCCCACAAGCGTCCAGGCGCCGAGGCTGTGCGCTTGCTGCCAGGCGCCTGCCGGCACGATCGCCTGCGGCCGCTCTCCGGCTGCCAGGTCTGCGCCCAGCCTGATGTCGCGGCTCTGCCCGCCCTCGATGATGCGGAGGGCAAGCGTCGCGCCGGCGTACCAGTGCCAGACCTCGACCGCATCCACGCGATGCCAGCGCGAGATTTCTCCGTCCTGCAACAGGAAGTAGATGGCGGTGGATGCGGCGCGGGCGGGGTTTGCATCGCTGCCGCGCCCGTCGCGAAACGTCTCGCGATAGTGCCCGCCCTCTGGGTGCGGCTGCAGCCCGATGAGACGGATGATGTCGTCCGCGCGCATGGGTGTCAGGCGCGGTTCTTGCGCTCCCTGATTTCGCCGAAGATCTGCCATTCGGGCTTGCCCTCCATCCCGAGCCGCTTCTGGATGGCGGCCACATGGGGGCGCAGGAAAGGGTTGGTCTCCAGCTCGATGCCGATGGTCGTGGGCAGGGTCGGCTGGCCGGCGGCACGCAACTGATCCACCGCCTCGGCCCGCGTTTGCAACTGGGCGTTCTCGGGCTCGATGGTCAGCGCAAACCTGGCGTTGGACTGCGTATATTCGTGGCCGCAGTAGACGGTGGTGTCCTTGGGCAGCGCCATCAGCTTCTTGAGCGACTGCCACATCATCTGCGCGTTGCCCTCGATCACGCGGCCGCAGCCGATGGCAAACAGCGTGTCGCCGGCGAAGGCCACCTTGGCCGACGGAATGACATAGGTGATGTGCCCTGCCGTATGCCCCGGCGTATCGAGCACGCGCACCTCGTGCGCACCGAACATGAACGTATCACCTTCGCCCACCTTCGTGTCGATGCCCGGGATCTTGGCCGCCTCGTTGCGCGGGCCGATGATGGTGCACCCCGTCTGGGCCTTGAGGGCCGCATTGCCGCCGGTATGATCGCCGTGATGATGTGTGGTGAGGATATGTGTGAGCGTCCAGCCCTTGTCCTTCAGCGCGGCGGCCACGGTGGCGGCGTCCGGAGCATCGATGGACGCCGTGAGGCCGGCGCCGGCGTCGCGGATCAGCACCCCGTAGTTGTCGGAGAGACAGGGAAATTGATGAATTTCGAGCGTGGCCATGGGCTTTACTCTTGCGCTTTTGCTTGCATTTTTGGTGTCGAACCGCACCCTAGCAGGCGATTCTTCGAATTCAACCGTTAGGGTCGCGCGAACGTCTCCCATTCCGTCATGCAGAACGACGTTCTCGAGCTCCGTAGCTTCTACAGCCGCCCATTGGGCGGCATCGTGCGCCGGCTGCTGACGCAGCGCATCCGTGCGCGCTGGCGCAGCGCGCAGGGCTGCAGGCTGATGGGGCTCGGATATGCCGTGCCTTACATGGGGATGTTTCGCGGCGAGGCTGTGCGGCTCGGCGCCGTGATGCCGGCCAGCCAGGGGGCCCTCGTGTGGCCTTCGGCCGGCAATGTGCTGTCCGTCATGGCCGACGAGGCCATGCTGCCTCTGCCGGATGCTTCGGTCGATCGCCTGCTTTGCGTGCATTGTCTGGAGGTGGCGGAGGGGGCGGGGCCGCTGCTGCGCGAGATGTGGCGGGTGCTGGCCCCGGAAGGCCGGCTGCTCATCGTCGTGCCCAACCGGCGCGGCCTTTGGGCCCGTTTCGACACGACCCCGTTCGGTCACGGCCGGCCCTACAGCCGCGGACAGCTCGAGCGGCTGCTGACGGAGGCAATGTTCACGCCCCTCCTGTGGACGTCGGCGCTCTACATGCCGCCGATGGACCGGCATTGGCTGGTGCGCTGGGCGACGGCATTCGAGCGCATGGGCGCGCGGCTGTGGCCGGGCTTCGCCGGCGTCATCATCGTCGAGGCCCGCAAGGAGCTGATGGGCGCGCTGCCGAAGGGCAAACCGGCCAAGGGCAAGACCGAGCTTGTCCCCGCTCGCGGCCTGTTCAAGGGCTGTCCGTAGGGCGCGGTGCGCGGCACACGCCGCCATCCACCGATGACGCCTACTTGCTGTTGGCCTCAATGAAGTGCGCGATCGCGTCGACGGCCTTGTCCTCGATGCCCGCAAAACCGTGCCGGGACAGCGCTTCGCAGGGCTCCGAGGGCGGCGGATCCTGGCCGCGCAGCAGGGTGACATCCGCAGGCTTGGCGTTCTTCAGCCGGCTGCGCAACATCTCTGCGCCGGACGGCGGCGTGATATCGCAGGTGTCGTCGGCATGCGCCAGGATCAGCGTCGGCAGCGTCACCTCCTCCAGAGGCAGGCTCCCCACGCCATCGCTGTGGGTCTGCGCCAGCTTCCAATGCGACCTGGGCTTTGTGATCGTCGATGTCAGCACCAGGCCATCGACATGGTCTGCCGCGATCGCGCTCCACGCCGCCGACCACGTCCCGGTGCTGGTCCCGACGATCCAGACGGGAACGTCGGCCAGTTGCTTCAGATGGCCTGCGACCGCACCGATGTCGCCCGCATGCGCGTTGCTCATGCGAAAGGCGCTGTCCATACCGTCCTGTCGATCCTCCGGCGCATCGACAAGCGCCACGATGAGCTTGTGGGCTGCGAACTTCTGCCGTGCCCGCACGAGGAAGCTGCGCTCTCCCCATTCCATCTCGGAGGGGCTCTTCAAACCGAGCGCGCCATGGCCGCCGGGGATCAGGATGACCGCGGCGACAGGCTGCTCGGGCTCGATCAGGATGAACGGCTGCTTGACGCCCCGCGGCGTCTCGATCGAGACGAGGTCCGCCTCCTGTGCGTGCAGAGGGGCCGGGGTTGCGAGCAGCAGGGCAACGAGCGGTGCAGCGAGCCGACGGAAAAGAGCCATGCAGTCCCCTCAACGCAACTGCTCCCGCAGCCCGACCTAAGCCGGCCCCCTGCGGGTCAGCATGAACACAGCCTTCTCGCCCATCATGTTGTGCACGGTCAGCGGCAGCCAGGTGCCGAGCTGCCGGCCCCAGGCGTTGAACGCCACCGCCTGCTCCACGCGTGCGTCCACGACTTTGCACAGGTCGGCAAAATCCTTGATGGTGCACAGGTGCGCATTGGGGCTTACATACCACGCCTCGGGCAGGTTCTCCGTCACCGGCATGCGCCCCGTGAGCAGCAGGCGTCCGCGCACCTGCCAATGGCCGAAGTTCGGAAACGAGACGATGGCGTTGCGGCCGATGCGCAGCAGCTGTTCCAGCACGGCCTTCGGCTGGTGTGTCGCCTGGATGGTGAGGCTGAGGATGGCGTAGTCGAAGGCATCGTCGGGATAGTCGAAGAGGTCGCGGTCGGCATCGCCCTGCACGACGGAAAGTCCGCGCGCCACGCAGGCATTCACCCGTTCGCGGCTCACTTCGATGCCGCGTCCGTCGACATCCTTGGTGTCCGCCAGCAGTTGCAGCAGCGCGCCGTCGCCGCAGCCGACGTCGAGCACGCGCGAGCCGTGCGCCACCATCTTGGCGATCAGGAGGTGATCGACGCGGCTGGTCTGTTGGATGGAGGGCGCCAGCATCAGCCTTTCCCAGCGGCCTTCAGCCCGCGCTTGGTCGCGGCGGCATTGAGAAAGCCGCGGATGGTTGCGAACAGCTCCGGCTCATCGAGCAGGAATGCATCATGGCCCTTGTCCGACTCCACCTCGACGAAGCTGACGTTGGCTGCCACCGCATTCAAGGCGTGCACGATCTCGCGGCTCTCTCGCGTCGGGTAGAGCCAGTCGCTGGTGAACGACACCACGCAGAACCGCGTCTTGGTGCCCTTGAAGGCGTTGGCCAGCACATCGCCATGCTCGGCCGCCAGGTCGAAGTAGTCGATGGCGCGGGTGATGTAGAGGTAGCTGTTGGCATCGAAGCGGTCGACAAACGTCGAGCCCTGGTGGCGCAAATAGCTCTCGACCTGGAAGTCGGCATTGAAGCTGAAGCTCTTGGCCGAGATCTCCTGCAGGTTGCGGCCGAACTTGCGATGCAGCGCCTCCTCGGAAAGATACGTGATATGCGCGGCCATGCGCGCCACGGCGAGCCCGTTGCGCGGCTCCTTGCCAAGCTCCAGATAGCGGCCGCCGCACCAGTTCGGATCGGCCATCACCGCCTGCCGCCCGACCTCGTGAAAAGCGATGTTCTGCGAGGAATGCCAGGCAGCCGTTGCAACGGGCACCGCCGTTGCCACGCGGTCCCCGTGGCGGGCAGCCCATGCCAGCGTCTGCATGCCGCCCATCGAGCCGCCGATGACGCAGAAGAGCTGATCGATGCCCAGATGATCGATCAGCGGCACCTGCGCTTCCACCATGTCGCCGATGGTGATGACCGGAAAGTCGAGCCCCCAGGGCTTGCCGGTTTCGGGATTGATGCTGGCCGGTCCCGTGGAGCCCATGCAGCCGCCGAGCACGTTGGGGCAGATGACGAAGAAGCGGTCGGTGTCGATGGGCTTGCCCGGGCCCACCATTGTCTCCCACCAGCCGGGCTTGTTCGTCACCGGATGCCGGCTGGCCACGTACTGATCGCCGGTCAGGGCATGTGCGACCAGGATGGCGTTGGATTTCGCCCCGTTCAAAGTGCCATAGGTCTGGTAGGCAATACGGTAGGACGCGAGCTGCCTCTGGGAATCGAGACGCAGGGGCTTCGAGGCCGGAACGTCAAGATAGGCACTGCTGGGCGTGGTGGCTTCCAGCACGCGCGTATCTGCACTCGCCGTGATGTCCAAGGAAGGGGCGGTCGTCATAAGTGCCGTTTAGCTAGGCACTGGCGGTTGAAAGTCAATGCTTTTGTAAGCAAGGCGGCTGGCGGCCGGGGCCGGCGCAGGGGCGCGGGCCCATGGTGCCGATCCAACGGGTTGGCGTTGCCGCGTGACGCTTGGCATCGCAAGCGGCCACGGCGAGCGGCTTCGGCCTCGTTCTCCGGCCGTTAAGATTACGGGTGGTCGGGGTTGATTTGGCTTTCCTTTTCGCCGATCTATCCGGGAGAGGACAAATTCATGCTCGACCAGACGACACCTAGGGGCCGCATCCTCTCCGCGGCGTTGCAGTGCGCAGCCGGCAAGAGTTGGGCGGATGTGACGCTGCTCGACATTGCGGAAGCGGCTGGTCTGCCGATCGGTGATTTGAGGGGGCAGTTCAACACCAAGGACGACATCATCGCCGGGCTGCTGCGCGCGGTGGACGATGAGGTGTTGAAGCGGGCGCCCAGACGCGCTGAGGGCCAGGAGCGGCGGGACGTCTTGTTCGACATCCTGATGACGCGCTTCGATGTGCTCGGGCCCCACAAGGCGGCGCTGAAGTCCATCCATGCCTCGGGTCCGGCCGATGTTGCGCTGGCACGTCCGTTTCTCTCGTCCATGCATTGGATGCTGCAGGCTGCGGGGATCGACACCGGCGGCGTCGGGGGAGGCGTGCGCGTGTCGGGCTTGGCCATGGTCTATGCCTCGGTCTTCCGTGTTTGGCTCGAGGACGACGATGCGGGCCTGGCCCGGACGATGGCCGCCCTCGATCGGCGCTTGCGCCGGGGCGAGCGCACGGTGCGCAACATCGAGCAGGTTGGCTCGGTGCTGCAGCGCTTCGCCACCGACGCGCCGGGCTTCCTGCGCTCCGTTCTGCGCGGGCGGCCCAAGCCTGAGCCGAAACCCGGCCCCGAGGCCGGCTCTCCGTGAGGGGTTCGTGATGGGGCACTCTCAGGGGGTGGCGCCGGGCATCGCCTTCGACGATTTTCTGAAGGTCGACATCCGGGTCGGCACCATCGTCGCCGCGGTGCCGCTCATCGGCGCCCGCAAGCCCGCCATCAGGCTCGAGATCGACTTCGGCCCCGAGCTCGGGGTGAAGAAGAGCTCGGCGCAGATCACCGTGCACTATCGGCCCGAGGCGCTGATCGGCCGCCAGGTCGCCGCCGTCGTGAATTTTCCGCCGCGCCAGATCGGCAAGATGATGTCGGAGGTCCTCACGCTGGGCTTTCCGGACGGGCAGGGCGAGGTCGTGCTGATCGGTCCGGAGCGACCTGTTCCCAACGGCGGCCGGCTCTACTGAGCCTCTACAGCTACAGCGGAACCCGCACGATCGCGCGCAGGCCGCCCATGGACGATTCGCCAAGTGCGATGTCGCCGCCGTGGCTGCGGGCGATGTCGCGGGCGATCGCCAGGCCCAGGCCCGTATTGCCCATATCCTGATTGCGGCCGTTACCCAGGCGATAGAACGGCCGAAAGACGTTGTCGCGCTCGGCGGGTGGGATGCCCGGCCCGTCGTCATCGACCTCGATGCGCAGCCACTCCTTGTCCGCGCCTGCCCGGATCACGACATAGTCCCCGAAACGGGCGGCGTTGATGACGAGGTTGGTCACGGCGCGCTTGAACGCCTGGCGCTTCAGCGGCAGCACCAGATCGCGGTTGGGATGGCGCATCCTGATCTCGATCGGCGTGCCGTAGTGCAGGGCTTCCTCGTTCACCTCCTCCAGCAGCTCGCCGACATTGGTCGGCGCCGCCGCCTCGCCGCCGTCGCCTTTGGCAAACGCGAGGTAGTCCTCCAGCATGTGCTGCATCTCGTTGACGTCGTTGCGCAGGGCATCCACTTCCGGGGTGCTGCCGAGCAGGGCCAGCTCGAGCTTGAAGCGCGTCAGGACGGTGCGCAGATCGTGGCTGACGCCGGCCAGCATGGTCGTGCGCTGCTCCACGTGGTGCTTGATGCGATCGCGCATCTCCAGGAAGGCCTGCGCCGCCTGACGGACCTCGCGCGCGCCGCGCGGGCGGAAATCTTGCGGAATAGGCCGGCCCTTGCCGAACTCGTCGGCCGCCTCGGCAAGGCGCAGGATCGGGCGGATCTGGTTGCGCAGGAACAAAATGGCGACCGTGAGCAGCACCACCGAGGTGCCCACCATCCACATCAGGAAGATGTGCGAATTGGAGGCGTAGGTCAGGGCGCGCGGCGCGGTGAAGCGCAGGATGGCATTGTCGAGGTTCACGCGGATCTCGACATGCCGCAGATTGCCCACCGTATCGATCCAGAATGGGCGCTTCACGTGGGTGCTGATCTCCTCCGACAGGGCCCGGTCGAGCAGATCGAAGAACGGCTTGGGCTGCGTGGCCGGCAGCTTGCCGGGCGCCATGACCGTCAGCGACAGCCCGAACCTTGTCTGCGCCAGCTCGGCAAGTCGGCCTTCGTCGGTGTAGGCGCCGGCCTGGAAGAGGTCGACCACCGCGGCCATGTCGCGGGCGGTGGCCTCGGAGAGGCGCCGCGTCACCTGGTTCCAGTGCCGCTCCATGAATGCGAATGCGACCACGCTCTCCAGCAGCACGATGGGCGCGATGATGATGATGAGCGCGCGGGCATAGAGACCCTTGGGTGCGAGCTCGCCGAGCATCTTGGCGATGCTCGCCCACACCGTGCGCGCCCAGTCCGTCCAAGCGCGCGGTTCGTCCGGGTTCTTTCCCTTGGGCGCGAGCATCGGTCTGCCCCGTGGCGGGTCCTTTCGCCTCTAGTCGGTGTAGAGAATGTAGCCCTTGCCGCGCACCGTCTGCAAATAGACGGGGTTGGCAGGGTCGCTCTCGATCTTGCGGCGCAGGCGATTGATCTGCACGTCGATGGCGCGCTCGGTGCCGGTCGACTCGTCGGCGGCCAGCTCGTGGCGGGCGATGGGTGTTCCCGGCCGCTGGGCGAACTGGCGCAGCAGGTCGCGCTCGCGCTCGGTCAGCTTGATGGATTCCTCGCCGCGCTTGAGCTCGCCGCGCGCAACATGGAACGTAAAGTCGCCCATGGTGATCTCATCCCGCGGACCGGAAGGCTCCTTCCCCCGCTTCAGGATGTTCTGCAGCCTCAGCAGCAGCTCGCGCGGCTCGAAGGGCTTGGCCACATAGTCGTCGACGCCCGCCTCCAGGCCCAAAATCCGGTCCTCCGCCTCGGCGCGTGCGGTCAGCATGCAGATCGGAATGTTGGAGATGCTCTTGAGGTCGCGGGCAAGGTCGAGGCCGCTCTCGCCCGGCATCGAGATGTCGAGGATGACCACGTCGAAGGCCAGGCCGCGCATGGAGGCGCGCGCCGAGGCGGCATCGACCGCCGTGCTCACGCGAAAGCCGTTCTCGTACAAATAGCGCGCCAGCAGATCGCGGATGCGCTGGTCGTCGTCGACGACAAGGATATGCGGCGCATTGTCGAGTAGCGATTCCATGGGCGTCCCCGGCGCAGCTCTTCAGTCGCGCCCTGCCGCGGTGTTGCCCGCCGGCAGAAGCAACTCCACTTGGCCCCGCTCTTCCATGCTGATCATGCTGAAGAGGAATTGGCGCACAACCGCCTCGTTTTCCGGACCGCACACCTCCAGGGCGGCCGCGACGCGCCTGGCTTGCAGCTGGTCGAGGCGGCGCGCAAGGCCCGCACCCTTCTCCGTCACGCGCAATCGCCGCTCGCGGCGATCGTCTATGCCTGTGTGTTGTGCGATCCAACCTTCGTCGACGAGCTGCTTCAGCACGCGGGCGAGGCTCTGCTTGGTGATCTTGAGCACTTCCAGAAGATCGGCAACCCGCAAGCCCGGATTGCGATTGACGAAATGCAGGACGCGATGATGCGCCCGGCCCAATCCGAACTCGGCAAGAACCGCATCCGCCTCCCGGGTGAAATCACGGTAGGCAAAAAACAGCAGCTCCACGACCGTGATGAAGCGGGGGTCTGGCGCAGGCAAGGATGCCCTGTCCCCGGCGGGCAGGCTTGTGCGGCCCAGCGCCTCGGAATTTATGTCAGCCATGTTGACTTATTTGACCTTGATTGTTAGTGCTGGCAAGCATTTTCGTGCGGGCAAATGCCGTTCGCGGCCCTTGATTGCCATGCTTTTTTGGGCCGCACAGCCGTGGGCCCGGTCCCGCCGTGCGGGCCCAACGACAAAATCTAGGCTCGGGCATGAGACCCGGGAGGAGATGCGCATGGTCGACACGTCCCCCTACCACGATCGCGACGGTTTCATCTGGTTCGACGGCAAGCTTGTGCCCTGGCGTGAGGCCAATGTGCACATGCTGAGCCATGCGCTGCATTATGCGAGCGCCGTGTTCGAGGGGGAGCGCGCCTACGGCGGTGAGATCTTCGAGCTGACCAAGCACAGCCAGCGCCTCTACGACGGCGCCAAGACGCTCGACTTCACCATCCCCTACAGCGTCGCCGAGATCGACCAGGCTTGCCGCGACACCATCAAGGCCAACAACCTGAGCGACTGCTACGTGCGCCCCGTCGCCTGGCGCGGCAGCGAGCAGATGGGCGTGTCGGCGCAGCAGACCAAGATTCATCTGGCCGTCGCCGCCTGGGACTGGGGCTCCTATTTTCCTATGGAGGAGCGCCTCAAGGGGCTCCGGCTGACGCTGGCGCAGTACCGCCGGCCCGATCCGGCCACCGCGCCGGCCAAGACCAAGGCCGCCGGCCTCTATATGATCTGCACCATTGAGAAGCATCGCGCCGAGCGTGCCGGCTATGCCGACGCGCTGATGTACGACTGGCGCGGCCACGTGGCCGAGTGCACGGGGGCCAACATCTTCTTCATTAAGGATGGCGTGCTGCATACGCCCACCGCCGACTGCTTCCTCGCCGGCATCACGCGCGACACCGTCATGGGCCTTGCCAGGAAGCGCGGCCTTGAGGTGGTCGAGCGCACCATCATGCCGGAGGAACTCGGCACCTTCTCGGAATGCTTCCTCACGGGCACCGCCGCGGAGGTTACCCCGGTGGCCGAGATCGGCCCGCACAGATACAAGCCCGGCAAGATCTGCGAAACGCTGATCACCGACTACACCGCTGCCGTTCAGCCCAAGAAGCAGGCCGCGGAATAGTCCTGCGTATCGTCCCGGCATTTGGCGGCCGCGAAATGCCGGGATCCAGGAACAGTGCGTGCCGGCCCGCATGCCGGGTCGTGGATACCTGTTTCGCAAGGTTCCGGGCCAGTCGCGATGCCAACCCTCGCGATGCCAGCCCTGTCCGGAGCGTTGCTGTTTGGGCACAGCTCCACACTCCCTGAACCATTTCCGCTGCCAGACGTTGAGACAGCGGACGTTTTGGCCGACACTGGGTGCGGGTCAACGGCAACCTGAGGCTACCGCGATGCGAAGCTTGCGCACGTGGCGTGTGGCACTGCTGGCCTGTGGGCTGCTTGGCTTGGCCGGTCAGGAAGTCATGGCCCAGCCCGCCGGCCTCAATCTCAATCGGGACTGCCAGACGATCCGCACCTGCAGCTATGCCCGCAACGGGGTCTACCGCGGCTGCCTCTCGTCCTACAGCTGCCGCGTCTGCAGCTTCGTGCGCACGTCCTGCCGCATGGATCTCGGCCGGCGCGTGTGTCAGCAGATGCGCTGCACCTGGGGCTGATGCCGGCTCGGCCTAGCTGCCGCTCATGCGCATGGCCTGGGCGAGCAGGCGGTAGCTCTCCCGCCGCACGGCTTCGTCATGGGCCCACGTCACGACGACCATCTCGTCCACGCTGAGCTGCCGTGCCAGCTCCTCGATGCGCTCTGCCACGTAGGCTGCGGTTCCCACGAATGAGGTCTTGCGGAAATCGGCAATGCGCGCAGCTTCCGCTTCCGTATAGGCATGGGCAGCCGCGACCGCTGCGGGCTCGAGCGGTGCAAAGATGCCCCGGTCGCGCAGCAGACGCACGTGCGCGCGCGAGGAGAAGTGGAACAGCGCCTCCTCCTCGGTCTCGGCGGCGAGCGCCCACACGCACAGCGCGGTGTGCGACCGGGGATGGCGCGCGCTTGGTTTGTAGAGCTCGCGGTACAGCGTGATTGCTTCGGCGCCACCCTTGCCGTCGGTGAAGAACCAGGCGAACGCATACGGCAGGCCGAAGTGCGCAGCCACCTGCGCTCCGTAGTCGGAGCTGCCCAGCATCCAAATCTCGGGCGCGGTCTCTCCCAGCGGATAGGCCTTGACGGCGGCGAACGGATGTCCGTCGGGAAGCGGCGACCCCGTCACCCACGCCATCAGATCACGCACGTCGTTGGGAAAGACCGCCGGGCGCTCATTGGCGAGCGGATTGAGGGCAAATGCCGTTCGCCCGTCGGAGCCCGGCGCGCGTCCCAGGCCCAGATCGATCCGGCCAGGCGCTATCGCATCCAGCACGCGGAATTGCTCGGCCACCTTGAGCGGCGAATAGTGCGGCAGCATCACGCCGGCGCTGCCGACCCGGATGCGTTGGGTGGTGGCGGCGATGGCCGCCATCAGGATCTCGGGTGCGGTCCCGGCGATGGTGCCGTGATTGTGGTGCTCCGACACCCAGAAGCGCTCATAGCCGAGCGTCTCGCAGTATTGGGCGAGCGCCATCGTGTCACGGATGGACTGTCCATGCGGGCGATCCGCCACGGCAACAGACTGATCGAGAATGGAGAGACGCAGGGCAAGGCCCTCCTCGCAGCGATATCAGACAATCGCACAAAGCATAGCAGTGATTGCCGCCGAGGCCGACCCTGGCGTAACAAAGACGGGTCCCGTCTGGCAGAGGCCTCGCGCGAGGCGTCGCGGCCATGGCTCAAACGCAAAGGCGTCCCCATGCTGAAGTTCTATTTCAACGGCTCGCCCAACCCAACCAAGGTCGCCCTGTTTCTCGAAGAGGCAGGCCTGCCCTTCGAGCCCCATCCCATCGACACGCGCAAGGGCCAGCAGTTCGATGCGGCGTTCCTCGCCGTCAATCCCAACGGCAAGGTGCCGGCGATCGTCGACGGCGATGTCACCGTCTTCGACAGCAATGCCATCCTGCTCTATCTCGCCGAGAAGACGGGCAAGTTCCTTCCGGCGCCGGCGGCCCGCGGTGAGCTGCTGTCCTGGCTGATGTTCGTCGCCACGGGCATCGGCCCCTTCTCGGGGCAGGGCGTGCACTTCCGGCATTTTGCGCCGGAGAAGGTCCCCTATGCCCACAACCGCTATCAGTACGAGGCCGAGCGCCACTACGGCATTCTGGATGCGCGCCTCGCCAAGCGCCGCTACCTTGTGGGCGACACCTACACCATCGTTGACATGGACGCCTGGGGTTGGGCCCGCATGGTTCCCTTCATCATGGGCGACGGGGCTTGGGACAAGTTTCCCAACCTCAAGCGGCTGGTGGATGAGATTAGCGCCCGTCCCGCCGCCGCGCGAGCCATTGCTCTGAAGGACAAGCATGTCTTCAAGGCAGAGATGGACGAGGAGGCGCGCGGACACATGTTCAAGCACCTCCAGCGCAAAGCCGGTTGATTATCTTTCGCGCCTTTGCCGAGCCATGGCAGAGGCGCGGAGGTCGCTTGCTACCACCCTTTGAAGGGCGTCTCCAGGACCGGCGTCACGGGCGGCTTGCCGTGCGCGAAGGCGGCGAGGTTGTCGACCACGAGCTGGCCCATCCTGTTGCGTGTGTGCTGGCTCGCCGAGCCGACGTGGGGAAACGCCGTCAGGTTGCCGAGCGCGAGGAGGGCCGGATTGACCTGCGGCTCGCCCTGAAACACGTCCAGGCCCGCTGCCAGGATCGTCCGTTTCCCGAGCGCTTCGATCAGCGCCTGCTCGTCCACCACCGAGCCGCGCGACATGTTGATGAGGATGCCCCGAGGGCCGAGCGCCTTCAGCACCGCGGCGTTGATCAGGTTCTGCGTGCCGGTGCCGCCGGGGGTCACCACAATGAGCGTATCGACATCGCGTGCCATGGCTACGAGGTCGCTGTAGAATTTGTATGCCACGTCCGGTTGCTGCCGGCGCCCGAAATAGCTCACGGGCAGGCCAAACGCCTCCAGCCGCCGGCCGATCGCCTTGCCGATGCGGCCGAGCCCGGCGATGCCCACGGCGCGGTCGCGCAAGGATGCCGGCGTCAGCCGGTAGTCGCCTTCCTTGACCCAACGACCGTCGCGTAGCCATTTCTCGGCCTGGTAGAATTCCCGCACCGTGTTGAGCAGCAGCCCCAGCGCCGTATCTGCAACCTCCTCGGTCAGCACGTCCGGGGTATTGGTGACGACCACTCCCCGTCGGGCTGCCGCCGCAACGTCGACGGAGTCGTAGCCCACGCCGAAATTGCCGACGATTTTCAGGCTGGGAAATCGTCCCATCAGGGCATCGTCCGTCCGTACGCCGGTATGCCCGCCGGTGCAGATGGCGCGGATATCCGGCGCCACTTCTTTCAGTAGCCTCTCGCGGTCTCCCGCCTCCCATAGCCTGTGCACGGCGAAGGCGTCGTCGCAGCCGTCCATGATCAGCGGCATCATCGGTCCGGTCATCAGCAGGGCGGGCTTGGACATCGGCTTCTCCGGGTGTCGCATTGATGGGCCGGCGGCGTGGCGCTGCGCGAGCCCGGGAATGGTGGCACATTCCTGTTAGGATTGCCCTGCGGCGTCTTTTCGTTCGACCACCGGTCATGAGCACAGATCGTCTCGATGTCGTCATTGTCGGCGCCGGCCACAACGGCTTGACGTGCGCGGCCTATCTGGCTGCTGCCGGGTTGCGTGTTGCAGTCATCGAGAAGAATGCCGTTGTCGGCGGAGCCGCGATTACGGAGGAGTTCCATCCGGGATTTCGCAACTCGGTCGCCAGCTACACGGTCGGCTTGCTCAATCCCGGTGTCATCCGCGATCTCAATCTGAAGGCCTATGGCCTCACCATCGTCGAGCGGCCGGTGGCGAATTTCTGGCCGGTGGATGCCCGCCGCCATCTGCTCATGCCCTGCGGCACCGCCGCTCGGCAGCGTGCGGTTGCAGCCTTCTCCGAGAAGGACGCGGACCGTCTGCCCGCCTATGACGCCGCCTTGGAACGCGCCGCCGCATTCCTGCGCCCTCTCGTCTTGCAGCCTCCGCCCAACATTGGCGGCGGCATCCTTGAGCTGATGGCCGGCGCGAGTCTGGGCCGCCGGTTGGCGGGGCTGTCGGTCGCCGACAAGCGGGTGCTTCTCGATCTCTTCACCAAGAGCGCGGCTGACTATCTCGCGCAGTGGTTCGAAGACGAGGTGGTCAAGGGTGCGCTCGCCTTCGACGGCATTGTGGGAGCCTACGCCGGCCCTCACACGCCGGGGACGGCCTATCTGCTGCTGCACTACGCCTTCGGTGAGGTGAACGGCAAAGCCGGGGTATGGGGGCATGCCGTCGGCGGCATGGGGGCGATCACCCAGGCCATGGCGCGGTCGGCCGAGGCCCGCGGCGCCGTCATCCGTACGGGCGTTGGCGTTGCGTCCCTGATCGTCAAGGACGCGGAGGTGGTGGGCGTGCGGCTGCAGTCGGGCGAGGACATTGCGGCGCGGGCCGTTGCGGCGAGCTTACCCCCAAAGCTCCTGTTCCGAGACCTTGTGCCGGAAGGTGTCATAGAGCCCGATCTGCGCAAGCGCTTTGTCGGTCTGACATCCGGTTCCGGCGTCTTTCGCATGAACGTGGCGCTCTCCGAGCTGCCGGACTTCGTTTGCCGCCCCGGCCGCAATCTGCAGGATCACCACGGCTCGGGCATCATCATCGGCCCTACCATCGACTACCTGGAGCGCGCCTATCTCGATGCCCGCATGCACGGCTGGTCGCAGCAGCCGGTCGTCGAGATGCTCATCCCCTCGACGCTCGATCCTACATTGACTCCGGCCGGCCGGCACGTGGCCAGCCTGTTCGTTCAGTACGTAGCGCCGCACCTGCCCAATGGGCGCAGTTGGGATGATGCCAAGGGCGCTTTCGCCGACCTTGTGATCGATACGGTCACCGCCCACGCGCCCAACT
Organism: Hyphomonadaceae bacterium; assembly: GCA_019747815.1. Lineage (GTDB taxonomy): Bacteria > Pseudomonadota > Alphaproteobacteria > Rhizobiales > Hyphomicrobiaceae > AWTP1-13. The sequence goes on from JAIEQJ010000063.1 coordinate 16,022, forward strand.
TCAAGTCGAGCGTGCTGGCCCGCCAGGTGTTGTCTCCGCAGGATCTCGAGCGCCGCTTCGGCCTCGTCGACGGCGATATCTTCCATGGGCAGATGACCCTGGATCAGCTCTACAGCGCCAGGCCGGTGCTGGGTTACGCCCGCCATCGTATGCCGGTGGCTGGTCTCTATCTGTGCGGTTCGGGCGCTCATCCCGGCGGCGGCGTGACGGGATTGCCGGGACGCAATGCGGCCATTGGAATCATTCGAGATTTCAAAGCAAGGCCATGGCAGCGCCGGCGTTGATCCCTCGATTTCCGGGCGCGAATGCCCTATATTGGGGACACGAGGCCAAACTATTGCCTACAACCCGAGAATGAGGTCATGAGCTCTGCAAGATCCCGTCCCCAGGTGATGAAGCTCACCCAGCGTGCCGCCGACCGCATCAAGTCCATCCTGGCCGAGAAGGGCACGGGCACGGCGGGGCTGCGCATTGGCGTCAAGAAGGGCGGCTGTGCCGGCATGGAATACACCATGGAATGGGTGGCCGAGCAGAAGCCGCTGGACGAGGTGGTGGAGCAGAACGGCGTCAGGGTGCTGATCGATCCGAAGGCCGTCATGTACCTGCTCGGCACCGAGATGGACTACCGCACTGAAAAGCTGTCCGCGCAGTTCGTGTTTACGAACCCGAACCAGACGGGCTCATGTGGTTGCGGCGAGTCCGTCAACCTTGCTCCCGCAGCGCAGGACAAGCTGGAGACCCTGGGGACCTAACGGATTTTCTTTGAGGTGTCTTCCCATCGCTCCGCGGCACGATTGTCGCTGTCGCGTGGATCGACCCAGCGCGTGCTGCCGTCTGCGCCCATTTCCTTCTTCCAGAACGGCGCCCGGGTCTTGAGATAGTCCATCAGGAAGGCGGCGGCTTCGAACGCGGCTTCGCGATGGGCCGAGGCCGTCACCACCAGCACGATATTGTCGCCGGGCTTGAGCGTGCCGATCCGATGGATGATCAGGCTCGCCTGCAGAGGCCAACGTTGGGCGGCTTCTGCCTCCACCCGCGCCAGCTCCTGCTCGGTCATGCCCGGATAATGCTCCAGCGTCATGCCGGCGATGGCACCGCCATCGTTCGCAGCCCGCACAGTGCCCGTGAACGTGACGACCGCGCCGATGTCCGTGCGGCCGGCAGTGAGACGGGCCACTTCGGCGCCGATCTCAAAGTCGTCCTTCTCAACGCGCACGCTCACCTTCAGCCTCCCGTCACCGGAGGGAAGAAGGCGATCTCGCGGGCGCCGGCGATGCTGGCCGTCGGCTGCACATGCGTCCGATCAACGGCGGCGCGCACCACGCCCGGGCGGGCGAACGCCGCCTCATACTCGGGGCTGCGGCGCTTGAGCCACGCCACGAGGTCGGCAACGGTCTCAACGCCCGCGGGAGGATCGACGATCTCCTCGGCCTTCCCGGTTTTTTCCCGCACCCAGGAGAAGTAGAGAATCTTCACGGACATGGCTGTTCAACGCCGTTTACGCCGCTAGCGCTCGATGGCCGTGCGCACTGCGGCCTTCAGATAGTCATAGCCCGTCCACAGCGTCAGCAACGCGGCCATCCACAGCATGACGAGGCCCGTCCATGTCACGCCGGGAACGAGCTTGTCGCCCGCAGGGCCGGCCAGCAGCACGCCCAGCGCAACCATTTGCATGGTGGTCTTCCATTTTGCAAGCTGGGTCACATGCACCCGCACGTTGAGCTCGGCCAGGAACTCGCGCAGGCCCGACACCAGAATTTCGCGGCATAGGATGACCACGGCGGCTACCACATGCAGCCCATCGATGGTTCTATCGTACGTCAGCATCAGGAGCGTCGCGCCGACCAGCAGCTTGTCGGCGATGGGGTCCAGCATGCGGCCCAGCAGCGACTGCTGCCGCCACACGCGCGCCAGAAAGCCGTCGAGCCAGTCCGTGATGCAGGCGGCCACATAGACCCCGAGCGCCCACCAGCGGCCAGTGTCCCCCGCGATCAGAATGAGGCACAGGACAACGGCCGGAACGGCCAGAATGCGAAGGTAGGTCAGAATATTGGGCAGGCTGGCAGCACTCACTGCGCCCCGCGTTGTGGTGGCGGTTTCCATGGCCCGGACATGAGCATCTGAGCCTTCCATCGTCAATGGCGGAGCCTGGAGTTGGTGATCACGACTTAGGCAAATTGCCCCTCAGCCCGTTTGCTCATGGAAGAAGTCGTAGATGGCCTGCGCCATGTGTGCGCTGATCCCTTCGACGGCTTTCAGATCGTCGACCCCCGCACGCGATACCGCCTTAGCCGACCCAAAATGGTTGAGCAGCGCGCGCTTGCGCCCCGGGCCGATGCCCGGAATTTCGTCGAGGGGGCTTGCCCCGATGGCCTTGCTGCGCTTGGCACGGTGCGTGCCGATGGCAAAGCGGTGCACCTCGTCGCGCAGCCGCTGCACGAAATAGAGCACCGGATCGCGGGGCTCCAGCATCATCGGCCGGTCGCGGCCCGGCACGTGGAAATGCTCGCGACCGGCATCGCGATCCGGTCCCTTGGCAACGCCGATCAGCATGACGTCATGAATGCCGAGGTCGTCCAGCACCTGTCGCGCGATGCTGAGTTGGCCGAGCCCGCCGTCGATCAGCACAAGATCGGGCCGGTTGGGAAAGTCTTCGATGGCCGGGTCTGCGTCGTCCTCCTGGGTGGCCTCGGCGGATGGGCTCGGCTCGGGTTCTGGGGAAGTGCCGTCCTCTGTTGTGTCTGCGCGAAGCACGCCGAAGGCAAGCGCGCTGCCGCCCCGGCGGTCGATCGGCGGCGGCTGCGGCGCTTCGATGTGCGAGGTGAGGCATTCGCCGCCGGGTTCGCTGCCCTGCTCCGTCCCGGTCGCAGCCTCCGGCGCTTCCGCCTCGTCCAGGACGAGCCGCTTGAACCGCCGTGTCAGCACTTCACGCATCATGCCGTAGTCATCACCCGGGGCGAGGTCGGCCGTCTTGATGTTGAACTTGCGATACTGGTTCTTCACGAAACCCTCTGCACCGGCAACAATCATGGCGCCGACGGCGTGGGTCCCCTGGATGTGGCTGTTGTCGAACACCTCGATGCGGCGCGGCGCACCCGGTAGCGCGAAGCGCTCCTGCAGGCCTTTCAGCAACGTGAGCTGCGACGAGCTTTCCGCCAGCTTGCGCCCCAACGCTTCACGCGCATTCCGCAGAGCATGCTCCACGAGGCCCGTCTTGGTGCCGCGCTGCGGCACGCGCACCTCGACGCGACGGTCGACCTTGGTCGCGAGCGCGTCGGCGAGCAGTTCGCGGCTCGGCACGTCGTGTGAAAGAAGCACAAGGCGCGGCACAGGCTTGTCGTCGTAGAACTGAGCAACGAAGCTCTCCAGCACCTCTTCGATGCCAAAGGTACGGTCAGCCCGCGGGAAATAGGCGCGGTTGCCCCAGTTCTGGCCGGAGCGGAAGAAGAAGACCTGGATGCAGGTCTGCCCCGCATCCTGATAGGCCGCAAATACGTCCGCTTCCTCTATGCCCTCCGGGTTGATGGCCTGGTCGGCCGTCACGTGCGCCAGCGCCCAGAGGCGGTTGCGGTACTTGGCGGCCTGTTCGTAGTCGAGCCGCTCGGCGGCCTCCTGCATCAGGCGTTGATACATCTCGCGCACGTTCTGACTTTCGCCGCGCAGGAAGCGCACGGCCTCCCCGACCAGCTTGCCATAGCTTTCAAGATCGATCTCGCCCGTGCATGGCGCCGAGCAGCGTTTGATTTGATAGAGCAGACAGGGCCGTGTGCGACTTTCGAAGACGGCATCCGAGCACGATCTGAGCAGGAAGGCCCGCTCCAGCATGTTGATGGTGCGATTGACGGCGCCGGCTGACGCGAACGGCCCGAAGTATTCGCCCTTGCGGTTGCGCGCGCCGCGATGCTTGAGGATCTGCGGCGCTGGGTGGTCGCGTGCCAGCAGAATGAACGGAAACGACTTGTCGTCCCGCAGCAGCACATTGTAGCGCGGCCGAAAGCGCTTGATCAGGTTGGCTTCGAGCAGCAGCGCTTCCGCTTCCGTGCGTACGCTCACGAATTCCATCGCGGCTGTGCCGGCGATCATGCGCATGATGCGGTTGCTGTGGTTGCCGGCCCGGGCATAGCTTGTCACGCGCGCCTTCAGATTGCGGGCCTTGCCGACATAGATGACGTCTCCCTCAGCATCGATCATGCGGTAGACGCCGGGCGAGCTCGGCAGCGTCTTCAGGTAGCGCGCAATGACCGTCGGACCCGTCGGCACCGCCTTGGCCGGGCTGCGCACCGGAGCTGTCGTGCCAGGCGGCACTTCGGGCGTGGTTTTGAGGGGCATGGCACAGACTTAAGGCGGCGCGGCATGCCGGTCCAGGGGGGCGTTCTGTTGGGGGAAATTGATCGCCTGGCAAATTTCCGGAAGATCTTTCAGCGATGCTGGAAAGTTAAATTTACCTAATCATTGTATGTGGATCTGATACAGATATATATCCTATGTAGTACTTAACCTAGTCTTGATAAAATACTGATAGCTCCGCAAGAGAACGACACACCTTCCGGGGCTCACATGTATCGCGTCTTGAGCTGTATTGCGACCGAGCACGATTTGCGGCTCGTCCTGCTCGCTGCCCTCATTTGCGCCACGGCGGCCTTCACGTCCTTTCGCATCTATGCGCGGGCCGTCGACGCGCATGCCGTGCGGGACCAGAAGTACAGCCGGCTGGCTTGGCTGGGCCTCACCGGCATCAGCACCGGCGCGGGGATCTGGTCTACGCATTTTGTGGCCATGCTGGCTTACGACTCCGGGTTTCCGACCGCCTATGACCCTGCCTATACGCTGGCGTCGCTGGTTGTTGCGATCGGCGTTACCACCATCGGCTATTTGGTATCGGCCGGCAGCCCGGAGCCTGTCGAAGAGGGCCAAAGGGGGGCGGGCGGCGCCGGGGATTGGTTCGTCGCCTATCGCGCCGATGTGCGTGTTGCACTTGGCGGCGCCGTCGTCGGCGCGGGCATCGGCATGATGCACTACATCGGGATGGCGGCAGTCATCGTTCCCGGCGTGATACAATGGGATACGTCGTGCGTTGCCGTTTCAGTCGTCCTCGGCATCGTGTTGGCGTCTGCCGGCATGGTTGCCAATCGTCGCCTGGAGGCGCGCAAGGCGTGGTGGGTAGCACCTGCATTCCTGACCGTGGCCATCTGCTCCCTGCACTTCACGGCGATGGCTGCCGTTACCGTTGTTCCAGATCCAACCATTGTCGTCCATCCGTCGGTCATCAACACCGTGGGAATGGCGTTTGCGGTCGCCGGGGTGACAATGCTGGTCATGCTTGCCGCGATCGGTGCTGCGCTCGTCAACGCCCACGCCGAGCGCGAAGTGGAGAGGAAGCTGCTCCGCCAAAACGAGATTCTGCAGCAGCGTGACAAGGAGCTCGAAATCCAGAATGCTCAGTTGGCACAGCAGCACGCGCTGCTCAAGCAGCAGGAGCAGGCACTCAAAGCCCAGAATGTCCGGTTGGATGCGGCGCTCAACAACATGGTGCAAGGCTTGGCCATGTTCGACCCCGAGCAACGGCTGGTGCTGGCGAACTCCCGCTATGCGGAGATTTACGGACTGTCTGCGGAGGAAATTGCGCCGGGCACCACTCTCAAGCAAATCCTCGAGCACCGCTCGGCCAAGGGCTACCTTGCCGGCAGAACGGTGGACGGCTTGCTGAAGTCGATGCTGAGCCGCATGTCGGGCAACGAGACGTGTCACTTTACGACCCAGTTGCTCAACGGGCGCTCCATTTCCGTGTCTGTGCAGCCGATGGCGGATGGCGGCACCGTCACCACCCATCACGACATCACCGAGAAGCGCCGCTCCGAGGCCAAGATCGCCCATATGGCTTTGCACGACGCGCTGACGGGCCTGCCGAATCGTGTGCTCCTGAATGAGCGGATCGAGCATGCATTGACGCGGGTCAGAGGGGACAACATCGTCGCCGTGCACCTCCTCGATCTCGACCTGTTCAAGAACGTGAACGACACTCTGGGCCATCCTGCTGGCGACAAGCTGTTGAAGATGGTCACGGCCCGGCTGCAGTCCAGCCTCAGAGAGGCGGATACGGTAGCCCGCATGGGCGGCGACGAGTTCGCAATCGTTCAAGCATCCATCGCCGAGCCGGCCGAGGCCATGGCATTGGCCCTGCGTATCATTGCGGCAGTGAGCGAGCCTTACGAGATCGACGGCCAGCAGGTGATCATCGGCACCAGCGTTGGGATCGCGATCGGCCCTGCGGACGGCCGGTCTCCAGATCAGCTCCTGCGCAATGCCGATCTTGCCCTCTATCGCGCCAAGGACGATGGACGCGGGATGTATTGCTTCTTTGAGCCGGAAATGGATGCACGGGTGCAGGCCCGTCGTGGCATGGAGTACGATCTGCGTCGAGCGCTGGTGGAGGGTGAGTTCGAGCTGCACTACCAACCAGCCGTCAATATCGAGGACAATACGATCAGCGGTTTCGAGGCGCTGATTCGCTGGCGGCATCCGCGCAAGGGCATGATCGCCCCCAGCACCTTCATTCCTGTTGCTGAGGAGAACGGCTTCGTTATCCCTCTTGGCGAGTGGGTGCTGAGGCAGGCGTGCGCTGCAGCCGCGACATGGCCCGCGCACACGAAAATCGCCGTCAATCTGTCGCCGGTGCAGTTCCGGAGTGCGGGTCTGGTGCAGACCGTGATGAGCGCGCTGGCTGCATCGCGTTTGCTACCACACCGCCTGGAGCTTGAGATCACCGAAACCACGCTGATGCAAGAGAGCGAGGCCACTCTCGGAGTGCTCTTCCAGCTCCGGGAGCTGGGCGTGCGGATCGCCTTGGATGACTTCGGTACAGGCTATTCTTCGCTGAGCCACCTGCAGAGCTTCCCGTTCGACAGGATCAAGATCGATCGCTCCTTCATCAAGGACATCGCAGACCCAGGCTCGCTCAATATCGTGCGAGCAGTGACAGCCCTGGCCAGGGGGCTCGGGATGGAGACCACGGCCGAGGGCGTGGAGACGCAGCAGCAATTCCACGCCGTGAAGCTGGAGGGCTGTACGGAGATGCAGGGTTATCTGTTCAGCCGTCCGCGGCCCGCGCACGAGATCAGCCGGACATACTTTCCCGATCTGGTTACCCAGCAGGACGAGCAGACAGCACCCAAGTTGCAGTTGTCGGCCTAGGCCGTGCACCTCAGCGAAGCGCAGCTTGAGTGCTGCGCTTACAAAGTGCTGCTCTCGGCGAAGGTCTAGCTCGCGTCTGTACAACTGTAGAGCAGGGGCTACGCAGTTCTCATTGGCCAATACTCAGGCAATGCTGGCCCCGTTGCTCGCTGAATTCCATACGATCCGGAATGAATGTATGAGGAGTTCAATTTGAGCTTGAGGTTCTTCTATTAACCCTGCCTTGAGCATCCCTTGTTACCTATCGTTGGGTGTACAGGTGCAGGGGTTCCCGTGTTCCGCGTGCTCACCAATGCCATAGCACAGTTCGATTTGCGACTTCTGCTGTTCGCAGCGTTGATTGCGACGGCCGCGGTATTCAATGCATTCCAAATCGTGTCGCATGCCCGGGATTGGCAGGGCCGCGGGCGCATGCTGCGGCTTCTTTTCGCGGGCACCGGTCCCGCCGCTGCGATGTGGGCTGTTCATTTTTTGGCCATCCGCGCCTACGCGTGGGACTTGCCGACGGCCTATGATCCCACGTTGGTTGCGCTCGCACTTCTCCTCGCCATTGTCACGACAACGACCGGCTTTGCGCTGGCAGCCCCTGAGGGGCGCCTGCCAGCCGTAGCTGGCGGGGCCTTGATTGGTCTCGGCATCGCGCTGACGCATGTGGTGGGCATGCGGGCGCTTGAAGTGCCGGCTGTGCTGCATCGCAGTCTACCGGTCGCAATCCTGCTCAATGTCCTGGCCGCTGCTCTCTGCTGTGCAGCCATGATCGCCCATCGCGAGTTGGGGCGCCGGTGGGCGCTTTGGATCGCTTCAGCCCTGCTGGCATTGGCCATTTGCGGGCTGCATTTCGCCGCTGTGGGAACGATTGTCGCCACTTCTGATATGGCGACCGAGCTTTCGCAATCCTACATCAGCGGCACGACGCTGGCGATCGTCGCGGCCTGCATTACGGCGCTCATCATGGCTGCCGGGCAAATTGCAAACTTGCGTATGGTGCTGTCGTCGCGCGATGCCGAGCGCGACTTGCGGGGCCGTCATGCGGTTCTGCAGGCGCGCGAGGAGGAGCTGCGCCAGCAGAACGTGCGCTTCGATATGGCGCTGAGAAGTTTGCCGCATGGATTGATCATGGTGGATGCCGAGCGGCGCCTGCTGGTTTGCAACAAGCGCTTTGCCGACATGTACGGCATTCCCCCCGAGCTCACCAAACCGGGAACGGCTTTGACGGCCCTTGTGGATCATCGCATTGCAACCGGCACCTTCACAATCCGCGATGCGGAAGCCTACCGTGCCGAAGCCTTAGGCCCGGTGACCAAGCCTACGGTAAAGACGCGTTACCTGAGTGGTGGGCGTACCATTCTCGTGTCGCGGCGACCGACGCCGGAAGGCGGCTGGCTCTCCATCCATGAGGACATCACCGAGCGCAGGCGGCTGCAGGCAACCGAGCGGGAAGCCAAGGAGACTTTGGCAGCCGTGTTTGATGCCGTGCCGGCGGCCATCATCTGCATCGCGATCGACCGGCGGGTGATGCTGTGGAGCCGGGGGGCGGAGCACATCTTCGGATACACCGCGGATGAGACCGTCGGCCAACCCTACAAGCTCGAGCCCGTGGGCGCCAAGGCGGAGTCCGATCGGTTGTTCGAGCGCATATTGGCCGGCGAGACAATGCGCGATGTGCACGTGCGGCGCCGGCGCAAGGACGGATCGCTGGTCGACATCAGCCTCTCCTGTGCGGCCATGCGCGACCGCGATGGAGCGGTGAGCGGCATCGTCTACGCTTGCGATGATCTTACCGAGCGGGAGAGGCTCGCTGCGCGCCTGGAGGCACAGAACGAGCTGCTTAAGCAGCGCGAGGAGAAACTCAAGACGCAGAACGAGCAGCTGGATACGGCCTTGACCAACATGGCGCAGGGGCTCGCCATGTTCGACGGGCAGGAGCGCCTCATTCTCGCCAACAGCCGCTACGGCGAGCTCCTTGGGCTGAACCCCGAGGAGATGGAGCCGGGCACGACGCTGAGCCGCATCGTCGAGCTGCGCGCTGCCAAGGGTTTCTACCCGGGCAAGAGCGGCAGCGACGTGTTGCAGGCGATGCGGGATCGCCTCAGAGGCGGAGAGCTGACGGACCTGATCATGCGGCCCGAAGACAGGCGGATTGTGTCCGCCACCGTCCGGCCGAGGGTCGACGGCGGCTGGATCGTAACGCTCAGCGACATTTCCGAGCAGGAACGGTTGAAGAAGCAGCTGCAGGAACAGAACGAGCAGCTCGATGCCGCCCTGAACAACATGTCTCAGGGGCTTGCCATGTTCGACGGCGAGCAGCGGCTGGTCGTCTGCAACAAGCTGTACGGTGCAATGTACAGCCTCACGCCGGAGCAGATGCGGCCCGGCACAACGGTACGGCAGGTCCTCGAATACCGATTTGCACAGGGTTTGTATAAGACGCACGACTTCGTTGAAACGCTGATCAACAGGCTCGGGCAACTGCCGGCAGATACGCACAGGTTGGCTGACGGACGGGTGATCCACGTGACGTACCGGCGCATGGCGAACGGCGGACTCGTCATTACCCACGAGGACATCACGACGCGCGAGCGGCTCAGCGCACAGCTTGAGGAACAGCATCGGCTGTTGAAGGCGCAGGAGGAAAAGCTCAAGGCGCAGAACGTTCAGCTCGACGTGGCCCTCAACAACATGGTGCAGGGCCTCGCCATGTTCGATGCCGACCGGCGCGTCGTGATCGCCAACAACCGCTACGCAGAGCTCTACAATTTGACGCCGGATCAGGTGAAATCCGGAACCCATTTGCGCGCCATCATCGAGCAGCGCATCGCCAACGGCGATATCCGTGGCAAGAGTGCCGATGAGATCATTCAAGCCGTGCTCCGCCACATAAGCCCCACGGGTGAGAGCCAGTACACGACGCGCACGGGCGATGGGCGCTACATCTTCGTCTCCACCAAGCCGATGGCCAACGGCTTCACCGTGACGACGCACCAGGACATCACCGAGCAGCGTCGCTCCGAGGCCAAGATCGTGCACATGGCGTTGCACGACGCCCTCACCGGATTGCCGAACCGGCTGTTGTTCAACGAACGGCTGGAGCACGCCCTGACGCGGACCAAGCGCGGCGACATTATCGCTGCCCATCTGCTCGATCTCGACCATTTCAAGAATGTCAATGACACGTTGGGTCATCCGGCAGGTGACAAGCTGCTCAAGGCCGTGACCGAGCGTTTGCGCAGGGCAGCGCGCGAGACCGACACCATCGCTCGCATGGGCGGCGACGAGTTCGCCATTCTGCAGGTTGGAATTCCCGAGATCGCGGACGCCGGCGCGCTGGCACGCCGCGTGATCGATGCAGTCAGAGAGCCCTACGAGATCGACGGCCATCAGGTGATCATCGGCACGAGCGTGGGGATCGCTATCGGGCCCACCGACGGGGCTGCTCCCGACCAGTTGATGCGCAATGCCGATCTGGCTCTGTACCGTGCCAAAGGCGATGGCCGCGGTGCATTCAGCTTCTTCGAAGCGGGTATGGATGCCAGGATGCAAGAGCGGCGCGCGATGGAATACGACCTGCGCAAGGCGCTGGTGAACGGAGAGTTCGAGCTCTTCTACCAGCCGGTCGTCAATCTTCAGAGCAGTCACATCAGCGTCTTCGAGGCCCTGCTGCGTTGGCGGCACCCGGAAAAGGGGTTGATCCCGCCGGCTGCATTCATTCCGCTGGCCGAGGAGGTCGGGTTCATCGTTCCGCTCGGCGAATGGGTGATCCGGCAGGCCTGCGCCACAGTGGCGCGCTGGCCGAGCGACGCAAAGGTTGCCGTCAATCTGTCGCCGGTGCAGTTCCGCAGCTCCGGCTTGGTGCAGACCGTCATCAGTGCTTTGGCGGCGTCGGGTTTGTCGCCGGAGCGGCTGGAGCTGGAAATTACCGAGGCCACCCTGCTGCAAGACGGCGAAGCTGCCCTCGCCATGCTCTATCAGCTGAGAGAAGTCGGTGTCAGCATTGCCATGGATGATTTCGGCACCGGCTATTCCAGCTTGAACTATCTGCAGAGCTTTCCCTTCGATCGCATCAAGATTGACCGGTCCTTCATCAAGGACATCACGGAAGGTGCGGGCTCGCTCAACATCGTGCGCGCCGTGGCGGCGCTGGCGCGAGGGCTCGGCATGGAGGCGACGGCGGAGGGCGTTGAAACCGAGCTGCAGCGTGAGAAAGCCGTGTCGGAGGGCTGCACGGAGATGCAAGGCTTGCTGTTCAGCCAGCCGCGGCCGGCGCACGAGATCGAGCAGCTCTACTTTCCCGATCTTGGGAAGGCGGGAAGCAGCCAGGCAGCCGAAGATGCTGGCAGACCGCCTATCGCTGCCCGCGCAGGCGCTCGATAAGCTCGACCGTCGGATAGGAGTCGGCGGGCAGGCCCAACTTGATCTGGGCCGCCTTGACGCTGCTGCGCGTGGCCGCTCCGAGTTTGCCGTCGATCTCGCCAACCTCCAGGCCGCGCCGCGCAAGAAGCTGCTGAAGCTCCTTGACCTGTTCCATGCTGAGTTCGGGGATTTGGCGGCTACCTCGGCTCATGGGCGGCGCACCTGCCAGGCGTGTGGCGAGGTAGGCCGCCGTCAAGCAGTAGTTCAGGGAATGATTCCATTTCAAATAGACCCGAAAGTTCTCATAGGCGAGAAAGGCCGGCCCGTGGCGCCCCATTGGCAGCACGAGCGAGGCTGGTAGAGCGTCCGCCGGCAACGGCCTTCCGTCGGCCCGCGTCACGCCCCACCCGGCCCATTTCGCACGTGGGTGTTGAACGGCAAGATCAGCTTCCTCCCAGGCCAGGTTGCCAGGTACTTGCACCTCCTCCAGCCAAGGCTGGCCGCGCTGCCAGCCCAGATGCGCAATGAAATTTGCAGAGGACCCGATGACGTCGGGGATGCTGGTGATGAGGTTGCGTCTGCCATCGCCATCGTAATCGATCGCGTGCTTGAGGTAGTGCGATGGCAAGAACTGGGTTTGGCCAAGCTCGCCGGCCCACGAGCCGATCATCTCTTCTGCCGTCAGGTCGCCGCGATCGATGATGCGCAGGGCATCCATGAACTCGGCGCGGAACATGTCGGGACGCCGGCAATCGTAGGCGAGGGTGGCGAGCGCCCGCAGGATGGGAAGCTTGCCGACAACCGAGCCATAGTCGCTTTCCAGTGCCCAGAAGGCAGCGATCACGGGGGCCGGAACGCCGTACTCCTTCTCGACCTTGGCAAACAGGTCGCGGTGCTGTTTCAGCCGCGCAATGCCGTTTTGGATGCGGTTCTGGGAAATCAGCTTGTCGGAAAATGCCAGGAAGCTTTGCGCGAAGAACCCTTGTTTGCGATCCCGGGCGATGACGCTCGAGTCCAGGGTCATGCCATCCAGGACCTGGGCAACTGTGGCTCGCGAGATGCCGTTGTCCAATGCCTCCTTGCGAAAGCCCTGGAGCCAGCTCTCGAAGCTGCCCGTGTTGCGGCACGTGGGCGGTGCGGGCGGTGGGTAGGGCGACTGCTGCGCCTGCGCCGGCGCCGGCGCGAAGATTGCCCACATCGCCACGACAGCGGCCGTCAGGGATGCTTTGCTCAACTGCATGGACATGGCCCGGTGAAGGAAGGTATTGCCGCCGGCTCGATTGAGGGGGTATGTCGAGCAACGCCCCACCCGGCCAGCGATCATGCGGGCCGGCCTTGGGAATTGCCGGCTAGGCATGCGAGGTCAATTGCGGCGTTAGCATGGCCCCACGCACTGGCCGGGCCCACGTGCGCTTCAGGCTTAATTCCTGGCCGAATTAACCTTCCGGACAAAGCTCGAAGGCTTTGTCGAGCGCCTGCGCCTGCGTCGTATATTCGCCGGCAATCTTGCCGTTCCTGGCATAGGCGGAAATGAAGGCCTCGGCTTCGCGCACTTCCGATCCCTCATTCACATCCAGAACCGTGAAATTGACGACCTGATCAACCAGCGATCGGATGATCATGGCCTTTTGTCCGCCATAGCTGGCCGTCCAGACACGGCATCTCTGATTGGCTGCCGGTGGGGTGGCGGTTTCCGTAACGGTCTTGGCTGCGGCCGGGGCTGATGCCATGCGAGCGCCTGCCGTCTTTTCGGACGGGCCTGCCTTGGGTGCTTGGTTCGGGGGTGCTGTGCTCGGGGCCAACAACGTCGCCTTGATGTTCGGGGCTGCCGGAGGGGCGGTGGCAGCCGGCGGTGGCAGGGGTTGGCTTGAGGTCTCCGGCAACGGCGCATTCAGCACCTTGAAGGGCGCCGGTGGGGGTGTCGGTGCGGCTGCCGTTTGGACCCCGAGAGCCGAACGCCTGTCGTTGCCCTCCACCTTGGCCTGGTCGATGGCCCGCTGCGCCAGGTCCGCTCCCGATGGCCGGGGCGGTTCTGCGGTGGCGGTCTTGGGCATCGCGGCTGTCGCAGCAGTTTTGGTCGACGATGCGCGCGCCTCCTGCACCAGACTTGGCTGCGGATCGGGCCGACCGCAGACCTCGGCATTGAAGCGCTCTGCCACCGTCTGCAGCATGCTGGGATAGCTCTTGGTTCCGGGCGCCCATTTGGCGGACATGTCGGTAAAGGTAATCGGTCGCGTGAATGTTTGGTGCCACGGGGTGAGCACGCCCCAATCCCTGACGTTGCGTGTGCGTTGGGCGATCGGATTGTCGACCGGGCGCCCCGCATACAGCAGGAGATGCTCCAGGTGCGCACGCACACCGGACGCTACATCCGGGAAGCTGTCACCGGGTTCGCCCCTTCCGGTGGCGCCAAGCCCTGCAAAATTGTTCTGCGCCGGCTTCACGTCGCCATGCCGATTGCCGCGCCAATAGCTGAGCGCACCGGTCTCGACGATCATCTGGTAAAAGGCGAAATCCCAGCGCAGGCCGAATGTTTCGCCGTGGCGCATATACTCTGTGGCGATGCCTTCATAGCGCGCATCAAGCTGGGGATTGCGGAGCCTCAGATAGGCCATGAGGCGTCCGGGGGTCACGCACTCAGGCACCGCGTTCTTGGGGCTCGCCAGAATATCGGGGAGCTTGGCTGCGGCCGGGCCTGCCGTCAGCATGGGAGCAACCGCGAAGACTAAGAAAGAAAGCGCTCCTGCCTTGCGAAGCATGGCTTACCCACCCGATTTCTTGTGTGCTCAGTGCACGCCCAAGCACATCTGTTCATAAACCCTTCATCATTAAAGGGTCGTTAGCGTCCCCGCGCTCATTGGTGACGGCCGCCAATGGCTGCCCTGGAATGGGCCCCTCAACCGGTCGTCCCTGCTCTGTGGAGCCCCCCGGTTGTCGTGATTGCCCTTCCCACGTCATCCGCACGGAGCGGATCAAATCACCAGGCTGGGATGTTCCCCATGCTTTGGGGCATCAGTTGGGGCGATCCATGGCGTCCGTGTGGCGAAGCATACGGTTTGCGGTCGCGATACCTGCTAAGGCGCACCTTGTCATGGTGCCGCGCACCGGCTCCGCTCGATCTCGATGCCCACCGAGCGGCAAGACTGCATGACTTCCGGTTTCTCGATGCGCACCCGCACGGTCTCTACGCGCGCATCGGCGAGGCATTCGGCGGCGATGCGCTCGGCCAGGGTCTCGATCAGGTTGACATGCTCGTTCTGCACCAGCCTGACGATGCCATCCACCACCTTGCTGTAGTCGAGCACGTCGGCCAGTCGGTCGGAAACGCCGTCATACTCGTCGCGCACGAGAAGCTCGGCGGAGATGACGATGCGCTGCTCGTACCGCTTCTCGTGCTCGAGCACGCCCACGCTGGCAACGATTTCGAGATCGCGAACGAACACGCGCCGCGGTCCGCGCGCCCGGTGGTGAAGCGCCGTGGAGGCTGATGTCGGTGTCTGCTTCCTGCTCGTGCTCATCGGTAGCGTCAGCCGCGCGGTGCCCGTTTCACGTCGGGTGTCTCCCAGGCCAGGTGCTGGCCGCCATCGAGGGCGATCATCTGTCCTGTCATCGACGGGGCGTCAAGGATGAAACGGACGGTTCGAGCGATCTCCTCGGGCGTTGTGCCACGCTGCAGAATCGTGGCCTCGCATTGCCTGCGGAACTCCTCGTCGGATTGGTGGGCGCTCTTGAGAACCGGGCCCGGTCCAATCGCATTGACGCGCACTCGGGGCGCCAACGCTTGCGCCAGCGTACGGGTTGCGCTCCACAAGCCGGACTTCGACACGGCGTAGGAAAAGAAACGGGGGGTTGGCTTCCACACACGCTGATCGACGATGTTGACAACATTGCCGTCCGTGCCGGCCGGCAGCATCGCCGCGAAGGTCTTGGCCAGAAAGACCGGCGCCTTGAGATTGACTGCGAGCTGGGCATCCCAAACCGCGGAGTCCAATGTCGCCACGTCGTCGTAGGAGAACATCGAGGCGTTGTTGATGAGGCACGTCGGGACGCCGATCGCCTCGGCACAGTGCGGGAGGAGGCGTTCGGCGGCCGCAAAGTCGGTCAAATCCGCCTGGAGGACGGCGGCCCTCGTACCTTTGGCTTGGATCTCTCCGGCCAGCCGGTCTGCGGCATGGACGGAATTGCGGCAGTGCAGGCCAATGTCCCAACCATGCGCGGCAAGATCGAGCGCTAAAGCGCGCCCGATGCGTTGGGCAGCGCCGGTGATGAGAGCGACAGGGGCTGACCGCATTCTTGGGCGTCCTGGCCATTGCGAGGTTGGGTTTCTATAGCGCATTTGGCGCGGCAGCGAGATGCCAACGTCATTCATTGAGATGACCAGGCAGTCGAGTGATAGTAACCCGCTTGACTATCTCTGCCTATAGTATCGGCAATTGTGATTTTTATAGGCGTATAAAAATTGTGCAATTGTGCACGATAAGTTGTCGTTTCGCACATGCTGTTGCAGTACTGGCACGTACGCTCCCCAAGCATTGGCTGCGGGGCCATTTCGGATTGCTTATCCGCAGTCTTATGCACGACAACGCACGGCATGTGAATCAGTGGGGAGCCACCATGTCCATCAAGATTTTCACATTGGCCAGCTTCGCCGTTGCGTCGGCGATGGGCGCGGCTCTGCCTGCGGGTCCAGCTCTTGCGGATGGCCCAATCAAGAGGGGCAGTATCAAGGATACGGTGGCCGCGCCTGCTCCGCGGATCTGCACGCTGTCGGCAAACGTCGCGCTCGCCACCGAATATGTGTTCCGCGGTGTTTCGCAAACGGCTGAAGGTCCGGCCATTCAGGGTGGCTTTGATGCGACCTGTGGCATCTTCTATGCCGGCGTGTGGGCCTCCAATCTGGATTGGGGCAGCGTGGGCGGCAACGACGTCGCCAATATCGAGATCGACTGGTACGCCGGCATCAAGCCGAAGACGGGTCGCATCACCTGGGATCTCGGCGTCATCTACTACAGCTACCCCAGCTCCATCGACTTTACGGGTTTCGACAACAACTATCTCGAGATCAAAGTAGGGGGCAGCGCCGAAATCTGGAAGGACGGCACGCTCGGCGTGGCTGTCTTCTTTTCACCCGACTACCAGTATGAAACCGGCAACGTCTGGACCGTCGAGACCGGCTTCTCGCAAATTCTGCCGAAGGTCGGCATGTTCACGCCGACGGTCAGCGCCTTGCTCGGTTACCAGACCGGCAAGGACGCGTCATATGCTGCGCGCGTCGGCAATCTCGACGACCACTATTTCTACTGGAACGCCGGTCTGACCCTGGGCTTCCTCGAGAAGTGGTCTCTTGATCTGCGGTACTGGGACTCGAGCCTGGGTGGCAACGCCGGCGGCAGCGGGTTCTGCAAGGGGGCCACATTCCAGTGCGACGAGCGCTTCATGGCCACTCTCAAGTTCACCTACTGAAATCTTCAAGGCTGTTGCCTGGCGGTCGGGCCCTTGATGGGCCCGATTGCTTTTTCGGGCCATATGTGGAGCCACAAAGGCAGGCTGCCTTGCGTGAGAGACTACAGGCCTGCCATTGGCGAAGGCCGGATGAGCAGCGCCGTCATGGTTTCTCGCCCTGGCCCCCACGTGTGGCAGTCGGCCGGGATCGTTTGGCCGCTGGATCGGTCGATGGGCGCCTGCGTGCAACCGCCAGTTTCCCGGTTTTCGCCGGCCGGGCGGTAGATGCCGGCAGGCGGCGGCTCGTGCACTGCGGCGGGATGCAGCGGCGCACCACCGATCAGCACCGAGAAATTACCCAGCTCCCACATTGCGAACAGAGCAGCCCCGCCCGCAAGCACCCAGCCGCAGAAGCCCAGGATCTTGGTCGCTGTACGCCTTTCCAGGGCGGCCCGCTGCTGGTGCAGGTGTGGGCTTGAAGAGACGTGGCGAATGCTCCGCTCCGCATGGCGGAGGGCGGTGTGAACGGATGTTGGGTCTTTGTATCCTGCCCCGCGCAGCATAGACATCCCCGCCAGCCGCGGCTGTGGTGTCTCGTAACCAGTGCGCAGGGTGGCAATCGCAATGGCTGCCGGCAAGTCGGGCGCTGTGCGATTGCTGTGGATGAGCCGAAACTGTTCACCAATTCATCGCGCTCGTGCCACATCTGCCAGCATGCGCAGCGGCTACTTAGGGGATGGAACGATCTCCCTCGGGAGCCCTGGGGGCCGATCCAATTCCCCTCGTGCAGCCCCGGCGCGGACCGGCGGTACATACATGCGGTCGGCGCGGCACAGTCGGTGCTGATTCTCGTTGCGGCCGCAGGCGCGGAAATTGCCCTCTTTGTCGAAGCAAATACGCACTTCCCGCAACCGGTTGCCCGACCCGCCGCACATGACCGCGATCATGTCGGGCTTGAGGTTGGGGTTGGCGGCGAGAAAGTCATCGATCAACTCGCCCGGGCTGACCAGCAGCCGATCGTCGGTCACGCGCACGAAGCGCTGCGGGATCTGCACCTTGTCGTGGAGCCGACGGGCCAGGTTGAAATAGCCGTCCACACCAAGGCCCGAGCACGTCCCGTGCTTGCGGTACTCGTTGAAAATGAGCTTCTTGCTCGGCATGATGTCGAGCATGCGCTCTGCCATCGGGCCCGGTACCCAGCCGCGATCGGAGGTTTGGCAGTGCTGCGGCCAGCCGCGCTCGTATTGCGGCCACAGCCCGTGCAACACGAACGCGTAAGGTCGGCCGCTGCGTGCGTCGCACTGCGGCTCGTAGCTCTCGCTTTTGCGGTCGGCGCAGTAGGTTGGGCTCCAGGAAAGCGCAAGCACGTAGTAGTCGAACACGCCGGCCCGATCGCGCTCATTGCGGTCGTAGCCGCGGCTGTATTGGGAGTCGTAGGGCTCGGACCGCTCGCGATAGGGCCCCCGTTGCGGCAGGGCTGTCGTGGTCGTCAGCGCGATCGCAGCCAGCACGGCTGCACATCTGGCAACAGGGGCTCTCATCCGGCAATCCCCGTACAACGTTTCTCGGCATCGGCACTAGAGGCGAGAAGCATATCGGGCCAGGGACCGGCGGCAAGCCTTTCCCTCGTCTCCCAGCCTAGCGGCCGAGGCTCTCCAAGATGCGGGCCCAGCTGCGTGCACCTTTGCGGAAGGAGCTCAGGTTGTATTTTTCGTTGGGGGAGTGGATCCTGTCATCGTCAAGGCCAAAGCCGACGAGCAGGCTGTCCATGCCAAGCGCGTCCTTGAATGAGGTCACGATCGGTATGGAGCCTCCCATGCCGATCATCGCAGCCGGGCGCCCCCATTCCTCCTGCAGGGCCTTCGCGGCGCGCATGATGAACGGCGTCCGGGGGTCAAAGGCAATGGCCGCGGACCCGCGACTGGCCTTGAACTCTGCCCGGCAGTCTTCCGGCAGCCGCTCTTTCACGAAGTGCTCGAGGCTTCTTTGCACCTTGGCCGGGTCCTGTCCGGGCACCAGCCGGCACGTAATCTTCACGGACGCCTGCGATGGGATCACCGTCTTGGTGCCGACGCCCTGATAGCCTCCCGTGATGCCGTTGAATTCAACCGTAGGCCGTGCCCAAAGCTGCTCGAGCACGCTGTAGCGCCTTTCGCCGGCTGCATGGCTCAATCCGACCTCGCCCAAGTAGGCGTCGGCCGAGAAGTCCAGGCTTGCCCACTGCTGAAGCTGCTTGGGTGACGGCTTCTTGATGCCGTCGTAGAAACCGGGAATGCGCACCTTGCCGTCGGCGGCGTGCATCTCGCCCAGAATTCTGGCCAACGCGCGAATAGGGTTCATCGCCGCACCGCCGTAGGTGCCCGAATGCAGGTCACGGCTGGGCCCCGTGACAATGAGCTCGGTCGCGACCAGGCCCCGCAGCTGCGTGGAGATCGCCGGCGTATCCTTGTCCCATTGTCCGGTATCGCAAACGAGGGCAAGGTCCGCCGTGACTTCCTTGCCGTGCTTTGCCAGAAAGCCCGGCAGTGACGGAGAACCACATTCCTCCTCACCCTCGATCAGCACACTGATGCGAATGGGGCACTGGCCGGCCACTCGCTTCCAGGCTCTGACGGCCTCGAAGAAGGTCATGAGCTGGCCCTTGTTGTCCTGAGCCCCCCGCCCCACGATCACCTTGCCGTTCGCCTTCTCGGAGGCGATGCGCGGCTCGAACGGCGGTGTCTTCCACAGTTCGAGCGGATCGGGTGGCTGCACGTCGTAGTGGCCGTAGAAGAGCACATGCTGGCCGCTGTTCAGGGCGGGCTTGTCATCGTGCGCGACGACCATGGGGTGCCCTGTGGTGGGGATGACCCTGGCGTTGAAACCACATTCCTTCAGGGTACGGACACACCACTCGGCGGCAACCTGGCACTGCGCCTTGTAGGTTGGGTCTGTCGACACGCTGGGGATGCGGATCAGCTCGAACAGCCGCTCCTGGGCCTGCTCGTGCGTCTCATCGAGAGTCTTCAGGACTTTGGGCAGATGCACGCTCATCGGGACCCGTTCTGTGGTGATCGCAAGGCGGGGGCAGGATAGAGGTGCGGCCCGACAGGCTGTCAACCCACGCTCGCTGGGTGCCATGCGCCAGTTTGTCATGCGTCACGGAACACCGGGGAACTTCATGACTGGACTGGGCATTCGACCCATGCCGCCTTTCCGAGCCCCTCCAGGACTGATATGGGCTCATCCTGATCGGGGCCCCTGACGGCCCCAGCAAGAATCGACGCCATCTGCCGGAGCCAGCCGCATGCCAACCAGCAGCTCTCAAAGGTCGAACCCATCGGCCAAGTGTGTCTATGTGTTTGGTGCCGGCCGCACGGACGGCGCCGCCGACATGAAAAATCTGCTGGGCGGCAAGGGCGCCAATCTCGCCGAAATGGCGAGCCTTGGTTTGCCGGTGCCGCCCGGGTTCACCATCACCACCGAGGTGTGCACCACCTACTACGCCAATGGCGGCGCGTTGCCCGAGGGCCTGAAGGGCGAAGTCGAAGTGGCCCTTGCAGAGATTGGCTCAGCCGTTGGCGCAAAATTTGGTGACGTGACCTCGCCGTTGCTCGTTTCGGTGCGCTCCGGAGCGCGCGCTTCCATGCCGGGCATGATGGACACCATCCTCAATCTCGGCCTCAACGATGCGACCGTGAAGGGGCTCGCCGCCAAGTCCGGCCAGGCACGTTTTGCTTACGACAGCTATCGCCGTTTCATCCAGATGTACGCCGACGTCGTTTTGGGCGTTGACCACGGTGTGTTCGAGGACATCCTGGACAGTCGGAAGAACCTCAACGGCTTCTCGCTCGACACCGAGCTGGGAGCCGATGATTGGCAGGAGGTGATCGCGGCGTATCAGGCCGCCGTCGAGCGTGAGACAGGCAAGCCCTTCCCGCAGAGTACGGCCGAGCAGCTCTGGGGCGCAATCGGGGCGGTGTTCAGTTCCTGGCACAACGATCGCGCCAAAACGTACCGCCGTCTGCACGGCATTCCCGAGAGTTGGGGAACGGCGGTCAATGTGCAGGCCATGGTGTTCGGCAATCTGGGGCAAACGTCCGCGACCGGTGTCGCTTTTACGCGCAACCCGTCGACCGGAGCACGCGAGATCTACGGCGAATTTCTTGTCAACGCGCAGGGTGAGGATGTGGTGGCCGGTATCCGTACGCCGCAGCCGCTCACCGAGGCCGCCCGCAAGGCGGCCGGTGAGACATCGCCTTCGCTGGAGATGTTGATGCCAAAAACGTTTGGCGAGCTCAAGAAGGTCTTCGCCGACCTGGAGCGACGCTACCGTGACATGCAGGATATCGAGTTCACCATCCAGGACGGCAAGCTTTGGATGCTGCAAACCCGATCAGGCAAGCGCACGACCAAGGCCGCTCTCAAGATCGCAGTGGACCTCGTCGCTGAAGGCCTGATCAGGCAGGACGAGGCGGTCTTGCGTGTCGATGCTGCCGGGCTCGATCAGCTTCTGCATCCAACGATTGCCCCTGATGCAGAGAAGAACGTGGTGGCGGTGGGGCTGCCGGCATCACCAGGTGCAGCGTCAGGCGAGATCGTATTCGACGCCGACGCTGCTGAAGCCCTCAAAGGTCAGGGCCGGGACGTGATCCTGGTCCGCGTCGAGACGAGCCCGGAGGACATTCACGGCATGCACGCGGCTGCCGGCATTCTGACAGCGCGCGGCGGCATGACGAGCCACGCCGCCGTGGTGGCGCGCGGAATGGGGCGGCCGTGCGTCTGCGGTGCCGGCACGCTGCGCATCGATGCCAAGGCCGGCACCCTGACCGCAGGGCGCGAAGTCTTCAGGAAGGGCGATGTCATCACCATCGATGGCGGCAAGGGCGAGGTTCTCAAGGGCCGCGTCAAGATGCGCCAGCCGGAGCTGTCGGGCGACTTTGCCACCATCATGGGGTGGGCCGACAGGGCGCGAACCCTGGGCGTGCGCGCCAACGCCGATACGCCGCGCGAGGCAAGCCAGGCACGCGAGTTCGGCGCACAGGGCATCGGCCTCTGTCGCACCGAGCACATGTTCTTCGAGGACAGCCGCATCCTCGCCATGCGCGAGATGATCTGCGCTGACGACGAGGCTGGCCGGCGTAAGGCGCTGGCCAAGATGCTGCCCATGCAGCGGGCGGACTTTGAAGCCCTGTTCGAGATCATGGCCGGGCTGCCGGTGACCATACGGCTGCTCGATCCGCCGCTGCACGAGTTCTTGCCCCACGAGGAGAGGGAGGCTGTGGCCGTTGCCAAGGAGCTCGACGTTCCCCTGCAGAAGCTGCAGGCCCGTGTTGCCGAGCTGCACGAGTTCAATCCGATGCTTGGCTTCCGCGGTTGCCGCCTCGCCTTGCGCTATCCGGAGATCACCGAGATGCAGGCGCGCGCCATCTTCGAGGCTGCGATCAATGCCGGCAAGAAGACCGGCAGGCCCGCCAAGCCGGAGGTGATGATTCCGCTCGTTGCCTATCGCACCGAGTTCGACATCCTGCGCGCCGTGATCGTGAAGACCGCGGTGGCGGTCGAGACGGAGATGGGCGCCAAGCTCGACTATCAGATCGGCACCATGATCGAGCTTCCGCGGGCGGCTCTCAGGGCCGGCGAGATCGCACAGGGAGACACTGGCGCCCACTTCTTCTCCTTCGGCACCAACGATCTCACCCAGACTTGCCTGGGTCTGTCGCGTGACGATGCAGGGCCCATTCTGGCAAACTATGCCGAGCGCGGGATTTTCGAGGTCGATCCTTTCGTGTCGATCGATCGCGACGGCGTCGGCGAGCTGCTGCGCATTGGCACCGAGCGTGGTCGCAACGTACGACCCGATCTGAAAGTCGGCATCTGCGGCGAGCATGGCGGCGACCCCGACTCAATCGCATTTTGCCATGCAGCGGGCCTCGACTATGTCTCCTGCTCCGCCTTTCGTGTGCCGGTTGCACGGCTGGCGGCTGCCCAGGCCGCGATCAGGGCAGGACTGGGCTCCGATGCAGGGCGTGAAGCATCGCAAACGGCCTGAATTCAGAGCGTCGGTCTTGGTGGTCGCATCCCTGTGCGCATGGAGTGCTACACGCGGCCGGGCTTCAATCTGACGCCCGGAGCGGCATGCTCGTAGATCACGTCGCGCCGGAAGCGATAGAGCTGTGCTGGCCGTCCGCCGGTGCGCAGCCTGAGACCGCCGGTCGGCTCGACCAGTCCGCATCCTTCGACCAGACGGCGGAAGTTCTGCTTATGCAGATGCGGTCCAAGAATGGCTTCCACTGCCTTCTGCAATTCGAAGAGAGTGAACTCCTGGTGCATCAGCTCGAAGATGATCGGGCGGCACTTGATCGCGCGCCGCAGCTCGCCGATGGCGCGGGCCAGCACCAGCGACTGGTCGCCAAGTAGGGGGTGCATCAATCTGGGCAGACGCTGCGCAATGCCGGGTGCGTCCTCCGGTAGGGCGCCGACAATGCCTGCCTCGCTGAGCAACGCGTAGCGCTCGCCCACTTTCTCCTCGTCCCAGGACGTACCCGCGCCGCCGAAGGCGATGCGCAGACGCTGGCGGCGATCTGGCTTCCATCGGGCGGCGCATGGCGGCCTAGGCTCGGCGGCCCAGATCTCGAGACGCTGCTCGAGTTCGCTGAGGCAGTCCGGCCTGCCGCCGCGCCAATCCTCCCATGGGAGGAAGCTGTACCAGCTGCGCCACGTCGCGCGCGTGCTGTCGCTGCATTGCCGGGGGCCCACGAGGGCAACGTAGCTGATGGAGATCAGGTGCGGTGGATCGGCCGGCACGCCGCCGATCGTCGATCTGGCGCGGCCGCCGAGCGTGCACAGTTGCTCGATGAGGTCGAATTCGACACCGGTTTGAGCATAGGTACAGGATCGCACGCCGTCTTCCAGCGTGTCGTGCTCGCTTGGGAGAAAGAAGCCGGAGGGGAGTGTCTCGTCACCGGTATGACCCGCAGGGACGACAGCAACCACCGGCTCGGTCGTTTGCAGGGCAAGGATTGCGCTGGTGAGGACGACAGGTATCCCTTCGCCAGCAGCGAGCGTCTGGGTTGCTGCGGGTGTGGGCAGCGGCTGGACCTTGAGCGCGCCTCCCTTGTGGCGCACCGGCGAGCTCATAGAACCCTCTAAAAGCCTTTCAGAATATCAACGCCTTAGCCGCTAAACCTCGATCATGGCATTTTTCGGCCGCAGGGTGGCGTGCGGGATCGAACTCAGGCTTAGCAGAGGTCTGAAAAGTCGGCTGGCAGGGAGAAGGGCTGCGCCTCCTGGGCGACGATGCCGCGCCCAATCGATTCCACCGCGTTGATGATGCGGCCGTTGCGGCCGAGCGCGGCATCGGCCAGCCTGATCATCAGGCGGTTGGGATAGGCGGTGGGCGAGGCTTCGCGCAGGCACTTGGCGATGAGCAGTTCGGGTGCCTTTGGGTTCAACGCGCAGAGCGAGATCAGCGCGGCAGCGGTAGATCGGCTGATGCCGGCCCAGCAGTGAACGACCAAGGGTCCCCGCCCGCCCCAGGCAAGGGCGAAATCGATCAGACTGGCCACATGCTGTTCGTTCGGTGCGACATGTCCGAGCATCGGTTGCGAGATGTCGTCCACGTGGAGGCGAACGTGGCACTCGGGCTTGATCAGCGCCGGCGTCTCCACGACGATCTCGTCCTGCAGGCAGGTGAGCAGATGAGAGGCGCCATAGGCGGCTACCACGTTCGGCACGGCGCTCAGTGGGCAAACGTGAATGCTGCCGGTTCCATGCAGCGTCGGCGCTAGCAGGTTCTGTACGGTCGTCGCTTTGCTCATCGCTTGATGTCCTCACGTCGGCCGCGCTGTCCTAGAGTGTGAGCGTGCCGAAAAGACGACGGCGACTCATTTTCCCACAAGAGCGTCAAAGCGCTCCAGAAATGCGTGCTGGGCGCGTGCTGGCGACTGCGCCGTGAGGGCTTCCAGCGCGCGCTGCAGGGTTGGTGGAAGACCACCGGGCTCGCCGAAAAAGCGGACCGCCTCCCCCCGGCTAAAGCCCGCAAGCACCGTGGCTTCGTAGTAGGCGGCGATGCCGTCGGCTCTCTTGATGTGGGCCGTGGTTGTCTCCGGCAAGGCCGGTGGTAGGCCGAAACGGCGATGTATGGTCTGCAGAAGCCTCGCCTCGAAGGCCCTGTAGTCGAGGCCGACCGCCGCCTTGAACGGACTGATAAGATCGCCGATCACGTATTCAGGGGCATCGTGCAGCAGCGCGGCCAACAACCAGCGCTGCTCCGTCTCCGGCTGCAAGGCCGCGGCGATCTGCTCCACGACAAGCGCGTGCTGCGCCACCGAGAAGGCGTGATCGCCGATCGTCTGGCCGTTCCAGCGGGCCAGCCTTGCCAGTCCATGGGCAATATCCGCGATATCGATGTCCTCGGGAGACGGATCGAGCAGGTCCAGCCGCCGGCCTGACAGCATGCGCTGCCAGGCGCGCGCCTCCGCTGCTCTTTCCGCTCCACGGGTTGGCTTCGCCATCATACGTCCGACATTGCTCAAGGCGCCTTGAATGTCCGCTGCAACTGCGCACATGGCGCGTAGCGCAGACAGCTCACAAGGTGGTCGTTGACCATTCCGGTCGCCTGCATGAAGGCATAGACCGTGGTCGGTCCGACGAAGCGGAAGCCCTCAGCCTTCAGCGCCTTGGAGATGGCTTTGGACATAGCGGTCTCGCTCGGCACCGTCTTGAACGAACGATGCTCGTTGATTTGCGGCCGACCATCGAGGAAGGCCCACAGAAAAGTAGCGAACCCGGTGCGTTCCTGCAGGTTCAGAAGTGCTCGGGCATTGTCGATGGTGGCCTCGACCTTGAGGCGGTTGCGCACGATGCCCGGGTCGGCCAGCAGCCGCGCCATATCCTTGGCGTCGTAGCGGGCGATGCGTTTGGCATCGAAGCCGTGAAATGCCTTACGGAAGTTCTCGCGCTTCTTGAGGATCGTGAGCCACGACAGTCCCGACTGAAAGCCTTCGAGTATCAGCTTTTCAAACATCGCGCGGTCGTCCGATTTGGGCACACCCCATTCCTCGTCGTGATAGCGCGCATACAGGGTATCGGTGATGCCGGCCCAAGGGCAACGCGTGGGTTCTGCTGCGCTCGTCATGGTGCGCTCGCTGCGACGGGGGGCTGAAGGTAGCTCGGAACGCGGACGGCAACGGCAATCCCTCCGGCAGTCAGGTCCTCGCCCTTGCGCTGCGCTTCCTCCGCCCGGTCGAGGCGGATGATGGCAAGTGCGCGAGCACCGCTCACCGAGCCGATCGCGCCGATAGCTGCTTGGCCCGCCATGATCTCATCCCCCGCCTGCAGGGGGTGATCGGCTTCGATGATGACAATGCGCTTGCGGGCGGTGCCGCGATGCTGCATGCGGCTTACTACCTCCTGCCCTACGAAACAGCCCTTGCTGAAGGATACGCCTTGCAGCAGGTCGAAGTTGGCCTCGTGCGGGAAGATGTCGCCCAGGACATAGTCCCTGCCGGCTTCGGGAACGCCCAAAGCAGCGCGATGGGCGTGGTAGTCCTCCTCGGACGCCTCTATGCCGCTGGTCGCTGCGGCAACCTTGCCTGCAAACGTCGCGTCAGCCAGAACGCGCAGCCCCATCTCGGGTAATCGGGGGTCCAGGAACGAGACCATGTGCTCCGTCTCGCCGGGATTTGGCAACTCCCCTCCCCAGGCCGCCAGCACGGCGTATTCGGCGCTGCTCTCGCGAAAATCGACCTTCGCGCGCAGCTTGTACATGGCGAGGCGCTTGGCGAGGGCGGCGGCCTGATCCTTGGCCGTCTCCAGCAGGAAGCCGCCGCGGGCCTTGGTGACGAAGAATTCGAACAGGACCTTGCCCTGGGGTGTGAGCAGGGCCGCATGAATCGCGGATTGCTTCCCCAGCAGGTCGATATCGTTGGTAATGACCCCCTGCAGCAGCCTTTCAGCGTCCTCTCCGGCGACGCGCACAACGCCACGATCGGGGAGCAGTGCTATCTTGGCATGTGGCATGGGTGCTGCGGCTGATCTGAGGCTGCGGAACGCGCGGTTTCTGTGATATCTCGCTGTAAACAGGTAGGCGCACGTGCGTCCTCGCGCAAGCGAGGGATGGGTGGGCCCTGGCAGTAGAGACCCCACGGTAGTGGAGACCATGTCCGAGACCTTCGATCTGATCGTTCGGGGCGCAACGGTTGTCAATCACGATGGCCGCACCGAGCGCGATATTGGCGTGCGCGGCGGGCGAATCGCCGCCATCGGTGCGCTGGCCCGGGGGTCGGCGGCCGAGACGATCGACGCCAAGGGGCTGCATGTGCTTCCCGGCGTCATCGACACCCAGGTGCATTTCCGGGAGCCGGGGCTCGAGCACAAGGAAGACCTGGAGACCGGCAGCCGAGCGGCCGTCATGGGCGGTGTCACGGCCGTGTTCGAAATGCCCAACACCAAGCCGTTGACGACATCGACTGAGACGCTTGCCGACAAGGTGCGTCGCGCGCGCAATCGCATGTTCTGTGACTTTGCCTTCTATGTGGGAGGCACGCGCGAGAATATCGCGGACATTCCTGCGCTGGAGCAGCTGGAGGGCGCGGTCGGCATCAAGGTGTTCATGGGGTCTTCGACCGGCAACCTGCTTGTCGATGACGAGCCGTCGCTTGTGCGCATCATCGAACGGCTCTCCCGCCGCGCCGCCTTCCATGCCGAGGATGAGGCGCGGCTGAAGGCGCGCATGCACTTGCGCCGGCCCGGCGATCCTGCCTCGCACCCGATATGGCGCGACGAGCAGGCGGCGTTGATGGCAACACAGCGCCTGGTGCGTCTTGCCGAGCGGTATGGGAAGCGCGTGCACGTGCTGCATGTTTCAACCGCCGAGGAAATGGCATTTCTGGCGGACCACAAGGATTGGGCCAGCGTGGAGGTGACGCCGCATCATCTGACCCTTACGGCGCCTGAGTGCTACGAGCGGCTCGGCACATACGCGCAAATGAACCCCCCGGTGCGCGAAGAACGGCACGCACACGCCCTGTGGGCCGCGCTCGGCAGCGGCGTCGTGGATGTCCTGGGCTCCGATCACGCGCCCCACACGCGTGGAGAGAAGGATCACGCCTATCCGGAAAGCCATTCAGGCATGACTGGCGTGCAGACCCTGGTGCCCATCATGCTGGACCATGTCAATGCCGGCCGGCTGACGCTCGAGCGTTTTGTCGATCTGACGAGCCATGGCCCGGGCCGCCTCTTCAACATCCGTGGCAAGGGCCGCATCGCGGTCGGCTATGATGCGGATTTCACCATCATCGATTTGCAGCGCCGCGAGACCATCACCAACGCCT
The DNA here is from genome assembly GCA_019747815.1 of Hyphomonadaceae bacterium. Classification (GTDB taxonomy): domain Bacteria; phylum Pseudomonadota; class Alphaproteobacteria; order Rhizobiales; family Hyphomicrobiaceae; genus AWTP1-13. The sequence goes on from JAIEQJ010000063.1 coordinate 44,320, forward strand.
GGATCCAATCGCGCTGTGGTTGGACGCCCTATGACGGCATGTCCGTGAAGGGCTGGCCCGTGGGCACGGTCGTTCGCGGCCGGTGCGTGATGTGGGCGGGAGCCCTCGCCGGCGAGGCCCATGGCCAGCCGGTCCGGTTCCAGTAGATCGGCGTTGCGATCGGGTCTCGGCCAGATGGCGCCTGAATGGAGTGACGGAAGGGATTGTGGCCGTCTCATCGTGTCGCGGTTGTAGAATTCTCAAAGCCGCCGCGACGGGCACTAGGCGCCACAGGCTCGCACGCCCCGTGCTCAGCGGCCGCATTGTGCCCCGAGGCGTCGCGCGGCTTGCCACCTTTCCGAAACCTCACTATATCGGGCCGGCGCTGAGCCTCGCGTGAGTGCTGCAGGCTCCCTTCGTCTATCGGTTAGGACGTCAGATTTTCAATCTGAAAAGAGGGGTTCGACTCCCCTAGGGAGCGCCATTGTTTTCAATAACTTACAGCGCTCTCCGCCTTCGGTGTTCACCTACTAGCGTTCGTCTAGCGTTCACCGTCGCAACAAGCCGGAACAAGCCCAGCGGCACAAGACGTGCCGCTTTGTAAACTTGTTGCACCGGGAGCGATTGTGCCCTCAATAGCCTGTCGCATGACACACAGCGACACGCCTCGTCCCCACATGTCCCCGCTCGAATGCGCCGACTATCTCGGCTGCTCAGTCGATTGGCTGAACGCTTCGCGATGCCGTGGAGATGGCCCGCCGTTCTACAAGTTGGGTAGGCTGGTGAAGTACATTCCAGGCGTCGTGGACGAGTGGGCGCGAGGTCGGCTGGTGAACTCGACCAGCGAGAGTTGACCGATGGGTAGCGTAAGATCACAAAGTGAAATCGCGCATGCACGATTCCTCAGTTCAGACCGCTTGCATTGATGAAGCTTCAATGATCGACGCGTTCACTCTCCGAGTATTGGTGCGGAGCCAGGCGTAGGAGACAGCCTTTCACGTCCAGTGAGTGGACTTGTCGAGTCTGTTTCGGTGACTGACACCGCCTTCGATATGGCGCGCAACTTTGCAATTGAAACCATGTGTTTGTTGTCGCGTGTCGAATAGCGTGCAATCCCTCTCACGACCGCGAAGGGTCCGAAATAAACCTCTTCCCACTCACCATCTGGCTTAACATGTAAGACCAGCATCAAATCCGCACTTCCGCGAAAACCGATTTCTACCGAGGCATGATTCGTCTTCACTTGGACTGACCGGCCGTCTTTTGTCTTCGCGTCGTATCCGTTTGACCCAGGTGGCGCTTGAACGAGCTGATACTCGTGAGCAGCAATAAACTCCCCAAAGTCGCCTAGTAGGTTGCCAAGCCCAGCCCACCGGTACTGAGGGGCGATTGCACGGAGAGCCCTTTGCGAAGCAAAAAGGGAAGCAATGATACCCTTAACGGCTTCTGTTCTTGCCACTTGCTCCATTGACTTTCCCTCCAGATTTCACCGAACAAGAGGAAGCAAGCAACGTAGCGAGGCTCGCATCGAGCAGCCGTGCCAACCGCTTTCGTAGTCGGTCTCTATCTCTCGTTTCACACTCCCAAATGACATGGGTGATCCAGCCGGCTGTGCGAAGCAAGCGCCTATTGGCTTTGTCCCGCGTTTGGTTGCGTTGGAATTTGTCAACCCAGAAGCGGCGGTTGGTGTTGGGGGTGGAAGCCTTCGCGCAACGAGAGTGCCGGTGCCAAAAGCACCCGTGCACCAGGATGACCGTTCTGAGTTTAGGGAGCACTACATCTGGAGTGCCCGGCAAATCGCGTCTATGGAGTCTAAACCGAAAACCGAGCCCATGAATGAGACGGCGCACTTCTATTTCTGGTGAGGTGTTGCGAGAGCGTACTCGCGACATGAGTGCGGATCTTTGATCACTTGTAAGGTGGTCCGCCAACGCAGGCCTCCACGCATGACTATCGACGAGCCAGCTTGCCTCGGATCACACTTAGAAGTGCCTGAGCAATTATTGGAGACACACTGTTACCGATCATGCGGAAGCTATGCCAGATTGTTCGGTGGAAAACAAAACGATCCGGAAACCCCTGCAAGCGTGCCGCCTCTCTAACGGTGATCGTCCTAGGCAAACGGGGGTGTATGGGGCGAACAGATTGATACGACCCTCGGTCTGGCCCGGTGCCCGCCCTCAGGGTAGGGCACTGACTATCCCATGAAAGACGAGCATGCCTCCCCACCAGGTCCAGCCCTCCCGGCTTCACGGCAGAAAAGCGATCCGCGATGTCAGACGCATGACTGGTTGCTTTTTGGCTTGTGAAGCGAGTGCGCCGACCTCGCAGGCGCTTAGCGTACTTTGAGTACTTGTCGCTCTCCGAATGCCTCCAAATGTCGAAGCCCGCGTTGTCCACGTTGACGTAGGAAGCGTCCTCCAGGTCGGAAATGGCGTCTCTAACAGTGGTGGGGCGACGCTTCACTCCCACAAAGTCCTCCGCTGTCAACGCCTCCATTCGATTCCGGTCGTAACCGATGACAAAAAGGCGCGACCGGCAAGTCGCTGCACCAAAATCCTTGGCGTCGAGCAACAATGGTTCGAGTACTGTGTATTTCTTCGGTAACAGCTTGAGGCCTTCTCTCAGTACCGAGATGTTGCGCTCAAAACCCAAACCCCGAACATTCTCCATGACGAAGAACTTCGGCGCGAGAGCCGCGGTGATGCGGAAAAATTCCTTTACAAGCAACCGCCTCGGATCATCAGGACAAGAGCGTCCCATCTCACTGAAGGCTTGGCATGGCGGGCCGCCAACTACTCCATCAACTCCGCCAGGGGCAGACGATGAAATGACAGATGGATCCAGGTGCCCAAGATCCGCATGCAACAGCTTGGTCTCGGGAAAATTGCGACTGAAGGAACTCGTCAGGGTCTTGTCTACATCAATAGCCACAACCGGCTTGAAGCCCGCGGCCTCTGCGCCTAACGTCAGCCCTCCGCACCCACAGAACAAGTCGACGGTGGTTGCCATAGCGTCTAGCTTGCCCAGCCTGCTCACATTGTCCGAATCACGTTTGACGACAGCATAGTATCAATTGGTCCCGTCGTCGATCGGCGCTCTTGGGATCGTCTACTAGCCCGCAACGGCGAGGTGTCCATTGGCATCAAATTCTTCCGTCGGCCGGATCGACACAATGCCGACCAAGGCATTCTTTGTCGACATGCTCACCCGAGACATCGAACTGGAGCGATCGATACTTGACCTCGTGGACAACAGCATCGATGGGGCAAAGCGGCTGCGCCCCGGGACCCCCCTGAACTTCAAAGGGCTTTTCGTTAACATCAAGGTGTCTGCAAGCCAGTTCGAGATTTCTGATAATTGCGGAGGCTTTGAGATAGTGACGGCGCGCGACTACGCTTTCCGATTTGGTCGCCCCAAATCTGCCAAATCAACACCATTCTCACTCGGTCAGTTTGGCGTGGGCATGAAACGGGCTCTTTTCAAGTTTGGGCGACAGTTTGAGGTCTCTTCCGCCACCGCGTCCGAGGAATGGTCGGTCAATGTGGACGTGGACGAATGGGAGAAGAGCGAGGACTGGCACTTCGATTTTGCTACGGCCAACACCGGTTTAAGCGTGCCGAAGGCCGAACGCGGCACACGGATCGTCGTAACGCGTATACGCGAAGAGGTTGCCTCGAAGTTCTCCAGCGAGCGATTTGAAACTGTTCTGCTGGACGCGCTGCGGACTCATCAAAGGCAGTTTATTGCGAGCGGCTTGGAGGTCGCGCTAAACGGACGGCATCTGACCGCAGTGGATTTGAATTTGATGGTCGGTGCGGACCTTGCGCCCGCCGTGGAAGAATTTTACGACGAGCCCCCCGGCAAGAAGAAGCTTTATACAAAGATCGTTTGCGGGGTGGGCGATTCCAAACCGGCAGAGGCTGGCTGGTATGTGGTTTGCAATGGTAGGGTAGTTCTCGCCGCTGACCGATCCGAAACTACCGGATGGGGCCGCGTTTCAGAGCAACCGGCTGAAATCCCCAAATACCATAACCAGTTCGCTTGCTTTAGGGGCGTCATATACTTCGATTGCGAGGATGCAGGCCGCCTACCTTGGAATACGACAAAGGACGGCATTTCGGCTGATTCACCCGTCTGGCGCACCGCGTTCGAAGCGATGGTTACGAATGCGCGAGCGGTGATCAATTTTCTAAATGAGTTGGACAGAGAAATAGACCAGCACGGCAAGGACGGTCCGCTGCAACGCGCCGTCTCGCAAGCTACCCGGACCGCTGTGGATACCCTCACTACCCAATCACCTCTAAAAACGCCCGACCCTACGAAGCGCCCTCCACCAAAGCGCACCCAGATCAGCTATTCCAAGCGCACGGACCAAATTGAACTTCTAATGGAAGTGCTAGAAGTGAATTCAGCAAAGGCCGTTGGAGAAAAGACGTTTGATATGATTTATCGCGACCAGAAGGGCAAATAACTGTGCCGCCTAGCTACAGGTTGATTGATTACTCAATAAGACCGGCCAAACACGCCGAACGTCGGATGCTTTGCGATGCCTTTCGGCGTCTGTCGAAATTCGCTGCCGTTGAAAGCTATCAATACGTCGGCTTCGGCTCCGTGTGGTTCGAGCTATGGCCGGAAGTTGGTGACGGCATGAATCGGTGAAGGCGGCATATCGTGGGGGTGCTTGACGCCTCCACTTC
>JAIEQJ010000066.1 GCA_019747815.1 Hyphomonadaceae bacterium
GAGGAGATCGCACACCATCCCCTCATAACACCGGAAACGCGGTGCTCCTTCACATTATGATCTGCTGCTGATTACTCGACGTCCTCCGCGAGGACAATCGCGCCATCGTGCGCGCCGCCTCGCTCGCCAGCAAAGCTGCGGACTACCTGCTCGGCTTCCTGCCCAAAGCCGATGACGCAGCGTCGAACGGACGGAGGGCAGCATGATCCTCCTCACCCCGGAGCTGCACGATCGCCTGCTGGCCAACGGCCGCCTGCGCGATTTCGACCACGTGCCCGTGGTCAAGTTCTTCAATCCGGTCGGGGCCGCGACATGGCTTGCTACCGAGCTCGATGAGGACGGTGATACGCTCTTCGGCTTGGCAGACCTTGGCTTTGGTTGCCCGGAGCTGGGCGCGTTCAGCCTGATCGAAATGGCCTCGGTCCGCCTGCCGCTCGGATTGAGGATCGAACGCGATCTCTATTTCGGGGGCACATTTCCGCTGTCTGTCTATGCGGAGGCAGCCCGCAAGGCCTGTCGCATTGTCGAGGATGATGCCCGGCTCAGGGCTGCGGCCGACGCGCTGCGCAAGAACCGGTAAGCGGGGCAGATCGTCGGAGGACCGCTGCGGCATGCAGCGGTCCTCCATAGCCCTGGTGCCATCGGCCAGAGTCAGAGGGTGGCGTGGGGTTTCGTGACGGGTTGGAGGTCAGGAGAGAGGCTCCCGGCCGCCCGTCGCGGAGAATCTCCCATGGCGAAGGCAAGTCCCAAGATCGCGCTTAGCGCGTCACGTGACATCCCCTTCAACCAACTCGCCCTCAGTCAGGCCAACGTCCGCCGGATCAAGGCCGGCGTTGCCATCGAGGAGCTGGCCGAGGACATTGCGCGCCGCACCCTTCTGCAGAGCCTGACGGTGCGCCCGGTGCTCGACAGTAACGGAGCCGAGACCGGCATGTACGAAATCCCGGCGGGCGGGCGCCGCTATCGCGCGCTCGAGCTGCTGGTCAAGAAGAAGCGGCTCGCCCGCACCGCGCCCATCCCGTGCATCGTGCGCACCGAGGGTATCCCCGAGGAGGACAGTCTGGCCGAGAACGTGCAGCGGGCACCTCTGCATCCGCTCGACCAGTTCCGCGCCTTCCTCGCCTTGCGCGAGAAGGGCCAGTCCGAGGAGGACATTGCCGCCGCCTTCTTCGTGTCGGTCAACGTGGTGCATCAACGGCTGCGTCTGGCCGCCGTGTCGCCGAAGCTGCTGGAGGTCTACGCCGACGACGGCATGACGCTCGAGCAGCTGATGGCCTTCACCGTCAACCCCGACCACGAGCGTCAGGAGCAAGTGTGGGACGCCTTGCAACGCTCACATACCAGGGAGCCCTACCAAATCCGGCGGCTGCTGACCGAGGGCGCGGTGCGGGCCTCCGACAAGCGGGCGCAGTTCGTGGGTCTCGAATCCTACGAAGAGGCCGGCGGTACGATCTTGCGCGACCTGTTCGAGCCCGACGACGGCGGCTGGCTGCAGGAGCCGGTCCTGCTCGAGAAGCTGGTGGCCGAGAAGCTGGAGCGGGAGGCGCAGGCGATCCGCGGCGAAGGCTGGAAGTGGGTCGAGGTGGCGCCGGAGTTTCCCTACGGCCGCACCTATGGGCTGCGCCGGCTCAACGGAACGGAGGGGCCGATCGGCGATGAGGAACAGGCCGCCCACAACGCGCTCCAGGCCGAGTTCGACCAACTGGAGGAGAAGTACGCGGACGCCGACGAGATGCCGGAGGAGGTCGACAAGCGGCTCGGCGAGATCGAGACCGCCCTGGCAGCCTTCGAGGAGCGCCCTGTCGTCTATGAGCCGGGCGACATCACGCTGGCCGGCACCTTCGTCAGCATCGACAGCGCGGGCGTGCTGCGGGTCGAGCGCGGCTATGTGCGGCCAGAGGACGAGCCACCCATCGCAACGCCTGACGGTGAGGGCGAGGACGACGCGAGCGATCCCGAGATGATCACATCCTCCGGGAAGGAGGTCGACACGGACGACGACTCCGCCGTCGAGGAGCCCGACGAGGACGACGGCATCCGTCCGCTGTCGGACCGGCTGATGACGGAGCTCACGGCGCACCGGACGCTGGCGCTGCGTGAAGCAGTGGCCAACGATCCGGATGTCGCCTTCCTGGCCGCCCTGCACGTGCTCTGCCTCAAGCTGTTCTACCGCTACGGCCTCGACTCCTGCCTCGAGATCGAGCCGAAGAGCGTCACGTTCGGCCATGCGCCGGGTCTCGCGGACACGGCGGCTGCCAAGGCGATCGAAGCGCGACATGACACTTGGGCGGCGCAGCTTCCCAAGGAGCCCGGGGAGCTGTGGGACGTCCTCGCCGGCCTCGACACCGACAGCCGGCAGGCGCTCTTTGCCCATTGCGTGGCGGTCACCGTCAATGCCGTGGTCCAGCCTTACGACCGCAGGCCGAAGGCGATTGCACACGCCGGCCGTCTGGCCGAAGCCATGAAGCTTGACATGGCGGCGGCAGGGTGGCGTCCTACGGTCGACGGCTATCTCGGCCGCGTCAGCAAGGCGCGCATCCTCGATGCGGTGCGCGAGGCGAAGGGTGACGCGGCGGCAGAGCGCCTCGCCCACCTCAAGAAGGTCGAGATGGCAAAGGCGGCCGAAGAGTTGCTCGCCGGGATCGGCTGGGTGCCCGAGCCGTTGCGCACGCCGGGACAGACGTTCACGCCGGTTGAGACGGCAGGCGCACCGGAGCCTGAAGCACAGCCGGTATCCGCCAAGGCGCGCGGAAAGCCGAAGCGCGGCACAGCTGCTCGCGCTGAAGCCGCCGAATAGCCATATCGCCGAAGGCCCGCCATACGGGCGGGCCTTCTTTTCGTGGAGGCCGCCATGACCGAGAGCGCCGCCGATCTGGCACGCCGCCTCGCAGCCCATGCGGAGGACGTGTGCCGGTACTATCTCTCGAATGGTTGTCGGGAAGGCCGCGCCTGGCGTGTCGGCGATGTCGACAACACGCCGGGCCGCAGCCTGTGCGTGCAGCTCACCGAGACCAGCAGAGGCGCGACCGGGCGCTGGATCGATTTTGCCACGGGCGAGCACGGCGATCTATTTGATCTGATCGCCCACGCACGCCATCTCGATGCCTTCCGCGATGTCCTCGATGAGGCACGCCGTTTCCTGAACCTGCCCGAGCCCAGCCCAGCGCAGCGCGTAGTGGAACCAGTGCCGAGGCGGTCGCCCGAAGCAGCGCGCCGACTGTTCGCCTCCGCCAAGCCGATCCGCGGTACGATTGCCGAGGCCTATCTGCGCAATCGTGGCATCGTCGACACAGGCAACATCACGGCGTTGCGTTTCCATGCGCAATGCTGGTACCGGGCGCACGACGGCGCGGAGCGCGAGACTTGGCCCGCTCTGATGTCGGCTGTCACCGATTTGGATGGCCGCGTCGTCGGCGTGCAGCGCACCTGGCTGGCGCGCGACGGCTCCGGTAAGGCCCCCTTGCCCACGCCGCGCCGGGCCATGGGGCAACTCGCCGGCAACGGCGTCCGCTTCGGCACGCCGACTGACGTCATGGCTGTCGGCGAGGGCCTGGAGACCATGCTGGCGCTGCGCCAGATCCTGCCTGCGATGCCGATGGTCGCGGCATTGTCCGCCTCGCATTTGGCCATGCTGAGTCTTCATCCAGGCTTGCGGCGTCTCTACGTTGCCCGCGACAATGATCGGGCTGGCCACCACGGCGCCGACAAGCTTGCGGCCCGTGCCAGGGCGGATAGCATCGAAGCCCTGCTCCTCACGCCGTGCAACGATGACTTCAATACCGATCTCACTGCGCTCGGCCGCGAGGCCCTGATGGCGTCCCTGCGTGCGCAGCTTGCACCCGAAGATGCCGCCCGCTTCCTGGGCGTGGAGCATCGGTCCGATCGAGCGCCCTGTCGGTGATCGCTGTCGTCAGCTCCGTCCTCACCGTCGGCCGCGCCCGGCCTTCATGAGGGCGATCGGGCCAGAAGCGGCCGAGCCCCGCAACGGCTGCGCGCGGCTTTCTTCCCCTGGCGGCGCGAAAGGCGCCGCCATTCCTCGCGAGACAAGAAAGCCGTGCTCGCCGTCCTCCGCTGCGCTCCGGCCCTGCAGGCTTCGCCTTTAGGTGCAGGCCTCAGCCGCTTCCGGCGAAAGCATCGCCTGAAGGCCGCGATAGGCGCGGCCTCAACTTGAGAGGACATGGCCCATGACGATCGACCACCTCATCGACGCTGCGTCTCCGACCGCCCATCTGCTCGATGAGCTCGCCCTCTACGGCCATAGGCCATACGACGAGGAGCCTGATGCGCGTCCATTGCCCGAGCCGACGAAGCTCCAAGGCGCCCTCGCCGACATGTTCGATGCGCTGGTTGCAACCCTATCCGATACCCGCCTCGAACCCGATCTGCAGGCTTTGCTGTGGTCAATCGTGAACGTCTTTCACCGCCGCATCGACAGGATCGAACGTGAACTCGATACGAATGAGACCGCGCAGCGTGCGAGCCAACGCACCCAGGACGGCTCTGAGGTGCGCTCGCTCGAGCTGGAACGCCTGGTTGCGGAAGGCCTCACCCTGATCGAGCGCCGCAACAGCTTCGAGTTCCTGCGTGATGGTGCGGCCGACCTGTTCAGTGTCCATACCGGACAGGTTTGGCGACCGCGTGCCGGTTCGATGGTCAACCATGCCACGATGACGGCGGCGATGATCGACAGCCGTGAGTTCATCAATGCGCGTCGTCGTGCCGACGCACAGGTGCTGCTGCCGAAGGGCACGAGGATTGCCTTCGCCGGCGGTATCGAGTGCAACGACCACACACGCATCTGGGCCGTGCTCGACAAGGTGCATGCCAAGCACTCAGGTATGGTGCTCCTGCATGGTGGTACGCCGCGCGGCGCTGAGAAAATCGCTGCCTGCTGGGCCGATCAGCGCAAGGTGCCGCAGGTCGTCTTCAAGCCCGATTGGACGGGTCATCGCAAGGCTGCGCCGTTCAAGCGCAATGACCAGCTATTGGACGCCCTGCCGATCGGTGTCATCGTGTTCCCAGGATCCGGCGTCACCGACAACCTCGCCGACAAGGCGAAGGTGCTCGGCATTCCGCTGTTCGACTTCCGCGCTAGCGGCGGCGCATGAGCGCCGCCTTACTTATCCTGCTTGTGCGTGTCCGCTCTCGGAGCTTCTCTACCCAAGCGGTTCGCATGAACATGGCCGCATGTCGGCCGGAAAGGCCGCCGTGGACCATCGCGGGCGAGCTTGCGAGCGCGCGAGGCTATTTGCGAAGGATCTTTTCCATCGCCCTGCCCTTGGCGAGTTCGTCGATGAGCTTGTCGAGGTAGCGGATCTCGCGCATCATCGGTTCCTCGATCTCCTCCACGCGGGCGCCGCATACGACGCCGGTGATCAGAAAGCGAGACGGGTTCATCTTCGGCGCGTGCGCGAAGAAATCCTCGAAGCTCGTCTTCTTCGCAAACTCGGCTTCCAGCGAGGCCTGGCTGTGGCCGGTGAGCCAGCGGAAGATCTTGTCGACCTCGGCCCGGGTGCGGCCCTTCTTCTCCGCCTTGGCAATATAGGACGGATAGACGCTCGCGACGGGCATGGCATAGACGCGGCGCCAGTTGGCGGCGGCCCTGGCTGTTGCTTGCTTCATGGCGGCTAGTCCTCTGGTGGCCCCGTGACGACCGGCATGACGTCGATGCCGTCGCCGGGGAAGACGGTGATGTGTGGGTGGTCCTGGAAGAGGCCGGCGGCGGCGGCGATGTCGGCGGCTTCGACGATCAGAAAGCCGGCGATCTGGTTTTGCGCATCGGCGATGCCGGATTTGGTGACGCGCCTGGTCTTGCCCACCATGACGTCGGTCGCGACGATGGCGGCGGCGTTGCGCTTGCGCCAGTCCTCCCACGCCTTCAGGCCGACCTTGTCGATCGCCTCCTGCTCGGATTTGGGGCGCGCGCGGAAGGCGGCGACGTCTTCCGGCTTCATGGTGTAGACGGCGACGAAGCGGGGCATGGGCGTGCTCCGGACTTGGTGGGGTGCGCATCATAGCAAGGTTCTAGCAACGCTCGCATCTCACGGCTCGAAGGGCATGTCCGGCGCCGCGGGGCGTTTGCGCCGTTTCGGGCCAGTCCACATGACGCCCGGATACCCCTGCAAGGGACGCAGCCTTTCGTAGCGATAGGCCCACTCCGGCGAATCCCCGATGGCGACGTGATAGAGCGGTTGGCGACCGGTGCGGCCGTCGAACAAGGCGCGCGGTATGTTCACCATCTTCGATGACTGCCCCCGCGTATACGCAACGGGAGTGCCGCAGCGGGAGCAGAATGCGCGTGCATCCCCGGTCGCCTCGTCTTTCAAGCGGGTAAGCTGGCTCTCGCCCTTGGCCACGCGAAAACGGCTCCGCCAACAGCCGACATACGTCGCATAGGCGGCGCCATGCGCGCGCCGGCTGGCCCGCGAATGGTCGTGCCACGCCCAGAACGCTGGAATGGTGATCTCGACCTGCACCTCGCCGCACAAGCACTGCCCTGTGGCGATGCCGGCGGACGCCTTGCCGAACGCCTTCACCTTAACCCGGCTCATGTCACACCTCCGGGAGGACAATAGCGTGCCTCCGGAGGACGTGCTTAGCGCCACGGCGGGGCGGGGCGAACGGCCCAGCTATACATAAGCAGACATGATGAGATCGCAGCATCCTCAGTTGAGAAGCGCCGCGCCAATGTCCGCCAACTGAGCCTGAGCGGCCACGATCGCCTAATCCCATTTGCAGACATTCGTGCTGAGGATGCCGTGTAGGAGCGGTGCCTTGCTGAAGATGTCCGGTAATAGATGCTCACCGAACGCTAAGGCCTCCTCCCGTGCGCGGGCGTCTCGAAAGGCAGCAAGAGGCTGCGATAGGCGACGGCATCCTGGGAGAGTAGAATATCGCGCCGCGTCAACGGGCGGCGTAGCAACAACCGGTCCAGACTGCGGGCGCGCGACAGGCCAACATAGGCCTGCCCCGCCGCAAAGAGCGACCGCGGTGCGTTGAAGACCACGCTATCGAGCGTCATCCCTTGGCTCTTGTGGATGGTGATGGCCCAGCCGAGGCGGAGAGGAAGTTGGGACATGCTACCCGCCTCCTCGCGGCGCACCTCCTTGTCGACCTCGACCCGGCGGTAAGCGGTCCAAGTGTCGAAGCCGACGCATAGCTCCTCGCCGGGATCGGTCGTCACCTCGATGCCGTCTTCGTCCATTCGGGTCACGACGCCCGTGGTGCCGTTGACCCAGCGGTGGTGCCGGTCGTTGCGGATGAAGACGACGCGTGCCCCGACCTTCAAAACGAGTTCGGTCTCGGCCGGAAGACTGCCGGCCTTGCCGCGCCGCGCATGGCTCTCGAACTCGCCGCTAATGCTTGCGCGGTAGAGGCGAGACTCGCCGCGCAGCGCCGCGAGGCAGCGGAGGTTGACGTCGGCCGCCTCCTTGTTGGTCGTGCAGAGCCACACCCAACGATGGCGGTCGTGCTGCGGCGCCGGCCTGACCCGGGCATTGAGCGCGGCCAGCGCCTCATCGGTGATGGCACCTTCGCGGACCTGGTTGAGGATGTCGATAAAGCGCGGGTCCTTCTGGCGGAAGACCTCGGTGAGCTCGACCATCCTCATCGATCGAGCCGCCGGCGCATGAAAGAAGAACGTTCCGCTGAAGGCGTCGCGGAGCCGGTCGTCTTGCCTGCCGGTGATGACGGGCGGCAATTGATGCGTGTCGCCGAAGGCAATAACGCGCACGCCGCCGAAGGGCGCATCCTGCTCGCGCTTCCGGCGCAGCCCGTGGTCGATGGCATTCAAGACGTCAGCGCGCACCATGGAGACCTCGTCAATGACGAGTGTGACATCCCCGACCTCGAAGACGTCCCGCGGATCGACGTCATCCTCCTCGCCGTCCAGCAGGAGGCCCTCTCGCGGCAGCCGGAAGAGGGAGTGCAGCGTCTGGCCACCGACATTGAAAGCAGCAATCCCAGTAGGGGCGCCGATGACGACCTCGTCGGCGAGGCTGCGGACAATCGCCCGCAGCAGCGTCGACTTGCCGGTGCCGGCCCGCCCGGTGACGAAGAGATTGCCGCAGCTATTCTGCACGAACTCGAGGGTCGAAAGAAAAGCCGCCGTGGGCTCGACGCCCTGCGGCCACAGCCCGCCGTCTCCTCTATCTGCTTCGTTCGACAAGGGGTTTGTCCTCTAAACGCGAAACGCCTGCCCAGTTTCAAGAGCCCCAACGCCGCCGCCGAAACAACGCATAGCATTTGCGGTTTCCGCGAATTGGGGATTGTGTGCGGCTCCCATGCTTTCGAGGTTTGCTTTCGCCGGGCATGCGCTCAAGAATAGCCGCGGCAATCAACGAAGTCTGCTCCCCGTGCTTCAACGCTCGACACTAATCGTGGAGGGACCGCTCGCCCTGCGTATGCAGCGGGCTGCGGCTGCGCGCGCCGGCGCGATCGGCCGAGAAATCCTGACGCTGCCGCAGATGGCAAGCCGTCTCGCTGGCGGATTCCTCCGCGCCGCCGGACCCGAGCACCTTTATCCCCCCATTCGCGCCGCGCTCGCGCAAGGCGGCTTCGCCGAGCTGGAGGCGGTGCGCGACCTTCCAGGCACGCCGCGCGCGGTCGCGCGATCTCTCCACGCCGTCTGGAGAGCGGACCTTGCCCTTGCCGAGCGAAGCGAAGTGTCGCCACGCCTTGCCGATCTGCATCTGATAGAGCGGCGCGTGCGCGACGCCCTGCCCGTTGGCGTGCTGTTGCCGGCGGCCTTGCGCGAAGCGGCCATGGCGAGGCTCCGCCATGCTCCGGCGCTCCTCGGGTCGGTGACCCTCCAAGGCCTTCTTGACGTCGATCCGGTGTGGCGTCCGCTCGTGGCCGCTCTCGCCCGCGCCATTGACGTCGCATGGCGCGCGCCGACCGAAAGCGACCGGTCCTGGTTTCCCGGGCGTATCGTGCGCCCGGCGCCGGCGGCGGGTTGCCCCGTCGAGGCCGAGGCGTGCGCCGATCCGCGCGCCGAAGCAGTTGAAGCCATGCGTTGGGCACGGGCGCTGCTCACCCGCGGCATCGCCGCCTCCGACATCGCGATCACGGCAGCTGTGCCCGCTTCATGGGACGATCACTTGCTCGTGCTGTCGCGCGAGGCGGGGCTGCCGATGCATTTCTCGCACGGCATTCCTGCCCTCAGCACGCACGAAGGGCAAGCCTGCGCCGCGCTGGCCGACAGCCTTGTGCAGGGCCTCAGCCAGCAGCGAATTCGCCGGCTCGTCCGCAGGCTTCCTTCCTCATCCTTCCGGAGCCGCTTCCCTGAGGGCTGGTGGGCGGCACTCCCTGCCGAAGCGGGCCTCTTCACGGTCGATCACTGGAAGCAGGTGCTCGCCAAGCCCGAGGCCAGCGCGGCCGGCGCCCCGCTGCTGGAGCTGGTCGAGCTCGTTGCGCGCGGCACCGAAGCCGCGGAGGATGCGGGCCGCCTTCTCCTCACCGGTCAAAGCCGCCTTCTCTGGGACGAGGCACTGAGGGTTGCGCCCGCCGCGGCAATCCACATCTCGCTCGGCGAGCTCCGTCTTCCGGACGCGCTCGATCCCGCCAACAGCATAGCGTGGTGCCCGGCCGCTCATCTCGCGGCAAGCCCGCGGGCGCATGTCCGCATACTCGGCCTCACGAGTGGGGGGTGGCCGCGCACCGAGCGCGAAGACCCGATGCTTCCGGATCACGTTCTCCCGCGACGCACCCTTGAGAGCGTATCGATCACCGAGCGCGACCGGCAGATGTACGACGTCATCCGAATGGCGGCTGATGGCCTGATCCTGTCGCGTGGCCGGCGCAGCGCGTCGGGCACGGTGCAATCACCGAGCGCCTTATGGCCTTCCTTCGGCGAGATGCGGCTCGCGCGCACGCGCATCCCCGTGCATGCGTTCAGCGAGGCGGACCGGCTGCTGGCTCGGCCGCGCGAAGCCGCCACCTCACCGCTGGTGGCGGCAAGCCGTCAGTGCTGGCGCGACTGGCAGCTGCCGGCATTGACGGCCCACGACTGCGCGACGGGAGCCCACTCGGAGGCGGCGGTCGGGCGGGCGCTCGCCCGCCCACAATCCGCCTCCTCGATCCGCCGGCTTCTTCGCGATCCGGCCGGATTCGTCTGGCGCGAGGCGCTTCACTGGCGCGCGCCTGCGCTTGAGCAGCAGCCGCTCGTCCTGCCGCGCAAGGCGTTCGGCGAGCTGGTGCACGAGTTGATCCGTCGCGCCATCGAGGCCCTCGAGGCCGAGCCGGGGGTCGGCGTGGCGAACGAAACCGAGATCGGCGACACGATCAATGCGGCCATCGAAGCCGTCGACCGGTCCTGGCCCCTCGAACGCGCTGTGCCGCCGCCGCTCCTCTGGCAGCACACCCTTCAGGAGGCGGCAAGGCACGCGCTGCGCGCCTTTAGAGTCGATGACACCATCCTTTCCGATACCCGAAGCTGGACGGAGCTTCCCTTCGGCGAGGCGGAGGCTGTGCGAACCGGACTGCCGTGGGACGCCGTCCGCCCCATTGCCATTCCTGGCACCGAGATGCGCATGCGTGGACGCATCGACCGCGTCGACCTGCGGCCGGACGGCAGCGCCGTGCGGATCACGGATTACAAGAGCGGCCGCGCGCCGGAGGATGCGGCCGAGATTGTCCTTGCCGGCGGCGCCGAGCTGCAAAGGGTGCTTTACGCGATGGCGGCGCGGCAGCTCCTCCCCGAGGTCCGCACCATCGTCGCGCGGCTCGCGTATCTTGCCGGCGAGAGCGGTCCGATGCGACTGCAGGGCGAGACGCTCGACGAGGCCATGGCAGACGCCGCGGAATTCATCGGCATCGCTGCGCGGATCGTGCGTGGCGGCGCGGCGCCGCCGGGGCCGGATGCACTTGATCCGTTCTACGAAATGCGGCTCGCCCTTCCCGCCGATCGCGAGGCCTATCTCCGCCGCAAGGAGGAAGCGCGGGATGCGGCCCTTGGCGAGCTCGTGCCCTTGTGGAGGCGTCAATGACGCTCGTCGATGTCGATCGCCGTAAGCGGGCGTTGACAGACCTCGGTACGACCCTGCTCGTCGAAGCCGCGGCCGGAACCGGGAAGACGTCGCTCATGGCCGGCCGGGTAGCCATGCTACTCGCCAGCGGAAAACACCCGAAACATGTCGCGGCGATTACCTTCACGGAGCCCGCCGCGGCGGAGCTGGCGTTGCGCATTCGCGCGACGATCGAGGGGTTGCTGTGCGGCGACATTCCCAAGGTCCTGGCCCCCGTGCTGCCGCGGGGGCTCTCTCCCGAGCAGCGCGTGGCGTTGACCGCAGCGGCGCAGAACCTCGACGAGCTAACGGCGACCACCATTCACGGCTTCTGCCATACGATCATCCGTAGTCACGCCGTGGCGGCCGGTCTCGATCCCGGCTTGAAGGTCATGGATGCTGCCAAGGCCGACGCGATGTTCGACAGCATCTTCTCGCAGTGGCTCACGGACCGGCTGTCCGGCGTCGGAGCTGCCGCGAACCACGATCCAATCGCGGTGCTCTCCGAGAGCGATCCTCTCAATATCGCCGCCCGGCTACACAAGCTCGCGCAGCTGCGGCGCAAGCATGCGACGGCCCGTCCGCTGCCGATGCCCACGGGACGGCCGGACATTGCGTTTGTCGATGCGGCCGACGCGTTCGCGCGCTGGCACACGGCTAGCATCGGCGACTGGCAGACCGCAGAGATCGTTGAGGACCTCCAGACGCTGGCGTCGTTCTTCGCCGAGTGCTTGAGCGGAACGCCGCCTTTCGCCAAGCTGTGGCGCCTCGCCGATCCGCCGCGCGTCAAGTCGATGCGGAAATGGGCGCTAGAACTCAGGCCCTACCAGCGCAAAACCGCATGGAAGAAGACGCGGGGCCAGGCGGGTGAGCGCCTCAACAGCCAGGCGGAGGCGCATTTCGACAGTGTCGACCGCGCGTATCGCAGTCTCCTCGGCCATATCGGCCAGGCGCTCATCACGTCGACCTCCGCGGCGCTCGACGACATGCTTACCCGCTACGCGCAACGCAAGCGCGCAGCGGCTGTTCTTGACTTCGACGACCTGCTACTGCACGCCCGCGATCTCGTCGCGGGTCGCGAGGACGTGCGCCACGCGCTCGGCTTGCACTATCAGCACATCTTGGTTGACGAGTTCCAGGACACCGACCCGATCCAGGCAGAAATCTTGTTCCTCATCGGCGCCGAAGCGCGGCCTCCAAAGTGGCAGGACGCGGTGCTCCGCCCAGGCTCTCTGTTTCTTGTCGGCGACCCCAAACAGGCGATCTACCGCTTCCGAGGTGCCGACATTGGCATCTATGAAGAGGCGCGCGACAACGTGAAGGGGCGGAGCGGCGGCGCCGTCGTCCAGGTGACAGCGAACTTCCGTTCGCGCCGCGGTTTAATCGACTTCGTTAACAACCGCTTCGACCCCGTGCTATCGCATGCTGAACAGCCCGGCTACGTCCCGCTCTCGCACACGATCGAGGACGGCGACGGCCTGCCGTGCATTGCCAAGCTGACCGTCGTGCCCCGCGTCGGTGCAAAGGCCGATGGCCAGCGCGACGCGGAGGCGGACGTCGTGGCCGATGTTTGCCAGCGGCTGATCGGCGCCGTCGAACTGGATCGCGCCGACGGCTCGTCTTCGTTGCTGCGGCCGGGCGACATCGCGCTTCTGGCGCCGACCCATACCGATCTGTGGCACTACGAGCGCGCCCTCGAAGAGCGGGGCATTGCCGTCGCGTCCCAGGCGGGAAAGTCACTTATGCTATGCCAGGAGACCCAGGATGTGCTCGCGCTCATGCGCGCCCTCTATGACTCCCGCGACACGCTCGCGTTCGGTGCCATGATGCGCGGGCCGCTGGTTGGTCTGACCGACGACGAGCTGCTCCAGATCACGGCGGGGCTGCCTGAGGGAACTCCTTTCACCATCCGGACTGACCCGGAGAGCGTGGAGCATCCGCTGGCAAAATCGGTCCTTGAGATGCTTCAGCGCCTACGGCGGCGCGCGGCCGTTACGACGCCGCTGTTGCTCTTGAGCGAGGCTATTGAGCAGCTCCAAGTGCGCGTCGTGCTAGCGGCGCGGCATCGCAATCGCAACGCCCGCGCGATGGCCAACATCGATGCACTTATCGAGCGCGCGCGCGCCTACGAGGTCGCAGGCCTGCAAGCCTTCGTGCAGGAATTGCAGCGGGACTGGGAGCGCCATACGCTTACGCCCGAGGGCCGAAGCGATGCATCGGACGACTCGGTCCAGATTGTCACCATGCACAGCTCCAAGGGTCTCGAATGGCCGGTCGTGATTCCGATCAACACAGCGACGCGCTTTCGCCCGCCGGAAGAGTTCGTGCATCGTCGCTCCGACGATACCTTACATTGGATTCTCGGCCAGACGGCGCCGCCGGAGCTTGCTGCGGCGCGCGCCGAGGAGAATCTGAGCGAAACCCGCGAGCGCGAAAGGCTGTGGTATGTCGCGTGCACGCGGGCGCGCGATCTGCTGATCGTGCCGTGCCTGCCGTCCGCTGACGACCGGTCCTGGTGCCGAATCGTTGATCTCGGGCATGATCGGCTAATAGAGCTCGATCTCAGCGGGCTTCCCGAGCCAAAACCGCAGGAAGCCGCTCCGCTCGCCAACGAGCAGACGCCGGAACGCTTCGGCGCCGAGGCCGAAGCCGTTGCTGCGGCTGCGCCGCCTATGACGTGGCGGCGGCCCAGCGATCACGACGCCGACCGCTCGCTGCTTGCCGAGGGCGCCGTCGATCCGACCAATGAAACCGCCGAGGTCATGATCGCGCCGGGTGCGGGGCGGCTGCGCGGTATCGTGCTTCACAAGCTCATGGAGGAGTTTCTGACCGGAGAGCTTGAAGAGGCGGAGGCGTCGGTGATCGCCCGGGCGCGCGAACTCCTGCAGCAGCTCGTATCTGCTGAGCTGGAAAGTGCACGCGTCGTTCCCGAGCCGCGCGAGCTTGCGGCGACGGCTCTGCGCACGCTGCGCCTGCCCGAGGTCGCGACGATGCGCCCCAACCTCGTTCCCGAGCTTGCCGTCTGGGCGGCGGCCGAAGGAACATTGCTGGCCGGGCGCGCGGATGCGGCGGCTTGGGAGGACGATGCGCCGTCTGTCGTTCTGGACTGGAAATCCGACGTCCAGCCGACGCTCGCGGACCGCACGCAGTACCGTGGGCAGTTGCAGGAGTACATGGCGGCGGTCGGCGCGCCGCGCGGCGCCGTGGTCTACATGACCCTAGGCGAGGTGGCCTGGGTCTGAGCGCGCAGCTGTCAGTGTCCGCTGCCCGGAGTCCCGCGGACCTCCCATCGGTTCTCGTATGGCATGGATCGATCGACAGATGTTCGAAATCTCTGCCACGGGACCTCGGGGTAGCATCACTTGTAATTGAGGTCCGCCTATCTACTAACCCATCCAGCAGGACGTTCAGGCCACGTCGGCTCGTAGCGGTAAAGCAGACCACGAGACGCGGGGGTGCACGAGGCGTTGCGCGGCGACTGGGCGATCATCTGCAGAACGTCTGCGAGGTGATGGGGCAGAGGCGGCAGGCGTAAAGGCCGGCTCTTCCCGTTAGGCGCTGAGCGCCATCCGGTGGTTGGTGAGCAGATCAACGCACTTCATCCCTGTGACATCGATCCGAGGGTTCTTACCCCTGAACATCGGCCCGAGCCGTTCTTGCACAACGACGTACCTGTCGCTGTCCGACAGCCCATGCCCCGTGCCTAGCATCCATTTAATCTTGGGTCGGTTGCTCCGGCGCGATGAGCTGAAGGTTTTGCGGGTAGTAGCCAAACCCAAGGAACACCACGGTCTCAGCGGCGCGGATGCGCTCGCGGATTGCCTCAAACATCACGCGATCTTGGTGCTTCTCGGTGAAGGTCTGGATGCGCGAGGCCAGATGGAAGCTGCGCCCGCAGACAGCCTCGTTGTCGCCGTATGCAATACCGTTCAGCTCTTGCGTGTCGAGCGGCGCAATCGTGCCGTATGGGTGCCAGATCGTCAGCCGCTTGACGAGTTCTGCCGCCTCCTTTCGCTCGATGGTGTAGGCCCGCATCAGCTCGCAAGTCAGGTAGTGCTCGATGCAGCGGTCATAGTTGAAGCAAACGATGGCAATGTTGTCGAACAGCTTGTCTCGCGGTGGGCTGCCCTCCAGGAGCATCCTGAAAAAGGTCCAATACCATGTGTCGTCGATGTCGGACCTGCCGCTGATTGCACCACCCTTGTCGCCATAAAGCTTTGACTTTCGCTCCCGGAACGCAATGGCCTCGACGATGGCGGCCTTGCCTAGCGTTCTAATGAAGTCGTCATCCGCCTCTCGATCGATGTATCGATCAATGGATTCCGCCGAGCGCATACCGTTGATCATCTTCCGCGCCGCCCGCAGGTAATGCGGCACCTTCTCCGACCCTGCGTAGTTCATTAGATCGCGCACGAACGGCTTGTGTTGGGGCAACGTCCCGGTCAGCTCGTTCCGCTCGATGGTCACCAAGCCTGCGATATAGTCCACCAAGCCGGTGCCGATTGGCAGGCCGACTTCGGCGCTTGCACCCGCGCCAACGATCAGCACCGTGTTGGGTTTGAACATACTTCCCCGCCTGTCTGGGCGCAAACCAGATCACCGGAACTCGACGCCATCGTGGCGGGCGCGCTTCATACTCAAGCCGCTGCGGCGCGTTCTCGCGGCGCGTTGTCAGGAACCATCGCCCAAGCGTCGAGCGTGATGCCCGCGTCATAGGGCTGTTTGCGCCAAATCTTGACTCGGAATTTGGCTCGCTGCCCCTGATCCGCTGTCGGTGTTTCAGGAAAGCGGATGAAGAACTCCATTGCGAAGGGCTGCACGTCGCCCATGCGCCCGCTCATCACACGCGCCGTTGGCGCGGCGATGGGTCCATTGAGCGAGTGATCGCCATCCTTGGCGAATGCCAACTCGGCATTACGCGGAGAGAGCAACGTTGCTTGCTGGATGCGCCACCCGGATTGTTGGACATCGAAATCACGCTGGCCCTCGGGCGCAACGATATGGAGCTGGATTGAGCGCCAGCCATCGACTGACGGACTCTTGTTGATGGTTGCCTGGACGCCAGGGCGACCTTTCCGAGCGTTCTCCCGACGTGCCCTGATTGCCATATGAACCGGCACGGCAGCGTAGATGGCCGCGATGGTGGCAACGGCGAGCGCAACCAGGGCAATCCACTGGTCAAGGGAGAGGCCGTCCAAGAACCCCATTAGCTCGCCTTTTTCAGCGACGCCTCCCATCCCTCTTTCGAGGCGATCAGCACGTTGCCCAGCATGATGCAGCGGTGGCGTGTCTTGCGGTCGGTGTCCAACATCTCGACGAACACATGGGTGCCCGTCATCACACGCGCTTGAGCCATCTCTTCGTGGTTGCCCCGGTACTCGACCTGCTGGCGGCTGGGCAACCGACCGGCGCGGATCATGTCTTCAATCCAGGCGTCGGTGACAGCCATGGCCTTCCCGTCTGGCCACGTCCGCCAATGGTCCTTGTTCGGCTCGATGTTGGGAAACTTCGGCAACTTGCCGATCTTGTCGAGCGCCCAGTCAACGGCGCGGCCGGGCGTCACTGCGCCCTGGAAGTATCCGCCCTTGTCAGCTTCCCATGTGGTCAATGTCGCCATGGCTGGCAGTAGGCCGTGATTCCCGAGGGATCGGCAACCAGGGCCAAGCGCGCTGTGGACGCAGGCGGATAACCTGTGGAAGACTGTGTGACGACGCGGGCATATATCCCGGAAGATCAGCGGTGTTATGCGAATCGTTCCATCGCACGCGGATTTACTCGATGCAGAGGTCTGCTTTGCGTGTCCCCGCAGCTATGTCTCGGCGCGACATCGCGCCCGTCGCGGCAACTCAGGCGTATGGCCGCTTTCTCTGCATTGCCGTCGTCACGACGCACGGGTCAGAGGTGACAGTACAGGCGTTAGTGACAAGAATGTCCGGTCGGTCAGGGACATGCCGCCGCTTGGCGCGACGCTGACCTGAGATACTCGAGGATCGTCCGGCGGCGCTGCACGGCCGGCTCGATCGTCGCGTGGTATCCAATGCGTCCCCGGAATTCAAACGCCAGACGTTTGATTTCCGGCATACGGGAACGACTGAGACCAAGAGGATTTTGTGGCTCGCCCGAGCGGCCTTGGCATCTGAACTCCCTGCGCCCGGATAGCCTGACAACTGCCATCCAGATCAGTTCCCGTGCTCTCCCGCACCTTCCTCCGCCTTCCCCCTTTTTGCCGCGTTTCCCCATTCACGCGGCGCCGTCTTCCCCGGCATCGTGAGCCTGCATCGAGCACGTTCGTGCCGAGGGGGAAAAGAGGGACATGACGCCGGCTCGCATATCCGTGGCCCAGATCGGCACCGTGCTGCTGGTGGGCATTGGCTGCTTGTGGGTCGCCACGCAGTGGGCGGCCGCCATGCTCGGCTACCAGCCGGCCCTCGGATCTCCGATCCTCGACCTCGCTGTCTTCAAGCTCTATGCACCCTGGCAGCTCTTCACCTGGTGGCTCGCCTACGATGCCCAGGCGCCGGACGTCTTCGCCCGTGCTGGCGCCTTTGCTGCTTTCGGCGGCCTTGCCAGTGCGGCGATCGCCATCGGGGGAGCCGCCCGGCGGACGAGTCGCAGGTCCCAGCCCACGACCTATGGCTCGGCCCGCTGGGCGGATGCGTCGGACGTCGGCAACGCCGGTCTTATGCAGGATCGGGGTATCGTCCTCGGTCTCTACGGCAACCGCTATCTCCGCCACGACGGACCGGAGCACGTGCTGGCCGTGGCGCCGACGCGGTCCGGCAAGGGCGTCGGCCTGGTGCTGCCGACGCTGCTGACGTGGCCGGGCTCGGCCGTCATCCACGACATCAAGGGCGAGAACTGGCAGCTGACCGCCGGCTGGCGCGCGCAGTTCTCCCACTGCCTGCTGTTCGATCCGACGAGCCCGCTGTCGGCGCGCTTCAACCCGCTGATGGAAGTCCGCAGGGGCCCGCACGAGGTGCGCGATGTGCAGAACATCGCCGACATCCTGGTCGATCCGGAAGGCGCCAAGCAGCTGCGTGACCACTGGGACAAGACCGCCCACGCCCTGCTGACCGGCGCCATCCTGCACGTGCTCTATGCCGAGGAGGAGAAGACGCTGGCGCGCGTCGCCACTTTCCTTGCCGACCCCTCGCGCTCGATCCTGCGCACCTTGCGCATCATGCTGACCACCAACCACCTCGGCACCGAGGCGGCGCCGATGGCGCATCCGGTTGTGGCCTCCGTCGCCCGCGAGCTCCTGAACAAATCCGAAAACGAGCGTTCCGGCGTGGTGTCGACGGCGGTGAGCCTGCTCGCCCTCTACCGCGATCCCCTGGTCGCCGCCGCAACCGCGCAATCGGACTGGCGCATCGCCGACCTGACGGGTGCGAAGCGGCCGGTCTCGCTCTACCTCGCCGTGCCGCCCTCCGACATCTCGCGCACCAGACCGCTCATCCGCGTGATCCTCAACCAGATCGCCCGCCGCCTGACCGAGACCCTGCCCGTGCATGATGCGGCCGCGAACCGCCGACTCCTGCTGATGCTGGACGAGTTCCCGGCCCTCGGCCGGCTCGAATTCTTCGAGACCTCGCTGGCGTTCCTGGCGGGCTACGGCGTGCGCGCCTTCCTGGTCGCGCAGTCGCTGCACCAGATCGACAAGGCCTACGGGTTCAATCATTCCATCCTCGACAACTGCCACGTGCGGGTCGCCTTCGCGCCCAACGACGAGCGCACGGCGAGGCGACTCTCCGAGGCCCTCGGCACGGCAACGGAGCTGCGGGCGCAGAAGAACATCTCGGGCTCCCGCCTGTCGGCCTGGCTGCCGCACGTCTCGATGTCCGAGCAGGAGACGCCGCGGCCGCTCCTCACCCCTGGTGAGGTGCTGCAGCTGCCCTCCCGCGACGCCCTGGTGCTCGTCTCCGGCACGCCGCCGATCCGGGCAAGGAAGCTCCAGTATTACGCCGACCGCAACTTCCTGGCGCGCTGCCTGCCGGCGCCGGCCCTGGCCGAGGGCCGCGATCAAGATGCGCCGATGGCGCGCGGCGACGACTGGTCGAGACAGACCCGCGCCCCCCACAAGCACCTCGAGAAGGCCTGGTTCGAGCTCGTCGCCTCGGCGAGCGCGCAGGACGACAATCCGCCACGTACGCGCGAGATCCCCTTGCGCCGGACCAGGGAGAAGGAGACGCGCCCGCCGGCCGACCTGCCGCTGTTCGCTTGGACCGGAGCCCAGCCGGATGCCGGCACGGGCGAGGCGGCCGGCCAGGATGCGCTCGACCGGGTGGTCACGTTCCCGGGGCTGAGGCTCTGACATGGCCAAGAAGCGCTACACGCTCTATCTGTCGACGCCGCTGGCGCGCAAGTTCGACCAGGTGGCCAGGGAGCAGCAGGGCGCCAAGTCGGCCCTCGTCGAGGAGGCGCTAAGGGCCAGCCTCGAGCCGCGGCAGCACGAGGGGCTGGAGGACGGTCTCGCCCGGCGGCTCAACGAGCTGCACAAGGCGGTGACGCGCCAGGCCAGCGATCAGACGGTTGCCACCGAGACCCTCGGGCTGCTCGTGCGGTACTTCCTGGCCGTCATGCCGCCGATTCCGGAGGACGACCAGGAGTCGGCCCGGCTCACCGGCAGACGGCGCTACGAGATATTCGTCGACGAGGTGGGCCGGCGCATCGCCGAGGGCCACCGGTTGACGGCGGAGGTGCTGCAGACGATCCCCGTTGACCAGCCGGACCTGTTTGCCGTCGCGCCACGTGACACGCTGATCAAACGCCCGCCGGCCGCCAGCAATGCCCGGTCCACGCTGAATGGGCACGCACGTGAACCGGAGGAGGCCGGCGGTCATGGCTGACCTCCTCTCCCTGCCCGCCGCGGAAGAGGCCCAGGGCCGCCGGCGACAGATGCTGCGCACGGCCTTCGGACCCACTATCGCCGCGGCCCTCGCCGATCCCACTGTGATCGAGGTGATGGTCAACCCGGACGGCAGGCTGTGGATCGAGCGCGCCACTATCGGCCGGCAGGATACCGGCGAGCGCATCGGTAGCGCCGAAACCGAGCGCATCATTCGACTGGTGGCCGCGCACGTGCGCCGGGAGGTGCACGACAAGGCGCCGATCGTATCGGCCGAACTGCCGGAGTCGGGAGAACGCTTCGAGGGCGTCATGCCGCCGGTGGCGCCGGCGCCGTGCTTTGCCGTGCGCAAGCCGGCCGACGTGCTCTACCGCCTTGCCGATTACGTGACGGCACGCATCATGTCGCCGCGCCAGGCGCAAGTGCTGGCGGCAAGCGTGCGCGAGCGCAAGAACATCCTGGTGGTCGGTGGCACCTCCTCGGGCAAGACCACGCTGGTCAATGCGCTGCTGGCCGAGATCGCCGACTTGGGCGAGCGCGTCGTCATCCTGGAGGACACGCGCGAGCTCAGGTGCGCTGCGGCCGATTGCGTGTCCCTGCGCACCAAGCCGGGCGTCGCCTCGCTCGCCGATCTGGTGCGCTCGACACTCAGATTGCGGCCCGACCGCATCATTGTCGGCGAGGTGCGCGGGCCGGAAGCTCTCGACATGCTGAAGGCCTGGAACACCGGTCACCCCGGTGGCGTCACGACCGTGCACGCCAACTCCGCCGAGGCCGGCCTCTACCGCCTGGAGCAACTCGTCCAGGAGACGGTGGTGACGGTGCCGCGCGACCTGATCGTGCAGGCGATCGACATCGTCGTGTTCCTGGAGGGGCGCGGCGCCAACCGGCGCGTCGAGACGGTGCTCGAGCTCGATAGCCTCGACGACAACGGCGACTACCTCCTGAAGCCGCCGGGACGGCCCACCTTGCACACGGTCTGACGGAGTTGCTCGAGATGTGCCCTACGAACCCAGTGCAGCGTTTGCTCCGCGACATCCTATCCGGGTGGGCGGTCGCCGTGCTCACGCTGATCGTCGCCGACGGTGCCAACGCCGCCGGCTCTGGCATGCCCTGGGAGGCGCCGCTCCAGCGCATCCTGGAGTCGATCGAGGGGCCGGTGGCCAAGGTCATCGCCGTCGTCATCATCATCGTCACGGGCCTCAGTCTCGCCTTCGGCGACATGGGCGGCGGGTTGCGTCGCCTGATCCAGATCGTGTTCGGCCTCTCCATCGCCTTCGCCGCCACCTCGTTCTTCCTGTCGTTCTTCTCCTTTGCCGGCGGCGCGCTCATCAACTGACACACGGAGTGTGATCACCCATGCTCGGTCAACCCTCCTCCGTCCCCGGTTTCGAGATCGTCCTGCACCGGTCGCTGACTGAGCCGATCCTGCTCGCCGGCGCCCCGCGCAGCTTCGCCATCCTCAACGGCACGCTCGCCGCCTCGGTCGGGCTGGGGTTGCGCCTCTGGCTCGCCGGTTTGCTCATCTGGCTCATTGGCCACGCCATCGCCGTGTGGGTCACGCGCAAGGACCCCGCCTTCCTCACCGTGCTGTCCCGTCACGCCCGCCACAAGGGAGCGCTCGCATGCTGAACCTGGCCGAATACCGCAAGAAGACCACGGCGCTCGCCGACTACCTGCCCTGGGCGTGCCTGGTCGGGCCCGGCATCGTGCTCAACAAGGACGGCTCGTTCCAGCGCACGCTGCGATACCGCGGACCGGATCTCGACAGCGCCACCGAGGCCGAGCTCGTCTCGGTCACGGCCCGCCTCAACAACGTCCTCAAACGCTTTGGTGCCGGCTGGGCGCTGTTCTTCGAGGCCGAGCGCGTACCGGCCAACCAATATCCAGGTGCGCGCTTTGCCGACCCTGCGTCCTGGCTGGTCGATCAGGAACGCTATGCCGCCTTCAGCGCCGACGGCGCCCATCACGAGAGCTGTTATTACCTGACCTTTCTCTACCTGCCGCCGCCAGAACATGAGGGCCAGGCCGAACGCTTCCTCTACGAGCGCAGCGACGAGACCGCCATCGAGGCCGAGCCGCAGGCGCAGCTCGAATGGTTCGTGACCGAGACCGAACGCGCCTTGCAGATGCTGCAGTCGATCCTCCCCGAGGCGGAGGCGCTCGATGACGCCGCGACGCTCACCTACCTGCACGGCACCATCTCGAGCAAGCGGCACGTGGTGAGTGTACCGCGCATTCCGACCCATCTCGACGCCGTCCTGTGCGACATGCCGTTCCTGGGTGGCATCGAGCCCAAGCTCGGCGACCGGCATCTGCGTGTGCTGACCGTGCTCGGGTTCCCCAATGCCACGGTGCCAGGCCTGCTGGATGCCCTGAACGACCTTGGGTTCGCCTACCGCTGGACCACGCGCTGGATCGCCCTCGACAAGACCGATGCCACCCGGCACCTCACCAGGTTAAGGCGGCAGTGGTTTGCCAAGCGCAAGTCGGTGTCGGTCATTCTGCGCGAGGTGATGTTCAACCGCGAGACGGCGCTCGTCGATCCCGACGCCGACAACAAGGCCGCCGATGCCGACGAGGCGCTGCAGGAGCTCGGGGCCGACGACGTGGCCTTCGGCTATCTCACGACCGCGATTGTCGTCACCGACGCCGACCCGAAGCAGGCCAATGAGAAGCTGCTGGCGGTCGAGCGCATCGTCAACGGCCGCGGCTTCGTCACCATCCGCGAGACCTTGAACGCGGTGGAGGCCTGGCTCGGCTCGCTCCCGGGCAACCCTTACGCCAACGTGCGCCAGCCGATCGTGCACACCCTCAACCTTGCGCACATGATGCCGGTTTCGGCGGTGTGGGCCGGCCCCGAGATGAACCGCCACCTGAACGCGCCTCCGCTGATGATGGCGGAGACGCGCGGCAGCACACCGTTCCGCCTCGACCTGCATGTCGGCGATGTCGGACACACGCTCATTGTCGGACCGACCGGCTCGGGCAAATCCGTACTCTTGTCGCTGCTCGCGCTGCAGTTCCGCCGCTTCATCGGCGCACAGGTCATCCTGTTCGACCGCGGACGCTCGGCCCGCGCGGCCACGCTTGCCATGGGCGGCGAATCGATCGAGCTGGGGCTGGAAGGCACACTGTCGCTGCAGCCGCTGGCCCGAATTGACGAGCCGGGTGAGATCGCCTTCGCCCTGCAGTGGATCACGGCGCTGCTGACCAGTGAAGGCGTGCGCGTCACGCCCGACGTCAAGGACGCAGTGTGGACCGCCCTGCAGAGCCTGGCCTCCGCACCGAAGCAGGAGCGCACGCTCACCGGCCTTGCCGTCCTTGTTCAATCCAGCGCGTTGGTTGCTGCGCTGTCGCCCTACACCCTCGAGGGTGCCTACGGCCGACTGCTCGACGGCTCGTCGGAGCAGCTGGCAACGACCGACGTTCTGCACTTCGAGATGGAGGCCTTGATGCAGCACAAGGCGCTCATTGCGCCGGTGCTGACCTACCTGTTCCACCGTCTCGAAGAACGCTTCGACGGACGGCCGACACTGCTGATCCTGGACGAGGCCTGGACCTTCCTCGACGACGCCCTGTTCGCCGCCCGCATCCGCGAGTGGCTGAAAACCCTGCGCAAGAAGAACGTGGCCGTGGTGTTCGCCACCCAGTCGCTGGCCGACATCGAGCGCTCGACCATCGCTCCGGCGCTGATCGAGAGCTGCCCGACGCGCATCTTCCTGCCCAACGACCGGGCGTTGGAGCCGCAGGCGCGCGGCGTCTACGAGCGGTTCGGCCTCAATGCGCGCCAGGTCGAGATCCTCAGCGTCGCCGCGCCGAAGCGCGACTACTACGCCCAGACCGCCCGCGGCAACCGCCTGTTCGAGCTCGGGCTCGGACCCGTCGCGCTCGCCCTGTGCGGCAGCTCCTCGCCCGATGATCAGCGCTTGATCGATCGATGCCTGGCCGAACGCAAGAGCAAGGAGTTCGCTCAGGGCTTCCTGCACGCAAAGGGTCTGGCGTGGGCGGCCGAGCTGCTGCAACGCTGGCCACGTCCACCGGATATGCCGGTGCCGGCCATCCCGACCACTTCAACCGAAGTCGAACCGGCCGAAGGTGTGCCCGCGGCAACCGCCGCATCCCCAAACGGCAGCACACCTTCGCCGAAGGCAGCGGCGCGGTCCGTCGTACCCCGCACCGACACCGCGCCGCTGCCTGGCCTGCCCGGCGGACCGCCCATGTCGGAGCGCCTATCACCGTTCAGGGTTGCATCCGGCAAGATCAAGAGGAGAGGACGATGAGCTCACTACGCAAGCTCCTCTTCGCCCTGCCGATTGCGGGCGCGCTACTCACGAGTTGCGTAACACGCTCCGCCGCGCAGCTCACCGTGTTCGACCCTGCCAACTACCAGGAGAATCTGCTCTCCGCCGTCCGCGCGCTCGAGCAGATCAACAACCAGGTGCGGCAGCTGCAGAACCAGGTCCTCATGATCCAGCGGATGGACCTGAACCTCGTGCGCCTGGGGTCGACCATGGCACCCGATCTTCAGCGCACGCTCGCCGACATCCAGGTCCAGCTGCGCGCCGGCGAAGGCATCGCGCTCCGCCTGCGGGCGACGCAAAGCGGCTACGAGCAGCTGTTCCCGCACCAGGTCTCGACCGCCATCTCCTCGGACGACGTGCTGCGCAATGCCAAGACCCGCTGGGAGGAAGAATACGCCGCCCTCAAGCGCGGAGCCCTCCTGCAAGGCCAGATCGCCGACGGCCTCGACACGGATAGAGGCCTGCTCGGCGACGCCATGCTGCGATCCCGCGGCGCCGTCGGCATCCTCGAAGCCACCCAAGCGGGCAACGAGCTGACAGCTCTCGGCATCAAGCAGGCGCTCGCGCTGCAAGGCCTGCTTACGGCGCAACATCGCGCCGAAACGCTCGCCAAAGCCCGCGACCTCGCCCTCGAGAACGAAGCCCGTCAGCGCTTCAAGTCCTTTGTCGGTACGAGCTCGGCCTACACAGCTAGCCGTTGAGAGCAATCAGGAGGGAATGACAATGAGTGAATCAATCGAAAGTTCGCTTCGCGAGCGGGCTGTCGCCCGCACCCGCTCGGGGAGACCCCGAACCCCCTTCTTTTTGACACTCCATAAGGCGGTGGGTCCGGGAGGTGTCCTCCCGGCTGGGGCTGCGGGGCTGGCCCCGCTCGCGAAGCGACCACGCACGCTTCGACGACGAAGATAACCGCTCTCTGACACTCACCCACTGACTACGATTGCGGCCACCTCGTGTTGCCGCCGACGGCGGAGCTTTGCCTGCAGCCTCGAGGATGGGATGGACGACTTAGGGATAATCGATCGGTTCACAGAAACCTTCAGCCGCTACATCGATTCCGGCTTTGGGCTTTTGGCCGGCGATGTGGCGTTCCTGACGAGCGTGCTGGTGGCGATCGACATCACGCTGGCGGGATTGTTCTGGGCGTTGATGGGCGAGGACAACGTCCCGGCGCAGCTGATCAAGAAGGTGCTGTACGTCGGCTTCTTCGCCCTGCTGCTCAACAACTTCAAGGGCCTGGCCGACATCGTCTTCCAGTCGTTTGCGGGGTTGGGGCTGAAGGCCTCGGGTGCGTCGCTGACGGCAGCAGATCTGATGCGGCCGGGGTTTGTGGCGTCGACGGGGTTCACCGCGTCGCGGCCGCTGCTGGAGAAGGCGGGCGAGCTGATCGGCATCACGTCGTTCTTCACGAACTTCGTGACAATCGTGGTCTTGATGCTGGCGTGGCTGATCGTGCTGCTGGCCTTCTTCGTGCTCAGCGTCCAGCTCTTCATCAGCATCATCGAGTTCAAGCTCACCGTGCTGGCGGGCTTCGTGCTGGTGCCGTTCGCGCTGCTCGGGCACACCGCGTTCCTGGCCGAAAGAGTGCTCGGCAACGTGATCTCCTCTGGGATCAAGCTGATGGTGCTGGCCATCGTGGTGGGCATCGGCACCACTCTGTTCGGCGTGGCTATACGGCCGACCGGCGAGATCACCCTGACGCAGGCGGCCTCGTGCATCCTGGCCGCGATCGCCGTATTCGGCCTGGCCGTCTTCATTCCTGGCCTTGCGGCGGGGTTGGTGTCGGGCGCCCCGCAACTCGGTGCCGGCTCGGCCGTCGCAACCACCGCAGCGCTCGGAGGCACGGCCATCGCTGGCGGCATGCTGGCGACTGGTGCCGCGCGTCTCACAGGTCGTGCCGCCGGCGGCAGCATCAAGGCAGCTGCGGCGCTGACCGGGAGAGTCGGTGCCGCTTACGAGGCGGGTGGGCCGCGCGGAGTGGCGCGCACGCTTGGGACGGCGCCGGCATCGCGCATGATCGCGTCCAGTACCGCTCCGGCACGCGACGCCTACCGCCAAGGTGCCGCGCAAGGTTACCGCGATGCGGGAGCTGGTCCGGGATCATCGGGTTCCGGCCCTGACCCAACTTCCGGCGGTTCGACACAGCCTGCAGCACCGGCTTGGGCAAAGAGCCTGGCGCGCCGGCAGCGCCTGACCCAGGCGGGCCTAGTCGCCGCGGGGGCACTACGCGAGGGCGACCGCCCGGCGGGCGGCAGCGGGCCAGATCTCAAGGACAAGAGTTAGCCAGAGGGACACATATATAATGTCATTCAAGCGATCGACGCTGCGCTACGGCGAAACGCCCGAGCCGGTCACTCCCTATCAGAAAGCCGCCCAGGTCTGGGATGAGCGCATCGGCTCGGCCCGCGTGCAGGCGCACAACTGGCGCCTGATGGCACTGGGCTCTCTGGCGTTGTCACTGATCCTGGCCGGCATCCTGCTGTGGATCGGACGGTCGGCATCGACCACGCCTTACATCGTCGAGGTCGATCCGAAAGGCGGAGCACGAGCCGTCGGACCAGCTGCGGAGATTTACAAGCCGAGCGACGCGCAGATCGCCTTCCACCTGGCGCGCTTCATCGACAACGTGCGGTCGCTGTCGATCGATCCGGTGGTGGTGCGGCAGAACTGGCTCAAGGCCTACGACTTCGTCACCGATCGGGCAGCAGTCACCCTTAACGAGTATGCCAGGGACAACGACCCGTTCGCCAAGGTCGGCCGCGAGACGGTCGCGGTCGAGGTGACCAGCGTCGTGCGCGCCTCGGATACCTCGTTCCAGGTGCGCTGGCTGGAGCGCATTTTCGAAGGCGGGGCGCTCAAGGAGACCAAGCGGCTCACCGGTCTCTTCTCCATCGTCATCACGCCGCCGCGCACCGTCGAGGCCGTGCGCAAGAATCCGCTTGGCATCCACGTGCACACCTTCAACTGGTCGCAGGACGTCAATGCGGGAGAGCACAAATGACCAGCTCTCGCGGAATTGCGTCTGCCTCGGTGGTTGCCTTGGCGCTGGCGGCGTGTGCGACACGCGTGCAGATCCCAGAGATTCCCATCCTCGACAGCCAGGCGTTCAAGGCAGCCAAGCGCGAGCCTGAACAGAAGCCGGCGATCGAATACGTCGAGGTGCCCAAGCCGCTGCCATTGCCAGGTCAGTTGAAGCCGGTGACGAAGGCGGCGGAGAAACAAAAGGACGAACGGCCACCCAAGGACCGCGTGAAGGGCGCCAACGAGGCCGCGCGGATCGAGCCGGTCAAGGACGGCTACATCAACGCCATCCAGGTCTACCCATATACCAAGGGTGCCCTCTATCAGCTCTACGCCGCGGTCAACCAGGTGACCGACATTGCCTTGGAGACGGGCGAGAAGCTGGTCTCGGTGTCGGCCGGCGACACCGTGCGCTGGGTGGTCGGCGACACCAGCAGCGGCGAGGGCAAGGACGCTACTGTCCACATCCTGGTCAAGCCGATCGGCGCCGACTTGGAGACCAACCTCGTCATCACCACCGACCGGCGCACCTATCACCTGGAAATGCGCTCCTCGCAATCGACCTACATGGCGTCGGTGTCCTGGACCTATCCCGCATCCGAGCTGCTGGCACTAAAGAAGCAGCGCGCAGAGGTGGAGGCAGCGACCACGGCAGTGGCCGATGTCGGAATTAATCTGGAGCAGCTGCGGTTTCGCTACCGCATCGAGGGCGATGCGCCCTGGAAGCCGCTCCGCGTATTCGACGACGGCGCCAAGGTCTACATCCAGTTCCCGTCCGGCTTGGCGCAGAGCGAGGCACCGCCGCTGTTCGTCATAGGCCCCGACGGCAAGTCGGCGCTGGTCAACTACCGCGTGCGCGGTACCGCCTACATCGTCGACCGGCTGTTTGCCGCTGCGGAGCTTAGGCTCGGCACGGCTCCTCAGCGCGTCGTGCGCATCGTCCGCATCGATGCCGTCTGGCGCGAGGTCCAGCAATGACGGACCAAGCATCCGGCCATCAGCCTGGCGACGGCGGCAAAGTGTCGCCGGAGCAGCTCGAGCTGCGGGCACGGCCGCAACCGGTCACGCGCATCAACCGCAAAGTGTTGATCGGCGGTGCGGCGATCGTGCTGCTGTTCATCTCAGGCATCGTGCTGGTGGCGCTCAAGCCGCCGAGCCTGCGAATCTCAGGACCGAACGAGCTCTTCAACGTCGAGCACAAGGCGATCAGCGATGCGCTCGCCAAGCTGCCGGCCACCTACGAGGGTATGAAACCAGACAAGAAGCCGGAGACCAAGAGCCCACCGACGCTGGCGCCGGGTATCCCGAAGCTGACGGAACCGACCAACGATGCGATCGACGAAGCCGAGCGCCTCGAGAAGGCACGCCTGGCCCGCATGGCTGGCCAGGCGCGCGAGAGCGCCGTCTTCTTCCGCCTGCAGCTGAAGACGCCGCCACGCGAAACCGTCAAGGCGGAAGTCGTTCCCGATCGCACCCCGAGCACGAAGGTACCCGAAAGCGAGTCAAACAGCCTTTCGTTGCTGCAGGCATCGCTGCGGGCACGTGCACTCGCAGGAGATGTCGATCTGCAGGCGAACGACCCGACCGAGCAGCTTCGCAAGCTGTCCTTCCTCAGGGCTGGGCCGGAGAAGGAAATCTACAACCCGCACGGTTTGCAGAAGCCTGCATCCCCTTACCAGCTGATGGCCGGGACGATCATCGCCGCCAGCCTGGTCAGCGGCTTGAGCTCGGACCTCCCCGGCTTCGTCATCGCCCAGGTGACGGAGAACGTCTTCGACAGTGTCGCTGGCCGGCATCTTCTGATCCCACAGGGCTCCCGCCTGATCGGCAAGTACGACAACGTTGTGGCCGTCGGCCAGGAGCGCGCCCTTGTGGTCTGGCAGCGCATCATCATGCCGGACGGCACGTCGGTGGTGATCGACAACCTGCCGGCAACCGACACCGGTGGATACGCCGGCCTTGCCGACCAGGTCGACTTCCATACCTGGAAGCTGCTGAAGGGCGTGGCGCTCGCAACCATCCTTGGGGTCGGGAGCGAGCTGGCATTCGGCTCCTCGGACAGCGACCTCATCAAGGCCCTGCAACAATCGACGCAGGCGACCACCAACCGTGCCGGCCAGCGTCTGGTCGAGCGCTATCTCAACGTGCAGCCGACCATCACGGTGCGCCCCGGCTGGCCGCTTCGGGTCATCGTGCACAAAGACATCGTCCTGAGGCCCTATCTCGCAACCGCCGCCAAGTGAAACCTGACACGAAAGGAACGACAATGCCAGTGATCGGAACATTCTCGGCGGACAAGGACGGCTATGCCGGCACCATCCGCACGCTCGCCTTGAACAGCAAGGTCCGCATCCTCGCCAACGACCGCAAGACCACCGACGGCGCCCCGGATTTCCGCATCATGGCCGGCACGGCCGAGATCGGTGCCGCCTGGCGCAAGACCAAGCAGGGCACCGAAGAGACCTACCTCAGGGTGAAGCTCGACGACCCATCCTTCCCACAGCCGATCTGGGGGGCTTTGCTCGAGGCCACGCAGGACGGGGTGGTTCGGCTCCTCTGGCAGCGCGATCGGAGGGACGACACCTAGCTAGACTCGGGAGCTCAACCCCACCAGGGGCGCCCCGAATCCCAAGGCGTCCTTTTACCAGCCACTCACATCACCCGACCCCGCTTGGGATTGCGCAGGACCACCCGCTGCACCGGAGAAGCTCATGCTGCAATGGCGCCTGATCGCGTGTGTGCTGCTGCCATTCGCCGGTGGCTACTATCTTTCGTACCTGTTCCGCGCCATCAACGCGGTCATTGCCGGCGATCTCAAGAGCGAGCTCGACCTGGGCGCTGCCGACCTCGGGTTCCTGACCTCCATCTACTTCCTCGTGTTCGCTGCCGTGCAGCTGCCCTTCGGCATGCTGCTCGATCGGTATGGGCCGCGGCTCATGCAAAGCCTATTCCTGCTCATCGCCGGCTTGGGCGCGCTGGTGTTTGCATTGTCCGATGGGCTCATCGGCCTCGTCATCGCCCGCATCTTGATCAGCGTTGGCGTTGCGACCGCGCTGATGGCGGGCCTGAAAGCCATCGTCCTGTGGTTTCCTCCGGACCGGCTCGCGCTCGCCAACGGCTGGCTGATCATGCTGGGTGCGCTCGGCGGTCTGACGGCGACGGCGCCGGCCGAGGTGGTCGTGCAGAGCCTCGGTTGGCGGGGTCTGTTCGCGGTGCTCGGTGCACTCTCCGCGCTGTTTGCACTGCTGATACTTGTCGCCGTGCCAGAGCGCGCCGGAGTCGCGGCTGTGAGCAAACCCGATCGGGTGGTTCACCTGTCGTCCATCATCTGTGATCCACGGTTCTGGCGCCTCGCCCCGCTGTCAGCGACAGGGGTCGCCACGGCGTGGTCGCTACAAGGCCTGTGGGCCGCCCCCTGGCTTGCCGATGTCGCGGGCCTCGAGCGCAGCGCTGTCGTGCAGCACCTGAGCCTGATGGCGATCGCGGTCTGTGTCGCCGCGTTGCTGCTGGGGTTTGCAGCCGGCTGGTGGCGCCGCGCAGGTAAGGACATCCATCTGCTCCTCGCCGGTGTGCTCGGCTTGTCGATGCTCGCCCAGCTGGCGCTCCTGCTCGGCTGGCCGTTATCGACACATGTTACGTGGGCCGTCATCGCGGCAGCCGGCGCGGGGACGGTTCTGAGCTTCGCCATCTTGCCAGAGTATTTCCCCAAGGAAGCCTCCGGCCGCGCCAATTCCGCCTTGAGCCTGCTGCACGTCGGCGGCGCGTTCCTGCTGCAGTACGCCACCGGCCTCATCATAGAGCAGTGGCCTCAGACCGCCGGCAAGTATCCCGTCGAGGCGTATCAAGTGGCCTTGGGAACCGCGCTTGCCATGCAGGTAGCCGCTCTGGTCTGGTTCCTCGCAGCGCCATTAGTTCGGCGGGCGCAGCATGCTCTGTCAGCGTCCGCATCCATCCGCCGACATGTTGGCAAACCGACTGCGTATGCGCTGGCGCTCGCCGCTTGGAGGCGCGAAGCCGCTCAAGCCCGCCAGCACGCTGCGAGCTGGCGTATGGCCGCAGCAGCGTCGCTGATCCTGTGCACGGGCCTGGCGGGAGCCCTGTCGATGACCCTCTCGCGCTCGGCTGCGGCGCGGCACTTCGTGGAGGTGGACCAGACGAAGCGCAACCTCCTCCGTCCTCGCATCGAAGTTGCGTTGTTGCCATCCGATCAGCAAGGCGGCGCATACCTGGCCACCGCCGATGTGCAGCTACCGCTCCCGCCCGACGAGATGGTCTCGAGTCCCTCTCGCGACCTGAAAGCCGCCGGGCCCACTGGGCTCGAAAACCCATCGGCGATCGCAACGGTCGAGCATAGGCAGCCGGAAGGGGCCACAACAGCCAAGGTGTCAGCGCATGTCGATCAAGAGAATGCCACCGAGATTGAGCGAGTATCCGTTCTGGAGCAGCCAGAAGTTGCGTTTCGCCGACACGGATCGGCACGGCCACATCAGCAACGCCGTGTTCGCCGTCCTGTGCCAGAACGCACGCATGGAGCTGCTCTGCGACCGGCAAACGGTGCCCATTCCCGAACACGCGCACTTCGTCATCGCCAGGCTCATGCTCGAGTTCCTGGGCGAGATGCACTGGCCGGGCGCCGTCGAGATCGGCACGCGCATCGAGCGCGTGGGACGCTCGTCGCTCACGCTCGGACAAGCTCTGTTCATCGAGGAGCGTCGAGTAGCAACTGCGGAGTCGACAGTTGTTCTGATCGACGGAAGAAGCCGCAAATCGATGCCGCTGGCGCCCGAAACGGTGGAAGCGCTGCTCTCGATAAGCCGCGGATACGACCCGGTACCTGCACTCGGCACATCACCGGCTTCCCTCCGTGGCTCAGTTGCCAGAAGTTGACGCGAGCATCCGAAGACTCGCGCAGAGCACGTCAGTCATCTGGAAGCTGCGATCCGCTGCTGTCCCTTGTGACAGAGGTCAGCGGCTGGCTTTCGGACAGTCTCCCCGACCTTGCCGTCAAGCACGCCGCGTCGCGTGAACCTGAGGGCCGGCGACATCCTCGCTGAGATCTTTGACTACCTCGTATGTCAGCCGGCAAGACTGGAAGCGGCGCGCTCTTTTCTTGCTCGGCGACCTTCATGCTCGCCATCAGCCGGACCCCGTCTTGTCCGCCCTGGCCAAATCCCGTTCCCAGCCGAACACTGATCGGCCGTCGAGGTCGGGGGAGCGACCGCGCTCGCCGGTGATGAAGGCGTCAAGCGATGGTCCCGTCGCCGTGCGCTCGAGCTGCCGCGCCTGCGCATCGAGGCGCTTCAGCGCCTGCATCTCCTCGTCGCGGCCGAGCTTGGCGTTGCGAACGGCTGATTTGAGGACACGGATGGTCTCGTCATAGACCTTCAGCGGGACGGGATAGGGATGTCGGTCCTTGCCACCATGCGCCAGCGAGAAACGGGCCGGATCCTGGAAGCGGTACGGTGCGCCGTGCACCACCTCCGCCACCATGGCGAGGGACTGGACCGTGCGCGCGCCGACCCCGGGCGTCAGCAGCAGTTCGGGAAAATCCACCGGGCCCTTTTCGGCTGCCGCCGCGAGAGTGCCGTGCAGCCGCCGCGTGAACACGCCGCTCGCCCGAACGTCATGATGCGCCGGCATCAGCAGATGCGGCAGAGGCGGCTGCGGCGATTCCTCGCCTGAGATAGCCGCGAGCTCCTGGACAATTCGATCGGGACCAAGCGTGCCAAGCAGGTCCAGTTGCACCGAGCGGGAGGCGGCAGCGCGGCGGTCGGTCAGGTTGATGATGCTGCCCTGGCTCGGGCCCTCGATGCCGGTATGCGGCTCATCGACGAAGCTGGTCAGTTCGGCCGAATGCCAGTGGTAGCGGCGCGCCTGGCGCTTGTCGCCATTCATGCCCTGCTGGACTACCGTCCACTTGCCGTCGTCGGTGACGAAGAAGCCGTGAAGATAGAGCTCGAAGCCGTCCTGCACTGCCGCGCTGTCGACCTTGGCCACCAGACGGCTGGCGCGGGTGAGGGCAGGGGCGTCGAAGCCGATGCGATCGCCTAGCGCCCTGAGTTCGTCGGGCGTGCGCCGCGAATGCTTGCCGCGCCCGCCGCAGACATGGATGCCCAGTTCGTCCGACAGTGGCGCAAGGCCTCGCTTGAGTGCCCCAATGACGCTGGTGGTGATGCCCGACGAGTGCCAGTCCATCCCCATGACCGCGCCGAAGGACTGGAACCAGAAGGGGTGCGAGAGCCGCCGCAGGAATTCATCGCGGCCGTAGTGGTGGACGATGGCCTGGCAGATCACGGCTCCGAGCATGGACATGCGCTGGCCCAGCCATGCCGGCACCCGGCCGCCATGCAACGGAAGATCAGCGCTGCCTGTGCGTCGTGTCACCGGCTCCTTCCATGCCTGATTCGTGAAATTCTAGCAGACAGATGGGTGCGTGCGCCGGGCAGGCAAATTCTGCAAGCGCCAGGGCGGGCTACCTCGCCGCCGTACGCAAGACTATGTACCGCAGAATGTCTGGCGCACGACCTGATCCGGCCTCGGTGGGTCGGCGTAGTGGGCAAGGGTCGCTGGCAGGTCGCCGTAAGGCCTGGCCAGCACCGCGACGAGTTTCTCGAATGGTGCGAAATCCCGGTTGCTCACGGCCGCCGAGATCGCTTCCTCCACGAGATGATTGCGCGGAATGACGGCCGGATTGGCTGCGCGCATCATCGAGTTGCGCTCCTGTGTGTCGGCAGTCCCGTCGTCATCCAGCCGGCGGCGCCATCGCGCGGCCCAGGCATCGTAGGCGGCCGGATCAGCAAAGAGTGCGCGGACAGCGGGATCAGCATCAGGACCGGAAGCGGCTTCGCACAGGCGCCGGAAGGTCAAGGTGAAGTCGGCCTTATTCTGCGCCATGCGCTCGAGAAGATCCTGTGCGAGCGACAGGTCCTCGGTCTGCGCCTGAAGCAGGCCGAGCTTGCGCCGAAGGCCCTGGCTGTAAGCAGCCTCAAAGCGAGCGCGGAAGCCATCGAGCGCTTCATTCGCTAGCTGGACTGCGGCGTCCTTGTCTTCGGCAAGGAGTGGCAGGATCGCTTCAGCGAACCGGGCGAGATTCCAACGGGCGATATGCGGCTGGTTGCCATAGGCATAGCGGCCATAGCTGTCGATGGAGCTGTAAACCGTTGCGGGGTCATAGCTGTCCATGAAAGCGCAGGGGCCATAGTCGATGGTTTCACCCGCGATCGACATGTTGTCAGTGTTCATAACGCCATGGATGAAACCGACCAGCAGCCATTGAGCGATGAGGTCTGCCTGCCGGGCTGTTACCTGCTCGAGGAGCACCTGGTAGGGATTCGCGGCGCCGCCCGCTTCCGGGTAGTGACGCGCAATCACGTAGTCGGCGAGATGCCGGATCGCATCCACGTCTGCGCGCACGGCGAAGAACTGAAACGTGCCGATGCGGATATGGCTGGACGCCACGCGCGTGAGAACGGCGCCGGGCAGGGGCATTTCACGGCGGACGGTCTCCCCAGTCGTGACAACGGCCAGAGATCGCGTCGTCGGGATGCCAAGCGCGGCCATGGCCTCGCTGACGATGTACTCGCGCAGGACCGGCCCGAGCGCAGCGCGGCCATCGCCATTGCGGGAGAAGGGGGTGGGACCTGAACCTTTCAGCTGAATGTCGCGGCGCACGCCATCCCCATCGACAACCTCACCCAGGAGAATGGCCCGGCCATCCCCGAGTTGTGGCACGAAAGCCCCGAACTGATGCCCCGCATACGCCATGGCGAGCGGCTCGCCCTCGTGCGGCACGCGATTGCCCGCCAGCACCGCGACGCCTTCCCGGGATGCCAGCCTTTCGGGGTCGAGCCCTAGCTGCCGGGCGAGTCGTTCATTGAGCCGGATGAGACGAGGCTCGGCAACAGGCGTGGGCGGCAAACGCGCAAAGAAGCGCTCCGGCAACCGCGCGTAGCTGTTGTCGAAGGGAAAGACGTCGGTTGTGCCGGTTTCGGCGAGCATTGGGGGTCGGACCTCGGTCATCGACATAGAAATAATGTATGCAGTCGGGGGTTGAGGGCCAATGCGGCATGGCTCGCTTTGCACAGCACCTTGGAAGGCCAGCGGCTCAGTGTCGGCCGTTCCTGGCGGGTCCCTGCCGGCCACGCTTGCGCCGGGCGGTCCTGGAGCTGCTCCTCGACGAGGGCCTTGCGGGGGTCGTGGTGGCAACGCCCTCGGCGCGGCATCGGTCGCAGCTCCCGCACCGAGGCGGGTGCTCCTCTCCGAAGTACCGCCGGATGAACACGCTCCGGCACTCGGTCGATTGGGCGTAGTCAGCAAGCAGTCGCAGGCGCCGTTCGCCCTCGTAGCGGAAGGTCTTGAGCTTCGCCACGACATCGCGCACGCCTGCCTGGAAGGTCTCCTGCGGCACCACGATGGTGATCCCACCATCCTCGTCGCGCCCAACGAGGCCAGCCTCCTCGAGATCCGACAGCAGCACCTCGCAGATCCGCGCCGGTACGCCGGCCGAATAGGCAAGCGTCTCGGCGGTCGGAGCGCGCTCCTTGCCTGTCCAGGCGGTAAGGGCGGCCTCGAGCCGCTCCAGGTGCCGCGCGCCTGGGCGGCTTTGCGCCTGGAGGTGCTCGTGGATTTCAAGGTCGGCGGGGTCGAACAGGAGAATGCAGTGTGCCGGCCGGCCGTCGCGTCCCGCGCGACCGATCTCCTGAACGTATTGCTCCAGGGACCCGGGAGCCTGGTAATGGAGGATGTAGCGGATGTTGGGTTTGTCGATGCCCATGCCGAAGGCCGTCGTCGCGACCATGATGATGCGGCGGGACGGATTCATGAACTGGCGCTGTGCCGCGTCGCGATCCGCAGCGCGCATCTTCCCGTGATAGCGCGTGACGGGGATGCGCGCTCGCCCGAGGGCGCCCGAGACTTCGTCCACTGCCGTTGTGGTCGCGCAATAGATGATGCCGGGGCGCTGCAGCCGTTTGATGCGCCGGGCGGCAGCGGGGAACTTCGCCGCGCCAGGCACGATGTCGACGGTGAGGCGAAGGTTCTCGCGGTGCGCCGGGGCAACCAGCACCCGCGGCTGATGCAGGCGGAGTCGTTCGGCAATGTCCTCGCGGACCCGGGGTGTCGCCGTCGCGGTCAGGGCGAGCGCCGGCGGATTACCCAGGCGCCTGCGGG
Source organism: Hyphomonadaceae bacterium (assembly GCA_019747815.1). Lineage (GTDB taxonomy): Bacteria > Pseudomonadota > Alphaproteobacteria > Rhizobiales > Hyphomicrobiaceae > AWTP1-13. The sequence goes on from JAIEQJ010000066.1 coordinate 36,342, forward strand.
CATCGCCGAGGCGCAAGTAGGAGGGCCGGAAGTCGTGCCCCCATTCCGAGATGCAGTGAGCTTCATCGATGCACAGAAGGGCAGGCTGCGCGCGTTCGAACAGGGGAGCGGTCGCGATCGACTCGAGCGTTTCGGGCGTCGTGAGAACGACGAGACGGCCACCCTTCTTGAGCCGCTCAAGCGCGGCGCGTCGCTCGGCGGCCCGCAGGCGGCTGTGAAGCGCCACCACAGGAACGCCGCGCTTCCTCAGCGCGTGCTCCTGATCCATCATGAGGGCGATGAGCGGCGAGATGACGATGGTCGGCCGCTCAACGATCATCGCCGGAACCTGGTAGATCAGCGACTTGCCAAAACCGGTGGGCAGCGAGACGAGCGCATCGCGTCCGTTGAGGACGGCCAGCATCGCCGACTCCTGCTCGGGACGCAGGCTCTGGATGCGGAAGGTCCGGCGCGCAATCTGCCGACACGCGCTAAGCAGGTTCGTGCTGATGTCGTGATGTCTCTTCACGGCTCACCGCCGCCATTGGCCAGGCGTCCGAAAGCAAGCTGTGCGCTTGCGTTGCGCACACGCACCCTATCACGGCGTGGGGACGGCCCCGTGCGAATGGTTACGTCCATGGTTCCTTGCCTTCCGTCATCATTGGTCCGTTCGCATTGCCGGACAGCAGCGCGGCCACCACATACCCATCAGGCAAATACCCGAGGCAACCGCCATGGCCGCAACCGCTAAAGCTCGCGCCGTCGGATTGAACCACATCGCGCTCGAGGTGGGAGACATCGAGGAAGCGCTCGCCTTCTACAGCCGCCTGTTTGAATTCAAGCTGCGCGGCAAGAGCGAGCACGCAGCGTTCATCGATCTTGGCGATCAGTTCCTTGCACTTCAGCAAGGGCGCAAGCAGCCCGGCGATGACGGGCGGCATTTCGGGCTGGTGGTCGACGACAAGGAAGCCGTGCGCGCGGCGCTGGCCGCTGCCGGCGTCAAGATCCTGCCGGGCCGCTTCCTGGACTTTCTCGACCCGTGGGGCAATCGCATCGAGATCGTCGGCTATGACAACATCCAGTTCACTAAGGCGCCGCACGTCCTGCGCGGCATGGGCCTGGCCAATCTCGCGAAGACTCCCCAGGCCATCAAGGAGCTGGCCGACAAGGGCATGGCGTCCGACTAAGCGCAATCCAGAACACAGGAGCATGACGTCATGGCCGAAGCGCTCACGTCAAAAACGTGCACCTCCTGCAAGGGCGGGATCCCGCCGCTCACGCCGCAGCAGGCCGAAGAATTTCAGCGCCAGGTACCCGGTTGGGAGCTGCACAACGATGCGCACCGGATCGAGAGGAGGTTCAGGTTCCGCAACTTCGGCGACGCGCTGCGCTTCGTTACCCGGGTCGGCGAGCTTGCCGAGGCGGAAGGGCATCATCCCGATATCAGCTTCGGCTGGGGCCATGCGGAAGTGAGCCTGCAGACCAAGAAGATCAAAGGCCTGCACGAGAACGACTTCATCATGGCCGCCAAGATCGATCGGCTCGCCGATGAGGCGACTGCATAGCCAAGCCCCCGCCAACGCGGCGTCTCGGCCTCAAGTCGGCGACCAGCGGAGGAAGTGACCGCGAGCCCACTCCCGCAGATAGATCCGAAAATTCGTTCGACGGGCCAATCGCTGATCGAGGGCATCGAGCATGGCCTGGTAGTCTTCCGTCCGGTCCTTCAGCAATTCCCGGAGCAGATGAGACGTCGCCTGGTAGTCGCGTGGCTGCAGACGGTCCGATGACCAGAGGGCATCGATAAAAGCAGCCGCCACCGAACAATGCGAGCCAGGGTCGGCGCGCTTGCCGCCAAGGGCCTTCGTCGCTGCCTTGAAGCGGCGTCCAATGCCTTCCTCTCCATTCTCATGGTCCAGCTTCCTGGAGAAAACCAGTGTGGGAGGGTCGATTGAGATGAATTCCTGCCCGATATCTGCGAGGTCCGTGATCGCCTTGGCGTACTGTTCAGCAGAAAGGATCTTCCGGTCCCGCGCCTTCATCAGCACCGGCTGGAGCGAGGTAGCCGGCGTGCCCAGCATGCCTGCAACCTGGCGAGTGAAGAGATCGTCCACCAGCAGAATGCATCCCGACCCGTTGGCTGCGTAGACGTCATCGAAGAACCGCGCGCCTTTGACGGAGCCGAGTTTGCGGAACACCGGGGGAGGGTCCTTCACCGGCCGCGCGGGCAGGACCTCGGCGTTGTTCGTCAGCCAGTCGAGGTCGGACTTGATCGTCGTCCTGGTGCTTTCCTTCTGCTCCGCGGTGCGCTCGGTCAGATAGAGCTTGCCGCAGCGGTAGCCCATCGTGCCGGCGCTGCCCTTCTCCAGCGCAATGCTTTGAAGGCGCGCCTGGTAAAGGTCGACGGTTGCTTGGGCGATGCCGATCTTCCCGCACACGCCGACCACCGCATCCTCCAACCCCAGCCGGCGAATACAGTGGTAGGTAGCGGCATCGACCACGCAGCCGGCCGCGTTGTTCGCGCCGATGGCCCGAAACGCAGCCAGCCTCTCCTGCTCGAGCCCCGTGGAGACCCTATATGGCGTCCCCGTCTCGCCAAGGCCCAGCATCACATCGATCGGATCTACGCCCGTCATTCGAGCCAGCATTGCCAGCGACAGCCTGCCTTCCGCGTACTGCCTTCCCTGGGCGGTCACGTACTCGGAGCGCGCGACCAGCTGCGCCTTCAGCTCGGCGAAGGCATTCTCCCCTTCCGTGGTGACGCTGATCCGCTTGAGGCCCCTCGCGTCCGGAAAGCGCTCGTTGTACCGCTCCATCGCGGTATGGAATGCATCGACGTACTTGTGCTTGGCGGCCAATATCTCCCCCCTGGCGCCATCCAGGGGCCACACAAGCGTATCGCCGGGCTTGAGGCCCTGCACCGCCTTTGCGACGGCGTGGTCAGGAGGCAGGGCTTCGTGCTCGACATTGCGCACGGCTTCGTCAGTCTCGATGAGGAAGCGGCGGGTCGAGCCATCGCCCAACCGCACCTCGAAGCTGTGATCGGGCCCGATCACCGTTGAGAGCAGATTGAGCCCTTCCAGCTCTTCCCCGCCCAGCACCACCGACATCAGCCCCATCCACGCGGCGGGCGCGCTACGGTTCAGAACGAATCCGCGATAGGCGAGCTTCAGCGCCCGATCAGGCTGGCCAAAGCTGGCGAGAGCCCGGGCAAGCCTCGACCGTTCCGCGACCGTGCCCTCATGCGTGTCCTCGACGGGCGCAGCCAGCAGTTCACGAACGCGATCCTCGCGCCCGCCCCGGATGAGGGAGTCGATGTGCCACAGGAAGAGGAGCAGCTTTTCCGGCGAGGCAAGGTAGGTGGCCTCAATGAGCGGCGCGGCCGTCCTGGCATCCCCGCTGTTCCAATAGTGTATTGCCGCCATCCTCCGATAGAATGGCTTTGCCGCGACCTCCGCTGGAATGGCCTTGAGCACCGCCTGCGCCCGCGCCGCGAGCTGAGCTTCGATACTGGATTGCAGATAGGTGCGAAGGCCGACCGTGTCCTTGTCAGGCTGCACGCGCCCGGCCAACAGGTCCGAGGCCGCCTCGGATGCGTTATGGCTCTCCAGGAACTGCGCAATCTGCAAGCGATCGGCAAAGTCCAGTTCCGTCTCGTGCTCGCGCACCGCTTGGATCAATTCCTTCACATGCAAGGGCAGGGGCAACGCCTCGGACAGATCATCGAGTTCGTCTTCATCTCGCTCCGCATCAGCCGCAGAGGGCTTTGCCTGGGCATCACCAGCCAGTCCCAACGCATGCCCGCGCGCTCTCAGCAGCTCGCGCACCGCAAACGGGCCGCCCGAAGTTTCGTGCTGCTCCAGGGCCGCACGCAAAGTCTCCGCGTCCTTCCTCGCGATAGCGATCTCTGCGCGCACTTCGAACACAACGGGGCGCAAGTGTTCCGGCAATGATTTGGGAACCACGCCCTCAATGCGTTCGAGCGCCCGGTCTGGCTGCTTCGCGGCCAGCACCTGAGCCGCGAACAACCGGGCTTCCGGATCGTCCTTGCCCTCGGCCAGCAACTCGACCGCTTTGTGATCCTCGTCGGCATGGAGATAGAGAAGCGCCCGCGCGCGAAGCAGGATGGGGTCCCTGCCGGCCTTCGCCATCGTCTGGTCCAGCACGTCGGCGGAGGCCGCATCATCACCTGCATAGCGGCAGGCGGATGCGAGGTTTGCCGCCAACGGAATGATCTCGTCGGGATTGATGTGTTCGGCCGCGATCTCTTTGGCCCACACGCCCCTCAGAACGGTGGCGCAACGCCCCACTGTCCCAATCACATCAGTGCCCGCCAGCTTGCCCAGCATTGTCTCGGGATCATTCAGGATCGGCTCCAGCTCCGCCTCGGCTGCGAACCGCGTAAGCAAGTCGTTGCCGGGGTGCGCCGCCGCCGCATCAGCCGCCATTGTCCGCCACGCGGGGTCGTCGTGCTGCCGCAGGAAGACAATGGCTCCAATGCTGAAATCTGGGGTCGCGTGCGTCTCGGCGGGCACGATGGCGCGCGGATCGCTGACACTCTTGTCCCTTGCCCGCGCCTGCAGCAGCACGCTTGCCGCGGACCCATGCGAGGGATGATCCGCCAGAATGGCCTCGGCGCGCTTCGCCGCGCCGACCCGATCGCCGTTGGCGAGTTCAGCAAAGGCCAGATTGGTGCGAGCCTTCGCGTCAGCGGGCCGCAGGGTGTGCGCCTGCCTCGAAAACTCGAGCGCGGGCGCATATCGGCCAGAGTTCAGATGGATCGCCGAGATGTTCGAGAGGATGCGGTAGCGAGCGTAGGGCGGCGGATCACGCGCAAGCAGGCGCGTCAGCTCCTCGAGTGGGACCTTTGCTTGGCCTTTGCGTACCAGATTGCGGTAGGCGGTGATTTCGGCATGGAGGCTTCCCGGCTCCGACTGTGCCTCCGGCTCCAGCTCCGCATCGTACTCTTCGCGGACCACCGTCCGTGATGCGGACAGTCCCTTTATCTCCTCCAGGATGAGATCGAGCTTTGCGTGGGTGTCGGCACCTGTCTTCCGAACTTCCTTAAGAATGGGCTGTTCGTATACTCTGCCCGACGGCAGGAACGCATCGAGCGCATCCGGGTACTTGGCAATCTCAAGGCGGAGATCCTGCCACCCCATGACGGTGACGCGGCAAGGCCACCCGTCAGTGTGCAGCTCCTGTGTTATTTGCGCAGCGGTCGCCTGGATCCTGGCGTCGCGTTCCGATGTGGTCGCGAAGACGAGCTCGGTGAGATCCGGCCTGAGCTTCCTCGCCTTCGCAACGTCGGCGCGGATGATCTTTTCTGTGATCGGCTCGTCAATGCGCTTGCACTGGATGCCGACCGGTTGCTTCGGATCTCGATCACGGAAGCCGAAGAGGTCGATGCCCTGCTGATCCTGGCCTTCGCGGCCCCATTCCTGCAGCTGCTGGTCGCCGATAATGTTGCGGAACAAAGGCGCGCAGCACCGCTGGAAATCTTGCCAGTTCAGCGGCTTGGGGATTTCAACGGAACTGATATCTGTCACGGCGACGGCTTTCGGCAAGACGTGCTGTCGGGAGCGCTCCAAGCGCTACCCGATTCGTTCCGCAGGCGTTGCCAGGGGCAGATTGCCCTCGATGCGCATAGCTGCATTAGTTGCGGCCGCTTCCTACCGCGCACCTCCTCGTCAGGCCGCCTGCCGCACCCTTGCCGCAACCTGGATGTCGCTCAGCGTGATGCCCCGGCCGACGAGCAGGTTTCTCATCTGGTCGTTCACCGGACCTGCCTTTTCCGCGTCGCGTATCGTCATCAATAAGGCGAAGCGGATACCCTCCGCCGGGAAGTCCGCGGACTTGCGGGTGAGCGGCTCGACGATCAACCGCCAGTTGGAGCTGGTGCCGCGCCCCTTCGGCATGCTTGTCAGGAGCCGCTTCACCGGCGACCACTTGACTCCGTTGCGCAGCATTTCCTTCTCGCGCTTCTTCATGCCGGGCGGCGTTGCCGCGCCGTCGTGGTCGAGCTGTCCTTCCCAACCGATTTCGCCGGTTTCGGGATCAATCGTCTCCTGGCGCAGATGCACATCCAGCTCGACGCGCAGCGCCTCGTCCTTGAATGCCCGGTCAATGGGCGGGGAATACACCAGTGTCGCATCCACATCGCCGCGGCAGGCGCCTTCAGGTGTAACCAGGCACTGGGGCCACGCGAAATCGAAATCCAGCACCCTGTCCGGCGGCAGCACCTGATCGAAGACGATCGTAATTTCGTGCGGGCTGTCGACGAGTGCTTCATCGCCCCGCAGGGGCATCCCGAACCCGACGAACTCCGGCGCGATGTGCCGGATCGACTTCGCCTGCAGGCCCGCTGCCCGCTTCGCCCGGTGAATCATCAGAGCGTGCAGCAGCTCGCGGCTGGCCTTGCGCTCGAGCCGCTGGTCGAGCGTTGCGAGCGTGCACGCAACAAGGGGCGACGCGAAGCTCGTCCCGCAGGTCTCAATGATCGTCCCGTCGGTCGCGAAGGAGGCGAGGCCGGAGCGGTTGCCCGTTGCCGGTGACGGGTCGACACCGCCGATGTGCGACAGGTCCGGCTTCCGCGAAAACCCGGTCCCGGGGCCGCGTCGCGTATAGGTGGTCGGCATCAGCGGCACGTGGCCGGCAATGCCGCGCGGATTCACGGCGCCGACGGTCACCGCATGGAACGCTTCGGCCGGCGGCGTGATGCCCTGATGACCGGACTGCGCCGCGAGCATTTGGATCGCCGCACTGGCATCCTCCGGCCACGCAGGCCTTGTCTCGGCGCCCTCCAGATTGCCCGCCGAGATGACGAAGATCACGTCGTTCTTTCGCGCTATCCCGTCGAACGCTTCCGCCACGAAGGAGTACGCGCCCGTCTGCGAAGGCCCGCAGGCGAAGCTGAAGTTGACCACTCGCACCTTGGCGTTGGCCTTCGCCGCCTTGATCGATTCATCGACCTGGTCGAAGAACGTGTCATAGTTGGGGTAGTACGAGCTTCTCAGGTCCTTGCGCGGAAAGAGATCGAGGTCGAACACCTTTACGCCGGCGGTTTCGAGATGCTCTGCGAGGTCCGGGTTGAGCACATATGCTCCCGCACAGAGGCCCGCGATGAAGGTCCCGTGCCGCTCGTTGCGGTCCGCCGCCGGCACCTGTCCCGCGCTGCCGCCGATCCAGGGCGCCAGGGCCGGGACGGCCGCGACGCCGCCGTCGAGCACGCCCACCACCGGGTAGTCGTAGTCCGCCACCGGCTTTGGAAGTGAAACGCTCCTTCCGGAGGGCACCGGCTGTGCCGTGCCCTCATCCAAAACAACCGGCAAATGCACGGCGCGCACGAGGGATTGCTCGCCGAGCAGCGCGAGCAGATCCTCGTGGCGCTTGTGGTCGAGATCGGGCTCGCCCCTTTGCCGTCCGAGCTGCACCACACCGCCACGCCGTTCGCGCGCGGGCCCCGCAAGCTCCGGGGGCATCTCGATGAGTCGCCTCGCCGGGTCCCGCAGCAGTCTGACCGATAGTGCAAGGGTCGGGTGGATCAGCTGCGCCCGCAGCGTCTGCGACAGCGCGGGCTTGATCTCCAGCCCTCCGGGGATTTCGCCGACCGCCTCAAGGAAGCGTGCGACCAGCCGCTCGACCGCGCCCGGACCGACGATCTCCTCCTCGACGCGAAACAGATCGACCACGTACGAGCCGATTGCGTCCGGACGGCGCAGCGCCTCGATGGCCAGGTCCGTTTCGAATGCGATGCGGTCGTCCCGGTCATGCAGCCGGATGTCCTCGATGGACCCCAGCTCGCTGCGATATTCCGAGACCGCCTCGACCTGCTTGCCCGTCCTCTTGTCGACGCGCGACCGCGGCGTTTCCTCCGCCCTCTCGCCAATGAGATCGCCCAATTCCTGCAACGCCCGCGGCGCGCCATGCACGATCAGGTTGCCGTCTTCGTCTCCGCCGATCAGCGAGAGGTGGTTCTTCGGGGTGAACAGCCGATCAAGCGGCCGATGCGACTTCGCGAGCGCCGTCTCGCGCATCTTCACGTGCAAGAACCCGACCGGCTGCGCCTGCTCGGTCAGCGTCCGGGCGAAATCGGTCAGATTGCTCTGGATACCGGCCTTGTGCCGCGCAAAACCCGCATTGTCGCCGGCGAAGAAATCCTTCTGGCTTCCGCCCGCAGGCTTGTCTGGCTTCTTGTGAAACCCGTCGCCATTCATGATGACCTGCACGGGCCGCAGGATGCGCTCATGATTGTCCATTCATGCCCCGCTTCCTGGAGCGCCCCGGCGACCGCGCGCTCCTTGAGATGGTGCTCTGCGACACGCCGAGGATCTCCGCCCGCTCAGTCTGGTTAAGCCCTGCCCCGACCAGGACCTTGTCCAATGCCTCTCGGCTTCCCGTGAGGGCATCCACCCTCTCCGGGTCGAACTGCTTGGCATTCATCACCGCGTAGCGCCGCAATGCCGCGAGCAGCATGGCCGGATACATCCTCGGGCTTCCGCCCGCCTCTCCGTGCACGGCCATGTAGCGCTTGACGGCCGAGGCGACGCTCGCGATGTCGGCCCCGGTGAGCCCATCCGTCATCCAGTCGAGCAGCGCCCGCGCCGCCCCGTCCAACTCGACCGGGCGCAGGTTCCCTTCGAGGATCTGCGCTCGCGCCCCCGCGTCAGGCTTCGGAACCTTGATCCGTGCATCGAACCGGCGCCACACGGCACTGTCGAGCAGGTGCTCGTGGTTCGTCGCGGCGATGGTGAAGCCCCGCCCCTCCCGGGCATCGAGACACTGGAGGAGCGTGTTGACGACGCGCTTGATCTCTCCCAGCTCGTGGGCGTCGTCCCTCGCCTTTGCGAGCGCGTCGAACTCGTCGAGGAACAGCACGCAGCGATAGCGGTTCGCAAAATCGAACAGCACGCCGATGTTGCGCGCCGTCGTTCCGAGGAACGACGATACGAGACCGTCCAACCGCGCTTCCACGCACGGCAGATCGAGATGCCGGGCGATGTACCGGGCCAGCTGAGTCTTGCCCACGCCCGGCTCCCCGTAGAGCAGGCAGCGCAGGTGCGGCGCCGCGCGCAGCTCCGCCAGACGATCAAGCTTGCGCCATTCTGCAAGCAGGTCGCGCACGGCCTCCGCAAGCGCCGGAGGAAATACCGGCTCCAGGCCGCCCGGATCATCGGGAAAGACGATCCGCACAAGGGCGGCGCCAGACTCGCGGTCGTGCGGAATGGGGGTATTGCGCGTGAGGAGCTCGCCGCCCAGCCGGGCTCGCACCGCAACAGCGCCCTGTCGCATTTCCTCGAAAGCGACCGGCGTCATGTCCTGCCTCTTGCTCGCCGCCGTCAGCAGGCGCGTCAGCTTTGCGGCCTGCTCGCTGTCCTGCTTCGCCAGGGCGTCCCTGAGCTGGGTCACGTGATGCATGGCTCTGGGGCTCCGCGTCTCCAACGCAGCCCTCGCAAGCGCCAATACGATATCGAAGTGATCCATACGCAGATGTCCAGGTTCATGAAGAGTCACGGCGGCATTATGCAATACTCAGTATATTTATGCAATGGCCAACGATTTTATGCGAGCATGCGCATACTCCCAGCCGCGCACTGGTGTGGATAAACCCCTTGCCGCATACCGCCGAATCGGAACAAATCATGTACATCGAGCCCGATTTCGAGGGATCAGCGCTATGACCAAGAAGGTAACAAGACAGCAGATCGCGGGCAGCCAGGGCGAAGCTTTCGTCAAGGAGCGGGCCAACGCCATGGGCTTTCTCTACAGCCCATACGGCCCGCCGGAGGCCGGCTACGACGGCCTTCTCGAATTGCGCGATCCCGACACCGGCGCGCCGTCCGGGCGGCTGATCGCGGTCCAGGTCAAGACCACGGATGACGGCGATTACACCGCCGACGACGGCAAGTCGTTCCAGTATCTGATGGACACGGAAGACGTCGCCTACTGGCGCGAGGGCAATCTGCCCGTCATCGTCGTGCTCGTCCATTTGGGGCGGCGCGAGGCGTTCTGGAAGAGCGTCGATACCGGCCAGGGACAGGGCGAGCGGCGCCTTCACGTTACCCGCAGTTCCGACAGCTTTGCCGAGACGGCGCGTGATGCGCTGGCCGCGCTGTGCGTGGCCAAGAGCGGTTTCGGCGTCTGGTTCCCCACCTACAAGGGCGGCGAGCGCGCTCACATGAACCTGCTCGAGGTCGTGCTGCCCGAGGAAATCTACGTCGGGGCTACACCGTTCAAGACGGGCCGCGATGCCCTCTTCGCCTTGCTCGACAAGGACGAGCGGCCGCCGGACGACTGGACCATCCGGAGCGGACACTTCACCTCGTTCCGCGATCCGCGGGGCACGGTTCTCGACCGCATCGTCGACGGCGGTTCGATCGAGGTAGTGGCCGCGTCTGATGTCGTATTCCCCGACGACGAGGCCGACGAGCACGCCGTCATCGATCTCCTGCGGCGAACGCTCACCGCGCAACTCGATGGCCTCCTTGCCTTCAACCGCGATCAAAAGGCCTTCTACTTTCCGGCGGCGGAGAAGACGATCGAGAAGAAATACGCCTACACGTCGCTCAAGATCCCGACCTCGGCCGACGTCGTGAAGAAGTACGAGAAGGACGGCCGGCTCAAGTTCGTGCGCCATCACGCCTTCGAGCCGCGCTTCTGGCGCGTCGGCGATGCCTGGTTTCTGTCCGTGTCGCCGACCTTCGTCTTCACCTGGGATGGCGTGCGGCCCGACCGCTTCGCCGGCGGACGGCTCGCCGGCAAGAAGCAGCGCGAGTTCAATTCCTCCCTGCTCGGCCAGTTCGTGATGTGGCGCCACCTGCTCACTGGGCTTGGTCAGAAAAGCGCGACGGCCTCGCTGTTCGATCTCGAGCCGGAGCGCGACCACATTCTGCAGTTCGGGGCCGTGGAGACGCTCGCCCTCCCGCGCGGCGTACCGGATGACGTCTGGCGATCCAGCGAGGTTGTGCCCTTCGAGGATGTCGGCCAGGGGAGGCTCGGGCTATGATCATCAACCACATCCTCCTCGACGAACCCGAGCTCGAATTCGGAGACGGCGGCAAGCACATCGATCCCCGCCTCGGGCTCGTTCGCCATGGCCCCCTCCAGCCATTCCCGGGCGACAGGATCTCGATCGGTGTCATCGGCACCGCTGAGACGGTCGAGGGCTTCGAGCGGTGGATCGACCGCCTGAAGTCCGCCATTCCCGGATCGTCGGAGAAGCAGCCGAACCTGTTCCCGCCCTTCCCCGGCCTTGGCAACAACAACCCCTTCCGCTGCCCCTTCGATGTTGCGCCGACGACCCGCCGCGTTCTGCCAGTGCGGGACATCGGACAGATTGTCGGCCTCGGCAAGCACGCCGATGCGGTGAACGCCGCAGCGACGCTCTTCTCCGACGAGGCGACGGCGATGCTCGAGGCGTCGGACAAGCCCGATGTCATCGTGACGGCCTTGCCGTTCGACCTCATCATGCGCGTCGTCAACGACGTCGTCGCAGACGGCGAGGACGATGCCGCCGAGCGCGACGACAACCCCATCGACTTTCGCGATCTCCTGAAGGCCAGGGCTCTGCATTTGCAGAAGCCGACGCAGCTCGCCTGGCCCACGTTGTGGGACGATCACGCACGCATCCCAAGGAAGCTCCGGAACACGCAGCGCAGAGTGCAGGACCCGGCGTCGCGGGCGTGGAATTTCCTCAATGCGCTCTTCTACAAGGCCGGCCGCGCGCCGTGGCGGCTGCCGCGGCCCGAGGACCAGCTTAAGACCAGCTTCATCGGCATCGGCTTCTACCGCGATCGCAGCGGCCAGCGTCTCCTGACCAGCACGGCGCAGATGTTCGACGAGCGCGGCCGCGGCCTGATCCTGCGCGGCGGGCGCGCCTGCACCGACAAAGGCGACCTGCACCCCTATCTCGACCGCGCCGATGCCTACGACCTGGTCCGGCGGTCGCTCAAGGCCTACCAGGCCCAGCACCACCATGCCCCGGCCCGCGTCATCATCATGAAGACCTCCCGGTTCCAGCCGAAGGAGGCGGACGGGATCGAACAGGCCCTCAGCGAGGCCAACATCTCTTACCGCGACCTCGTATGGATCTCGGAGTCTGCACCCGTCACCATGTTCAGGGAGGGCGACTACCCGCCGCTGCGCGGGCAGCTGATCAGCTTCGGGCGGGATGCGCTGCTCTTCACACGGGGCAGCGTGCCCTACTACCGGACCTATCCCGGCCTTCGCGTGCCGCGCCCCCTGTTCATCCGTCCCTACTCCAAGGACACGCCGGTCGCCGACGTGGCTAAGGAGATACTCGCGCTCACCAAGATGAGCTGGAACTCGACGCAGTTCGACGGCGCGCTGCCGATCACGATCCGCGCCGCGCGCCAGGTCGGCAAGGTGCTGAAGCACGTGCCGGTCGGCCAGAAGGAGGCGACGGAATACCCGTACTACATGTGACGAGGCCCTACGGGAGGGAGAGACTCCTCGCCGCAACGTCGCCATTTCGACATCGATCCCTTGCCCGCTCCGCCCCCCGGGAGCCGGCCCGAGGAAGGGCTCCAAGACTCACTAAGGGGAGATAGCACCGTCCAATGGGCCACTATGCTGACAGCTGAAATAGGATCTTTGTTCGCGCCTTGTCCCGGGAGGCGCGATAGTGATGGTTGCGGGGGTAGGATTTGAACCTACGACCTTCAGGTTATGAGCCTGACGAGCTACCGGGCTGCTCCACCCCGC
>JAIEQJ010000080.1 GCA_019747815.1 Hyphomonadaceae bacterium
CACCCGCGTACCCGTCGCACCCTCGGGGGGCATCCCGCGGGGCGGACGGCGCGTGGGCGCTGCTTGCGGCCCCTGGGTCCTGGAGATGGCGCTCACGCGCCATTCCGGGATGACAGGCGTGCCTGGATCACGCCAGCTCACGCATTGCGCAGGGGCGGATAGGTCAGGAAGGCGTGAACCACGTGCCAAAGGCGATGCCGATTGATGCCGAGGCCGCCGGAATGCGCAATACCGGCAATCATGACGAACTGCTTGTCGGCATTGGGCAGCGCCGCATAGAAGCGCAGCAGCTCCTCCTCGCTGGCGTTGCCGTCATGCTCGGCGCGAACCAGGCATACCGGGCACTTGAGCTTTGTTGGATCAACCATCGGCATGTTGACCGCCATGTCGAGATAGGTGCCGCTCGGGACGGTATCGCCAAACTTCAACTCGAACGCGGCCAGGGCTTCAGCAACTTCCGGCTCCGAGGACCCGGGCTTGTCGCGATCGAAGATGCGCCGGATGCTGGCGAGGCTGATGGGGCGGCGCGGATTGGCCCGATACTGGTCGGCCACCTTGCGCCGCCGCTCGATCTCGGGTGCGTTCTCGCCGGTATAGGTGAAGGCGTCGAGCACCAGGCGCTCGACGCGGCCGGGCTCCGCCATTGCGTAGGCTCCGGCCCGGATCGCGCCGGAGGATTGCCCGTGCATCATGACCGAGGGCCGCCCCGTCACGCTTTCAACGACGCGCATCCCAGCCTTCAGGTCCTCGACGCCGACAAGGATGCCGGCGTGGCTCTCGGTGCGCGAGGAGCGGCCGTAACCTTCGTGGTCCATCGACCAGACGTCGAAACCAAGATGCGCGAAATGGTCCATCATCGAGTAGTTCGACCGCCCGGGCACCTGCAGGTCATAGCTGCCGCGGCAGGAGAACGTCGACCCGTGGACGAGAAACAGCACCGGCCTTGCCGCGGAGCCGTCGCCGACCACGCGCTTGCGATAGAGGTAGAGATCGACGGCGCCCTTCTTCGCCCAGTGCTCCTGCGCCTCGATCCGACCGCCCTGTGCCAAGGCCCGCGGGCCCAGGGCGCTTGCTGCGCCGGCCGCCAGCACAATGGACGTTGCCTGAATGAATGCGCGCCGTCCGAGCGGCGCAGCTTGCGGCACCGAAGCGACGCATGCCGACGAGTTCTCTGTCATCGTGGCTCCTCCTAGGCACAGCGTTCAAACGAATATGCAACGGCCTGTGGCCATCCAAGAGCATGACGCCGGTTCGCATTCTAGTGTCCCGATCGCGAAGTTCGCCGGATCTTGCAGCAGGCGCTGAACGAACTTCGCGATCGAAAGGACACTAGCAAGCTCATGGTTCTAGTGTGATTCAGATCGAGAAATTCGCTCAGTAGGCGTGCTGCGAGGAAGGGCGAATTTCTCGATCATCACACTAGCACATCGCCCTGCAGATGCGGCGCACGCAGCGCCGGGTGGCAGCACCACCGCGTAGACCCGCGCTGTGCCCGGGACTATGCTGCCTCGCCCCGAAGAGGGACAAGCCAAGCGCATCAGGGAGGCTGTTATGGGTTTTCTGACCGATGACGAGCTTGACGCACTGATCCCCGCCGAGATGCTTCCGCACACCACGCCGATCCCGACACAGATCATCTCCAGCGACGAGTACATCCCCGCCCCGCAGAGCGCGCAGCAGCAGGAGGTTGAAGCCCGCCTGCTCGCAATGAGCGACGAGCTCGGCAAGCGCCAGGGGCTGAGCCGCCGTGACTTCTTTCAGAGCGCGGCCGGCATGGCGGCTGCCTTCGTGGCCATGAACGACACGTTCGGCGCCGTCTTCGACGTCAGCCGAGCCGAGGCCGCGACGCCCGCCATGGCGCAAGAGCGCGCCGATGCGCTGAAAGACCAGTTCATCATGGACATGCACACGCATTTCCTGCGCGACGACACCCGCATTCAAACGTTCATGCGCCAGCGCGAGGCCGTGGGCAAGGCGGGCTGGAACCCCGAGCTGATCGGCAAGCCGCAGACCCTCGATGACCTGAAGTGGAACAACTACTTCAAGGAGATCTTTCTCGACAGCGACACCAAGGTGGCACTGATCTCGAGCGCCCCCTCCGACATTCCGCAGGACTGGTTCCTCACCAACGAGATGACGATTGCAGCGCGTGATCGCGTCAACAAGGAAGCCGGCTCCAAGCGCATGTATGCGCACGCCATCTTCACGCCGGGGCAGCCCGACTGGCTGCAGGCGCTGGAGCATGCGCTGGCGATGCAGCCGGACTCGATCAAGGGCTACACGATCGGCGACAACACCAACAAGCACATCAGCAAATACCCCTGGCGCATGGACGATGAGGCCGTCGCCTACAAGGCCTACGCGCTGTGCGTGAAGCACGGCATCAAGAACGTGTGCGTGCACAAGGGCCTGTTCCCCGCCTCTGTCGAGAAGCAGTTCCCGCACCTGCTCGACTATTGCGACGTGCGCGACGTGGGCAAGGCGGCCAAGGATTGGCCGCAGCTCAATTTCGTCATCTACCATTCGGCCTACCGACATGCCGGCGGCGGCAATGCGGCTGGCGGCTGGGCCGAGTTCGAGCAGACCGGCCGCGTCTCGTGGGTCAGCGACCTCGCTGAAATTCCTGCGAAGTACGGCGTCACCAATGTCTACGGCGATGTGGGCCAGCTCTTCGCCCAGAGCGTGGTGGCCGAGCCGAGGCTCGGCGCGGCGCTGATGGGCATCCTCGTCAAGGGACTGGGCGCGGACCACGTCTGCTGGGGCACGGATGCCATCTGGACCGGCTCACCGCAATGGCAGATCGAGGCGCTGCGGCGGCTCGAGATCCCAGAGGACATGCAGAGGAAGCATGGCTTCCAGCCGCTGGGCGGCCCGACCGGCCCCGTGAAGACGGCGATTTTCGGCGGCAATAACATGCGCCTCTACGGCCTGCAGAAGCGCACCGATCGCGGCGACCGGTTCGCCGGCATGAAGGCGGCGTATCTCGAGAACGGGGCCGCGCGCAGCAACCTGCGCTACGGCTATGCCCGCAAGCCGGAGGGATGGACGGGCTAGCCGAGAAGCTTGCAGACGGCGGGCGGCCGCGGCCCGCCGTCTCGGTCGCGTCAGCAAAACTTGTGCGCGAAGGGTTGATGGAGCACATGTGCCAAGCAACCGCAGAACCAGACAGGGACCAGACAAACGCCCATGCGCAGCTATCGCATCGCCGCCATTCCGGGAGATGGCATCGGCACCGAGGTGATCGCCGCCGGCATCGAGGCGCTGACCGCCTGTGCCGCACGCGACGGAGGCTTCACTTTCACGTTCGAGCATTTCGACTGGGGCTCGGAGCGCTACAAACGGACCGGCGCGTTCATGCCCGAGAACGGCCGTGACCTGATCCGGGGGCACGATGCCATCCTGTTCGGCTCAGCGGGCGCGCCCGACGTGCCGGATCACATCACGCTCTGGGGGCTGAGGCTCGCCATCTGCCAGCCGTTCGACCAGTATGCCAACGTGCGCCCGACGCGCATCCTGCCGGGCATCACCAGCCCGCTCCGCGCCGTGACCGGGTCTGAGCTCGACTGGGTGATCGTGCGCGAGAACTCGGAGGGCGAGTATGCCGGTGTCGGCGGCCGCGTGCACCGCGGACTGCCCGAGGAGGCGGCAACCGACGTGTCCATGTTCACGCGGGCCGGCGTGGTGCGCATCATGCGTTTTGCCTTCGCTCTGGCACGCTCGCGCCGGCGCAGGCTATTGACCGTCGTGACCAAGTCCAATGCCCAGCGGCACGGCATGGTGATGTGGGACGAGATCGCGGCCGAGGTCGCCCGCGAGTTCCCCGACGTGACCTGGGACAGGATGCTGGTCGATGCCATGACCATGCGCATGACCTTGAAGCCGCAGACGCTCGACACCATCGTCGCCACCAACCTGCACGCCGACATCCTTTCCGACCTGGCGGCGGCGCTGGCGGGCTCGCTCGGCATCGCGCCGACGGCAAACCTCAATCCGGAGCGGACGTTTCCCTCCATGTTCGAGCCGATCCACGGCTCGGCCTTCGACATCATGGGCCAGGGCATCGCCAATCCGATCGGCACGTTCTGGTCGGGCGTCATGATGCTCGAGCATCTGGGCGAAGGCGCCGCGGCGGCGCGCCTGATGCGCGCCATCGAGCGCGTGACCGCCGATCCGGCGCTGCACACGCCCGACCTCGGCGGAACGGCGACGACAACCAAAGTCACCGGGGCCGTGTGCGATGCCCTGGCGGGAGACAATCAATAGGCATTGCAATTGTTTAGGGAGGCAGGGCCATGACGAACACACTACGCGCGCTTGTCCTGACGTTGGCCGTGGCGGCGACCGGCATGAGCCTGTGGACCGGCCGCGCCTCGGCCCAGCAGGCCTATCCGAACCGTCCCATCACCATCGTCGTGCCCGCTGCGGCCGGCGGTCCAACCGACACCGTGGGACGTCTCGTCGGCGAATCCATGAGCCGGACGCTCGGCCAGCAGGTGCTCGTGGAAAATGTCGGCGGAGCCGGCGGAACGATCGGCATGACGCGCGTCGCCAAGTCGGCGCCCGACGGCTATACGCTGGCCGTGTGGCACATCGCCCAGGCCACCACGCCGGCGCTCTACGACAACCTGCGCTACAGCGTGCTCGAGGATTTCGACTCCATCGGCCGCATCACCGACGTGCCGATGACCATCGTCGGCAAGGCCACGTTGGAGGCCAACACCATCGCCGAGCTGCTCGCCTGGGTGAAAGAGAAGAAGACCGGCGTCACCTATGCCCATGCCGGCATCGGATCGGCGTCCTATCTGTGTGCGCTGATGTTCATGAGCGCCATCGGCACGCAGATGACGGCCGTGTCGTACCGAGGCACGGGGCCCGCCATGAACGACCTGCTTGGCGGACAGTTCGACATGATGTGCGATCAGACGACAGGCACGACGAACCAGATCAAGGAAGGCCGGATCAAAGGCTATGCCGCGACCACGCGCACGCGGCTGGCCGTGCTGCCCAATCTGCCCACCCTGGACGAGGCCGGCATCAAGGGCTTCGAGGTCTCGGCCTGGCACGCCATGTGGGCGCCCAAGGGTGTGCCGGCCGATGCCATCGACAAGCTTGCCGGTGCGCTGCAGGCAGCCCTCAAGGATGCCAAGGTCATCGAGCGCCTGGCGAGCCTCGGCACCGAGCCCGTTCCCCTCGACCAGGCAACGCCGGCGGCTCTCAAGGCGCAACTGGCATCGGAGGTCGCCAAGTGGGGCGCGGTGATCAGAGCCGCAGGGGCCAAGGCCAACTGATCGGGGGCAGGCGCCGACTCGGCCGGGGAGATTGGCGTCCTGCCGAAGACCGGATGCGCCGGATGGGTTGAAGTGACAGGAGCTGTCTCTACCTCGGCAGCTTGGCAATGCGGCGCGCCGCACCCTTCAATTCCAGGATATGCAGCCCCGTGTTGGCGCGATCCACCGCATAGATGTAGCCGCGGTCGTCGACCTCCACGTTGTTGGTCTGGATCGCCACCTTGCACCGCTCCTGCCCGTTCTCCAGCTTGATACAGCGCTTGTCTGTGTTCTTGGTGACGGCTGGAATGTAGTAGGCCACCTCCCTGGGATGGTAGGGATCGCGGATGTCGACCACCCGCACGCCCGCATTGAAATGCGAGAAGAACATGAGGCGGCGGTAGTAGATGTCGGTCATGTTCTCATGCGACGCATGCGTGCCGAAACGCCCGCCGCGGCTGCAGAAGTTGCCCGAGGCCTCGGGCACGCCCCAGGTCGAGACCGAGGCTGGATAACGCTCCACGGTCACATCCACGAACCACACAAACTGGCGCGGCTCCAGGCATTCGTTGCGGATCTGCTCATTGGTGACGACGACGAAATTGCGCACCGTGCCGAGCTTGTCCTTCGCGAACTCGGCAATCGGCATCTCCAGCACCGGGAAGGTCGTATGCGCGCCCGTCAGTGGCGACATGTCGAGGCGGCCGACTTGCGGCGACAGCAGATTTTCCTCGGTCGGCTCCTTGGGGCCGTCGAGCAGCCTCTGCCGATCCACGATTTGCAGGATGCCGCCCTCGTTTGTGCCGTAGGCGAAATAGATGCGGTTGCCCTTGAGGCCGGTCGAAATGGCGCCGTGCAACCGGGTCGGCACAGGCCCACCGACGCCCGGCTGCTGCCCAGGCAGGCCGAAGTCGCGAATTTTCACGGGCTTGGCCGGGTCGCTCAGATCGTAGACTTCCGTCATGCGCGCCACCCGCCAACCCGGCACGCCGGAGACGAGATAGGCGACACCGGTATCGCACTCCCACCAGTTCTTGTGCGTGCCCTTGAGGCCGTCCAGCCGCGTGACGAGCTTGGGACTGGCAGGATCGGCGGTGTTCCATATCTCGTGCGCGGAGTTGCCGAACGTGCGCAGCATGTAGACAGCCGTCGGATCGCCCTTCGGCAGGCTCTTGCCGTCGCATACGCGCACCATCTGCGCTCCGCCCTCCTCGTAATTGCCGGCGTCGCCCGGGATGTGCGCGAGAGACTTGGGCCGCCTGGGATCGGTGACGTCCAGGATGGAGGTGCCGTTGAACTCTTGCGCTCCGGTAAGCGGATTGAGGGGTTTCGGCACGCTGGGCGTGCCGCCGTGATGGCCGATGTAGGCGATCCAGCGGCGGCCCTGCCGGTGAATGGTCGGCTGGTAGGCGCTGCGTGCCTGCAGATCGTGGCTGCCGACCAGCACCATGTCCCGGGCTTCGGCACGCGATTGGGCGTGCGCGGCTGGGGCGGCCAAGGCATGGACCCAAACGCTAGTCAGCAGAGAGACGCCGAACAAACCCATCCGGGCCGAGAGCCGAAGCATGGGCCTTCCTCCGTTCGATCGCGCTTGGAGCGATGTTGGTTGCCTCCCACACCGGCGCGATCATCGAGCGTTCCTGCCCGCATCACAAGCCTCTTTGCCAACCGAGCCCGCTTTTCGCGGTCCGATGCATTGCCGCCGCGCGCAGAGGGGGCTACGCTTGTAAAAGCCGAACCTCGGCGTCAACCCAAAGGCCCGACCGATGCAGAACACGTCACTTGGCGAGCGCACGTCCGTACCGGGCCGGGTGATGTTCGAGACGACGCTGCCGCCACGGGGCAGGATCGCGCGCGAAGTCGAAAGGGGCCAGGTCCTGCGCATCGTTGATCTGGAAGGCCGGCAGGTCGGCGACCTGATTGCCTTCAACCGCGCCAACCTGGCGGAGAAGTTCTGGATCTCCAACACCATCCGGCTCAACGGCACGGTGTTCATGACGACCGGCCATGTGCTCTATTCGGAGCTGTCCAACCCCATGTTCACGATCCTGGCCGACACCTGCGGTCGCCATGATCTGCTGGCCGGTTCCTGCAATGCCGAGATCGACAAGGTGCGCTACGGTGTCGACGCCCACTACGGCTGCGTGGAGAACTTCATCGCCGCGCTTTCGCCCTACGGCATCGAACGTCGGGACATCCCCATGTCGCTGAACCTGTTCATGAACTGCCCCGTCGAAGCCAGCGGGGCCTGGACCATCGCCACGCCGGTCTCCAAGGCCGGCGACTATGTCGATCTGCGGGCCGAGATGGACTGTGTCGTCGCGCTCTCCAACTGCCCGCAGGATCTCAACCCCTGCAACGACGGCGAGCTCAAGCCCCTGCAGCTCGTCGTCTACCAGACATGATGCCCATGCCCACCACACCCAACGACGAGAAGAAAACGCTGATCCTCACCGGCGCCTCGCGCGGCATCGGCCATGCCACAGTGAAGCGGTTCGCTTCCGCCGGCTGGCGCGTGATCACCTGCTCGCGCCACGCCTTCCCTGAGAACTGCCCCTGGGAGATGGGGCCCGAGGATCACATTCAGGTCGACCTCGCCGATGCCGCCGACACCCTGCGCGCGATCGGCGAAATGCGCGAGCGCCTGAAGGCCCAGGGCAGCCGTCTCAGCGCGCTCGTCAGCAATGCTGCCATCTCGCCCAAGGGTCCCGGCGGATCGCGCCTCGGTGCCATCGAGACCCCGCTCGAGGATTGGCAGCATGTGTTCCAGGTCAATTTCTTTGCGCCCATCATGCTGGCACGCGGATTGATCGCGGAGCTGGAGAAGGCCAAGGGTGCGGTGGTGAACGTCACCTCCATCGCCGGCAGCCGCGTCCATCCGTTCGCGGGGGCAGCCTATGCCACCTCCAAGGCGGCGCTCGCCGGCCTCACGCGCGAGATGGCCGCCGATTTCGGCGCGCGCGGCATCCGTGTCAATGCCATCTCGCCGGGCGAGATCGACACGGCCATTCTCTCGCCCGGCACCGACCGGATCGTGCACGAGCAGATCCCGCTGAAGCGCCTGGGCGAGCCTGAGGAGGTGGCCAAGGCCATCTACTTCCTCTGCACCGACCAGTCGAGCTATGTGAACGGCGCCGAGTTGCACATCAACGGCGGCCAGCACGTGTGAGGGGGCCGGGGCGCCCACCGTCGGTGCTCGCCGGCCCCACCCCGGAACTGCCCGCCTTGGAGACCCACGGGACCTTTCAGGCCATGAAATCTAGCAGGCCATGAAATCTAGCAGGCCATGGGACCTAGCAGGCCATCCTCCCGGCGCACCGGGTCTGATGCGCTGCCGGGCCTCGGCCGGCCGGGGACATCACCCAGTCCCGGTGCGCCGCCCTCGAGTTGCGCGTATCGAGGGACGGGCTGCCACCGCCCAACCCAGGCCGGAAGCCCGCAATCCGCGCTGGGCGGCACCTTCGCTTGCGGCCCGGCGGACCCGCGGCTATAACGCAGCGCGCCGGCAGTTTGGCGCACCGGCCGAGCACCACCGTGCTGGGCCCAGGTCGGGCGGAGCGTAGCGCAGCCTGGTAGCGCACTTGCTTCGGGAGCAAGGGGTCGGGAGTTCGAATCTCCCCGCTCCGACCATCATCTACTTCGCCGGTTACGCGACGACCCGCTGCCTGGCGTTCGAGGGGCAGACCAGCCCGGGTTCCTTGATCACAGGTCTTTGCGCAGTAGCACCCAGTTGACGCCTGGATGCCGCCACTGTTCCTTGACCATCTTGCGTTGCGCAGCCTCGCGGTATCCCCAATTCTCATATAACCGGCGCGCACCCACATTTGTGTCCGATACGACGAGGCTCAGCCCCGGCTTTCCGGCAGAGGCGGCGAGCCTATCGGCGAGGGCGAGAAGTGCCGCGCCCTGGCCCCTTCCACGGTGCTCCGGATAGGCAGCAAGCACATGGACGTACCAAGTACCGAGTGCCAGATTCATCAGCTCCTGCAGCGGCAGGAGCATCGCGGGCAGCTTGTCGGAAACGGGTTCGGGCTGGTCTGCGAGCGGATAGCTGATGAGCCCGGCGGCGGGCCGACCGGCAAGTTCTGCGACGACGGCGTTGCGATAGGATAGGCCGCCAGTCTCGCTGCCGACACGCGCACAGCCAACAGTCCATGGGTCGCCGGTCCCGGCAAGTTTGGACCAAAGGTAGACGGCCAAGCCCTCACTCGCGAACTCTACAAGTTCTGCCAAAGTGCCGGTGTCGTCCAACGTGGCACGACGAAAGGGCGGTAGGATCATCGGCATAGGCGGTTGGCCTCGTTGTCGCTCTGCATTATCAGTTGTCGTCCCGAGGCGTGGTGTAGGAGCCGAGGACGGGGCGTTGCCCGGAGGGCGACGCCCTTGAAGCCTTTTCCCCAGAGTGTCCACAGCGGCGCCGGTGAAGGGGAGCTGTCATGGTCCGAATCGAGGTTGGCTCGGTTGCGAGGTCCAAACGCAACCAAGAGAGCGAACCATTGACGATCGACAGAATGACCTTGAAGGCGCTGATTGAGAAGGGCTCCGACGACGATCTCCTCAGGGAGATGATGGGCTACGTCGCCAACCGCATGCTGGAGCTGGAGGTGGAGAGCCTGACCGGGGCCGCGCACGGCGAGCAGTCGCCGGCGCGCATCAACCAGCGCAACGGCTACCGCGAGTGCACCTGGCAGACGCGGGTTGGCACCGTCGAGCTGGAGATCCCGAAGCTGAGGAAGGGCAGCTACTTCCCGGCCTTCCTGGAGCCGCGCCGGGCGTCGGCGGGGGCCGACGGCGGCCACGAGAACCGAAGCGAGCTTAGCCCGCCGTGCGAGCAGCTTGGTGACGCCCGCGCATCCCACGCTAACGCGACAAGGGGCCCAATCTGCTTGGCCGCTCCCCTCGAGCGAGCCTTGCCTTACCGGCTACCCGGCGAGAGCGCGCGGCCTCCGCCTCCCAATTGCTCGATGACCCGGTTCAGGGCACCCCGAACCTGCTCGGGGTCCAATCCCTCCCTCAGCATTTTCTTCGTCCTGTAGTCGTCCATCGCGCTTTGCATGATGTTCGCCGGGTTGAAGCTCGGCGGGAACGACCGCGGTGGGAACTCCTTGAACGTCGCCACGAACTGGAAGACCTCGTCCATGACGCCGTACATCGTTTGAACGTGGTTGAGCTGCCAATCCCAGAAGGTGTTGGATGTGATGTCGGCCCGCTCGAATGGGTCCTGCATCAGGTTGAATATCTTTTGCAGCCGGAGCGTCGAGAAGGGCTCGGCCCAAACCTGCATCGTGCCGGGCGCACGCTGTTCGGAGAACACGTATTTGTAGTCGCCCTGTCGCATGCCCACGAGCAGGCCGTCGTCGTCGGAGTAGAAGAACTTGTCGCGGGCGCTCTTGACGCCGTTGTTGTTCGCCGCGCTGCCGGTGACGTTGCGCAGGAACTCCAACTGGTTGTAGCCGTCGAGGTGAACCTTGTAGTTGACGCCATTGGCCGCGTAGCCGCTGCGAAGCTTGTTGACGATGTCCGCCTCGCCGGCGGCTGCGCAGAGGGTTGGAATCCAGTCGTTGTGGCTCATCATCTGGTTGGTGACCGTGCCGGGTCTGATCACGCCCGGCCAGCGCACCAGGCAGGGCACGCGGAATGCGCCCTCCCAGTTGGTGTTCTTTTCCGAGCGAAACCAGGTCATGGCGCCGTCCGGCCAGGTGTTCATATGGGGACCGTTGTCGCTGGTGTAGACGACGATGGTAGTGCCGGCCACGCCCATATCGTCCAGCGCCTTGAGCAAGGTCCCGATATGGTTGTCATGCTCGATCATGCCGTCCATATACTCGCTGTCGCCGTGCGCATAGCGGCCGCGATGATCCGGGCGCACATGTGTGCGCAGATGCATGCGGGTTGAGTTGAACCAGCAGAAGAACGGCTTGCCGGCCTGCTGTTGCCGCTTCATGAAGTCGATGGCAGCCGAGGAGGTTTCGTCGTCGATCGTCTCCATGCGCTTCTTTGTGAGCGCGCCGGTATCCTCGATCGTCTGCTTGCCGATCTTGCCGAAGCGCGGCTCGACCGTGGGATCGTCGCGGTCGGTCGCCCTGCAGCGCAGGACGCCGCGTGGCCCGAA
Organism: Hyphomonadaceae bacterium; assembly: GCA_019747815.1. Taxonomy (GTDB): domain Bacteria; phylum Pseudomonadota; class Alphaproteobacteria; order Rhizobiales; family Hyphomicrobiaceae; genus AWTP1-13. The sequence continues at coordinate 11,380 of JAIEQJ010000080.1, forward strand.
CTTGGCCCGATAGGCCGGGTTCTTCGGATAATCGGGCAGCTCGGGTTCTTCCTCGGCGTTCAGGTGGTAGAGGTTGCCGAAGAACTCGTCGAACCCGTTCACCGTCGGCAGCGATTCGTTGCGATCGCCGACGTGGTTCTTGCCAAACTGGCCGGTGGCATAGCCCAGGTTCTTGAGCAGCCCGCCGATCGAGGGATCGAGCTGGCTCATGCCCATCGGCGCGCCGGGGAAGCCGACCTTGGTGAGACCCGTGCGGATGCCGTGCTGGCCGGTGAGAAACGCCGCGCGACCCGCAGTGCACGACTGCTCGCCATAATAGTGCTGGAACTTGAGGCCCTCTCGGGCGATGCGGTCGATGTTCGGGGTCTCATAGCCCATCAGACCGTTGGAATAGGCACTCAGATTCGCGATGCCGATATCATCGCCGAAGATGACGAGGATGTTGGGGAGTTGCCGCCCGGGTGCCGATCCGGGCCGCTGCTGAGCCCGCGCCACCCGCGTGGTGGCTCCCGTCAGCATCGTCGACACCGCGGCCAGGGTGCTGCCGCCGAGCAGAAGCTTGCGCCGGCTCATCGCGCCTGCGATCCGGGTCGATTGGTTTCGAGACGCTTGCGGACTGCGGATAATCTCCGAGTTCTTCATGGCTCGCCACTCCGTTGGATCGGCAATTGCAGTCTCTGAGATCGGCAATCACAATCTCTGAGATGGAGTGCACGCGGCATCAGCAAGAACCCTGATCATGCGGCCGCAACCACCTGATTGGTGGTCTCAGAGCATGGTTTGCTCCATACAGTGTTGCGGAGTGGCCGATGATTCCGCCTGCGCCTCCTCGCGTCGTGCTAAGGATGCGCTGCCCGTCGATAGGATCTGATCTCCCCCGCCGGCATAAGCATGCACCGCTCGCGCCTCGGGTCGCCTGCGATTGATCGCAAGGGTGAACGCATGATCCACGCTGCCATCGCCGGCCTCGGCCGTTGGGGACGCAGCCTCGTCGCAGCGTCGCTGGGCCGGCCAAGGCTGCAGATCGTGTGCGCCGTCGAGCCCGCGCTGGACGGCGCGCGCGACTTCTGCACACGGCACGGCCTGCGCCTGGTCGACGATCTTGACATTGTTCTCGCCGACCCCGCGATCGATGCCGTGCTGCTCGCCACGCCGCATTCCCAGCATTGCGTGCAGGTGATGGCCTGCGCGGCGGCCGGCAAGCCCGTGTTCTGCGAGAAGCCCCTGGCATTGCGCCGCCTGGGTGCTCAGCGCATGTTTGCGGCGTGCCGCCGGGCGGGCGTTCCTCTCTGTGTCGGACACAACCGCCGCTTTTGGCCATCGATGCGCGCCGTGCGCCAGATCGTTGCGGCCGGAGAGCTGGGCACGATCCTGCACATCGAGGGACACAACAGCAACCAAAACTCGCAGGCGGTCCTGAGCGGCTGGCGCCTCTCGCCTAAGGAGTCGCCGGCGGGCGGATTGACGGGCGCTGGTCTGCACGTTCTCGACGCCTTTATCAGCATCGTGGGTCCGGCACGCTCCGTGTATGCGCAGCTTTGCTCGCACAAACCGAGCCCGCCGCCGCTCGATACCGTTTCCGTCATGCTGACGTTCGCGAACGGGGTGAGCGGCACCTTGGCCACGATCAGGGCTACGCCGGTCTATTGGCGTGTCCATGTGTTCGGGACCGACGGCTCGGCGGAGGTGCTCGATGAGACCACCCTGCTGCTGCGCAAGTCCGGCGCCCGGCCGGAGCGCCGTGAATACCAGCCGATCGATGCCTTGCAGGCCGAGCTGGACGCTTTCGCCGACGCCCTGGACCTGCAGCGGCCCTATCCGGTCACCGAAGCCGAGGTGCTGGCGACGCTGGCGGCGTTCGAGGCCGCCATCAGGTCAGTCAAGGAGGGGAGGGCGGTTGCCTGCGATGAGAAGTGAATGAAGCGGCTCCCGGCGGCCAGCCCGGCTGGCGCCTGCCCGCCTGTGCTTGCGTGCGGCTTGGCGGCGAAGGAACATTCCTGACGCCGTCGATGGCCCGCTGGATGTCGCGTCGTCGTCGTCGAGCTATGGCGCGAACCCGCCCTCCAGCGGCAAACCGGCCGCTTTCCATTCGGGCAAGCCGTCTTCCAGCCTGCGCGCCTTGAAGCCGAGCTTGCGAAGCTGGGCGACGGCCTCGAACGACAGCACGCAGTAGGGGCCGCGACAGTAGGCGACAATCTCGGTTTTGCGGTCGAGCTTGGAAAGCTGCCGCCTAAGCTGGCCGAGCGGGATGTTGCGCGCACCCGGCAGATGACCGAGGGCAAACTCGTCTTCGGGGCGCACATCCAGCACCGTGACAAGGCCGAGCTTCATACGCTTGGCCAGCTCGACGCGCGACACGGGCTCCAGGTCGTCACGTGCATGAAAATAGGTGCGCAGGATGCGCTCGACCTCGCCGACATTGCGCTCCGCCACCTTTTGCATGGCGGCGAGCATGCTCAGCACGGCGGCGTCCGCCAGGCGGTAGAGCACGAACTTTGCCTGCCGCCGCGCCGCGACCAGGCCGGCCCGGCGCAAATGCTGCAGGTGCTGCGAGGCGTTGGCAACCGAAAGCCCCGCATGCTCGGCCAGCGCCTCCACACTGCGCTCGCCCTGGGCGACAAGCTCGAGCAGCTCGAGACGGTGCTCATGGCCGAGCGCCTTGGCGACGGCCGCGAACTGGGCATAGAGATCGCGCTTGGGATTGCCACTTGACATAGGCGGCCTTGGCTTCCTAGATCATTCAAGAGATAATTTGAATGATCGCCGGATCGCCGTCAAGCAGCGGCGCACGCAGGAGAGCGAGGCCGAGCCATGCGGTCTATCGGGTTGACGGCGCTGGCAACACCAGCGTTTGCCGCGGTCCCCGCCTGGAGCCAGGGGCCTGGGCATATGCACGATTGGATGATGGGCTGGGGAGGCATGTGGCTCGGCCCGCTCTTCATGATTGCCGTGCTGGCGCTGCTGGTCGCCGCGGTCGTGGCGCTCGCGCGCTGGATGAGTGGCGGCAGGCCCGGGCGCACGGCGCGCGACATCCTCGATGAGCGCTATGCCCGTGGCGAGATCGATAGGGAGGAGTATCAGCGGCGGCGCGACGACATGGCAGGCCGATCATGACGGCCGTCAGAATAGGACAGGACACATCGCGCCATGTCTGAACTCCTTCTCCCCAACGAGCCCATGATCCGGCTGGCCGCCTTTGGCAGCATCTTCGCCGTCATGGCGGCTTGGGAGATGTTGGCGCCGCGCCGGGAGCAGAGCATCGGACGCGGAACGCGCTGGCCGGGCAACATCGGCATCGTCATCCTCGACACGATCCTGGTCCGCCTCGTGTTCCCGACCACCGCGGTTGGGCTTGCCCTCGTTGCCGAGGCGCGAGGGTGGGGGCTGTTCCACACCATCGGCCTGCCCGCATGGGCGCGCGTCGTGCTGGCCGTCATGGCCCTCGATCTTGCCATCTACCTGCAGCACGTGCTCTTTCATGCGGTGCCCGCGCTCTGGCGGCTGCATCGCATGCACCACGCCGACCTGGAGTTCGACGTGACGACCGGGGCGCGCTTTCACCCCATCGAGATCTTGCTCTCCATGGGCCTCAAGCTTGGCTTGGTGGCAGCGCTGGGCGCGCCTGCGATCGCGGTGCTGATCTTTGAGGTGCTGCTCAACGCCACGGCCATGTTCAACCACAGCAATGTGCGCATGCCCGCCTGGCTGGACCGAGTGCTGCGCTGGGTCGTGGTAACGCCCGACATGCACCGCGTGCATCACTCCATCGTCGTGCGCGAGGCCAACAGCAATTTCGGCTTCAACCTGCCCTGGTGGGATCGGCTGTTCGGGACCTATCGCGATCAGCCGGCGGCAGGACATGAAACGATGACGATCGGCATCGAGCAGTTCCGCGAGCCGGCCGAGCAGCGTCTCGACCATATGCTGACGCAGCCGTTCCGTGACGACGACCGCAGCTATCCTCTGGGCAGGAGGGAATCCGCTCGATGACAAAGCGCATGCTCGTCCCGCGCCTGCTGCTGGGGGCAGCCATTCTGGGCGTAGCGCTCTGGTTGGCGCTCAACCGAGCGCAGCTCGATCCCGCGTTGATCGAGAGCGCGGTGCGCAATCTCGGCCTCTGGGCGCCGGCCGCCCATGTCGTGCTGTTCACGCTCGGCACCGTTGTCTTTGTTCCGGGGGCGCTCTTCGGAGTTGCAGGCGGCGTGCTGTTCGGTCCGGTGTGGGGGGCCCTCTTCAATCTGGCCGGTGCGACGCTGGGCGCCACGGCAGCTTTCCTGGTTGCGCGCTATGTCGCGGCCGACTGGGTCCGGCAGAAAGCGGGTGCCAGGCTTGAGCGGCTCATCAAGGGCGTGGAGGCGGAAGGCTGGCGCTTCGTCGCGCTCACGCGGCTGGTGCCGCTGATCCCGTTCAGTCTGCTCAACTATGCGCTCGGCCTCACGCGCATCCCTGTCGTTGCCTATGTGCTGACCTCGCTCGTCTGCATGATACCGGGCACCTTGGCGTATACCTGGCTCGGCTATGCCGGCCGTGCGGCCGCCGGGGGCAACGCGACGGCGATCCACTATGGCCTGATCGGCCTCGCACTGCTCGCGGCCATTGCCTTTCTGCCGCGGCTGCTGCGCCGCTTGGGCAGCGAGGACAAGCTGCGCTGGATGGAGGTCGACGAGCTCGCCGCCCGGCTGGAGAAGGCAAAGGACATTGCCGTCATCGATGTGCGCGAACCCGACGAGTTCACTGGCCCGCTGGGCCACATCCGCGAGGCACGCCATCTCCCCCTGGGCGAGCTGCCGCAGCGGCTCAGTGAATTGCAGACGCTCCTGGACAAGCCGGTCGTCCTCGTCTGCCGGACCGACAGACGCTCGGCGAGCGCTGCAGCCGTGCTGGAGGAGGCCGGCTTCCGCGATGTCAGCGTGTTGCGCGGCGGCATGATGCGCTGGAACGAGGCGAAGTTGTCGGTTGCAGATCGCGACGCACCGCTTCATGGATAGCGGGAGTGCCATGCAGGTCGCTCGCCGTCACCCATGCCCCCGTTATGCATGTCCGGGGGCGGCGATGATGCTAGCAGGCAGACTGCCGGTGTTCTGAGGGAGCAGATGCATTCCGCAAAGGACGCGCCCATTCTCGCGGACAAGCACCATCGTGCCCCGTCGGCCTTCACGCCGGAGAACCTGCTGCGGGAGGCACGGCGGCAGAAGGGGCTGGCAGCCTCAGCGGTGCCTGCCGTGTGCGTCCTTGATCCCGACGGCGACATGGTGCGGCATCTGCGCTCCGTGGGACGCGCGCATCGCGATCCGGCATGGGCCTGCTATCACACCGATCTGCACCGGCTGACGGAAGCGGACCTGGAACTCGGTCTCATCGGATGCGCGGTGGGGGCGCCGTTTGCCGTTCTGATCGCCGAGCAGCTGTTTGCCTCGGGGTGCCGGCTGCTCATCAGCATGACATCGGCGGGGCGGATTGCTGAGCTGCGCCCGCCGCCGTACTTCATCCTGATCGACAAGGCGCTGCGCGACGAAGGCACCAGCTATCACTACGCGCCGCCGGCCGAGTTCAGCAAGGCCGCCGATGGGTTGCTCGAGGCCATGGCCGGCGCCTTCGAGGAGCTTCGCATTCCGGTTGAGTGCGGCCCCACGTGGACGACGGATGCGCCGTTTCGGGAGACGCCGGAGGCCATCGCCGCCATGAAGGCCAAGGGACTGCTTGCGGTCGAAATGGAAGCGGCCGCGCTGTACGCCTTCAGCACTGCGCGGCGCCAGCCGGTGCTGTGCTTCGCGCACGTGACCAATCAGATGGCGCTGGTCGAGGGCGACTTCGAGAAGGGCGAGGCCAACGGCACGGTCGACGCACTGGCCGTCATCGTTGCGGCGGCCCGGGCAGGCCTCGCCCACCTCCGTTGATGCCAGGGCCGCCGAGCCGAGGCTCACGCGATCTTGCGATAGGCGCGGCCGATCAGGCCTGCCCCGGCAAACGGGCCGAATGGCGCGCGAGCAAGGAGCCCGTCGAGGCCGAGGCTTGCTCCGGCGTTGTTGAGCACGAAGAACCCCTGCACGAAGATGAGGAAGATGTAGAGCCACGGCCACTCCGCGGGGTGCAGATAGAGCCCCAGCCAAAGGTGCACGACAAACAGCATGCCGATCACGCCCATCGGCCGCACCAGGAAGCCCAGCATGAAGGCGATCGCCAGCGACAGCTCGGTCAAATAGACCAACGGATTGATGACCGGCAGCAGGGGGATGAAGATGGTCTTCGCGATCTGCTTGTGGACCTCGAACGCCGCGTTCTCGCCGAGCGCGCTGGTCCATCCCGCGAAGCCGCCGGAAACCGGCAGCGGCAGCTTCCACAGCGAGCCCTGAAACCACATGGCGCCAATCATGACGCGCATGAACCAGATGGCCAGATGCTCTTTCGTGCGCTGCGCCGCGTCGAGCTGCCAGTTCCTGCGCGCAATCCAGATGCTGGCGAGGAGGAGCGCGATGAATAACAGAGCCAGCAGCCAGCCAACGCCGCTGTTCTCGTGGTCGCTGGTGCTGCCGATCAGGAACAGCCAGGCGTCATGGAACGGGTTGGTGCGCACGGGACATCTCCTGCGGCATCTGCTCTTGGAGGGTTGATCGTGGGCCAGCGCATGGACCCGCCTCGCGCCCGACCGGCCCCACGTCCACGGTGATGGGACCAGGCAACGCCGATCGCGGGTGTATCAGTCCAACGATCGCGGCAGACGCATACCCGCCGGCTCTCAAGGCCGCCATGCAGGCCGCCGCGCGTTCCGAGGGAACGGAGGCCAGCAGGCCGCCGGCCGTCTGCGGATCGAACAGGGCCGGATAGAGCGGGTGGTCTGCGACCGCCTCGAGATTGCCAATGGCCCTGCGCAGTCTGACATTCTGCGGCTGCAGCGAGGAGAATATCCCTGCTGCCATGGTCTCGGTCAGCCCTTCCAGCAGCGGCACCTGACGCAGCCAAAGCAGGGCGTCCACATTGCCGGCCTTGACCATCTCGACAAGATGCCCGACGAGCCCGAAACCTGTGACATCGGTCGCCGCGCTGGCGCCATGCGCCTGCAGAATGCGCGCCGCGGCTCCATTCGATTGAGTCATATGCGCGACCGCCGCCATGATCCAGCGCGCCTTCGCCCTGCCCCGCATGTGCGCCGCCAGCAGCGCGCCCGTGCCGATCGCCTTGGTCAGGATCAGCGCGTCGCCGGGCCGCAGGCCTCCCTTGCGCAACGCGGCGTCATGATCAACCAGGCCGTTGACGGCGAAGCCAAGAGAGAGCTCGGCGCCTTCGCTCGTGTGACCGCCAACCAGGGCACACTGCGCCGCGCGCAAGATGTCGTTGGCACCGGCCATCATCAAGGACAGATCCTCCTCCACCTTCGCTTCGATGCCGTGGGGCACCGTGGCGATGGCCAGCGCCGTCTGCGGTTCGGCACCCATGGCATAGATGTCGCCGAGCGCGTGGTTGGCCGCGATCTTGCCGAATACATAGGGATCGTCGACCATCGCCCGGAAATAGTCGACGGTGTGGACGGACAGTCGCTTCCCGCCCGTGTCGACCACGGCAGCGTCGTCGGGCGCATCCAATCCGACGATGACATCGTCTCGCACCGTCGGCTCGACGGTGCCGAGCGCGCGCGCCAGGATCGACGCACCGACCTTGGCGCCGCAACCGCCACAGCGCATGGCGAGCGCCGAGATCTCCTTGATCGCCGCCGCGTCGGCTATCGCCGGGATCGGCGGCTGATCAGGTTCAGCCATCCGCGGCAGATCATTGAACTTCGCCATGAAGCGCCGGTCGATGAAATCCTTGAGCTTCCAGACCCAGGCGCCCTCGAAGGTGAAGCCGTTGCGAGCGCCGAGCGCATACCGCTCGCCGGTCGAGATCAGGTAGAGCGCCTCGCGCTGCGGCTTGTAGGCGGTAAGGCGCTTGCCTCTGAGGAGGCGCCGCAAGTTGTCGGCCAGCGGCGGCCCGGATCGTACGGCATAGACGCCGGACTTCGGCGGCGCATGCCCATCGATCGCCGCGACGTCACCGGCCGCAAAGACGTCGGGATGCGAGACCGACTGCAACGTCTCGGTCACCCTGATGAACCCCTCGTCATCAAGGGCTAGCCCGGTCGCAGCGAGCCACGCCGCCGGCGCCGCACGCGTCGTCCAGAAGACCTCGTCGAGCGCGATTGGACCGTTGTCCTCCACCAGCACGGCGTCGGCGCGAACCTCCGATGCCTTGCCGCCTGAAACCACCCGTATCCCCCGTTCACGCAGGAGCCCTGCGAACCGTTGACGCATACGGGCGGGAAAGGTCGGCAGGATCTCTTCGGTCGACGTGACCAGCGTAAAGGCCAGGGCCGAGGGGTCGAAGCCTGCGGCACCGACCTCACGCGTCAGACGCCGGTGCAGCGACAACAGCAGCTCCACCCCGCCGGCGCCGCCACCCACAACCCCGATCCGGACCCGGCCGCGCGCTGCGAGCACCCGCGCACGTGCAGCCTCGAATCGGTCGATGAAGCCATCGATGGGCTTGACCGGAATAGCGTGCTCGGCAACGCCCGGAACATGCCGGGCGCTCGGTGTCGAGCCGATGTTGATCGACAGGATGTCGTAGGGCACCGGGGGCCGGTCGCGGCAGATGACGCGCTTGGCCGGCAGATCGATGCCGACCACCTCACACTGGTAAAGTCGCGCCTGCGCAAATTGGCTCAAGGGACCCGTGTCGATGTGCGCGGCATCCTGATCGTACAGCCCGGCGATCATCCCGGGCAGCATGCCGGAGTAGGGCGTGTGCACCTGCCGGGTGACAAGAGTGAGCCGCACGCCGGGCATCGGCGCCATGCCGAACATGCGCAGCACGCCCACATGCGAGTGCCCGGCACCGACCAGCACAACATCCTTCAGCACGGGTGTTCGCGCAGCTTGCATGGGGCTCGTCTCCCGCCTCCTACACAGCCGGTGCGTCGGCGAGCCGTGTTGCCAACGCCGAAATCCGCAGGGCCCGCCGCAGCCGTCGCGACACGGCATCAATCACCGCACACATGCCTACCGTCGCCAGGATCAGGACCATGGCAACGTCCAAGCGAAGCTCGGAGATAGCCGCATCCACATAGTAGCCGAGCGTGGCTACCCCAAGAATGCCGAAGATCGCACTCTCGCGCACGATGATCTCCCAGCGATAGAGGCTATAGGCCAGGAACTGGCCGTAGAGGCGTGGAGCCGTATCGTAGGCGTAGAGATTGAACCCATGTGGGGCATCGGCACGGTAGTCGAGGGCATCGGCATGCCGGCCCATCAGATAGCCGACGATGGCACCGTTGTGCACGGCGAGCGCAATGATTGCCGGCAGCATGGACGGCCCCAGCAGCTGCAGCAGCAGGTAGGCCAGCATGTATTCGGGTGTTGAACGAACCACGACAAGCAGCACGCGACCGGCCGGCTGCCCGATGCGCCCCACGAACTGGCGGGAGACCAGGGGAAACAGCACAAGCGCCAGAATTCCCATGCCCACGAGGGCGATCTGCGCCAGCACGATGGTGTTGCAGACCCCTGGAACCACCTGATGCCAAGCGATGGCCTGCAGCCAGCCCGCGAACGCGCTCCAGGTTGCCAGGCTCCCCGGATCTCCATTGCGCAACGGGGCCGGCACGATGTCGTGCGTGACGAACCGGACGAGGTTGGCAAGCGCAGAGCCGCCACCTACACCCTCGGGCAGCAGCAGCAGGCTGCCGATGAGCAGCACAGGCACGGTCGAGGCCCGCGCCCACAGGCGGCGTGTGCCGATCAGGAGGTAGAACACGCCGAGAAGCGCCGCCGCCTCGGCGTATTTGCCTTGCTTGAAGTAGCCTTCAAGATGGAAGCCGATGGTTGGAAGCCCGACGAAGCCAAGAACCAGCGTTGAGCGCAGCCCACACTCGAGCCTGTAGAGCGTGTAGGTCTTGAATCGCTCGGCAACCTCGGGCAGCCTCGCAAAGGCGAACGCAGAAATGGCCGATGTGCCGCTCGGGAGCACACTCACGGCCGCCAGGTCCGCCTCCTCGATCATCTCGGCGAAGACCTTGGCGAAGATGCCGGCATACGGAATGGCGATCGCCAGCACGCCGGTGGCCGGGCCGAGGCCGAAAACCTGGATCAGCAGCAAGGCCCAGAACAGCTCGTGGATCGAGCGCAGCACCATCGCCGACACGCGCACGGCTGTAAAGTGGGGGAAGGCGATGGCCAGCAGAAACCCCGCCGTCGCGCCGATGCCGACACCCACAACCGCGAAGGCAACTGTCCACACGACGCTCCATGCTTCCACCGAAAGGACGTCCGGACGCAAGATTCCGCGTGCCAGGCGGGCCATTTCCGCCCATGGGTTCAGGGCCGTGACGGCGAGGTCCGCCACCGCCAGACACAGCAGAGCGCTGATCAGGAACAGCAGGCTGGTGTTGCCGAACGCGAGGCGGTTCACGGCTCGCCTCCGAAGTGTCGCAGGAGGTCGTTGGCCGTGAGCTTGCGCGACGGCTCGTCGATGACTTTGCGGCCGTGCTCCAGCACAACCACGCGATCGGCGTGCTCGAGTGCATGATGCACGTCATGCAGGGCCAGCACGATGGTCTCGTGACGCTCCTTGAGGCGAGAAAGGACATCGGCGCCCTGCACCCGGTCCAATGCCGACACCGGCTCGTCGCCGATAAGGATCGGGCGGCCATTGTAAAGCGCGCGCGCCACCGACGTGCGTTGCTGCTGCCCCCCTGACAGGGCACCCGCGGCATTGAATATCTCGCCCTCGAGACCGACGCTTGCCAACACGGCGCGCACCTCAACCACCCGGCAGGCGGCTGGCCAGACAAGAGTGCGCAGATTGTAGACCGTCGAGTGGCGGTCGAGCCGGCCCATGTAGACATTGTGGAATACAGACAGGGGCTTGACGAGGGCGGAGGCTTGCGGAACCAGGGCCACGTCAGCTGGCCGCTGCGCGTAGAGCAGACCGAGAAGCGTGGATTTGCCGGCTCCGCTGCGCCCCATGACGGCGACGCGCTCGCTGGCGCGCACCGTGAGGTCGATATCAAAGAGAACGGGCCGGCCGTTGTAGCCGGCACACGCTCCCTTCAACTCGAAGACGATGTCGCCAGCCATGCGGCAACGCCCGTTTCCGCTGATTGTCGCTAGTTGATGAGCCCGGTTAGCTTGCCGACGTTCTCGATCGCCGTGTAGTCGCTGTTCTTCGCGGGAATGAATTTGCTGCGATCAAAGATGGCGAGGAGCTTGGGATCGTCGACACCCAGGATTGCAACCTGCAGCCGAGCGGTGAATCCTCCTCCAAATGTCCTGTCCATGTCGCCACGTGCGACCCAATGGTAGTCCGGATAGGCCGGCGTTTCCCAAATCACCGAAACGCGCCCGGTGTCCACCTTGCCGCTCTTGACCTCCTGGTCCCAGACCAGATGGTTGAGCACGCCGACCTGGTAGGCGCCCGACTGTACCAGTTGGATCGTGCGGCTGTGGTCGCCCGAGTAGCCAACGCGCGCGAACACCTTGTCGGGCTCCTTGCCCAGGGCCTGGCGGATGAAATGCTCGGGAAACAGCCGACCCGAGGTCGACGCGCGCGCGCCGAACGTGAAGGTCTTGCCCTCGATGTCCTTTGGAAACTCCGTGGCAGCCTTGAGACCTGTGGAGATGTGGGCGATGATGTAGCTCTTGAAGGCTACATCCTCCGCTCCCTGCGCAATCGCTTGCGACCCGGGAACAGCCAGACGCGCCTGCACGCCCGTCAAGCCGCCAAACCAGGCAAATTGCACTTGATTGTTGATGAAGGCGGTGACGGCGGCGGGATAGCTCTTGACGGCAAGATACTTGACCGGAACACCAAGCTTGCTCTCGAAGTACTTGGCGTATTGGGTAAATCGTTCGACGAGCCGCGTTTCATCCTCGTCGGGAATTGCGGTGAACACGAGCGGGGTCTGTTGGGCGTCCGCTGCACCTGCCAGCAGGCCCGCCAATACAATGGCAAAAACTGATCGCCTAAACATGATCACTCCCCGGTTCCTGCAAACGGCGCCCGTGTCGGCGGCAAGAGATAGGGCTTCACAACAACGAATATGATGGCGGTCGGCGTCTCTGTCCTTCGAAAAGAGTCCGAACGATCCATGCCTGTGGGTGTCTTCGCAGGCCAAAGTGAAAAGGTTACAGAACCCGTGCCGTGCCGATGAACGCCACGCCCGCCAGACTGATCGGCCCCCGGCCCAATCGCGTCTCCAGGTTGTCGATGAGCCGCTCGATGACGGCAGGTTCGCGGGCACCAAGGCCTGCCATCATGGCGGCCATGCCGGGCGCGAAACCGATGCGCTGGGCGAGCCAGCGCGCGGAGGGCACCTCAAGATGGGCCGTGGCCGTCGCAATCGCCGGATCGCCGAGGCCGGCCGCCGTGAACAGGGCTCTGAAATCAGCCTCCTCCCGGTAGCGCAGCTGTGCCGGAAGCGGCGCTGGCGGCTGCTCTGGCCAGATCGACTGGATGGCCGCTCGCAGCTCCGCGGCCAGCTCGTACTTGTGCGGCTGGGTCCAGGTGACAACCGCAACCCGCCCGCCGGGACGCACGACGCGCCGCATCTCGGCCAAGCCGCAAGCAGCGTTCGGAAGCAGGATGATTCCCAGCACCGACAGTGCCGCATCGAAGGTTGCAGCGTCGAACTGCAGCGCCTGGCCGTCCATAACCTGCACCTGGATGGCAAGCCCACGCTCGGCTGCCCTCGCTCGGATGCGCTCAACCATGCCCGCCGATGCGTCGATCGCGGTGACCTGCAGTCCGGCCTCGCGCATCGCAATGGCCGCCCCGCCACAGCCTGCTGCGACATCGAGCACCGCCCGACCCGACAAGAGTTCCAGCGAGGCCATCGCCGCTCGTGCAAATTGCAGCGTGAACGGCTCGAACACCGCCTCATACACACAGACGTGATCGTCCCACTGTTCCGGTCGCTGGTCCGGCTGGAGCTCTACCGATATCATTTTGCCTCGCTTGCCCGGCATGCTTACGGGTCAGCGCCGACCCAGGACTGCCATCCCGCTCTCCAATCGTGTCGCGAGCAAGCCATCGATGTCCGCACCGGCCATTGCAAGCCCGCGCCCAGACAATGCCGCTGCATTCGCCCTCGGCCTCGGCTTGACCAACGAGTGCAACCTGGCCTGCGCCTTCTGCTACCGCGATGCCTCACGCGTCGACCGGCTGACACTCGATAACGTGCGGGCGATCATGGAACGCGTTCCTGTCCGGTCGGTCAATCTCGGCACCGGCGAGAACGGCCTCCATCCCGACTTCGGCCCGATCCTCGCCTATCTGCGTGCACAGCCGATCAAGCTGACAATGACCACCAACGGCTATTCTGCGGCCGCGCTCCCCGACGCCGACCTTGCCGCCTTCAAGGACATCGAGTTCTCGCTCGACTACCCGACCGAAGCCGAGCAGGATGGCCAGCGCGGCCCCGGCAACTGGAGGCTGCTGCATGAGCAGGCCGCCCGCTGCCGGCGCCTCGGCGTGCCCGTCACCTTCATCGCCGTCATGATGCAGTCGAACTTCGACCGGCTTGCCGATATTGCCGCCATCGCGCAAGCCTACGATGCGCCGCTCAGGGTCAACGTCTATCAGTCGGTGCGGACCGACACGTTTGCGCTCACCTATGAGCAATACTGGTCGGGATTTGAGCGGCTGTTCGAGCGCACCGATGTGATCGCGATCGGCGAGCCTCTGGTGCGCGCCATGGCCGGACTTCCGCCGCGCCGGGGCGGCTGCGGCGTGGCGACGGTGAGGGTGACGCCGCGCGCAACCGTGCAGCCGTGCGTGTACTGGCCCGGCGCCGGCGCGCCGCTCGACATCCTGCTCGATGCCGGCTCCGATATTGCGGCGACACAGCCGTTCGCCGATGCCCGCTCCGTCCCCCAAACCTGTGGCGACTGTGCCCACCTGACCGCCTGTGGCGGCGGGTGCGCCGGCCGCCGCCGCCTGATGGGCGCGCTCGGCAAGGCCGACCCCTATTGCCCGATCGTGCGCGGAGACAAGCGTCCACTCACCATTCGCCTGGCGGCAGCGCGCGAGATGCCCAAGCTCGAAAGCGCCTGCACGACCATCGTCATGGCACGCGCCTGACGCTGCGGCCTCACGGTGTCGGATCGAAGTGAACTGCCAGCACGCGCGCGGGCCGCGCACTGGTATTCCTCACGTTGTGGGTTTCGCGTGCGGGGCGCCAGAAGGCCTGGCCCGCACGCAGCACGCTGCGGCCGCCAGGCGTCTCCTCCACCAACTCGCCCTCGATCACCACAAGAATGACGGGACCAGGGTGCTCATGCATGCCCGTCTCCGCGCCCGGATCCCAGTGATCGTCGCGCACCTCGATATTGCTCGGCAGCGGCAGATCGGCGACATGCTTCTGCATCACAATCTGGACGCGCATCTGCGGTCCGGTTTGCGAAACGGCGACGCCCAGGGGGAAGCCTGCCGCGCCGCCCGCCAGAAGCAACAAAGCCACAAAGAACGTGTACTGCACGGGTTGCATGCTCCCTGTTGGAGGCGCTGCTCTAGTCTGCCACCTCTCCCCGGGCCGGAGTGCCCCTGGCCACGGATTTCTCGATTGCCTGCAGCATGTCAACGAAGCAGGGCCGTCCGAACGGCATCGACTGCACCGACGCGTAGTAGAGCGTGCGGTCCGGCCGAACGAGAAACAGGGCGGGCTCCACGAACATCGGCGGCTCTTCGATGCCGAGCGATGAGCGCCCGCAGCCGCGGGATACGTAGAGCCCCCATTCCCGGGCCTGCAGCAACGACAAGCTGTAAGCGACGCAGAGGTCGGAGAGCCCCCACGTCGCCTCGGCCAAGGTTGCGCGCTCGGCCGTATCGGTCGAGATGGCGATCGACGTCACGCCCCGCCGGCTGAACGCCGCATGCATCGATTGCAACTGGCCAAGATAGGTCCTGCAAGCGGAGCAGTGCATGCCGCGATAGAACGCCAGCATGGTGAAATGCTTGGGCTTCTGGTCGGACAGACGCCAGCTCCCGCCACCGGCCAGCGGCAAGGAGAGATCAGGCACACACTGCCGAGGTATGAGACGGCTTATCGGATCCATATCTGACGCCCCGAGCAAATTGGGCCAAGGCAAGGGCAAATCGCAAATCAGAGCTTCGTGAGACCATCGCATCGCGGCCCGCATCGGCTCTCCTGAGGGCACGGCACTATCGAGACCGTAGCGGGCGAGGGGCCGGGCGACCATCCCGCCGCAACCGCCACGCCAGGCGACAAAAGGAGCGCACCAGCACCCATGCGGCTCGGCCTGCGCTGCGCCAGTTGCCCGCAACCTTCGAGGTGCCCCCCGCGCGGCGGCGCTGGCCAACGGGAACTTCGACCACGCGCAGGCCTGCCGCGGCCACCCGCATCTGCATTTCCAGGTTCCAGCCGAAGCTCGTCTCGGTCATGCCGAGCCGGTCGAGCACATCACGCCGGATGGCCCGGAACGGCGACATGTCGGTGAAGCGGACACCGTAGAGCAGGCGTATGAGCAGCCCGGCAAGCTGGCCGGCCATGAGCTGGGACATCGCAAGGCTGCCGGGCTCGCGCTCCCCCCTCAGACGCGACCCGAGCACGAAGTCGGCATGCCCGTGCTCAATCGGCGCCAGAACGGCCGGGATCAACTCGGGCCGATCGCTGCCGTCGCCGTCAATGAAGAGAACGATCGTAGACGTCGGCGACAGGGCGGCCAGCCCCGAGAGCATGGCCCGCCCATAGCCGCGCATCGGCTCGATGACGACGGTGGCGCCCGCCGCAGCCGCCCGCTCGGCGGTCAGATCGCGGGATTGGCCGTCGACGACGATGACCTCGCCAACCCCGGTCGCCAGCACAGCCGCCACGCAGGCGCCAATGGCATCCTCCTCCTCGAGACACGGGATGATGACGCCGACGTTGCGAGGCGGCGCGGCGCTGGTGCTCGACACTCAAAGGCTCCAGCGCAAACCGCAACTGGCGCAGGATTTCGGCGGGGCATCCGAGTGCAGCGCGGCACGGAACCTCTGATAGGCGGGACCGTTCCAAATGTCTCGCAACGCCGCCTGGGTGGCATCGCCGAGGGTGTAGTTCTCATAGCCGCGCTGCGAGAACGGCGCGATGCAGCAGGGCAGCGCCCGCCCGTTGGCGGTAAAATACATCACCGTCCACGGACGCCGGCACAGGGACCACGGACTGCTTTCCTCCTTGCGTGCCAGGCTCTCCCCGGGCTCCGTGGCCCCTGACGCCTTGAAGGCGATGCCGAGGGAGCGTGCCAGCTCGGTTGCTGCGTCGAGATGCTGCTGCTCGTCGCGGGTCAAGCGCTCGAACAGCGCCTGGTCCGGGCGGGCCATGCCTATGGCATCGCCGTCGAAATAGACCAGCCGCTGCAGATAGACCTCACCTACCCCGACATCGCGCGCGATCCGCACGAAATCGGAGAGCTGGGCAATCGTCTCCTTGAGACCGGTCAGCCAGAGCGAGACACGCGGCAGGGCGAGCCCTTCGCGCCGTTGCATCTCGGTGAATGCACGGACATTGCGCACGATACGATGGAAATAGTCCTTGCCGCGCACAATGGCGAAGGTTCGCGCATCGGCCGCGTCGAGTGAAACGCGCAGCTCGTCGAGGCCGGTGTCGCACAGCTCGCGGCCCCGCCTCGGTGTGAGCACGGTGCCGTTGGTGTTGAACAGCACGTAGGCGCCGCGCGCCTTGAGATGGCGCACCATGCGCGGCAACGCCTTCACCAGCATCGGCTCCCCCACCCCATGCAGGACCACGCGGGCAATATTCGGCACTTGGTCGACGATACGGGTGAACAGCTCCCAGCTCATGTCGGCTGCAGGCTCGAGGTCGGCATAGGTGCGCGGACAGGTGGTGCACAACAGGTTGCAGCGGTTGGTGGTTTCCAGGTAGAGGCACACCGGGTCGCTCGTGGCCACCGGCCCCAGCGCGTCATCGACGCTTTCATGATAGCGGCCCGGATCGACCGCCGTCCGGGCTCCCGCGCGCGCGCTCATGATGTCTCTCCGAGGGCTACTGAGCCGCTCTTGCGCCACTCCTCCCGCAGATCATGCGCAAGCGCGACAAGAACCGCCAGCGTGAACACGGCTATCCGCACCTCGTAGGCGGCCAGAACATCGCCGGGAACCACATCGTAGAACAGCACGCTGGCGCTGGTGAGGACCCAGGCGGTGGCCGACGGCGAAAGCGCAAGAAAGGGCGTGAGCACGAGGAAGTACCAGGGATAGTTCGGCGACATGAGCACGAGGAATGCGATCAGCAGCCAGTTGGCCGCGCGCATCGATGCTCGCGCTGATCGATCGGCCCGAAATCCGACGGCGAGCGCCAATGCGCCGAGCGCAAGCGCCGACGCAGCCAGATAGACGACGGCGCCATGGCGCAAAGGCCCTGTTGCGAGTTGCGCCAGCCAAAGCAGCTTGAAGCCGTCCCCCGAGGCAAGCCCCTCCTCCTGCCAATAGCCGGGAACGAAGGCGAAAACCCCCAAGCCCACGGAAAGGTAGGGCACGTAGGCCAGAGCGATGGTGACGAGCACACATAGGGGCAGTCGCCAATCCCAAGGACGCCACAGCACCGGCAGGACCAGCAGGGCGACCGGCTTGACGAGCGCGCCGAGCGCAACCAGAACCCCAGCCGCGAGCGCTCGGCCGTGCAGATATGCGAGCAATCCCAGGAGAAGGAATGCGAGCATGGTCGCGTCGACATGGCCGTTGCCCGCGATCTCCCACACCGGCAGCGGATGCCAGGCGTAGGCGGCGGCATGCGTGCCCGGCAAGCCCAGCCGGCGCAGCAGCGCGATGATGGCGGCGATACCCATCGCCTCGAACAGCAGCAGCCCAAGCTTCATGGCAACGACGCTTTCGCCAAAGCGCGTCACGGCGAGGAAGACGGCCTGCGCCACCGGCGGATAGATCGTCACCGCATAGTCGGCGCGATTGATGTGCGGCCAGATATCGGCATCGCGCAGCGGCGCCAGCTCACCTGCGGCGGGCACATGCGCATAAGGATTGATGCCAAAGGCCTGCACCCGACCGTCCCAGATGTAGCGATAGATATCGCTGGACAGGGAGGGCTCGGAGAACAGCAGCGCCAGCCGCATGAGGGCGGCGCCGAGCAGAATGACGAGCAAGGCCATGGTCTGCTCGGCCCGTTTGCCGACATGGACTGCGGCGAAGGCTCCAAGAGACCCCACCGCAAACGCGCCGATCAGTATCCAGCCACCGAGACGCCAATGCAGCGTGGCACTTGCCGCCGTGAGCACGCACAGGCCTGCGGCCATGGCTGCAAGCCAAAGCGTGGGCCCGCTCCATCGCCGCGATGTGGCCGGCCTGTCCATCATTGATGCCCGCCCGCGGTGCGCGTGCCGGTGATCCTCGCCAGCAGCCCGCGTTCCTCGATCAACGTGGACAGGTGGCGCCGTGTCCAGGTCGCAGGGGTCGGCGTGCCGACGTCGCGAAACGGCTTGCCATCGAGGACCTCGTGCATGAGGATTTGCAGTGTTGCGGCATCGTCGACGTCGTACCAGGTCGGCAGCTCGACGACGGAAAGATTAAGGGCCGCGGCCCGCGCGATGGTCTGCGCAAACACCTGATCCGTGCTCCAGGCGATGTCCTCGAACAAGCCCGAATGCAGGCGCTTCATGCCGATGAGATAGTATCCACCATCCGTCGCTGGCCCGAGAACGATGCGATCGCCCGGTGCGGCCAGGGCCGTTGCGGCGGCGACCAGACAAGCCACGGGCAGGGTCGGACTGTCGGCGTTGAGCAGGCAGACGGCACCGTGGCCCGAGCGCAGCAACGCCCCCGCTGCATACAGCAGGCATTCACCCAAGGTGGGCGCCACCGTCTCCAGCAAGGCAATGCCTTCGGGCAGATGCGCCCTGAAGAACGGCTCGGACCCCGCCGGGGAATAGGCCATCCAGCCGCTGATATTGGCGAGCGCAGCCGCGGACAGGATGTTGTCGGCGGCATCGCGCAGGAAGACCGTGTTGAGCATCGCCGCTTCGTCCTCGGTCAGAGGAGGCACCAGGCGCGTCTTGGTCTTTCCCGCACTCGAGGCCTTGGCCATGACGGCGACCGCGCACACGGACCGCAGGTGCCAGTGCTGCCCCCCGCCCATGAAAACCTCGGGCTTGTCGGTGCGGCGCAGGATGGTCAATCTTGCCTACCCTCCCGACAGCAACTGCCAGCCAAAGGAGCAGCCTCGACAGATGGCCGCAGGGCATTCGCCAAAACCAGAAAATCAATCAATCGTTGGACAGACCTGGCCGCAAGGGTACTGCGGCGGCCGCTCGCTGCATAGTTCGTTCGAGGAGCTGCCAGGGTTACACCGACACGTGCGGTGCATGCCGGCACTGAGATTTTGCGCCCGCGGCCTCAGCGAACGCTGGAGGCGTGGCGCCGGCCCAGCACGAACGCGCCGAGCCAGCCGCCAATCGCCACCCAGACTGCAACGGCCCCCAAATGCCAGACCAAAACCATAATGCTGGCATCGCGGGCGTGAGCCAACTGCAGGCCCAAATTGGCCACCGATGCCACGGCAAGAGCGCCAAGCGCCAGCGACACGCGGGGCAGCAGCGGCGCCCCTTTGCGCAACATGATCACCAGCATGACGGATGGAACGATGCCCATGACGATCGCCGATGGCAGACAGTCCCAGTCGGCGCGCAGCGTCAGCCCGTCGGCGCCGCGTTGCAGCCAGTCCTGCACGCACCCCAGGCCCACGCTCGCCAGCCATAGTCCGAGAGGGACAACGGGCAGGAGCAGCACCCTGCGGTCAAAGCCCGGAATGATGCTGCAGAAGGCGGCAATGGCCGCGGTCATCGCGGTTGCAAGTGTTGCGGCCTGCTCCGCCAGAAAGCGCGCGTTGCCGGCCACCTGCGACGCCTCGTTTATCATCGACTTGCGCCACACGATGGCCGCGACGTAGAGGAGGGCCAACCCCAGCCAGAGAAGGGCTCTTGCCCAGGGTGGCCTCAGCGGCCGGACCGGCTGCAAATCTGCCGCCAGGCGCTTGATGAATTCGGCAGTGTCCATGCTCAGTCCGTCGTGCTCATCGCCTTGCGCAGCGCCTGCATGCCCCGATGCACGGAGACCTTGAGGGCGCCAACGCTGGTCCCGGTGGCCGCAGCGGCTTCCTTCAACGACATCTCGCGCAGCTTCATCATCTCGATCGCCTGCCGCTGGCCCCGCGGAAGCTGCGTCATGGCCCGCGCCAGGGCCTCCACGTCCCCATATCCGCTCGCAGATACATTCGCATCCTCGGCCGGAAAGGTTTCAGGCGGATGCTCGGAAGGCACCTCGTGCGCGGCCCTGCGGACATACCGACGTGCGCTGTCAGCCATCCGGTTGCGCGCAATCGCCATCAGCCAGGGCAGGAAGGGGCGGGCCGGATCGTAGGTGGCGCGGCTCGCGTGAAGCGAGAGCAAAATATCCTGCACCAGATCGTCGATGTCCTGCGGCTGCAGGAAACCGAACCGCTGCCGCACGGCTTGCCCCACCAACGGCGCCAAGGTGGACAACAGCGCCGCATAGGCCTCTCGATCGCCCCCCTGCGCAGCGCGCATCAGGGCAGCAAGGTTCTGCTCTTGCCCTATAGTGCGACCCATGAGCGCGTCCGCCGATAACCCGAAACGAGATGTCCCTGCGCCAACCTGTAACCTTCCCACCCCTCGCGGCGAAATCAAGCTCGGGTGAGATCGGCTGGGGGCCAGGCCTTGCGAGGGACGACAAATCGGGTGCTCGGGGCTCAGCAGCGCCCGAAGGCTCCCTTGACCATCATGGGTGAGTTTGGCATGTGGCTCGGAGAGTTCCGGTTCCGTCCTTGGGGGAAAGTGCCGCGGGGGCCTAGGATCAAACGAGCTCACGAACAGTCACACGACGGGCGCCTGACAGCCATTCACCCAACCCACGACGCTCTTCGGCGGGCCGCAAGCCTGCCGCCTCGCACATCCTGATGGAGAACCACATGCACCTTGCGTCCGTTGCCTCTGCAGTCCTGCTCGCGCTGCTGATCGCCGTTGCCGGCGCGGGACCGGCCGCGGCGCTGGAGAAGCGAAAGTTCGATGCCGCAAGCTTCAAGGCCGCGCAGAGCAGCGACAAGTCGATCCTCATCGATATCACGGCACCGTGGTGCCCCATCTGCAAGGTCCAGCATAGGGTGCTCGACTCTCTGGCGAAGCGCCCCGAGTTCAAGGACATCATTATTTTCGAGGTGGACTTCGATACCCAGAAGGATGTCGTCAGGAGCTTCAACGCCCGGCTGCAAGCCACCCTGATCGCGTTCAAAGGCAGCAAGGAAACACAGCGCCTGGTGGGTGAAACCGGCACAGAGCCGATCGAAATGCTTCTCGAAAGCTCCCTCAAGAAGTGAGGGGGCTGTCCCGTGTCCCTCACCAGCATCGGGATCGCCGCACTGGCCGGCATTCTCTCCAGCCTCTCGCCCTGCGTGCTGCCGCTCATACCGATGATCTTGGGTGCGGCGGTCGGCGAGCATCGCCACGGTCCGCTGGCGCTCGCCGCCGGGCTGGCCATCTCGTTCGTGGCGATCGGCCTGTTCATCGCCACCATCGGCTACGCGGCGGGCCTCGACGCCGGCCACTTCCGCATCGTCGGCGCCCTGCTGCTGATCGCGATCGGCTTCGTGCTGCTGGTGCCGGCGTTGCAGACCCAGTTCGCCGTTGCGGCGGGTCCGATCAGCGGCTGGACCAACAACCGTTTGGGCGGCTTTGCAGCCACGGGCTTGCGCGGCCAGTTTGCTCTCGGGCTGCTGCTGGGCGTTGTCTGGAGCCCCTGCGTCGGCCCCACTCTGGGCGCGGCCTCCATGCTGGCGTCGCGCGGTGAGAACCTGGGGCAGGTGGCCATTGTGATGACGGCGTTCGGCGTGGGTGCGGCTCTGCCCCTGCTGGCGCTCGGCCTGCTGTCTCGCGAGGCCCTTGCGGCTTGGCGCGGCCGGCTGCTCAATGCGGGCAAGGCGGGCAAAATGGTGCTCGGCGCGCTTCTTGTCGTGATGGGGCTATTGGTCATCAGCGGGCTCGACAAGCGGATCGAGGCATCGCTCATCGAGCTTTCGCCGGCATGGCTGACGGAGCTGACCACGCGATTTTGATCAGCTCGCGCCCGCCTTGCGCCGATGGCTGGTGCCACACCGACGCGCACGCACCGGCCAGCCTGGGCGAGACTTCCGTGCACAGCGTGCTCGCGGTCTCGTCCGAAGGCGCGCGCTTCTTGAACGTCAGGCGCGCTTCTTGAAATAGGTATCCAGCTCGCTCTGCAGCTTGTCGGTGGCTTCGCGCCAGGCTCCGCCTTCGACGGCCCGCAGCCGCCCATGGGGCGGCAAGGCGGGCGGCCCGTCGGCGCCATTCACGCCCAGCCGCGTCTCACGTGGCGGCGGAAACGCACCCATGCGC
The DNA here is from genome assembly GCA_019747815.1 of Hyphomonadaceae bacterium. GTDB lineage: Bacteria > Pseudomonadota > Alphaproteobacteria > Rhizobiales > Hyphomicrobiaceae > AWTP1-13. The sequence continues at coordinate 33,801 of JAIEQJ010000080.1, forward strand.
GAGGCCAGGCCTTGCAGCTCGTTCAGAATGGCGCTGCGCCGCGACTCGTGCTCCGCGGTTAGGCTTCGAACATCCTGCAGCAACTTCTGATCGAAGCGGTTCAAGGCCTCGCGCAGGGACGACACGAGCTTCTGCTCGCCGTCGGCAATCGTATTGAGCCGCTCGCGCAGTTCCTCGACCAGTTGAACCATTTTCGACATTCAGCAACCTCTTCATCTGGTTGGCGAATCGCATGCCTGGATGTTCCCGCTCCTTTCGGACACAAATGAGGTCATACTTGCTGGCGCAACGCGGCTGCGGCGCGCCGCCGCCCTGCGCCCGTGTGCTCAGGATCGGGGCCAGTGCGTCCCGGTGTGGCCGGAACGCTCCTGGCAGCAGCCGAGCGCTCATAGCGCAAGACGTGTGCGGAACTGCTAGACTGAGCCGCGCCGGGTGGAGCCCGGCGTCCGGTCACTGAAGATTTTTGGGGATGCGCGCCTCATTGCTCGCAACAATTGGAGCAGGCACCGTTCTGTGGGCCGCCACGAGCGCCCCGGTGCGCGCGTTCGAGGACGCGCAGTTCTGCCAGGCCGTGACCCAGCTCATGCGCGCCTCCACTCGCGACGTCGGCACCTGGATCAACCGCACGACGCGCAACGACGGCATCGAGGTCTTCTGTGATCGCAAGCTGGTGCACTTCAAGCGCTACGCCAGCACACCGGGAAGCGGCCTCAGGGATGCGTGGAAGGACGCCAAGACGGAGGAATGGCGCAGCAGCCATTGCACCCACGCCACGTGGCGCGAGGCCGTCGACAATGGATGGATCATCTCGACAACGGTCACGACCGTGACCGGCGAGAAGGTCTGGTTCGCCTGTCAGCCGGGCGGCGGCGCATTCCATCGCGTGATCCCCTAGCCGCCGCGCGTCTGCCGGCGCCCGGATCACGCCACGCCGTTCAGCACGGCATCGAAGATATCGAAATTGCGCAGGCGGTCGGCCTTGCCCGCGAGGTACTCGGGCCGCAGTCTGTGCGAGACGATGAACGGCACCGTCTGCTCGCCGAGGCCGCCGTGCGAGCGCAGGCGATGGCCCGCCAGCGCCGAGAGATCATGCTCGGCACGCGCTGCCCCGATCACGGTGCCGGCGTCGCCGAGCACCACGAAATCGCCCTCCAGATCGAGCGGCAGCTCGAAGCGGCGCGCCGCCGTTTCCGCGTCCACCACCGCCTCCACGCCGGGCAGCGCCGCGCAGGCGGCCATCAGCGCCGCCAGATCGTCGACGTTGCGCCGGTAGACACGCACGAACGACCCCAGCGCGCCGTGGTGGCGCACGAACGGATCGGTGATCGGGCAGATCACCCGCACGGCCCCTGCGCCGAACCGGCGCGTCAGTTCTTCCTCCAGGAAGAGGACATTGACCGTTCCATCAGCCCGCGACTTGTCGTTCATGCCATGGTCGGCCACCACGCCCACGACGGCACCTGCAGCGATCAGCGCGCCCACGCGCGCATCGACGGCGTGGTTGAAGGCATCGGCCTCCGGCGTGCCCGGCGCATGCGCGTGCTGCACGAAATCGGAGAGCGACAGGTAGATGAGGCGCGCCGCGCCGCGCTCGATCAGCCGCAGTCCGGCATCGAGCACAAACAGCGACAGGTCGGCTGAATACTGATCCGGCCGTGCGCGGCCGACCATCGCCTCGACGTCGCCGATGCCATTGGCCGAGAGCGTCGCGCGATCGGCCTTCTCGGAGGAGAAATTGATGCCATCGAGGCCGCGCGCCAGCATCAGCCGCAGCTTGTCCTTGGCGGTTACGGCTGCCGTCTTCACGCCGGCACCGGCCATGGCGGCGAGGATCGTGCCGCAGCGCATCAGCGCCGCATCCGTGATCATGCGCTCCTCGCCGGTGGCGCGGTCGAGGTAGTAGTTGCCGGAGATGCCGTGCACCGCGGGCGGCACGCCGGTGACGATCGAGGCGTTGTTGGGATTGGTGAAGGTCGGCACCACCGCCTGCGCCTCGCCGAGGAAGCCGGTCTCGCGCAACCCAGCAATGGTCGGCAGGATGCCGTCGGCCAGCCCGCGGCGGATGTAGTCCGGATCGCAGCCGTCGAAGCACACCACGACGGTGGGACGCTCGGGCACCCGATAGCTTCTGCCGTTCACCTCGACCATCGTCATGGCTGCACCTCGCCCTCGACCTGCCCGCGGCTCTGCAGCCACGTCATGAGGAGCCAGCACAGAAGCGCCCACGCCGCGCCGAGCGCCCATCCGGCCAGCACATCGGTCGGCCAATGCACGCCGAGGTACACGCGGCTCACGCCGACGAGAACCGTGACAATGATGGCAACCGCGAGAATGTAGACCTTCACCGCCCGATCAACCTGCGTGCGGGCCAGCAGCGCGCCGAGCGTGAGATAGACGACGGCCGCCATCATGGAGTGTCCGGAGGGGAAGCTTGCTGTGTAGACCTCGGCGCCATGCGGCACCAGCTCGGGCCGGGGCCGGGCATAGGTCCACTTCATGGTCTGGCTGATGAGCACGCCACCGATCACGGATGCCAGCACGAACAGCGCCGCGTGGCTCTTGCGGGTCATGGCCAGGAAGCCGGCTATGGCCAACATCATGAGAGTGAGCACGCCTGTGCTGCCCACTGCAGTGAAATCGCGCATCATTTCCTCGAACCACTTGGGCCCGATGGGATCGGCGAGGTTGCCGGGACTACGCAGCGCCATCAACAGCCACGCGTCGAATGTCCGCGTGCCGCCCTGCCCCACGGCATTGGCGAGCGCGGCAAACCCGAGAAGCACGGAAGCGACGAGGATCAGCATGAGCAACGTCATGCGCTCGACGCCGGAGATGCGGGCCAGGAGCCGAGCAACGCGGGGCTGCTGGCCGAGCCGCGTCAGCACCCCTTGCGCCTTTACCATGGCACGTCTCCCGCAATTCACCCGCCCGCACGAGCCGTCTTGACGCCACCTTGCTAAGGCCATGTGATAGGTTCGACAACCCGCAAATCCAACCCTTGGCGATATAGAGGCTCCCAATGAGCAACCGCATGGTCAAACTTGCACGCCGTCCGACCGGTATGGCCAAGCGCGAGGACTTCACGATCGAGGATGGTCCCGTGCCGGAGCCTGGCCCCGGCGCCTTTCGCGTCAAGATCGAATACATCTCGCTCGATCCCGCCATCCGCGGCTGGATGAACGATGCCAAGTCCTACGTGCCTGCGATCGGCATCGGCGAGGTCATGCGCAGCTATTCCGCAGGCATCGTCGAGACGTCGAACAATCCAGCCTTCCGCCCGGGCGATGCCGTGCAAGGCCTGTTCGGCGTGCAGAGGTATGCCGTCTCCGACGGCCAGCGCGTGATCAAGGTCGATACCTCCCAGGCGCCGCTGCAGCGCTGGATCGGCGGCCTCGGCATGCCGGGCTGGACGGCCTATTTCGGATTGCTCGAAGTGGGCCAGCCCAAGGCGGGGGAAACCGTCGTCGTGTCTGCCGCTGCGGGTGCGGTCGGCTCGATCGTCGGCCAGATCGCCAAGATCAAGGGCTGTCGTGCGGTCGGCATCGCCGGCGGAGCTGAGAAGTGCCGCTATGTCACCGAGACGCTGGGCTTTGATGCCTGTGTCGACTACAAGGGCGGCAGGCTGGCAGCCGATCTCAAGGCCGCCGCGCCCAAGGGCATCGATGTGTACTTCGAGAATGTCGGCGGCGAAATCCTTGATACCGTGCTGATGCAGATGAACCTCTTCGGCCGCATCCCGGTGTGCGGGCTGATCTCGGCCTACAACGCGACCTCCGTGCCGGAAGGGCCGAAGAACCTGCGCGCTGTCCTCACCCAGCGCCTGAAGATGCAGGGCCTCATCGTCTTCGACTGGGCCAACCGGGTGCCGGAGGCCATCGCCCAGCTCGGCGCCTGGCACAAGGAAGGCAAGCTCGCGATCCGGGAAGATGTGCGCGACGGCGGCCTGGATGCCTTTCCCGATGTGCTCAATCTCCTCTACACGGGAGGCAACCAGGGCAAGCTGGTGCTCAAAGTCTGATGCTGGCTCCGGGTGTCACGGTCTACTTCGTCCGGCACGGTGAAACCGACTGGAACGCCACGCAGCGCTACCAAGGGCGGCGCAATATTCCCCTCAACGCCACGGGTCGTGCGCAGGCCAGACGCAACGGGCTTGTCCTATCCGAGCTGCTCGGCAGCGAGGCCTCCGCCTTCGACTACGTTGCAAGCCCGCTGCTGCGGGCCCGCGAGACGATGCAGATCATCCGCCGCGCGCTGTCGCTTCAGCCGGACGACTATCGCCAGGACCCGCGGCTCAGCGAGATCGACTACGGGCACTGGGAAGGACAGTTGCTGCACGATCTCCCAACCACCGACCCTGAAGGGTTCTCCGCCCGCCGGGCCGATACCTGGAACTGGCAGCCCGCGAACGGCGAAAGCTATCGCATGCTGTCGGAGCGCGTGGCGCCCTGGCTCAAGGAGATCAGGCAGGATTCGGTTGTCGCCTCGCACGGCGGCGTCAGCCGCGTGCTGCGCGGCCTCGTCCTGCAGCTTGCGGACGTGGACATTCCCTTTCTCGAGGTGCCGCAAGACAAGGTTCTGGTGCTGAGTGCCGGCAGCGCCCGCTGGCTGTGAGCGGCACCATGGCATCCTGCACACTATTTGGCGGCAGCCGGCGCCTTCTTGGCTGCGGGTGCCTTCTTGGCGGCCGGCGCCTTCTTGGGTGCTGACGTAGCCATGGCCGTCGGCGCCTTCACAGGCTCAGCCGACCTTCTCTTGTACTTGGGCGTGCCCGGCACGCATTTGCCCAGGCTCGCATCCCATACTTCAGTGCCGGTATCGCAGCCCATCTTGCTCTTGACCGGGTCGGCGGAGCCGGGCGCGGCTCCCACAATCCCGAGAGCCAACAGGCTCAGCACCGATGCGGATAGAAACAGGCGCATGACGTCCTCCCTTTCCCATGGCCCCTTAAGACCATCCCCCGCCCAATTTATAGGCCGCAAGCGCTGTCATTGTCCCGACGAATCCCGGGGTCGCGCCGTCCTGCGCTGCTGCCGTGCGTGACCGGCAAGCAACATGCGCCACCCGTCACGGCACAGTTTCCGGATGCAGGCAAATTAAGCCCTGGTCACCTTGCGGGTTCGCCCCATACATAGGCGCCGCGCGCCCCGGGGAGGCCGCATAGCCCGTGCGTTAACGGAGGGTGCGTCGCATGTTTTCGCGAAAGTTCATCACCGGCCCTCGACTGGTGTGCGTCACAGCCGGGATGCTGCTTGGCGTGCCAGGCAGCGTGCCGGCCGCAGCGCAGGCAGACAATGGGTTGTTGGCGCTGTGCCGAGCCGACGCCGAAAGTCTCGCCGCGCGCATTGCGGCCTGCACCCGCGTCATCGAGGAGCGCAGCAGCGATCAGGCAACCCGCGCCGAAGCCTTCCTGCAGCGCGGCATCCTGCACGAGCAGGGCGGCGAGCGGGACGCCGCCGTCAGGGACTACACCGAAACCATCAAGCTCGACGACACCAATGCGCTTGCCTACTTCAATCGGGGCAACGCCTACGATCAGCTCGACCAGATCGATCTCGCCATCGCCGACTACACCCAAGCCATCAAGCTCGATCCCACCGACCCCGATTTCTTCAACAATCGCGGGCAGATCTACGACAGCAGAGGCGAGCACGATCTCGCGATTGCCGACTACACGGAGGCGATTCGCTTAGACAGCACCGATCCTCGCCCGTTCTACAATCGCGGGCTCTCCTATGCCAACAAGGGCGACTACCAGCGCGCGGTCGCCGAGTTCAGCGAGGCTCTCAAGCTCGCTCCCAAGGACACGGACCTTTACGTGGCGCGCGGGGCCGCGCACGAAGAGCTGGGCGATCAAGCCGCCGCCCGCGCCGACTATGGCAGGGCGCTGGAGATCGAAGCCGACAACGAGGATGCGCTGGAGGGTCTGAGCCGCCTCGGCGGGCGTTGAGCTCGTGCTGCTTCTTTCGCTTCTGATCTCAATCTGAGCGTCCGCGCCAGGCCGCCGCCGGCAGCGCATCCCTCGGCAGCGCACATGTGCTCGTTGCGCAGCCGCTGCCCGGAAAAAAGAACGGCCGAAGCTTCAGCTCCGGCCGCTGCAGTGCGAAACGACGGCGGAACGAGCGTTCCGCCCATCGCTTACTTGGACTTGCAAGCGCGGGTTTTGCGGTCCCAGTACTTGCCGGTGCCGCAACGGCCAGGGCCCTTGCTCTTGGCCTTCTTGCCCTTGGCCTTCTTTGCTTTGCCCTTCTTCGCCTTGCCCTTCTTGGCCTTCGCCTTCGCCTTGACCGTGTAGGTCAGGTTCTCAGTCCCAGGCTGCGAGCCGGGGCCCATCGGCGATGCCGCCTGAACGGCTTCCAGGGGCGAGAAGGCAATGGCGATCGCCAGTGCCAGCAAAGCAATAAGGGTCTTCCTGATCTGCATTTCGAAACCTCCCGATTTCACCAAGCGATACCGCAAGCGCCACAGACGTAACGGAATGCCCCCTGTGCGTGTGCGACAGCGCGGCCGGAGAGTAAGAAACGGTAGATGAACGGCAGATGACTGAGGTGTATTTACCAACCCATTCGTTGCCAGATAGCCACTGTCGATTCCCACAGGGGCGCAGGCAAAAATGCGCGCAATACGCTGCAAATACGAAACGGCAACATCAAACCGCACCCCTTTTCAGCCGCGCGTGTTGCGCTCTTCGAAACCCATCGGCTATGTGTTTTTGATTGCTCCGCAAAATGGACGTCTGCCCGATGTCTCACAATACGTTTGGCCATCTCTTTCGGGTGACGACCTGGGGTGAAAGCCATGGGCCGGCCATCGGCTGCGTGGTCGACGGCTGCCCGCCCGGCATCCCCCTGACAACCGAGGACATCCAGGTCTTCCTGGACCGGCGCCGTCCGGGCCAGTCGCGCTTCACCACCCAGCGCCGGGAGCCTGACACGGTGCGGCTGCTGTCCGGCGTCTTTGATGATGAGACCGGCCAGCAGGTGACCACGGGAACCCCCATCTCCCTGCTGATCGAAAACGTCGATCAGCGCGGCAAGGACTATACCGATATCAAGGACAAGTTCCGCCCCGGCCACGCCGATTTCACCTACTGGGAAAAGTATGGGATCCGCGACTATCGCGGCGGCGGCCGGTCCAGCGCCCGCGAGACCGCCATGCGGGTGGCCGCCGGGGCCATCGCCCGCAAGATCCTGGCGGGCGTGACGATCCGTGGCGCGCTCGTCCAGATCGGCGCGCACAAGATCGATCGCGCCCGCTGGTCGTGGGAGGAAGTGGCCAACAACCCCTTCTTCTCGCCGGACCCCGGCATCGTCGACACCTGGTCCACCTACCTCGATGGCGTGCGCAAGGCGGGATCGTCGGTCGGCGCCACCATCGAGGTGGTGGCCGAAGGCGTGCCCGCCGGCTGGGGCGCGCCCATCTACGGCAAGCTCGATCAGGATCTGGCCGCCGCCATGATGAGCATCAACGCGGTCAAGGGCGTGGAGATCGGAGCCGGCATGGCGGCCGCCGAATTGACCGGCGAGGAGAACGCCGACGAGATTCGCATGGGCAATGACGGCAAGCCGCTGTTTCTCTCCAATCATGCCGGCGGCATTCTGGGCGGCATCTCCTCCGGTCAGCCGATCGTGTGCCGGTTTGCCGTCAAGCCGACATCGTCGATCCTGAGCCCCCGCCGCACCATCGATCGCCACGGCAACGAGACGGAGATCTCCACCAGGGGCCGGCACGATCCCTGCGTGGGCATCCGCGCCGTGCCGGTCGGCGAGGCCATGCTGGCCATCGTGCTGGCCGATCACTACCTGCGCCACCGCGGGCAGATCGCCCACGGAGCGTGAGCCATGGCGGCTGCCAGCCTCTCCCGGCGGCTCGCCCAGATGCCGCCCTACAGCTATCGCACCGACCCACAGGTTCCGCCCTTTCCCGACGACAAGGGCCTGATCGTCTTCGACGGCGTGTGCGTGCTGTGCACCGGATCGGCGCACTTCGTGCTGAAGCGCGACTCTGCTTTCGCGTTCCGCCTGACGATGGCCCAATCCGCCCTGGGGCAGGCGCTCTTTCGCCACTACGGGCTCGATACCAAAACGTTCGAGACCAATCTGGTGCTGATCGACGGCCGCGCCTACGCCAAGCTCGACACGGTGGCCGAGGTCTGCCGGCGCCTGGGCGGCGGCTGGCCGCTGCTGGCGGCGCTGCGGTGGCTGCCGCACCCCCTCGCCGACTGGCTCTACGATCGCATCGCAACCAACCGCTACACCTTGTTCGGGCGCACCGATGCCTGCATGATCCCCCAGCCCGAATGGCGCGCCCGCTTCATTGACTGAGCCGGGCTGAACCCGAGCGAGGGGATGCCCATGACCGCCAAGCCTGCCGTCCAAGCCCTGCTGTTCGACGTGTTCGGCACGGTGGTCGACTGGCGCTCCAGCATCATCGCCGAGCTGACGCAGTTCGGCGCGCGCAAGGGGCTGGCGGCCGATTGGGCGGCCTTCACCGACGACTGGCGCGGCCTCTATCAGCCGGCCATGGAGGAGGTGCGCTCCGGCCGGCGGGCCTGGACCATCCTGGATGTCCTGCATCGCGAAAGCCTGGAGACCCTGCTCGTCAAATACAAGATCACGGGGCTCGGCGAAGCCGACAAGGCGCATGTCAACCGCGTCTGGCATCGGCTGAAGCCCTGGCCCGACGTGATCGAGGGGCTGCGGCGCCTCAAGACGCGTTACATCATCGGCACGCTGTCGAACGGCAACGTGGGGCTGCTGACGCGCATGGCCAAGAACGCCGGCCTGCCCTGGGACGTGGTGCTCGGCGCGGAGACCGCGCGCGCCTACAAGCCCCTGCCCGCCGCCTACCTGGCGAGCGCCGCCGTGCTCAATCTGGAGCCCGCCCAGGTCATGCTGGTCGCGGCCCACAACGGCGATCTTGCCGCCGCCGCCGCCGCCGGCCTCCGCACCGCGTTCGTTGCGCGTCCCGCCGAATACGGCCCGCAGCAGAAGGTCGACGTCAGGGCCGATCGCGACTGGGACGTGGTGGCCGACAGCTTCACGGGCGTTGCCGTCGCCATGGGATGCTGAATCATGGAATGCTGAATCGATGGGATGCTGAAACCGCGGGAGAAACTCATGGCCGAGCACCGCCAACCGATCACCGACCTGATCGTGCGCCAGCACCACACCGCCGTGAGCTGCCGTGACTGGGACACGATGAAGTCCTTCTTCGTCGATCTTCTGGGCTTCAAGGTGCTGGGCGAGATGGACAGGCGCGACGAGGCGCCGCTTGCCACCGTCACCGGACTGCCAGGCGCCACCTGTCGCTGGGCCATGCTGGAGCTCGGCGGCTCTCACATCGAGCTCTTCAAGTGGCTCGTCCCCGAGGGCAAGCCGATCCCGATCAGGCAATGCGATCATGGCCTCACCCACATCTGCTTTCAGGTGAAGGACGCGGCGGAGGTGCACCGGCGCATGATCGCGGCGGGCTACCAGCCGCTGTCGGAGGTGCTGAGCCTGCGCGGCGGCCGGGCGAAGCCCTTCTACTGCAAGGGGCCCGAAGGCCTCATGGTCGAGTTCGTCGAATATCCCTTCGGCTCCTAGCCGTGCCTCTGTCATCCCGGAAGCCTGCGCCGCAGACGATCCGGGACCCAGGGGCCGCAAGCAGCGCCCACGCGCCGTCCGCCCCGCGGGGGAGGCCCCGCGAGGGTGCGACGGGTACGCGGGTGCCGCTTCGGCACCCTGGGCCGGTACCACCCGGCCCGGGAAGCGCCGGTTGCGCGCCTCCCCGAGAGCCCCGTCGGGCTCCCTGGGACCCTGCTCGGGTCCCTCGGCTGCCTTGCGGCACCCGCGTGGCGGCGTTTTTCCATCCCGGCGGCTCCTTTTATCCGACGGCGCGCCTGTTGACGTTCGCCGCCGGCGGCAGGCCGGGGTCCTGGTGCTCGGCCCCTGCAGACACGGGGGCCTACCGACCAGTTCGCCGCCCCTTGCCACGCTGGCCGCTGGTACCGCGCGTCCCGTCGCGAGCAAGGATGCCGCCACTGTCGCACGGCCCCGCCGGGGCGGGGATAAGTGCCCCCCTGTCATCCCGCAAGTCTGCGCAGCAGACGATCCGGGATCCAGGGCCACCGATGATCGCGCGCAAGCCTCAGTCCTGGGTACCGGCTCGTGGGCTGCGCACGCGGCCGGCATGACAGCTCGCGGGTATGCAGCATCGGTGCGCCGCGGTCATGGCCTGGTCATGCCCTTGGCCTCGAGGATCGGCGGTGCGGCCGGCCCGGCCAGGTGGTCGAGCAGAGCCTTGGCGGCCGCGCCGTCCCTCGCCGCCGCACCGATGCCCGCGGCATAGACGGTGTGGTTCTGGATTGCGGCGGGCAGCGGCCCCACCAGGGTCACGCCCTTGACCGGAACGATCTCGCTGATCTGGTGCACCGCAATCTCCGCCTCGCCGCTTGCGACCAGCTCGGCCACATAGCCGCCCTGCTTCAGCTTCGCCTTCGCACGCACCTGGCCGGCAATGCCCAGACGCTCGAGCAGCGCGTCGAAATAGATGCCGCTGGAGCCGCCCGACTGCGGGTCGATGTAGGCCACCGATGGCACAGCGAGGAGCGTGCGCTTGAAGGCATCGACCGTGCTGATGTCGGGCAGCGCCGCGCCCTGCTTGACCGCCACGCCGATTCCGACCTTGGCCAGGTCGACCCTGCTGCCGGCTGCAATTCTGCCCTTCTGCATCAGGTCGTCGACGACGGCGGGCGTGATGATGGCGACGTCGAAGGCCTCGCCCGCTGCAATCCGCTTGGCGAGCGTGCCCGCGGTGGCGTTGTCGACCACGACCGTGTGCCCGGTCTGGCGCTCGAACGCGGGCAGCAGCTCGGCCACCACCGCGCGCATGGCACCCGCCGTCAGCAGCTTGATCTCGGCGGCGGAGGCCGGTGCCGCAGACGCCAGTGCCGCCATCGACACGAGGCCGGTGATCCACGCAAAGATGCGTCGCGTCATGGTGCCCTCCTTCGGGGATGCTGGTGGCTGCTCTCCCCGCTCCCATGCAGGAGAAGCATCATGAGCGGGGATTGCCGCACCTTACGGATAGAGCCGCTGCTTGCTCCAACTCTCGCTGGCAGTGCCGCGCCGGAACGCCACCCGTTCATGCAGGCGAAACGGCCGGTCGTGCCAGAACTCGATCTGCAGAGGCGTCACGCGAAATCCCGACCAGTATGGGGGGCGGGGAACATCGTTTGGATACTTGGCCGCCACCGCATCCACCGCCCGCTCCAGGGCCTCGCGGCTGGCCAGGGGGCGCGACTGCTGCGAGGCCCAGGCGCCGATGCGGCTGCCGTGCGGGCGCGTTGCGAAATAGGCATCGGCCTCCGCGTCGCTCACCGTGGAGACGAGTCCGCGGATGCGCACTTGGCGGCGCAGGCTCTTCCAATGGAAATTGAGCGCCGCCTTCCGCGACGCGATGAGCTCCTCGCCCTTGGCGCTGTCGACGTTGGTGTAGAACACGAAACCGCGCGCGGGATCGCCCGCCGGATCGAGACCCTTGAGCAGCACGATGCGCACGTTGGGCAGGCCCGAGGCATCGACGGTTGCCAGCGCAAATGCGTTTGGATCGCTGGGCTCGTGCGCCTTGGCCTCCTCAAACCATGCGCCGAACAGGGCGAACGGCTCGGGAGCGGCCGCAAAGTCGCCGGCCTGCGGGCCGCTGTAGTAGTCAGGCTTGATCTCGTCCGCCATTCTTGGTCCTTTCGCGCCAGGGGCGCTCTCTCCTTAACCCCACCTTAACCCTAATTCCGCAACCTTAGCTCTGCTTGGGACACTCCATACCACCAGTCCCGCGTCGTCGTGTCAGTCGTGTGGTTGCACATGCGTTTGGGTTCCCTGTCGCTGGCGGCCTCGGTGGCCGCCGCATCGCTGGTTGTCGGCCTCGCGCTCATGCCGGCGCGCCAGGCGGTGACCCAGGAAGTGAGGGCGGTGCCGCCGCCCTGCACCTGCTCGGGGCCGCAGGACGCGCCAAGGGCGTCTCCCCGTCCCAAATTTGCCGAGCATACGCCCGATGTCGGCGACGGCGATGAGATCGCCACGCTCGAAGCCATACGCGTCGCTTTGGTGGAGGTGGGCGACGGCTCCAGCTTCGTGTGGCATCACGGCAATGGCCGCTTGAGCGGGGTGATCCATCCCACGGCCTCGTTCAAGGATGCCGCCGGCCGCATATGCCGCCACATCGTTGTGGTGCTCACCACCGGCGCCCGCAGCGGGCGGGTGGAGGGGGTAGCCTGCCGCCTCACGGATGGTCGCTGGCAGCTCGAGGGCTGAACCCGCCGAGCAGCCATGCCGCACACGCGGCGGCATCGCCTCGTTTTTTTCCCGCCTGCAACCTGCTATGTCGGGCGGCGCTTGGGCTGGACGATCGGGGACAATGCGATGCCGTGGTTGTGGGCCGTCTTCACGGTCATCGCCTCCTTCGGGCAGGTCCTGCGCAACGCCCAGCAGAGGGAGCTCACCGCCACGCTCGGTACGGTCGGCGCCACCCACGTGAGGTTCCTGTTCGGGCTGCCGTTCGGCCTCCTGTTCTTGATGATCGTTCTGGCGGCCACGCGGCTGCCGCTGCCCCACTTGACCGGCACGGCCCTGGCCTGGACGGGCACGGCCGCGCTGGCGCAGATCGGCGCCACCGCCCTGCTGCTGGCCGCCATGCGGGATCGCTCGTTCGTTGTCATCACCGCCTATGCCAAGACCGAGGCGATGCAGGTGGCGCTCTTCGGCCTGCTGTTCCTGGGCGATCGGGTGACGCTGAGCCTCGCCGCGGCGATCCTCATCGCCACCATCGGCGTGCTGCTGGTGTCCTGGCCGCGCAGCACGGGCGGGGAGGCGTTCACCTGGAAGCCGGCCCTGCTCGGCATCGGCTCGGGAGCCATGTTTGCCATTGCGGCCATCGGCTTTCGCGGCGGCATCCGAGCGCTCGACACGCCGAGCTTCGTCGTGGCTGCGACCACGATATTGGCGCTCGGCCTCGCCATCCAGACCGTGGTGCTGTCGGCCTATCTCTTCCTGTTCGATCGCAAGACGCTAATGGACATCTTCCGCCTCTGGCGTCCGTCATTGCTGGCAGGCTTCACGGGCGCGTTCGCCTCGCAGATGTGGTATCTCGCCTTCGCCCTCGAGACGGCCGCCAAGGTGCGCACGCTGGCCTTGATCGAGATCCCCATGGCGCAGGTCGTCTCGCGCAACCTCTTCAAGCAGACGCTCGCCTCGCGCGAGGCCTTGGGCATCGCGCTGATCGTGGCGGGCGTTGTGCTGCTCCTCAATTCATAGACGCTGCCCGAACGGCCTTGCCATCGCGCAAGACCGGAGCGTAGGCTGCGCATGCTCCGAGGGGAGGCGCAACTCCCCCAAGCTCTGTTGCATGCTACTGCCGATTGATGTGGGATCAGTGCGTCGTCTTGGCATCACGGCCAGAGGAGGAGAAACGTCATGCGCCTTCACTTGAAGACGATGGCCGTGCTTGCGGCATGCGTCGTGGCCGCCGGCGGGGTCTATGCGCAGGAGAAGAAGGAGGAGGAGCCGTTCTGGGCCAAGGGCAAGCCGAAGGAAGGGCCCGGGGCCAAGATGGCGCCGGTGGCCGCCCCGCCCATCCCTATGGCTGCCGACAAGCTGCCCAAGCTCAAGGCCCCGCCGGGCTTCAAAGTCGAGGTTTATCAAAGCGGTGTGCTCGATGCACGCGGGCTGCGCCGCGGCGACAAGGGCACGATCTTCGTCAGCTCGCTGTTCGTGGCCGGCAAGATCTACGCCATCACCGAGAAGGGGGGCAAGCGCGAGCTCAAGACCGTGCTCAGCGGCCTGGAGCTGCCGAGCGGCATCGAGTTCCGCAAGGGCGCGCTCTACGTCGCCACGCCCAAGCAGGTGACCCGCTACGACAACATCGAGGACAATCTCGACAAGCCGCCCCAGCCGGTCGTGGTCTACGACAAGCTGCCGGGCGACATTCCGCACGGGTGGAAGTTTCTGCGCTTCGGGCCTGACGACAAGCTCTATGTGCCGATCGGGGCGCCATGCAACATCTGCGATGCAGGCGACCGGTACACGCAGATCTTCCGTATCAATCCCGACGGCAGCGGCATGGAGGTCGTGGCGCGCGGGGTGCGCAATACGGTGGGTTTCGATTTCCACCCCAAGACCAAGGAGCTGTGGTTCACCGACAACCAGCGCGACTGGCTGGCCGAGGACTTCCCGCTCGATGAGCTCAACCGCCTGAAGAACCCGGGCAAGGATCACTTCGGCTATCCCTACTGTCACTCCGGCACCATGACCGATCCGGAGTTCGGCTGGGGCAAGTCCTGCGCCGACTACGTGAAGCCCGCCGCGCTGCTGGGGCCGCATATGGCGCCGCTCGGCATGCGCTTCTACACGGGCAAGATGTTCCCGCCGAAGTATCAGGGCGCCATTTTCATCGCGCGCCACGGCCCCTGGAACCGCACCAAGAAGGATGCCGACGTCTCGGTGGCTTATCTCGACGCGACCAGCAGGGTCACCCGGGTCGAGCCGTTCCTGACAGGATGGGTCAGCGACAACCAGTATCTCGGCAGGCCGGTCGATCTGCTCACGCTGCCGGACGGCTCGATGCTGGTTTCCGACGATCACGCCGGCGCGGTCTACCGCGTTTCGTATGGCAAGTAGACCATGGCAACGTAGGCGGAGGCGGCTTGCTGCCTCCGCTTTTGCCCTGGGGCTGATCGTCTCGCTCTACCCTGCGCTGGCTCAATCGCTGCAGGACAAGATTGCCCAGTGCGCCGCCTGTCACGGCGAGGACGGCCAGTCGAAGGATCCCAAAATTCCTCATATTGGCGGACAGCCCAAGCTGTTCGTCATGTATCAGCTCTTCTTCTATCGCGAAGGGCGCCGCAAGAATCCCGAGATGAACCTGATTGCCAAAGCGCTGACCGATGCGGAACTAGATGCGATCTCAGGTCATGTGGCCGGGCTGGCGCCGCCCCCGCCGGTGGGCGGGGCTGTCGATGCGGCGCGCTACGCGCGCGGCGCGGAGCTGGCGCAGCAGCGCCTCTGTGCGAGCTGCCACAACCCCGACTACTCGGGCCGCGAGCAGATGCCGCGCCTTGCCGGCCAGTACGAGGACTACACGATCAAGGCGCTGCAGGATTACCGCACAGGTGCCCGCATCGGCACGCAGGCGGTCATGGCGGAAGCCGTGCGCGGGCTGAGCGATGCCGACTTCGGCGACATCGCCCACTACCTCGCGCACTTCCGGCCCTGATGCGTGCGCCGTCTGGTGGCGGCGATGTCGTTTCCGCTTTCAGAGGAGCTGACCGGCGCCTTCGAGCGCATCGGCGCAGCGGGTCCATGGTGCCGGTGGTTCCTGCTCGGCGGACCGGCTGTGCCTGCACCGTGAACGAGAAGGCCGCGCCGTCGCATGAGCAGGATAGCGCGTCCTCTCCCGCCCCCGCTCGTCGCTCGACACCACGAGGTTTGTTGGAGGTGACGCATAGCTTGTGCCCGCAGCCCGTCCTTCGACGGAGCTCAGGACGAGGGCGGCGGGTGTGACGCGGGACGCAGGCGCGTGCCGCCA
>JAIEQJ010000052.1 GCA_019747815.1 Hyphomonadaceae bacterium
ATCCAAGCTCCGATGTTCGTGAGCGTGAATCACTGTTCGAGGCCCCTGTCTAGAAAAAAACTGAGTACAAGGCCTAGACTGTCTAGCCTGGGGCCCGCGTGTGACACCGGTCTGGCGGATGTCATTGCCCGGCGCTCGGGCAGGCCGCGTGCCGGCTCAGATGTCGAGATCCTTGGCGAACGCCGCACGCTCCTGGATGAAGCGGAAGCGGGCCTCGGGCTTGGAGCCCATGAGCGCATTGACGGCGTCGGTCACCTTCGCCTTGTCGCCGGCGATCTCCACCTTGAGCAGGGTGCGCTTGGCCGGATCCATGGTGGTTTCCTTGAGCTGGGAGGCGTTCATCTCGCCGAGCCCCTTGAAGCGGTTGACCTCCACCTTGGCGTTGGCGGCAAACTCGGATCCGATGAGCTGGTCCTTGTGCTTGTCATCGCGCGCGTAGAACGACTTGGCGCCGTGGGTGAGCCTATAGAGCGGCGGCATCGCCAGATAGAGATGGCCGTTGTCGATCAGTTCCGGCATCTCCTGGTAGAAGAATGTGATCAGCAGCGAGGCGATGTGGGCGCCGTCGACGTCGGCGTCGGTCATGATGATCACGCGCTCGTAGCGCAAATCCTCGTCGCGATATTTGGCGCCGGTGCCCACGCCCAGCGCCTGGATCAGGTCCGACAGGAGCTGGTTCTGCGACAGCTTCTGGGATGAGGCGTTCGCCACGTTGAGGATCTTGCCGCGCAGGGGCAGCACGGCCTGGCTCTCGCGGTTGCGCGCCTGCTTGGCGGAGCCGCCGGCGCTGTCGCCTTCGACGATGAAGATCTCCGTGCCCTGCTTGGAGTTCAGGCTGCAGTCGGCGAGCTTGCCGGGCAGGCGCAGCTTGCGGGTGGCCGTCTGCCGGCCGATTTCCTTCTCGCGCTTGCGCTTCAAGCGCTCCTCGGCCTGGTCCACGGCCCAGTCGAGCAGCTTGGTCGCCTGTTGCGGGCTGTCCGCCAGCCAGTGGTCGAAGGCATCGCGCACCGCGTTCTCGACGATGCGGGTGGCTTCCTGGGTGGCGAGCTTGTCCTTGGTCTGGCCCTGGAACTCGGGCTCACGGATGAACACCGAGAGCATGGCGGCGGCGGTGCCCAGCACATCGTCGGCCGTGATGTTGGCCGCGCGCTTGTTGGCCACCCGCTCGCCGAAATCGCGCAAGCCTTTGCTGAGCGCGCCGCGCAGGCCGTTCTCGTGCGTGCCGCCCTCGGGCGTGGGGATCGTGTTGCAGTAGGAGTTGAGGAAGCCGTCCTCGTCGGCGACCCAGCAGACCGCCCACTCCACCGAGCCGTGCCCGTTCGCCTTCTCGATGCGGCCCGCGAACAAGTCTTTGGTGACGCGGGTCTGGCCGTTGATGGTGGCCTCCAAGTACTCCTTCAGTCCGCCCGGGAAATGGAACGTGGCCTTCGCCGGCGTGTCGTCGGTGATCAGCTCGGGCGCACAGCTCCAGCGGATCTCGACGCCGCCGAACAGATAGGCCTTGGAGCGGGCCATGCGGAACAGGCGCTGCGGCTTGAAGGCGGCGCCCTTGCCGAAGATCTTCTCGTCCGGCTTGAAGCGCACCTTGGTGCCGCGCCGGTTCTTGACGGCGCCCAGCTTCTGCAGCTTGCCCTGGGGCTGGCCGCGGCTGAACGTCATGGCGTAGAGCTGCTGGCTGCGCGCCACCTCCACCTCGAGCTTGTCGGCGAGCGCATTGACCACCGACACGCCGACGCCGTGCAGGCCGCCCGAGGTGTTATAGACCTTGCTGTCGAACTTGCCGCCCGAGTGCAGCGTGGTCATGATGACTTCCAGCGCCGACTTGGTCTTGAACTTGGGATGCGGATCGACGGGGATGCCGCGGCCGTTGTCGGTGACGGTCAGGAAGCCGCCGGCCTCCAGCTCCACCTCGATCCAGTTGGCGTGGCCGGCCACCGCCTCGTCCATGGCGTTGTCGATCACCTCGGCGAACAGGTGATGCAGCGCCTTCTCGTCGGTGCCGCCGATGTACATGCCGGGCCGGCGCCGCACGGGCTCGAGGCCTTCGAGCACCTCGATGTCGGCGGCGGTGTAGCTGTCGGATGCTTCGGCTGGCTTGCGAATGGCACGCACCACGGGTTGTTCTCTTGCTCCTTGCTGCTCCTGGTCGGAGCCGTCTATTTCCGGTTCCGGAACGAGTTCGAGGCTCGCCTGCGGTTTCGGCGGGGGGGCTTCGGCCTTGACGCGTTTGGAGCTGTCGGACTTGCCGAACAGATCGCGCAAGGCGCCCAGGCGGAAAGCTGGCATGGACGTAGCCTGTCGATCGCTTCAAGAGTATCTGACGCAACGCCACACGCAACCGCCTCGGAAATTGCGCGAATCCCAAGGCCAGGGCAGGGTTGAGGTGGCACGGGTGTGGGGCCCTGGCAAGGGCGGTGGGGCCACACGCGCGCCGCCATCCCGGAATTTCCACGCCGGCGAAGTATTTTGCAGGATCGCCAGGCACGGGAGGCGAGAGAACCCTATGGGCCTGGGTCAGTGATGCGGGTCGCAGATGACAGGCGCAATACAGGCGCGCTGGCTCACAACTGCGGCAGCAGCGGGTGCTCCACGCCGATGTTGTCGATGAGCCGGGTCTTGCCGAGCCAGGCCGCCACCAGCACGCGCAGCGGGCGCTGCGCTCCGGGCGGCGCGGGCTTCAGAGTTTCCGCGTCGCGCACCTCCAGGTAGTCGACCTTGAAGCCGGCGCCTTCCAGCGTCGCTTTGCCGTCTGCGACGGCCCCGGCGATGACGCCGCCCTCGGCGGCGGTCTGTGCGACGTTGCTGATGACTTGATAGAGCGCGGGGGCGACGGCTCGCTCACGAGGTGACAGGTAGGCGTTGCGCGAGCTCATGGCGAGGCCGTCGGCCTCGCGCACGGTTGGCATGCCGATGATCTCGAGCGGCAGATCGAGATCGCGCACCATCTGCATCACGACCGCGAGCTGCTGATAGTCCTTCTCGCCGAATACGGCGATGTCGGGCGCCACCTGCGTGAAGAGCTTGCAGCATACGGTCGCCACGCCGCCGAAGAAATGCGGGCGGAAATCGCTCTCCAAACCCTCGGCGGCACCGGTTGGGTTCACGCGCGTGGCGAAGCCCTCCGGATACATTTCCGCGCGATCGGGCGACCACACCAGGTCGCAGCCCATCGCGGCCAGCTTGGCCAGATCCCCGGCCTCATCGCGCGGGTAGCGGTCGAAGTCCTCGTGCGGGGCGAACTGCGTGGGGTTGACGAAGATCGAGACCACAGCGCGGCGGCAGCGCGCCTTGGCGAGCCGTACAAGCTCCAGATGGCCGGCGTGGAGGGCGCCCATGGTGGGCACCAGGGCCACCGTCTCTCCGGCTCCGCGCCAGGAGCGCACCTGTGTCCTCAGGTCCCGAACATTGCGTAGCACAGGAACGGCGCCGCCCATGATTCGTTTCTCTCAACCCTTGTTGCGGGCGCGAGGTTATAGACGGCGCAGCCCGGCCTGCAAGCGCCGGCCCGGCCGGCGATGGCCCGCACTGTATTCCTTAGAGTTGTCCAAGAGATGGGGGCAAGTAGGCCGTTGCGCTAGAATGGGGGGCGAGACTCTGGTCTACCGCGGACATGCATTGGAGGCCCCAAATGCGTCCTGCCTGGGAAGCCCGGCCCGTCGAGGATGCCGCCGCCGCACATCCGGGATTGCCGGAGCGCGATGAGATTGCGTCCTATCACCTGATCGACGAGATGCGTCTCGTCGGCGGTCTGGTCGAGCGGGCCATCTTCACCGACACCGAGCGCAACCGCATTGCCGATCGGGCAGCGAGGCTCGTCGCCGCCGCGCGCGCCAGCCGCCACCAGCATGGCGGCGTCGACGCCTTCATGCACGAGTACGGGCTGACCTCCGAGGAAGGCATCATCCTGATGTGCCTCGCCGAGGCGCTGCTGCGTATTCCCGACAAGGACACCGCCGATGCCCTGATTGCCGAGAAGATCGGCGGCGGGCGCTGGGAGAAGCATCTGGGGGCCTCCGACAGCCTGTTCGTGAATGCGTCGACCTTCGGCCTGATGATCACGGGGCGCGTGGTGAGGCTGGGCGAGACGAAAGGTGCGGGCCCCGCAGCTGTTCTCAAGCGTCTCGTGGCCCGCTCGGGCGAGCCCTTCATACGCCAGGCGCTGCGCCAGGCCATGCGGATCCTGGGCGACAATTTCGTGCTCGGTCGCACCATCGATGAGGCGCTCTCCCGTGCCGCGCCGCTCGAGGCCAAGGGCTATCGCTTCTCCTATGACATGCTGGGTGAGCGGGCCAGGACGGCCAGCGACGCGGACGGCTATTTCAACCGCTACAAGGGCGCCATCGAGGCGGTCGGCAAGGCAGCCCCGGCGCGTGCCGGCTTGACGAACCACGAGCTGATGGCGCGACCCAGCATCTCGGTGAAGCTCTCCGCCATCCATGCCCGCTTCGACCCCGGCAAGGAGGAGCGGCTGGCGCGCGAGCTGCTGCCACGCATCGTGGCTTTGGCGGCGGCCGCCCGACGCTCCGGCCTGGGGCTGACCATCGATGCGGAGGAGCAGGACCGCCTCGATCTGACGCTCGGGCTGTTTGCCTCTGCCTTCACCGATCCGGCGGTTGCGGGCTGGCCGGGTCTCGGCCTCGCCGTGCAGGCCTATGGCAAGCGGGCGATCCCGGTGCTGCGCTGGCTGCGGCGGCTGTCCGGGTACGGCGGCAAGCAGATCCCGGTGCGGCTGGTGAAAGGCGCCTACTGGGACAGCGAGATCAAATGGGCGCAGGAGCGCGGGCTGGCCGACTATTCCGTGCTCACCCGCAAGCTCCACACCGACGTCTCCTATCTCGCCTGTTTGCGGCTGCTGCTGTCGGACCCCGTCGCCTTCTATCCCCAGTTTGCCACGCACAACGCGCAGTCCATCGCCGCGGTGAGCGTGGCTGCGGCCTCGACTGAAGCCTACGAGTTCCAGCGCCTGCACGGCATGGGCGAGGCGCTCTACGAGGAGGTGGTTGGCAGCGGCAAGCTGGGCGTGCCGTGCCGCATCTATGCGCCCGTCGGTGCGCACGCCGATCTCGTCGCCTATCTCGTGCGGCGCCTGCTGGAGAACGGGGCGAACACATCCTTCGTCAATCGGCTGGCCGACGAGGAAGCGCCGATTGCGGAGATCGTGAGGGACCCCGTTGCGCTTCTCGAAGCCGAGAAGGAAGAGCACAGGCGTCAGCGGCTGCTGCCGAAGCCGCACGAGATTTTCGCGCCCGAGCGGGTGAACAGCCGCGGCATGGCGCTGGACCAGCCCGGCGTGCGCGAGGCCCTGCGGCGCGATCTTGAGGTCGAGCTCAAGGCCGTGTTCACGGCGGCGCCCCTTGTCGACGGCAAGGTGGCGCAGGGTGCCGGCGCCGCGCCGGTGCTGTGTCCGCATGATCGCAATCAGCGCATCGGCACGGTCCACGCGGCGGATGCGTCCGCCATCGAGGCGGCCATCGGCAGCGCCTGCGCTGCCGCGCACGCCTGGGATCGGCTGGGCGGGCCCGCGCGCAGCCTGATCCTGGAGCGCGCCGCCGACCTCTTCGAGCGCGATCGCGTGCGGCTGATGGCGGTGATGGTGCGAGAGGCCGGCAAGACGGTGGAGAACGCGCTCTCCGACGTGCGCGAGGCCATCGACTTTCTGCGCTACTACGCCGTGGAGGCGCGCCGGCTGTTCGCCGGCCCCGTTTCGCTCAAGGGCTCGACGGGCGAGACCAATCTGCTGGAGCTGCGCGGCCGCGGGCCCTTCGCCTGCATCAGCCCCTGGAATTTTCCGCTGGCGATCTTCACGGGCCAGGTGGCGGCCGCACTCGCCGCCGGCAATCCGGTGCTGGCCAAGCCTGCCGGGCAGACGCCGATCGTGGCCTTCCTCGCCACCCAGCTTCTGCACGAGGCGGGCGTGCCGCCGGGCGTGCTCCATCTGCTGCCGGGCGGCGGGGCGGTCGGGGCGGCGCTGGTCAAGGACGTGCGGGTGGCCGGTGTCGCCTTCACGGGCTCCAATGCCACGGGATGGGCTATTCAGAGCGCACTCGCCGACCGGCGCGGTGCCATGGTGCCCTTCATCGCCGAGACCGGTGGTCTCAACGCCATGATCGCCGATTCGAGCGCCCTGCCCGAGCAGGTGATCCGCGACGTGGTGCGGTCCGCCTTCGATTCAGCGGGGCAGCGCTGCTCGGCCGCGCGCATCTTCTTCGTGCAGGAGGACGTGGCCAAGCCGATGCTCGACATGCTGGTCGGTGCGGTGCAGGCGCTCGATATCGGCGATCCCATCGACTATGCCATCGACATCGGCCCGGTCATCGACGAGGACGCGATGGATCGCCTGGATGCGCACAAGCTGCGCATGCAGAAGCAGGGCGCCGAGCTCATCGATCTTCCCCTGCCGTTCGAGTGCCAGGTGGGCACCTACGTCACGCCGGCGGTGTTCGAGATCGCTAGCGCCCAGGTGCTGCGCGAGGAGGTGTTCGGCCCGATCCTGCACGTGGTGCGGTTCCAGGGCGGGCATCTCGACAAGGTGGTCGAGGCCATCAATGCCAGCGGCTATGGCCTGACGCTGGGCCTGCACAGCCGCATCGCCTCCGTTGCCGACTACGTGGCGGAGCATGCCCGCGTGGGGAACCTGTACGTCAATCGCAACCAGATCGGCGCCGCGGTCGGGGTGCAGCCTTTCGGCGGCGAGGGGCTGTCGGGCACGGGGCCGAAGGCGGGCGGTCCCAACACTCTCGCCCGCTTCGCCACCGAGCGCGTGCGCACCACCGACATCACGGCGACGGGCGGCAACGTCGGGCTGTTGGGGCTCGGCGAAACATAGATCTCACGCAGCCTGCCCGCGATTGACCAGCAGCAGCCCAGCCACCACGAGCACCAGTGCTGCAGCGTGATACCAGGCAAGCTGCTCGCCGATGAGCAGCATGGCGAGCCCGGCCGCGTACACGGGCGTGAGCGTGAGCGATGCGGCGGTGAGCACGGGCCCGTTGCGCGTGAGCGCCAGGTTGTAGCCCAGGAATGCGCCGATGCCGGCCACGAGCACCGTTGCGACCAGCCACGGAACCATCCACGGCGCGGGCACGGGATGCGCGGCGCCAAGCTCGGCACCTGCGACGGGAAGCAGTGCGATCGTCGCGCCCAAGCCCATGACTGCGAACTGCGGCAGTGCCGTGAGGAGCGCCGGCGTCCGCCGCAGCGCAATGGTGTAGACCACGAACACGAGCATGCCGGCCGTTGCCCACAGGTCCCCGGGCGTGAAACGCAGGTTCTGCAGAACCTCAGGGTGGCCGCGCGTGACAATCAGCACGACGCCCGCAAGGCACGCCGCGATGCCGAGCCCGAGAGCCGCCGTCATCCGCTGGCGTCCGGCGGCGATCTCCCACGCGGCAACGAACGCCGAGGTGCATCCGTAGATGAGGGCAATGTTGGTGGCCGGTGACGTCCGCGCCCCCTCGAAGGCGGCATAGGCGCAAAAGCCCATGCCCAGCGCCCCCAGTATGGCGACGCGCACGAGGTGGCCGGCCGGCGCCCGCCAGCGCTCGCTCCCGCCGCCCGCCAGCGCGAGCAAAGCCACGATGACGGCCGAGAAGGCCCATCGGATGACCGATAGCGAGGCAGGGCCGAACGCCTCCGCCATCGCCCGCCCGATCACGGGGTTGAGCGCGAAGCAGGCGGGCACCAGGGCAAGGAGGAGGAGGTTCATGGAAGGTGGGAAGCCGGTCTGCGAAGCTTCGCAGACCGGTGCGGCTCGCGCAAGCCAGGCCGATTCCGCACAGTCTTCTGCGGCCGGCATTGTCGCCCGAGGCGCGAAGCGCCATCTTTACGGGAGGTATTGGCGACTTGGGGAAAGGCGCTGCGGGCCTCGCCATGACGGACAAGGGCAAGACGACAGCCGAGAGCCGCGAGACGGTGGCCAAGACGGGAGCCAAAGCTCCGCAAGCGGCCCAGCCGAGCGGGGTGCCGTCCGAGGCGCGGCAGACCCCACCCACACGCGCCTCCTCCGCTGCCGATGTGGCCGACTTCGTGCAGCGCATGAAGGAATTGGCGCCCCGTACGGCCGCCGGCCGGGGTCGCCTGGTCTTCGCCATGGATGCCACCATGAGCCGCCAGCCGACGTGGGACATGGCGCTCGCCCTGCAGGCCGACATGTTCAAGGCCGTGAAGGCCATCGGCGGCCTGGATGTGCAACTCATGTACTTCCGCGGCAGCGGCGAGTGCCGCGCGTCGCGCTGGGTGAGCGACCCGGATGCGCTCGCCCATCTCATGACGCGCGTGGCCTGCGCCGGCGGGTTTACGCAAATCCGCAAGGTGCTGTCCCACACCCGCGAGGAGGCAACCCAGAAGCCCGTCAATGCGCTCGTCTATGTCGGCGACTGCATGGAGGAAGACATCGACGAGCTGTGCGGTCGCGCGGGCGAGCTCGCCCTGCTGGGCGTGCCGGTGTTTCTGTTCCAGGAAGGCTCCGACACGCGGGCCGAGAGAGCTTTCCGCGAGATCGCCCGCCTCACCAAGGGGGCCTACTGTCGGTTCGACGCCGGCTCCGCCGCCCAGTTGAAGGACTTGCTCTCGGCCGTTGCGGTCTATGCCGCAGGCGGGCGCAAGGCGCTGGCCGCGCTCGGCGGACGGGTGCCGCGCTTGCTGCTCGAGCAGATGAAACAGCCAGGGTGAGCGGAGCCTCCCATGCAGTATCTGCTCCTCGGCTTCGCGGCCCTGCTGGCGCTCCTGCTGCTGATGCGCGTCTATTCGCTCGCCAACACGCAGGTGCTGGCGCGCCAGTTGCGCATCGGAGCGGGCGTCGCGGCGCTGGCAGGCGCGGGCGTGCTGGTCTACCGGGGCGCCATCGGCTATGCGATGTCGCTGGCGGCGTTGGGCTCATGGCTGCTCTGGGGCATGGGCGGCTCACCTTGGGGTGCCGGCAGCGCACAGAAGGCGTCCGGCCAGACCTCGCGGGTGGAGACCGAGCATCTCGAGGTGGAGCTCGACCATGACACCGGCCAGATCCGTGGCCGCGTGCTGAAGGGCTTTTTCGCCGGCCGCGACCTCGAAACCCTGGCTCCCGTCGAGATGGCGCATCTGTGGCAGGACTGCCGCTTTTCCGATCCGCAGTCGGCGCAGATCCTGGAAGCCTATCTTGACCGCGCCCATCCCACGTGGCGCGAGGACCTGGCACGTGCCGAAGGTGAAAGCAGCGGCCCTGCCGGCCACATGACCCGCGCACAGGCGCTCGACATTTTGGGGCTCAGCGAGGGTGCCAGCGACGACGACATCCGCCGCGCGCACCGCGATTTCATGCTGAAGCTGCACCCCGATCGCGGCGGCTCCACCTTCCTCGCCGCCAAGATCAACGAGGCCAAGGACGTGCTGCTGGGGAAGTGATGCAGCGGGCGGCGGAGGCCGCCATGGCCCGCGCGCGGCTCGGGGTTTAGGTCTGCGGGGCGATCCAGGGCGGGCAGCAGCCGGGCCAGGCGCCCGCGATCTGCAGCATGAAGCCGAGCACGATCAGGGTGGTGGCCAGCAGGAATGTGCCCTTGCGCTGGGTCATGGCCGCGCGATGCACAGTGCGGGTCCGGCGCAAGGCCGCCTCGTCCTGAACGCGCTCCAGCGTCTCGAACGGATTGCGCTGGCCGGGCTGCGCGGGACGCAGGTTGCGCAGCGCGCGCACGCGCTCGAGCTGTTCCTCCATCTCGATCTGACGCGCCTCGTTGAAGAACGCCAGCCACCATTCGCGCAACAGCAGCATGAAGCCGACGAAGTCGAATGCCAGGCCCACGACGGTCAGCCACTGCTGGGTCATGCGTGCGTCCCTGCGCTGTCCCTGTCCCGCCGTCCGTCAGGAGAAGGTTCCCCCCACCGCTTCCCCGTCGCAAGGACCGGTGGGAGGGGTGAGCTTACTCCGCCTTCATCACCAGGCAATCGATGCTGAGGCGCTTGAGCTCGGTGCAGGCGCCGGTGGCGGCGGCCTGGGCCTCGAAGCCGGCATAGCGGGCGCGATAGAAAACCTTGTCGCCGTGCTTGAATGCATGTGTCACCGCGGACCGGTTGGTGAGCAGGGCACCCGCACGCTGGCGGATGGAGGCGAGCTGGCGCTCGGCCTCGGTCTGGCTCTGGAATGCACCGACCTGGATCTGGAATGCGCTTGGAAGCGGCCGGGCCGGTGCGGAGCCCGTTGCTATCGGTTGCGGCGGTGCCGGGTTTGGTGCCGCGCGCGCCAGCAAAGCCTCGATGCCGTCAGTAGAGGCGTGCAGGGTCGGGTTGTGTGGCGGCGGGGGTGCCCCGGCAACGAGCACCGGGCGCACGCGGGCGATCTCGACGACCCTCGGCGGCGATGCCTGTAGGACGGGCCGCTGTGCGGGTTGCGGGGCCGGCGCCGCAACGATGGGCGGCGGCCCTTTGGCCTGCGCGATGAGGCGGGGTGCGGGCCTGCGCGTCTTCTCGTTGGAGGCCTTCATCAGGCCGATGTTGAGATAGGTGCGCATCGCCGCGTTGCGCAAGGAGGCGGTCGCGCCGCCGAACACCGCCCCCACCACATGCTTGCGTCCGCGCCGTACGGAGGCCACCAGGTTGAAGCCCGACGCGCGCGTGTAGCCGGTCTTCAGGCCGTCGCTGCCTTCATAGCTGAACAGCATGGTGTTGTGATTGCGGTAGGTCACGCCGTTGTACGTGAAGGTGCGCGTGGCAAACAGCGGATAGTGCTGCGGAAAATCGTCCTGCAGTCGAAGTGCCAGCGTGAGCATGTCGCGCGCGGTCGTCACCTGCTCCGGGTCGGGCAGGCCCGAGGCATTGCGATAGATGGTGGCGTGCATGCCGAGCTGGCGTGCCTTTTGCGTCATCATCTGCGCGAAGCGCGCCTCGCTGCCGGCGATGTGCTCGGCAACGGCCACCGCCACGTCGTTGCACGACTTGGTGATCAGGGCCTTGATGGCATCGATGAGGCTGATTTCCGTGCCCTCCTCGACATCGAGCTTGGAGGGCTGAGCGGCGACGGCGTTGGCCGAGAAGCGAATTTTTGTGCGATAGGACAGGCGGCCCTGCTCGATCAGCTCGAACACGATGTAGAGCGTCATGAGTTTGGCGAGCGAGGCCGGGTAACGCAGATCGTCGGCGGAGCTTTGGGTGATGATGCGCCCCGTGTTGGCGTCGATGACCAACACGGCGTGCCGGCCGCTCACCTGCGCGTAGACAGGCGCAGCCAGCGTGTTGACCGCCACTGCCAGCGCGACCGCAGAAATGCCAAATCGGCGCCCTGTCCGGCGCCATTGAGCTCGCAACGCCATTCCCTCTGTCCGACACATGGCAAACGGCCCGACTGGGGCCGCAGGCCATCCAACGCCTTGATGAAGTGCCCTGTAAGCCTTCACCGTGATTTTGGGGCGCCAGTGAGGCGCGATGCGCGCCCACGGACCCTTCTTGCGGGGGGTGATTGAACCCCTCGCCGTTTTGGAGGTTAACCAAGCCTCGTGAGGGGTCGGTTAAGCCGCATGGTTACCAACTGGGCAATGGCCACGACCGTGTCGCATATTGCGGCGCAACAAAGACACTTGACTATATTGTGCGACGCACATAGATCATGGTGCATTGCACAGTGCCCGACCGCCAGGTCACGAGACCCCAGACCCAGCACAAGGACCTTCCCCCATGCTCAAGAACTTCGAAGACTTCCAGAAACTCGGCCAGAATAACGTCGATGCCGCCATGAAGGTGTTCGGCGAATGGAACAAAGGCTGGCAAGCGATTGCCGCCGAGATGACCGACTACACCAAGCGCTCGTTCGAAGAGGGCACGGCCACCATCGAGAAGCTGCTCTCGGCGAAGTCGTTCGAGCAGGCGGTCGAGATCCAGACCGGCTATGCCAAGCGCACCTACGACGAGTATATGCACCAAGTGTCGAAGATCGGCGGCCTCTATGCCGAGCTTGCCAAGGAGGCCTACAAGCCGGTCGAAAAGGCGCTGCAGTCCGTGCGCCAGCACTAACGGCCCAAGCCTACGCGCGGGCAGCGGGTTTACGCCGCCTAGTATTTTTCGCAGTGGCCCGGATGACGCCCACAGGGCGCGTCCGGGCCATTTTTGTCGCAATTGCCGATTTGATACCCATATAGCGGGCGTGGCTGCGGCTGTGCCGCGGGGTTCAGTCAACGAAAGGTGCCGTCTGCAGCGTTTGCGGTCTGGCCCCCGCTATCGCTAAGATGGTTGGTGATTTGCGCCGGTGAGGCGAGAGGAGCGCCGGCGCTCGACACGGAACCTAGAAACGAACACAGGGCTTGAGCGCATGGCCGGCAGGAACGGCTCACGAGGCGATGAGGAGGGCAAGACGGGGCTTATCACCAAGACGCGCCCCAAAACCAAGAAGCCTAGCCTCTACAAGGTGCTGCTTTTGAACGATGACTACACGCCCATGGAGTTCGTGGTGCTCGTGCTGGAGCGTTATTTCAACAAGGGCCGCGAAGATGCCACGCGCATCATGCTTCATGTGCATCACAAGGGTGTCGGCATCTGTGGCGTCTACACCTACGAGGTGGCGGAAACCAAGGTTGCGCAAGTGATGGACTTCTCGCGTCAGCACCAGCACCCGCTGCAATGCACGATGGAAAAGGAGTAGGACGGTCCCGTGCCAGCTTTTTCCCAAAGTCTCGAGGCTGCGCTGCATCGCGCTCTGGAATACGCCAACGAGCGGCATCACGAGTACGCGACGCTCGAGCATTTGCTGCTCGCCCTGCTGGACGACCGCGACGCGGCCGCCGTCATGAAGGCGTGTCTGGTCAACTTCGACGCCCTGCGCCGGCGCATCACCGAATACCTCGACAACGAGCTCTCCAGCCTGTTCGTGAAAGGTTCTACCGAGGCGCAGCCCACCACGGGATTCCAGCGGGTCGTGCACCGCGCGGTGGTGCACGTGCAGTCCTCGGGGCGCGAGGAGGTGACTGGCGCCAACGTGCTGGTGGCCATCTTCGCCGAGCGCGAGAGCCATGCCGCGTTCTTCCTCCAGGAGCAGGAGATGACGCGCTTCGAGGCCGTCCAGTACATCAGCCACGGCATTGCCAAGCGGCCCGGCATGTCGGAACCCAAGCATGTGCGCGGGGTGGACGAGGACCAGGGCGCGGACGGACGCGAGGACGGCAAGAAGCAGCCGCAGGACGCGCTCAATACCTACTGCGTCAATCTCAACAAGAAGGCCAAGAGCGGCCGCATCGATCCCCTGATCGGGCGCGAGCCGGAGGTGCTGCGCACCATCCAGGTGCTGTGCCGGCGGCAAAAGAACAACCCGCTGTTCGTCGGCGACCCCGGCGTCGGCAAGACGGCGATTGCGGAAGGCTTGGCGCGCAAGATCGTCAACGGCGACGTGCCCGAGGTGCTGAAGACCTCGACCATCTTCGCGCTCGACATGGGCGCGCTGCTGGCCGGCACGCGCTATCGCGGCGACTTCGAGGAGCGGCTCAAGGCCGTCATGAAGGAGATCGAGAACTATCCCGGCGGCATTCTCTTCATCGACGAGATCCATACCGTGATCGGCGCAGGCGCCACCTCGGGCGGCGCCATGGACGCCTCGAACCTGCTGAAACCCGCCCTGCAGTCGGGCACGGTGCGCTGCATCGGCTCCACCACCTACAAGGAGTACCGCCAGCACTTCGAGAAAGACCGCGCGCTGGTGCGCCGCTTCCAGAAGATCGACATCAAGGAGCCGACCGTCGAGGATTCCATCGAGATTCTGAAGGGTCTCAAGCCCTACTTCGAGGAGTATCACAAGCTCAAGTACACCAACGACGCCATCAAGGCGGCGGTGGAGCTGTCGGCGAAGTACATCAATGATCGCAAGCTGCCCGACAAGGCCATCGACGTGATCGATGAGACGGGCGCATCGCAGATGCTGGTGCCCGAGGCCAAGCGCAAGAAGAAGATCGGCGTGAAGGAGGTGGAGGCGACGGTCGCCACCATGGCGCGCATTCCGCCCAAGACCATCACCAAGTCCGACGCGGAGGTGCTGGTCAACATCGAGAAGGATCTGAAGCGCCTGGTGTTCGGCCAGGACAAGGCGATCGAGGCGCTGTCGAGTTCCATCAAGCTCTCGCGCGCCGGCTTGCGCGAGCCCGAGAAGCCGATCGGCTGCTACCTGTTCTCCGGGCCGACCGGCGTCGGCAAGACGGAGGTGGCCAAGCAGCTTGCCTCCCTGATGGGTGTGGAGCTGCTGCGCTTCGACATGTCCGAGTACATGGAGAAGCACACGGTCTCGCGCCTGATCGGCGCGCCGCCGGGCTATGTCGG
Source organism: Hyphomonadaceae bacterium (assembly GCA_019747815.1). GTDB lineage: Bacteria > Pseudomonadota > Alphaproteobacteria > Rhizobiales > Hyphomicrobiaceae > AWTP1-13. Next base: position 14,260 of record JAIEQJ010000052.1, read on the forward strand.
CTTCGACCAGGGCGGGCTCTTGACGGACGGTATCGATCAGCATCCCCATAGCGTGCTGCTGCTCGACGAGATCGAGAAGGCGCATCCGGACCTGTTCAACATCCTCCTGCAGGTGATGGACCACGGCAAGCTCACCGACCACAACGGCAAGAAGGTCGATTTCCGCAACGTGGTCCTGATCATGACCACCAACGCCGGTGCCGCCGACCTTGCCCGTCCGGCCATGGGTTTCGGCCGCAGCAAGCGCGAGGGCGACGATACGGAAGCCATCAACCGCATGTTCACGCCCGAGTTCCGCAACCGGCTGGATGCCGTGATTGCCTTCTCGGGCCTGCCGCCCGAGATCATTCTCAAGGTGGTCGAGAAGTTCGTGTTCCAGCTCGAGGCGCAGCTGGCCGATCGCGGCGTCACCATCGAGCTCACGGACGAGGCCGCCAAGTGGCTCGCCGAGACGGGCTACGACGAGAAGTTCGGCGCCCGGCCGCTGGCCCGCGTCATCCAGGAGCACATCAAGAAGCCGCTGGCGGACGAGCTTCTGTTCGGCAAGCTGGAGCACGGAGGCACGGTGCGTGTGCTGGTGGCCGGTGAAGGTCCTGAGCGCAAGCTGGCCTTCGAGTATTTCCCGGCCGAGCCCAAGCACAAGGCCAAGGAGGATGCCGACGACGGCGGTGATGGCGGCGACGATGAGGACGGCGAGGATGCCGCCCTGGTCGAGGCCGCGCCACGCAAGGCGCTCTCCGGCCCCAAGGACAAGAAGGACCGTCCCAAGACCGGCACCGTGCCGAGTGTGCCGCGCCGCAAGGATGACTGATCCGCGTCCTGCCGCTCACCTGTTCGTCCCGCTTGCGCGGCCCGTGCGCGTCCCATAACACACCAGCACCTCGTTCCGTGCGAACGGGGGGAGCTGTTGCGCGGGGGCGGGACGATCATGCAGGGAGTAAGCACGCAAGCTGCGGCCTTCGCGCTTGGGCTGCGCGCCGGCTATTCGGTGGCCGCCTTCGTGCTGTTCGCAACCGCGTTGGGCTTCGGCGCCATCGCGCGCGATGCCGGCTTCACGCTCGGCCAGGCGGCATTCCTGTCCCTTACCATGTTCGCCTTGCCCAATCAGGTCGTGCTCATCGATCAGTTGGCACGCGGCGCAACCGTGGCGGGCGCGGCCATGGCCGTGACGCTCGCCGCCGTGCGGCTGTTTCCGATGGTCGCCGCCACCATGCCGACGCTGCGCGGGTCGAAACGGCGTCCGGTGCTGGAGGTGCTGGCCGCCCATTTCGTCGCCATCACGACCTGGATCGAGGGTGCGCGGCGCCTGCCGTCGGTGGCGAGGGAACTGCGTCTGGCCCACCACCTTGGCATTGGCGTGGCGGTGTGCGGCATGATGGTGCTCGGCAGCCTGACGGGGTTCTTGCTGACCGGCAGCGTGCCGGGGCCCGTCAGTGCCGCGCTGGTGTTCACCACGCCGCTCTATTTCATCCTGTCGCTTGTGATCTCGTCGCAATCGCGCATGGACGTGGCTGCCGTCGTGCTCGGCTGCGGCCTGGCGCCGCTGCTGTACCTGATCGTTCCGGGCTTCGACCTGCTGGCCGCCGGCCTGATCGGCGGCACGCTTGCCTATCTCTGGGGGGCGTCCGCGCGATGAGCGTCATGCAGGACGGCTTCGGCGGCTACCTCACGCTGCTGATCGCGGGGGTTCTCGCCAACGAGTGCTGGCGCTGGCTCGGTGTCGCGGTCGGCGGCCGGCTCGATCTCGACGGCCAGCCGTTCCTGTGGGTGCGTGCCGTGGCCTTGGCGCTGGTGGCCGGCCTCGTTTCGCGCATGATCCTGTTCCCGGCCGGCGCCTTGGCGAACGTGCCGCTGGCGATCCGGCTCGGTGCGTTCGCGGGCGGCATCGCGCTCTATTTCCTCGCGCGCCGCAACCTCGCCGCGGGCGTCGTCGGCGGTGCGGCGCTGCTGATGGCGGCGCAGATGCTGCTGGGGTGAGGTCAGGTCTTGCGCGCCCGCCAGACGCGATAGCGTCCATTCTCCGCCACGACGTCGACCTGGCCGAAGCGCTCGCCAAACAATCGGTCAAGCGGCAGGCGGCGCTGCACGACGATCTGCAGCACGCCGCCTGGTGCCAGGTGCGCCGGTGCGTCGGTCAGCAGGCGTTCGAGCAAGGCGTGGTCCTCGGCGATGCCTTGATGCAGCGGGGGATTGGACAGGATGGCATCGTAAGCGCGGCCCCGGGCATCGGCCAGACGCGTGCCGGCCATCGGGTGCCCGGCGGGCACGTTCTCGTGCGCCGCCCGCAGCGCCACGGTATCACTGTCCAGCATGTCGAGGATGATGCCGGGCTGCTGCGCCAGGGCCGCGGCGCCGATCACGCCTGAGCCGCAGCCATAGTCGAGGACGCGGGCCCGTGGCGGCAGCGGGGGCATGACGCCGAGCAGCAGCGCCGTGCCCTCATCGAGGCGCCCGGCGGCGAAGATGCCGGGATAGCTGATCCAGTCGCGCTCCATCTGCGCGATCACCATCCTTGATACGGTCCGCCAGGCTGAAAGCTCACTCTTGTAGCGATCGGTGCCGGCGCGATGGGCAGCCAGCACCCGCCCGTGACCGCGCGCAGCCAGTGTTTCAACCGCTCCCGTCAGATCCTTCAGCATCCCGGCAGCCGAGCGGATACCCTCATCGTTGCCGCCATAGAGAACGAGGCGCCCACTGACCTCCAGCACGCTCAAAGCGGCGTGCACCGTCATCTCCTGCTCGTCACGGGCCTTGGGCAGCCGCACGAGCGCGCTGTCGAATGGCCCCGCTGGCGGCCACGGCGCCGCCGAAAAGGCGCCCGTCACGCGCCGGTTCCACACGCCATGCGAAAGGCCGCGCGCCTCAAGCTGCGTTGGCAGGGCTCCGCCCTGGTTGACAAGCAGGACGTGACCGCGAGGTGCAATCTCGTCCAGGCTGCGTGCGATCAGGTGATCGGCCGCCTTCTCCGGGTCGTCAGCCCACCGGCTCATCGCCGTGCGCGCCGCCTCGCGCCCCCATTACCTTCATGATTTTCTCGGCATTGGCCGCGAGCACCTCGGGCCTTTCCATCTTGCTGGCGGCGGGCCCCAGCGATTTGCCCTCCCAGCGCGGCATGATGTGAAAATGCAGATGGAAGACGACCTGCCCGCCCGCGGCCTCGTTGGCCTGCAAGAGCGTGATGCCGTCGGCACCGAAGGCCTTGACGGAGGCAGCAGCAACCTTCTGTACGGTCCTCATGCAGGCTGCGAGCTGGGTCGGGCCGGCATCCAGAATGTTGCGCACCGGACCCTTGGGAATGACCAGAGTGTGGCCCTCGCACCGGGGCATGATGTCCATGAACGCCAGCGTGTCGGCGTCCTCGTAGACCTTTTGGGCGGGCAGTTCGCCGCGCAGTATTTTCGCAAAAACATTGTTCGTATCGTAAGGCATCACTGTTTCCTTCGCATACGGGCGAGGTGTTAATCGGCGGGTAACCTCGTCGTCAAGCTGGCGGCATTGTTAATTCGGCGCCAAGAGACATGTGCGAAATTGCTACCGCTCGACTGGAGCCCGCAGAGTATCAGCAATGCACGATGTAGTGAAAAACACCAGCCCGGAGGACGTGATCGCGGCCGCACGCCGCTGCGCCGCGCGTCGGGCTGAGCGCATCGACATGGTCGTCGCCGCAACATTGCTGGTGCTGTTGATCTTCGGCTGGGCCATTCGTCTGGCCCCCATCGAGCAGTGGCCGCGCGGCGATTTCCGGATCTTGGCCGAGACACGTCACACCTGATGCGGCGGTGCCTTGCGGAACGGCGCATACTCCGCCAGCTCCTCGGTCGCCGCATCGACATACTTGCGTTCGCGCGCCAGATAGTCGCCGATGGCGCGGCGCAGTGCCGGATCGACGATATGGTGCGCTGAATAGGTTTTCGTCGGCAGGTATCCTCGCGCCAGCTTGTGCTCGCCCTGTGCGCCGGCTTCCACCCGGGCCATCCTGTGCTGAATGGCGTAGTCGATGGCTTGGTAGTAGCACAGCTCGAAATGCAGGAACGGGTGGTGCTCGACGGCGCCCCAGTAGCGCCCGAACAGGCAATCGCCGCCGATCAGATGCAGCGCGCCGGCAATGGGACGGCCAGCGCGCTTGGCCAGCATCAGCAGGCAATGCTCGCCGACACCACCGGCACCGAGCAGCGAGAAGAACTTGCGGTTGAGATAGGGCCGCCCCCACTTGCGTGATCCCGTTTCCGTGTAGAACGCGAAGAAGGCGTCCCAGTCGCCTTCGGTGATTTCGCGGCCCCTGAGCCAGACGATGTCGAGCCCGGCCGCGACCGCCTGCTCGCGCTCCTTGCGCATGGCCTTGCGCTTGCGCGATGCGAGCGAGGCCAGGTAGTCGTCGAACGTGGCGTAGCCGGCGTTGCTCCAGTGGAACTGCTGGTCGGTACGCTGCAGGAAACCGCACGCGCCGAGACGGCGCCACTCGCCTTCGCTGAGAAACGTGACGTGCAGGCCGGATATCCCATTGCGCTCTGCGATCTCCGCGGCGCCGGCCGCGAGCATCCTCTCGTGGGTCTCGCTGGCAGGCCCCGAACCCACGAGGAGCCGCCGGCCCGGCACGGGCGTGAAGGGAACCGCGATCTGCAGCTTGGGATAGTAGCGCCCGCCAGCGCGCATGAAGGCTTCCGCCCAGCTGTGGTCGAAGACGTACTCGCCCTGGCTGTGCGCCTTCAGATAGCACGGCGCGCAGCCAGCGATCTCGCCGTCGGCCAGCCTCAGCGCCAGATGGCGCGGCGCCCAGCCGGTACGTCCGCCGACCGTTCCAGCGTCCTCGAGGGCGTGCAGGAAGGCATGGGCGATGAACGGATTGAATGTGGCAGGGTCCGGATTGGCGCAGGCATCCCAGGCCCCGGCAGGGATATCGGCGATCCGAGGCACCACCTCGATCTTTGCGGCGTCCGCTCTGCTCATCCTACTTTCAAACGCTGTCCGCTGAGCCTCGACATGCAATTTTGAGACTACAGCACTGTGGCGGCAAAGTCCCGACTTCGCCGCGCATGCCGCATGCCGTGCCGCTCATGCTTGCGGTGCGCGAGCCTGCGAACACGTTTCGGGAAAGCTCAGGCTTCATAGCCTTCGAAAATCGGCGCATCCGCCCAGCGCGCCGCCGCCGCACGCTGCCGCGGCGTTCGCACGGTCCACGTGAACAGCAGCAGGTCCGGGGCGTGCAGCGACATCCACTTGCGTGCCGCCGCAACCAGCTTCACATCGACCGCATAGAAACCAAGGCCGGCGCGTCCCGCCCCGACGGTGCGAGAGATCGTGGTCCCTTCACGCTTGCTGCCCTTGCCCGCCCAAAGGCTGGCGAGGACCTGCTGGCCACCGACGACCGCGCCGCGCGGGATCTTTGGCGCCCGCTCCGCGAGGGCCGCGACAACGGCACTGTTGAACGACATCAGGGCGATGGGACCTTGGTAGGCGCGCGCGGCCTGCGCGATCCTTGCCACGAAGGCCGTATGCACGCCGGGGTCCTTGCCTTTCACCTCCACGAGCAAAGGCACGCGGCCGGCCACGAGATCCAGGAATTGTGCGAAAGTGAGGATCTTCTCATCCAGGCCCTTGTAGCGGAACCTCGCCAGCATCACCGGCGAATGGGCATCGATGAAGCCGGTGGCCGCCATCAGCCGGTCGAGTCTTTCGTCGTGGAACACCATGGGCGTGCCGTCGCTCGCCGGCTGCAGGTCGCACTCGATGCCGTAGCCCCTCTCGATGGCGGCCTGGAATGCCGGTGCCGTGTTCTCCAGGCGTCCCTGGTTCCGGTCATGCAGGCCGCGATGCGCGATCGGCCTGACGAAAGTGTCGCGGTCGAGCAGGGGTCCCCCATGCTGCCGCCGGATGCCCGGGTCACGCTTGAATGCAATCATTGCAGGTTCCTGAAAATTCCCGCAAAGGCACGGCGGGACGGGGGGCGTGGGGCAGCAGTCTTGTCAGTGCGGGGGTTGCTTTGCAAGAGAACGCCTGCCAGTTACGGTATGGCAAGGCTTGGGTCATAGAACTGCCCTTCTCTGCGGGAAAGACGGAGTGATGACAGACACCGGTTTTGCGCGTTCGCTGTTGGCCGCGCTCGGGGCTTGCGCCGTGTGGCTGCTGGTGCCGCCGCAGAGCGGTATGGCGGCGCCCGATGGCGTTTTTCTCGCTCCGCACCGTGCCATCTACGAGCTGACGCTTGCAACCACCCGCGGCGGCACGGGCGTCACCTCGGTCATCGGCCGCATGGCCTACGACCTCACGGGCTCGGCGTGCGAAGGCTATACGCAGAACATGCGGTTTGTGACGCGGATGACCAATCAGACCGGCAACGCCGTTGTCACCGACCTGCGCTCCACGACCTGGGAGGATGCCCGCGGCAAGCGCTTTCGCTTCGATTCCAGCCAGTATCGCGACGAGAAGGCGACCGAAAGCACGGTGGGTGATGCGGCCCGGCCGGGCGCCAGCGAGGACATCAAGGTCGAGTTGACCAAGCCCGCCAAGAAGAACATCTCGATCCCCTCGCGCGCCTATTTCCCGGTGCAGCATACGATTGCACTTCTCGATGCGGCCAAGGCCACCAAGACCTCGTTCCGCGCCGATCTCTACGACGGCTCGGAGAAGGGCGAGAAAGTCTACGACACGGTGGCTGCCATCGGCCGCGCGCGGAGTGCCGGAAGCAACCGTCAGCTGCCCCAGGTGCGCAACGCCGAGAAGCTCGACGGGCTCAGGGGATGGCCGGTTTCGATCGCCTATTTCGAGCCGGGATCAGGCAAGCAGGATGCACTGCCCGTCTATGAATTCTCATATCTGATGTTTGAGAACGGCGTCTCCCGCAAGCTCTATATCGACTACGGCGAGTTCGCGCTGCAGGGCGACCTGACCGAGATCGTCTTCCATCCGCCCGCCAAGTGCGAGACGAAGTAGGGCGGGGTGAGAGCGGTCGCGCCGTCGTGCCGCGCCCGTCGCGAGGGACGCTAAGGTTTGCCCCACAGCCGGGCTGCGCCGCGCACGCCGCTGGCATCGCCCCAGCGCGGCGGCCGCAGGTCGATATGCCCATGCTCCGCAAAGATGAGCGGCGCCATGCGGCCGGGCAGCACCCTATAGAGATGCGAGAGCTGGGAAAGGCCGCCGCCCAGCACGATCACGTGCGGATCGAAGATGTTGACCACATGCGCCAGTCCACGGGCAAGGCGGCTCGCGTGCCGCTCGAGGCTCGCCCCAGCCTGCGCGTCACCTTGGCCCGCGCGGGCGGCGATCTCCTCGCTTGTCAGCGTCGCGCCCGTGGCGCGTGCATGATCGGCTTCCAATCCGGGTCCTGAGACCCACGTCTCCATGCAGCCATGCCGCCCGCACCAGCAGCGCGGCCCCGGATGCTCGTCGCTTGCGGCCCAGGGCAGCGGGTTGTGGCCCCACTCGCCGCCGATGCCGTGCGGTCCGTCGATGAGTTGGCCGTTGACCACCAACCCGCCTCCGCAGCCGGTGCCCAGGATGACGCCGAACACCGAAGCGGCACCGGCTGCCGCGCCGTCGACGGCCTCCGACAAGGCAAAGCAGTTGGCGTCGTTGGCGAGGCGCACGGGACGCCCCAGGTCGGCCTCGACATCGCGCGCGAAGGCTCGCCCGTTGAGCCATGTGGAATTGGCGTTCTGCGCCAGGCCGGTCACGGGCGAGATCGAGCCCGGCATGCCGATCCCGACCGTGCCCTGCGCACCCGCCCCGCGCTCGAGCCGCGCAACCATCTCACCAATGGCCTCGACGGTCGCCGCATAGTTGTGGCGAGGAGCCGCCATGCGGTGCTCGGCGATGACGGTGCCGCCGGGCTCCATCGCAATGCCGGCGATCTTGGTGCCGCCGAGGTCGATGCCAAGGCGCACCCTGGGCCTGCCGTCCGTCATGGGCTTGCGGCTCCGCTGCCGGCGTGCTGCAGCAGAGCCAGGGCCGGCGCAACCGTCTCGGGCGAAATCGATGCGTTGGCCGCAAACACGAGCAGGAGCGATTCGTCACTGACCAGATGCTCCAGCACGGCGGCCAGGAATTCGGGCGCCTCGACCTGCGCGCGGATCTGATCGGGAGTGAGGCCCGTCACCGCCAGAAACCGGGACAGTCGCCCCGGCTCCTCGGCCAGGAACGCAAGCCCCTGAGCGGCAATGCCTTCTGCCGCCTCGCGCGTCACAGTCAGGCGATTTCTAAACATGTCTCATTCGTAACCATACCGCGCAGCTGCAAACGCATCTTAAACAGTTGGTTACGCATTCTGAAGCACAGTCGCCTCCAGGCCTGCGTAGAATCGGTGCAAGACTAACAGGGGGCGAGGGGCGGGCTCGCGGGGCGCATGACGTATCACGAAACCAGCAAAGCTATTTCGAGTCGCCAGCCCGAGGCACGGCAGATGGGCAAGACCGTCCTGATCGTGGAGGACAACGAGCTCAATATGAAGCTCTTCCACGATCTGCTCGATGCGCACGGCTACCGCACCTTGCAGACGCGCAACGGCATGGAAGCGCTGCAACTGGCGCGCGAGCAGCGGCCGGATCTCATCCTCATGGATATCCAGCTCCCCGAGGTGTCCGGGCTTGAGGTCACCAAATGGCTCAAGGATGACGAGACCTTGCGCGACATTCCGGTGATCGCCGTCACGGCCTTTGCCATGAAGGGCGACGAGGAGCGCATCCGCCAGGGCGGCTGCGAGGCCTACATCTCAAAGCCCATTTCGATTGCGATGTTTCTCGACACGGTGCGCCGGTACGTCGGAGAAGCGTGAAGGACCATTGTACCCGTGCGTAGCGAAGGTGCGTTATGACCGCTCGTGTCCTGGTCGTTGACGATATCCTGGCCAACGTCAAGCTGCTCGAGGCGCGCCTGTCGGCCGAATACTTCGAGGTGCTCACGGCCCACAACGGCCGGGAGGCGCTTCAGGTGCTCGGGGCCGAGCGCATCGATGTCGTGCTGCTCGACGTCATGATGCCGGGCATGGACGGGTTCGAGGTCTGCCGCCGCATCAAGGCCGACCCCAGAACCATGCACCTGCCGGTCGTCATGATCACGGCCTTGGATCAGCCGACGGACAAGATCCAGGGGCTGCGGGTCGGCGCCGACGATTTTCTTGCCAAGCCGGTCGACGATATCGGCCTCATCACCCGCGTCAGGAACCTGGCGCGCCTCAAGGCGCTCAATGACGAGATGCTTCTGCGCATGGCGAGCGGCGCCGAGATCGGCCTTGTGCCCGGCGCCGGGCCGGACTTGGGCAAGGCGGAGGCTGGCGCGCGCATCCTGCTGGTGGAGGACCAGGAGCGCGCGGTGCAGCGTGTGGTCGCGGCGCTGACCAGGATGCACACGGTGGACCAAACGACGGAGCCGCGGGAGGCGCTGGCCCGCCTTGGCGAGGGCGCCTGTGATCTGCTGATCGTCAGCCTCTCGCTCGTCGGTGCCGACGGGCTGCGGCTGTGCAGCCAGGTGCGTTCGCTGGAGCGTCTTCGGCACCTTCCGATCATGGTTGTTGCGGAGCCGACCGACGAGCAGCGCCTTTTGCGCGCGCTCGACATGGGTGTGAACGACTATCTCATTCGGCCCATCGACCGCCACGAGCTGATCGCGCGCGTGCGCACGCAGATCCGGCGCAAGCGCCACTCGGACTTCTTGCGCAACAGCCTCAGCGCGAGTCTGGAGCTGGCTGTGATGGACGCGCTGACAGGCCTGTTCAACAGACGCTACCTGGAGACCCACGCCAAGGCGCTCACCGAGAAGGCGAGCAGAACGGGCAGCCCGCTTTCGGTGCTGGTTGTCGACATTGATCACTTCAAGTCGGTCAACGATACGTATGGCCATGCCGCAGGTGACAGCGTGCTGCGCGAGTTTGCTCAGCGCCTGCGCCGCAATACGCGCGGGGTCGATCTCGTCTGCCGCATGGGCGGGGAGGAGTTCATCATCGTCATGCCGGACACACCGCTGTGGCGGGCGCGACAGGTGGCGGAGCGTCTGTTGTCGTGCATCGCGGCCGAGCCCTTTCGAGTGAGCGCCGCCACCCAGGTTCCGGTGACCGCCAGTGTCGGTCTCGCCGCGCTTGAAATCCCGGGGGAGGGCATGGATGCCCTGTTCGGCCGCGCCGACCGAGCCCTCTATGCGGCAAAACGCGAAGGCCGCAATCGCGTGGTCGCCAACGCCGCTTGATGCATCCGTCTTGTATAAGTATCTGATATAATTATAAATTTAGAGTGCGAGCGAGATGCAGTGAACAGGCCTAAATTTGAACACTCGACTATGATGAATTTGTTGGACAGGGGAGAATCGGCCACAGGCGCTTACCAAGCCATTGGAAACGTTATCGGAGTATTGCCAAGTTACGTTTGATCTGCTTTGTTGAACAGGGGATACTGAGCGGGAGGAGGGACCAGCGGGATCCAGCGTAGGCGCGCCGCGCATCGCGGTCCGTTATCCAGTGAAATTCAGAGATCCTCACGGACTTTCAGGTCCGCCGCATCTCCTGATGCCGTGAGGTGATGATCGTCCCGTAACGGCTAGGAGTGGCCTCCTCTAGTGATGCCGTGTTGGGCCGATCGATAGCCAGGTCAATGGCCAACGCCCTCTTTGGTCCATGACTTGGCAGGCCGGCGCCGGGGCTGCTCGGACTTCTACCCCGCTGCCGATGTCAGACTCGACGCCGGCCACCATTTCTTCCCCTCGCAATGCCAGTGGAACGACACGGGCCAGTGGAACGACACGGGCCAGTGGAACGACACGGCGGCACCCGGTCCCGGCCGACCGTGACTGGGAGATTGCATCGCGCGCACGAGCACACTCCCCATCCCGGAGAGACAACGGCCGGCAGAAAAGCGAACTTTGCGCGAAAATTCGCGCCGCTACTTAATCTTGGCTTCTTTGAAATCGACGTGCTTGCGTGCGACCGGATCGTACTTGCGGAAACTGATCTTATCCGTTGCCGTCCGCGGATTCTTCTTGGTCACATAGAAGAATCCAGTGCCCGCTGTGCTGAGCAGCTTGATCTTCTGCGTAATCGGTTTGGCCATGTGTTCCCGGCTTTGTCACGCGAGTGTCATTGACATCGGCGGCACTCTATCCGCTCGTCTTGGTTAGTCAAGATTGGAGTCAGGGTTAATGAGGTCGCGGTGGAAATTTCCGTTCCTGCGATGATAGAAAGGTACGGGGGCATCCGATTTTCGCAAGGCGCCTGCGGCGATCCGCTCGCCCAGATCCTCCAGCACGACTCGTGTGATATTCGGTAGTTCGAGCCCGCGTGCCTGGGCAATCGAATGCCATTCGATGTCAGAGAGCTCGCCATCGGCAATCGCGATCTTGTGAACGATGGCGTCGGCTGGAGCACAGAAGAAGCGCGTGTCGAAGCGGCGCGGCCGTCCGGGCGGCGTGATGGCGCGCGCGAAAAATGTGAGCTGGGCGAGCGCCGGCTGGAAGCCGTGCGCATAGAAGTCCTGCCAGGCTTTCGTTCTTGGTGCTGCCGTCGTCTGCGCGGGCTTGCCGATCAGCAATCCCGCCTCCTCGAAGGTTTCACGCACCGCCGCGAGAGCCAGCGCTCTGGCACGCGCGGGACTTGGGTGACCCTTCATCGCCACCATCAGTTTCTTCAGGTCACCCGGCTCGAGATCATCCTCCACCGCGATGTGCCGGTCGCCAGGATCGACACGACCGCCGGGAAACACGTAGCGGCCCGGCATGAACACCAGGTCGTGACGACGGCGCCCCAGCAGCACGCGCGGCTCGCCGGACGAGCTGTCGACGACGATCAGCGTCGCAGCATCCCGGGGGCGCAGCGTTCTGCGCGACTGGTGCGGCTTTGCATCGAGGCGCATCGGTGTCGGTGGCTCTTGCGTGGTGCGGGCAGGACGATCTAGCGCCATGGCGGACACGTCAAGGGTCGGCAACGCCGCGTGTCGGCCCGTTCAGCGGCGCCTGTGGCCTCCGCGCCATCGCCTGTGGCTCCCCTTGGGGCCCACGCGCAGGTTTGCCTCGCGCGTGCCGGCGGACAGAACCTCAAAGCGCAGCGCACCCGCCATGGGAATGGCCTCCACCAGGCGCACGCGCACGTCATCGCCCAGGCGATAGGCTTCGCCGGTGCGGTCGCCGATCAGCGCATGGGCGGCCTCGTGGTGGCGGAAATAGTCGTCGCCGATGGTGGCGGCGGGCACGAAGCCGTCGGCGCCGGTGTCGCTGAGGCGCACGAACAGGCCCGAGCGCGTGACGCCCGAGACGCGCGCGGCGAACTCGGCGCCCACCCGATCGGCAAGATAGCCGGCGATGAGCCGGTCCGTTGTTTCGCGCTCCGCAGCCATGGCCCGCCGCTCGCTATCGGAAATCGACTGAGCGATATCCTTGAGCTGACCGGCCTCGTCATCCGCGAGGCCGCCGGCGCCGAGCTTCAGGGCGCGGATCAGGGAGCGATGCACCAGGAGGTCGGCATAGCGCCGGATCGGCGACGTGAAGTGGGCGTAGCGCTGCAGATTGAGGCCGAAGTGGCCGATGTTCTCCGGCGCATACTCCGCCTGGGATTGCGAACGCAGCACCACTTCGTTGACGAGATCGGAGACGGGCAACGACTTGGCACGCTGCAGCAGCCGGTTGAAGTCGCCCGCGCGCAACGTGGCGGCGCCCGGCAGCTTCAACTCGAGGCTGTCGAGGAAATCCCTGAGCGCGACCAGCTTCTCCCTCGATGGCGCGTCGTGCACCCGGTAGACGACCGGCGCGCGTGCCGCCTCCAGGGCCTCGGCCGCCGCCACGTTCGCCTGGATCATGAATTCTTCGATCAGGCGGTGCGCCGCCAGGCGCTCAGGCGTGACGACGCGCTCGACCCGGCCGTTCGCGTTCATCAGGATTTTGCGCTCGGGCAGATCGAGATCGAGCGGCTCGCGCCGGTCGCGTGCGGCTGCCAGCGCCGCATAGGCGGCCCACAGGGGTTTGAGCGCACGCTCCAGCAGCGGCGCGCTCTTGGGGCTCGGACGGCCGTCGATCGCCGCCTGCGCCTCCTCGTAGGAGAGCTTGGCCGCCGAGCGCATCATGGCGCGCAGGAACGTGTGGCGCTTCTTGCTGCCCTGCCGGTCGAAGGTCATGCGCGCGACGAGGCAGGCGCGCTCCTCGTCTTCCTTCAGCGAGCAGAGATCGTTGGAGATCTTCTCCGGCAGCATCGGCACCACGCGGTCGGGAAAGTAGACCGAGTTGCCGCGCATCTGCGCCTCGCGATCGAGCCGCGTGCCGGGGCGCACGTAATGTGCCACGTCGGCGATCGCCACGTGCACGACCCAGCCGCCCGGATTGCCGGGATCGGTGTCGGGTGAGGCATGCACGGCATCGTCGTGATCGCGCGCATCGACGGGATCGATGGTCACTAGGTCGAGCGCACGCAAGTCGGTGCGGCCCGCAAGCTTCGGAGCCTGCAGGGTTGCGATCTCGGCCAGAACGGCATTGGGGAACTCGTCGGGAATGCCGTGCGCGTGCACGGCTATCAGGCTGATCTGGCGCTGGTCCTGCGGATTGCCGAGCGTCTCGACGACGCGCGCCTGCGGCACGCCCAGACGCCCGGCGCGGGCGAGATCGAAACGCACCAGGTCGCCGTCCTTGGCCTCGCCCTCGTCGCCGGGCGCGATCGGCCACTCCTTCAGGTCCTTGCGGTCGACGGGATCGATGGTGCCGCCACCCCGGGCACGCGTGCGGAAGATGCCAAGCTGGCGGCGCTTCTCCTTCGGCAGGCGCTTGATGGGCTGTGCCTCGTAGCGGTAGCCGAACACGTCCGCCTCATCGAGGCGTGTCAGCCTTGCCAGGATGCGGTCGCCCTGGCCGAGCGCCGGTTCGCCCGCGCGTGCCGAGCCTCTCCCCGCCAGCACCAGCACGCGGGGGCGTTCGCCCTCGCCTGGATCCCATACCGCCGGCTCGCCGACGAGCTCGCCGTCGTCGTCCCGTGCCACAATCTCGATCACCGCCACCGGCGGCAGCTTGCCGCGCTCCTTGAAGCCTTTGCGGTTGCCGCTCAGCAGGCCGTCGTCGGCCATCTCCGCCAGCATCTGCTTCAGTGCAATGCGATCGCTGCCCTTGACCGAGAAGGCGCGCGAGATCTCGCGCTTGCCCGGGGTGACCCGCGCAGTCTTGATGAACTCGAGAATCTCGTCCTTGGTGGGCAGGCCTGAGCGGCGGACTTCTTTCGGTTTACGGGCCACCTTGCGTGTGCGCCTACTCCGCGGCTTCCCTGGTGCCGGCCGCCTTGCCTCTGCTTTTGCCCTTCGCCTTCGCCTTGGCGGCAGGCTTGGCCTCGCTGCCCTTGGTCTCGGCGGCGGGAGCATCACCCTTGGCCTTTGCGGCGGCCTTGCCGCGCCGCGCCTTGGATTTGGCTGGTCCCTTGGCCGCGCGCTCGGCAATGAGCAGCACCGCCTCGTCCATGGTCAGGGCTGCGGGCTCCTTGCCGCGCGGCAGCGTGGCATTGACGTCGCCATGCTTGACATAGGGCCCATAGCGTCCCGAGAGCACCTGCACCTTGCCGCCTTCGCTCGGATGCTCGCCGAGCTCCTTGAGCACCGTCGGCGCGGCGCGCTGAAACCGGCTCTTGCCGCCGGCCTTCTTCTCCGCCAGCAGAACGACCGCGCGGTTGATGCCGACCGAGAACACCTCCTCCACCGTGGGCAGGTTGGCGTAGGTGCCGTCGTGCAGGATGAAGGGTCCGTAGCGCCCGAGACCCGCCGTGATCGGCTTGCCCGTCTCCGGATGGTTGCCAACCAGGCGCGGCAGCGACAGCAGCTGCAGCGCATAATCGAGCGTGACGCCGTTGGGATCGACGTGCTTGGGCACCGAGGCACGCTTGGGCTTGTCGTCCTTGCTGCCTTCGCCGAGCTGCACGTAGGGCCCGAACCGCCCGGTGCGCAGCGTCACGGCGAGCCCGGTCTCCGGGTCATGGCCGAGCAGCTTGCCGTCGGGCGTGGAGGCTTCCGCAGGGCCGTCCGCCGGCTGCGTGAGCTGGCGCGTATAGCGGCAGTCAGGATAGCGCGAGCAGCCGATGAAGGCGCCGAACTTGCCGCTCACCTTGAGGCTGAGGCGCCCCTCGCCGCAGTTGGGGCACTGGCGCGGATCGCCGCCCTCCGCCCGGGGCGGGAAGATATGCGGTCCCAAGATCTCGTTCAGCGCTTCGAGCACATCGCCGACGCGCAGGTCCTTGATCTCTTCCACCGCGCCCATGAAGTTCTTCCAGAAGTCGCGCAGGACGTCCTTCCACTCGAGCTTGCCGTCGGAGATGAGGTCGAGCTTCTCCTCCAGGTCCGCCGTGAAGTCGTATTCCACGTAGCGCGTGAAGAAGCTTTCCAGGAAGGCCGTGACGAGCCGCCCCTTGTCCTCGGGGATCAGCCGCTTCTTGTCGATGCGGACGTAGTCGCGCTCCTGCAGCACGGCCAGCGTGGAGGCATAGGTGGATGGCCGGCCGATGCCCAGCTCCTCCATGCGCTTGACGAGCGTGGCCTCGGAAAAGCGCGGCGGGGGCTGCGTGAAGTGCTGCTCGGCCTCGATCCCGCGATCGGTGACGCGGTCGCCCTCGGCGAGCGCGGGCAGCCGGCGGGCGTCCGCGTCCTCGGCGTGGTCTTCCTTGCCCTTCTCGACCAGGCGCACGGCGGTGTCGCGGCCCTCCTCGTAGACCTTGAGGAAGCCCTCGAACTGCACGATGGAGCCCGAGGCGCGCAGTGTGTAAAGCTTGCCGTCGCGGCCCTTCACCTCGATGTCGGCCGTCGTCTGCTCGAGCTCGGCGGACGCCATCTGGCTGGCGACCGTGCGCTTCCAGATGAGCTCGTAGAGCCGTGCCTGGTCGCGCTCGAGATGACGCGCCACGTCCTGGGGCCGGCGCGTGACGTCGGTGGGGCGGATCGCCTCGTGCGCTTCCTGGGCGTTCTTCGCCTTGGTCTTGTACTCGCGCACGAACGGCGCAACGAAGCGCTGGGAGTAGTCGCGCGCGATCAGGCCGCGGATGGCGTTGATCGCCTCCGGAATGATGGTCACGCCGTCGGTTCGCATGTAGGTGATGAGGCCCACGGTCTCGCCGCCGATGTCGACGCCCTCATACAGGCGCTGGGCGAGCTGCATCGTCTGCTTGGCGGAGAAGCCGAGCTTGCGCGAGGCGTCCATCTGCAGCGTCGAGGTGGCGAACGGCGCGACCGGATTGCGCTTCACCGCCCTCTTCTCGACGCGCACGATGCGGAAGTCGCCCTTCTCGATGGCCGCCTTGATGGCGGTGGCGGAAGCCTCGTCCTTGAGATCGAGCTTCTTGAGCGTGGTGCCGGCGATGGCAGTGAGGCGGGCCGGGAACTCCTCGCCCGCGGGCGTCGCCAGGGTGGCCTCGATGGTCCAGTATTCCTCGGTCTTGAAGGCCTCGATCTCGGCCTCGCGGTCGCAGACCAGCCGCAGCGCCACCGATTGGACGCGGCCGGCCGAGCGGGCGCCGGGCAGCTTGCGCCACAGCACGGGCGAGAGGGTGAAGCCCACGAGATAGTCGAGGGCGCGGCGGGCCAGGTAGGCCTCGACCAGGGGTGCATCGATGTCTCGCGGGGCCTTGAAGGCGTCCAGCACCGACTGCTTGGTGACGGCGTTGAAGGTCACCCGCTCGACGGGCACGCCCTTCTTGAGGGCCTTCTTCTCCTCCAGGATGCGCAGAATGTGCCAGGAAATGGCCTCCCCCTCGCGATCGGGGTCGGTGGCCAGGATCAGCTTGTCAGCGGTTTTGACCGCCGCGGTGATCTCCTTCATGACCTTCTGGGACCGGCCATCCACGTCCCAGTGCATCTCAAAGTCCTTGTCGGGCTCGACGGAGCCGTTCTTGGACGGCAAATCCCGCACATGCCCGTAGGACGCCAGCACCTTGTAGCTGGAGCCCAGATACTTGTTGATGGCTTTGGCCTTGGCGACGGATTCGACAATAACGACGTTCATAGAGGTGTAACGCGGCTGTCCCGTCCGATGCCCTCTGGAACGGCCCCGTATCCTTGGTTGTTGGTACTTTTGCTCGTTGGCGGCCAGAACATGGTGGACGAAGGGGGCCATGTCAAACCGGCCAAAGACCAAAGGCGGGATAAGTAATATGCAATATTGATTGTTTAAGGCTATTTTGTAAGATTATGCCGCCTTGCCGACGGGCTGGTGCCAGTGCCTGTGCGGTGCGGGTGCCGGTGCACAGGCCGGTGGGGGGTGCCGGTGCGGGTGGGTGTGCGAGGACCGCCCGGTCGCGACCCGAGACAGACCCCGCCGCCCAGGCTTATCCCTTGCGGGAGACCAGCTGATAGCCGTGGCGCTCGACGCGCCCGGCAAGCGTCAGCTCGATGAGGGCGATCTGGATGGCCCGGGCCGACAGACCGGTGACCCGCCCCAATTCGTCGATGTCGACCGGCGCAGGTCCGAGCGCCGCCAGCAGCCGGTCCCGATCGGCCTCCTTGACCTCGTCTGACCCGATCCGCGCCGTGTCCGGCGCCAGGGTGCCGGCCAGGGTGCCGGCCAGGGTGCCGGCCAGGGTGCCGGCCCCAGGAGCAGGCTCGGACGGCACCAGCGATGCCGGAGCGAGGGCCTCGCGCAGCATTGGGGCCAGCGCGTCGAGGATGTCCTCGGGCTCGGTCACCATGCTGGCGCCGGATTTGATGAGGGCATTGGTGCCCTCCGCGCGCGGGTCGAGGGGGTTTCCAGGAATGGCGAAGACCTCCCGTCCCTGCTCGGCGGCCCGGCGGGCGGTATAGAGCGATCCGGAGCGGTGCGCCGCCTCCACGACCAATACACCCAGCGCCAGGCCCGAGATGATGCGGTTGCGGCGCGGGAAGTCCTTGCCGCGAGGGATGAAGCCCGGCGGGTTTTCCGTCACCAGACAGCCGCGGGCGCTGATGTCCTTCTGCAACCTGGCGTTGTCTGGCGGGTAGACGGTATCGATGCCGCCAGCCAGCACCGCAACCGTTCCCGTCGCCAGGGCCGCCGCATGGGCGGCGGCGTCGATTCCGAGCGCCAGGCCCGAGGCGATGACAAAACCGGCGCCGCCGAGGTGGGCTGCAAACAGCCGCGCGAGTTTTTGGCCGGCAGCCGATCCGTTGCGGGAGCCGACGATGGCCACCATCGGCCGCGTCAGATGATCGACATTGCCCTTCACATAGAGCAGCGGCGGCAGCGCATCGATCATCGCCAGCATCGGCGGATAGCCGGGCTCGATCGTGAACACGGGGCGCGCGCCGATCCGATGGGCGGCCTCCAGCTCGGCCTCGGCCACCGCGCGCGGGCAGATGCGCAACGCCTGCCGGCGGCCGCCTTTGTGCGACAACTCGGGCAAAGCCTCCAGCGCCGGCTCCGCGCCGCCGAAATGATTGATGAGTTCGCGAAAGGTGACGGGGCCGACGTTGTCGCTGCGGATCAGGCGCAGGCACGCCAGGCGCTGGTGGGCATCAAGCGGCGCTTGCGGCAAGGGAGCGGGCGTCAACCGCGTGCGCGTCTCATGACTTGGCGCCAATCTTGCTCTCCCGGCCTTCCAGCAGGCGGCGGATGTTGGCGTGATGCTTGAGGAAAACCAGCGCCGACATGACGAGCACGACGCCCAGCCCGGCCCAGCCCGTCACCAGATAGTAGAGGACCACGCCGGCGGTGGCAGAGAGCGCGGCCAGCGAGGAATAGCGGGTGCCGAGCGCCACGCCGATCCAGACGATGCCGAACCACAGCGCCGCCGGCCAATGCATGCCGATCAGCACGCCGATGTAGGTGGCGACGCCCTTGCCGCCCTGGAAGCGCAGCCACACGGGATAGATGTGACCGAGGAAGGCGCCGAGCCCCGCGATGTGGCAATAGATGATGGCATCGGCGCCGCCGGCCCATCTGACCGCAACGGCGTAGACGATGAGCACGGCGATCGTGCCCTTGAGCGCATCCAGCACCAGCGTCGCCGCGGCGAGCCCCTTGCGGCCGGTGCGCAGCACGTTGGTGGCGCCGATGTTGCCGGAGCCGATCCTGCGCACATCGCCGAGGCCGGCCGCCCGGGTGAGGATCAAACCGAACGGGATGGATCCCAGCAGATAGCCGGCCAGCAAAGCCAGCAGGCCGTAGACTGAGAAGAGATGCCCCATGGCCAGTGCGTCCGCCCCCAAGCGCACCGTCAGGCGCGCTCGGCACCACCGTATTGGTACACGGGCTTGCCGGCAACCATCGTCAGCAGCACGCGCCCCTGCATCTTGCTCTCGTCGAAGGGCGAGTTCTTCGAGCGCGCCCTGATCTCGGCCTTGTCCACCACCCACGGCTGCCCGAGGTCGACCAGGATGAGATCCGCCGGCGCCCCCTTCTCCAGGCGGCCGGAGGGGAGCCCCAACAGCTTGGCCGGATTGGCCGTCATGGCGCGCAGCAAGGGCAGCAGGCCGATCTCGCCGTTGTGGTGGAGGCGCAGCGCAGCGGCCAGCAGCGTCTCCAGCCCGATGGCCCCGTCGGCCGCCTCGGCGAAGGGGTGGCGCTTGGTATCGGCATCTTGTGGATCATGGCTCGAGACGATGACATCGATATCGCCCGCAGCCAATCCCCGCACCATGGCCGCCCGGTCCTCCTCTGAGCGCAGCGGAGGCTTCAGGCGGAAGAAGGTGCGATAGGGCCCGATGTCGTTCTCGTTGAGGGTGAGGTGATTGATGGAGACGCCGCAGGTGACGGGCAGCTTGCGCGCCTTGGCCGCGCGCACGACGGCCAGGCTCTCGGCGCAGCTGAGCTGCGAGGCGTGATAGCGCCCGCCCGTGATCTCCACCAGGCGCACGTCGCGCTCGAGCACGATCGTCTCGGCCGCCTTGTTCACCCCCGGCAGGCCGAGGCGTGTCGCCACCTCGCCCGAGTTCATCACCGTGCCCTCGGTCAGGTGCGGATCCTCGGTGTGATGCACGATCAGCGCCCCGAAATCCTTGGCATAGAGCAGCACGTTGCGCATGACGCGGGCGTTCGACACGCTCGCCTTGCCGTTGGTGAAGGCGATGGCGCCGGCCCGCTGCAGCAGGCCGATCTCGGTCATCTCCAGGCCCTTGAGCCCGCGCGTCATGGCGGCCATCACGTGCACGTGGACCACGGCATTGTCGCGCGCGCGGCGTTGTATGAAGTCGACCAGCGCCACCTGATCGATGACGGGCTCGGTGTCGGGCATGACGACGATGGTCGTGACGCCGCCGGCCGCCGCCGCGTTGCTCGCCGTCTTCAGGGTCTCGCGGTGCTCCTGACCGGGCTCGCCGGTGAAGACCTGCATGTCGATCAGGCCGGGGCAGAGCACGTGGCCCTTGCAGTCGATCACCCGGGCACGCTCCGGCGCGTTGCGCCTGAGCTGCCCGCCGAGGTCGGCGATCACGCCGTCCCGCACCAAGAGCCCCCCGGGCTCGTCCTTGCCCGAGGCCGGATCGATGAGGCGTGCGTTGAGAAAGGCCGTGGCCTCGTCGGGTCCTGATTCGCCTTTGCGCATTGCGGGGGCCATTGTCAGTGGTTGGGCAGCTGGCGTGCCATGGCTTCCAGCACGGCCATGCGCACCGCCACGCCCATCTCGACCTGGTCGCGAATGACGCTGCGCGAGTGGTCGGCGATGGTGGAGGCGATCTCCACGCCGCGGTTCATGGGGCCGGGATGCATGATCAGCGCGTCGGGCTTGGCGCGCGCCAGCTTTTCGTGATCGAGGCCGAAGAAGTGGTAGTACTCCCGCGTGGAGGGCACGTAGGAGCCTTGCATGCGCTCGCGCTGCAGGCGCAGCATCATGACGATGTCGGCGCCCTCCAGCCCCGCGTTCATGTCGGTGAAGACCTCGATGCCGAGGCGGTCGGCCTTGGGCGGCAGCAGGGTGGAGGGTGCCACCCCGCGCACGCGGGCACCCATGGTGTTCAGCACGTTGATGTTCGAGCGCGCGACGCGCGAATGCATGATGTCGCCGCAGATCGCCACCGTCAGTCCGCTGATGCGTCCCTTGGCGCGGCGGATGGTCAGGGCGTCGAGCAGGGCTTGCGTGGGGTGCTGATGCGCGCCGTCACCGGCGTTGATCACCGAGCAGTCGACCTTTTGCGCCAGCAGCTCCACCGCTCCGGCCGCGTGGTGGCGCACGACCAGGATATCGGGGCGCATCGCGTTGAGCGTCATGGCGGTGTCGACCAGCGTCTCGCCCTTCTGCATGGACGAGTGCGACACGTTCATGTTCATCACGTCGGCACCGAGGCGCTTGCCCGCCAGCTCAAACGAGCTTTGCGTGCGGGTGGAGGCCTCGAAGAACAGATTGATCAGCGTTCGCCCGCGCAGGACGTCGCGCTTCTTGTTGATTTGCCGATTGTTGTCGGCGGCCTTGTCGGCCAGATCCAGCAATGCGCTGATGTCCCCTGCCGTTAGCTCTTCACAGGTCAGGAGATGGCGCCGGGCGAAAGACGCTTGGGTGATCGGGGCTGTCATTAAAGCCGGTCCTATACGCCCATTGCCTCGGTCCCGCAAGCGGGTTGGGGAAGGCTGGGAATAGCGGCGTGCGTACCCCATGTATTGTTGCTAGGGCGAGGGGCTAGGAGACCGAATCGGCCGGCCGAATTGCAATCGTGAGGTGCGGCATGACCAGCCCGTTTACGACGCACGAGGTCCTCAACCAGAGCCCGCCCTTCGAGAATGTGAATCTCTTCACCAGCGACAGGGTGCTGACGGAGGCCGTCAACCGCGAAGGCGGTGGAGCGGCGAGCAAGCGGCTGACGGCTTTCGGTGAGGCCTGCGGCAGCGCCGCCGCCTTCGAGCGCGGGCGTCTTGCCAATGAGAACCCGCCGAGATTGCGGTCCTTCGACAGCAAGGGCCGGCGGCTCGACATGGTCGAGTTTCATCCAGCCTATCACGAGTGCATGGCGATGAGCATCGCCGAGGGGCTGCACTGCGGCGCCTGGGAGCATGCGGCCGCACCCGGCGCAAAGCCCACACCCGGTGCCAATGTCGCCCGCTCCGCCAGCTGCTACATGGCGATCCAGATGGAGGCCGGGCACCAGTGCCCCATCACCATGACGAATGCGTCGGTACCGGTGCTGCTGCAGCAGCCCGACCTCGCCGCGGGCTGGTTGCCGAAGGTCTTCACGCGCGAGTACGACAAGAGCTTTCAGCCCATCGGCGGCAAGCGCGGGGCCACCATCGGCATGGGCATGACCGAGAAGCAGGGCGGCACGGATGTGCGGGCCAACACCACGACGGCCATGCCCGCGGGCGCCGGCGGTCCGGGTGCGGAATACATCATCACGGGGCACAAGTGGTTCATGTCGGCCCCCATGTGCGACACCTTCCTGGTGCTGGCCCAGGCCCCGGGCGGGCTGTCGTGCTTTCTGCTGCCCCGCTTCCTGCCCGACGGCTCGGTCAATGCGCTGCGCTTCCAGCGGCTCAAGGACAAGCTGGGCAACCGCTCCAATGCGTCCTCGGAGGTGGAGTTCGCGGCCGCCCACGCGTGGCTTGTGGGCGAGGAGGGTCGCGGCGTGCCGGCCATTATCGAGATGGTGACGGGCACGCGGCTGGATTGCGCCATCGGCTCTGCGGGCCTGATGCGGCTCGCGCTCGCCGGCGCCATCCATCATTGCCAGCACCGGACCGCCTTCCAGAAGAAGCTCGTTGACCACCCTCTGATGCAGCAGGTGCTGGCGGATTTGGCGCTCGATGTGGAGGCGGCAACCGCCCTGGCGTTTCGCCTCTGCCGCAGCTTCGACCGGTCCTCCGACCCGCATGCGGCGGCCTGGCGCCGGCTGATGACGCCCGTCACCAAGTACTGGGTGTGCAAGCTCGGGCCCGCCGTGGCCTACGAGGCCATGGAGTGTCTGGGTGGCAATGGCTATGTCGAGGAAGGTTTGGCTGCCCGACTATATCGCGAGCTGCCGCTCAATGCGATCTGGGAGGGCTCCGGCAATGTCATGGCGCTCGACCTGTTGCGCGTGCTGCAACGCGAGCCCGAGACGCTCGATGTCGTCATGGAGGACCTTGGCGCCACGGTCGGCAGCGATCCCGCGCTCAAGGCGCACCTGGATCGGATTCAGGTGATGCTGCACGAGCCGCGGCTGCTCGAGCAGCGCGGCCGCGCCCTGGCCGAAGCGCTTGCCACTGTGGCAGCAGGCACCATCCTGCGCGCGCACGCCCCCGCCTGCGTTGCGGACGCGTTCATCGCCACGCGCTTGTCCGGCGCCGCGCGACAGACCTATGGCCAGGGATTGGACAGGGCAGACACGCGCGCCATTATCGAGCGCGCAGCGCCAAGACAGTAGCGCGGATTGCGATCGGCGCCGACTGCTCTTGGGCGTCTCCCATGTGGGGTCTGGGTTGCAAAGTCTAGGCGCTTTGCGCGGCAGACCGGGTCATTGCCCTTACGATTTCGCCCAGCGAGTCGATGAAGGCGCCGCGCTGGTCGGACCTCAGCACCGACAGGATGCGCTGGTCGACCTTCACGGCCAGGGGTCTGACGCTGTTCAGGATGTTCTGACCCTTGCTGGTGAGGCGCACGGCATACATCCGCGCATCGCGCCGCGTGCGCTTCCTCTGCAGCAGCCCCTTCTTGACCAGCCGGCGCACAACGTCGGCAAGCGTGGAGCGATCGACGCCGGTTTGCTCCACAAGCCCGGTTTGGCTGACGTCCGGGTTCTGGGCAACGCAAACGAGCACGGCGAACTGGCGGGGGGTCAGGTCGGCCTTGGCCGCCTCGTTGGTGAAGAGCACCTCGGCGCACTGTCCGGCGCGGTGCAGAAGATGCAACGCCGATGCATCCAGAGGGCCTGAGCGATTGTCGTGCTTCATAGAAGTCTCTCCGATGTGTTGGTTCACTCAGAGGTACCGACAAGAAATGGCCGCGTCCACGTCGCGCGGGATAGATTGTTCGTGATCACCGTGTATGCCAGGAGAGGCCTGCCGAATGCGCACCATTGCGGCATTACCTCCCATGACGGATCATTTCCGCCGCTTCCGTCGCCGGCATTTCAGCCTTTCGTAGCATTCAAAGATGCAACGGCTCAGCTCCAGCTCGGTGCGCGTTAAGCACGAATGAGCCGCAGCGTGCGCGAGAAGAAGTCGCGCCGCGCAAGAATGAGGATGACCCAGGTCGTTGCGAGCATGAAAAGCAGCGGGTGGAAGAACCAGGCGATGGTCGCGATTGCGTGGTAGAATGACCGCATTCCGCTGTTGGTATGCTCGGCGGCAATGCCGATCAGCGCCGCGGTCCGCTTGGCCTGCTGCATGCCCGCTTCGCTGTTGGCGGGGTTGCTGTTGGCGGGGTCGTAGATCGGCGTGGCGCCGATCATGATCGAGGCATAGTGGGAGATGCGGAACGCCCACGCGAATTTGAAGAACGCATAGACGAAGATCCCCATCATCAGGAGCTGCTTGGCCTCCAGCACCGTCGGCGTGGTGGCGCTGGCGTAGGGCAGGTGGGCCAGCATCGCTTGCAGCTTCTCGCCGGACCCCAGCGTGGCCGCCAGCCCGCCGACCGCGATGGCGCTGGTAGAGGCGAAGAACGCGTTGCCCTGGCTGAGGCTGCCCAGCAGCATGGCATCGAGCATGCGCTGCTCGCGCTGGGCCATGTTGAGCATCCAGTTCACGCGATGCTCCTGGATGGCGGCCCCCAAGCCCGCTCCGGCGCGCACGCGCCAGGCGACGATCAGGCGGTAGACGAAGATGGCCAGGCCGAAATAGGCGAAGGCTACAATGTCCAGGGGCGGCGCAATCGCATCGAGGCTCATGATATCCCCCGTGTCATATCCCCAGTGTCGTTCAAGACGCATCGAGCGACCGCATGCGGTCCAGTGCGCCTTGCAGGATCAGTGTGGCTGCAACCTTGTCGATCACCGCGGCCCGGCGGCTGCGCGTGACGTCCGCCTCCAATAGCGCCCGCTCTGCCGCAACCGTGGAGAGCCGCTCGTCCCAGAAGAGGATGGGCAGCGGCGTGAGCTTGGCCAGATTGCGCACGAAGGCGCGCGTGGCCTGCACGCGCGGTCCGGCCGTGCCGTCGAGGTTCAGGGGGAGCCCGACGACGAAGCCGCCGATCTGGTGCTCTGCGGCCAGCGCCAGCAGGCGGTCGGCATCCGCGGCGAACTTGCTGCGGCGCAGTGTCACGAGCCCGGTGGCAATATTGCGTGTCACATCCGAAAGTGCGAGGCCCAGGGTCTTGCTGCCCACGTCGATGCCGATCAGGCGGGCGCCATGGGGAAGCGTGCGAGCGAATATCTCCAGCGCAAGAGTATAGTCGCCGGTCTTGTCGTTGCCCGCTCGCGTCACTGGTTGGAAGCTTGCCAATGATTTAGTGTTGTTGTCATGGAGGCGATCCTTATACTGCGCCGCGCTGAGCGGAGCTATCGCGCCAGGGAGGTGAGGCGTGAAGATAATCTGGTACGGACACTCGTGCTTCCGGCTCGAGACGGGCGGCAGTGTGATCCTCATAGACCCCTTCCTCAAGGGCAATCCGACATTCGAGCAGTCCGGCATCGCTTGGGATGAAGCGATCAAGGGCGTCACGCACGTGGCGCTGACGCACGGTCATTCCGACCATACCGGGGACGCCGGCGAAATCTGCAAGAAATTTGGCGCAACTCTGTTCGCAAACTTCGAGCTTGCGATGTACATGAAGACGCAGGGTGCCGAGCGGCTGGAGCCCATGAACACCGGGGGCACCGTGGCCGCGGCCGACTTCGAGCTGACGCTCGTCAACGCGCTGCATTCCTCCTCGCAGGATGTGTATCTGGGAAATCCGAACGGCATCGTCATTCGCCCGAAGGACGACAAGACGATCTATCACATGGGCGACACCGACATGTTCGGCGGCATGGGCCTGATCGCGGAGTTCCACAAGCCGGCGATCGGCATCGTGCCGATCGGCGACCGCTTCACGATGGGCGCCAGGTCGGCGGCGTTCGCCTGCAAGAAGTTCTTCGCCTTCGAGATGATCCTGCCGGCCCACTACGGGACGTTTCCCGGCATGCTGGATCCGAATGCGGACAAGTTCGTCGCCGAGATGAGCGGGCACAACGTCGTCGTGCCCAAGGTGGGGCAGGCGCTCACGGTCTGAATTGAACGAGCGGGGCGTCCGTTGCTCGGGCGGCCGCGCACTAAGAGAGGGTGCAAGGGATGTCCGAGAATACTGTGCACGGCAGGGAGCCGGCCAAGTCGGGGGTGCGGGCTTCCGGCGGCATCCCGCAGTTCCTGGTGGATCTCGCCAGGAACGCGCCCGCCATGATGTGGGTCTTCACCGTCACGACCTTCCTCTCGGCGCTCCTGCTGTTCGCCATCCAGCCGATGTTCGCCAAGATGGTGCTGCCGGTCCTCGGCGGCTCGCCCTCGGTGTGGTCGGTGTCGGTGTTCTTCTTCCAGGCCGCCCTGCTGGCCGGCTACATCTACGCCCACCTCCTCATCAACAAGGCGCCGCCGCATCTCACCGGCATCATCCATCTGGGCGTGTGCATCGTCGCCTTCATCTCCCTGCCCATCGGCCTGTCGAAGTGGTGGGGCGAGCCGCCGCATGGCGAGCCCTACCTTTGGCAGCTCGGCATGTTCGCGTGGTCGATCGGCCTGCCGTTCATGGCGGTGGCCGCCAACGCACCCTTGCTGCAGGCCTGGTTCGCCAGAAGCGGGCATCCCAACGCGCGCGATCCCTATTTCCTTTACGCCGCCAGCAACCTGGGCAGCCTCATCGCGCTCCTCGGCTATCCCTTCATATTGGAGCCGGCCTTCGGCCTCTCCCAGCTCAGCCATATCTGGGCGTACGGCTTCGTGGCGCTGGTGATCGCGCTCGCCACCTCCTTCTTCCTGATGCGCGGCGCGCAGGTGAACGGCGTGCCGGAGACGCCCGCGGCGCCGGCCGGTCTGGATATGACCGCCGCCCCGCCGACGCTGCAGCAGCGCCTGGGCTGGATCGGCCTGGCGTTCGTTCCGGCGGCCCTGGTCACGGCTTTCACGGTGCATGTCACCACGGACGTGGCCTCCGCGCCGCTGCTGTGGGTGATCCCGCTCGCGCTCTATCTGCTGACGTTCGTGCTGGTGTTCCGCGACAACCCGCTGATTGCGCGCGAATCGCTGCTGTTCCTGCACCTGATCGCCCTTGTCGTGGTGCTGATCACGCTGTCCCAGACCCGGCACGACAACTGGTTCGTCACCAGCTCGACGGGTGTGGCGGTGTTCTTCACCACCGCCATGCTGGCGCACCGAACGCTCTACGAGGCCCGGCCGGCGCCGCGCTATCTGACCGAGTTCTACCTGTGGATGTCGTTCGGCGGCGCGCTCGGCGGCATGTTCACCGCGCTCGTGGCGCCGAAGATCTTCAACCAGATCTTCGAGTACCCGCTGCTGCTCGCCCTCTCCATGGCCTGCCGGCCGGGGGCGCTGAAGCTGTCGGACGACAAGGAGAAGCGGAAGGACGAGCTCGTCGTCCTGTGGCTGATCGCCGCCGTCGGCATTCTGGCGATCATGTGGATCCCCACCATTGCCCAGAACATGCGCTTCCAGTTCGGCGAGTGGGGCACCACACCGCTGGTCGTCATCTTCCTGGTCGCGATCCTCATCTTCTCCGTGCAGTTCCCGCCGCGCCAGCTCGTTGCCGCGCTGCTCGTCGCCGTCGCTTTGGCCTGGCTGCCGTCCGGTGCCAACCGCGGCGAGTCGCAAAGAAGCTTCTTCGGCGTCTACCGTGTGCATCCGTCGACCGACGGCCTGTTTCACATCCTGATCCACGGCACCACGTTGCACGGGGCGCAGCGCTTCTATGACGACAGCGGCCAGCCGGTGGAGGATACGACACCTGCCACCTACTACTACCCCAACAGCCCGATCGGCCAGACCATCGCCAAGCGCCGCGAGGTGCTGGGCTCGCAGAAGGGCCGCTACGGCATCGTCGGCCTGGGCGCGGGGTCGAGCGCCTGCCACAAGCGGGAAGGCGAGACGTGGCGGTTCTTCGAGATCGACCCGATCGTGATCAAGATTGCCAAGGACCCGAAGAACTTCACGTTCATCGCCAAGTGCCAGCCCGACATCGACGTGGTGGTCGGCGACGCCAGGCTGACGATGGCCAAGGAGGCCGACGAGAGCTTCGATCTGTTCATCATCGATGCGTTCTCCTCGGATGCCATCCCGGTGCACATGCTGACGGCCGAGGCCGTCAAGATGTACCTCGACAAGCTCAAGCCCGACGGCGTCGTGCTGCTGCACACCTCCAACCGCTACCTCGATTTGGAATCGGTGCTGAGCGCCATCCAGAAGGATCTCCCCGCGGGCACGTCCGGCATCGTCGTGTCGGACAGCAGCGCCGACGGCAGCTACGCGCAGTCGACGTCGACGGTGGTGATCTTCACCAAGAACGAGAAGGCGCTGGCACCCTACCGGTCGCTGGATGGCGTGATGGAGCTGGACGACGGCGGCATAAAGGCTTGGACGGATGACTACTCCGACATCCTGGCCGCGTTCATCAACAAGTTCAGGGCGCGCTGACCACGCGGATCGGGCGGGCTTCAATGGCCTCGGCGAGGCGCCCCGGTGCGATCGGAAAGACCGCATCGGGCGTCCCGGCCGCGGCCCACACCTGATCGTAGGCCAGCAGCGCCTCGTCCATGAAGGTCGCGATCGGGCTGGCGTGGCCGAGGGGCGGGATGCCGCCGATGGCAAACCCCGTTGCGTCCCGCACGAACTGGGCGTCGGCGCGGCCGAGAGCCTCGCCCACCTGGGCCCCGGCGAGGGTCTCATCGACGCGGTTGGCGCCTGAAACCAGCAGCAGATAGGGCTTGCCCGACTGCGCCCCGCGGAAGACGAGCGACTTCACGATCTGGCCGACCTGGCAGCCGCACGCTTGGGCCGCCTCCTGTGCCGTGCGCGTGCTCGCGGGCATGTGCCGCACCTGGGTTTCCAGTCCCTTGGTGCGCAGCACCTCCTGAACGCGCTGGGCCGCGGGCTTGAGCTGGCTCATGTGGTCGGCATCCCCCTTCAAAGCTTGGGTTGCGGGCGCGGGTTGCAGCCCGGCGGCCGCGCCGCTATGAGTGCAGCGCAATCGATGTTGATCGGAAAAGGGTGAGCCATGCAAGTCGATGCGGCGGCAGTGCAGCGCATCGCGCGGCTGGCGCGGATCAAGGTGACCGAGGAGGAAGCCAGGGCGCTGGAGCAGGAGCTGTCCGGCATCCTGGACTGGGTCAAGCAGCTCGACGAGGTCGATACCTCCGAGGTCGAGCCCATGACGCGCGTGATCCCGATGACCCTGAAAGAGCGCCCCGATGTGGTGACGGATGGCGGCATCGCGGACGAGATCATGGCCAACGCGCCCGTGCGCGAGGACCACTTCTTCGTCGTGCCGAAGGTGGTGGAGTGATTTTTGTCATCCCGGCCGGAGCGCGAGATGCTGGAAGCATGCCTTCGGCATGACGCGCAGAGCCGGGACCCAGTCGATCAACTGCTCTGGGTCCTGGATATTGGCTTGCGTGAATTCCGGGCCGCGGCAGCGATGCAGGATGTAGGACGTGACTGATCTCAACAAGCTTACATTGGCCGAGGCGCGGGACGGGTTGCGCCGGGGGCAGTTCTCGGCAACCGAGCTGACGCGGGCGCTGCTGGCGGCCATCGAATCCGCCAACACCTCGCTCAATGCCTACGTGCTGCCGACGCCGGAGATCGCGCTGCGGCAGGCGCAGGCGAGCGATGCGCGCCTGGCCAAGGGCGAGGCGCGGCCGTTGGAGGGGCTGCCGCTCGGCATCAAGGATCTCTACTGCACCAAGGGCGTGCGCACGACCGCATGCTCGGCCATCCTCGATGCATTCACGCCCACCTACGAGTCGACGGTCACGCAGAACTTGTGGGATGCGGGCGCGGTGATGCTCGGCAAGCTCAACAACGACGAGTTTGCCATGGGCTCCTCCAACGAGACGAGCTGCTTCGGGCCGGTCACCAATCCCTGGCGGCGCAGGGGCTCCAACGTCGCG
This sequence comes from Hyphomonadaceae bacterium, assembly GCA_019747815.1. Lineage (GTDB taxonomy): Bacteria > Pseudomonadota > Alphaproteobacteria > Rhizobiales > Hyphomicrobiaceae > AWTP1-13. The sequence goes on from JAIEQJ010000052.1 coordinate 44,151, forward strand.
CTGGTGCCCGGGGGCTCATCCGGCGGCTCCTCCTCCGCCGTTGCCGCCGATCTTTGCCTGGCCGCAACGGCGACCGACACCGGCGGGTCGATCCGGCAGCCGGCCGCCATCACGGGCACGGTCGGCATCAAGCCCACCTACGGGCGCTGCTCGCGCTGGGGCATCGTCGCCTTCGCCTCCTCGCTCGACCAGGCCGGGCCGATCACCAAGACGGTGCGCGACGCAGCCATCATGCTGCGCCACATGGCGAGCGTTGACCCCAAGGATTCCACCAGCGTCGATGCCCCCGTGCCCGACTACGAGGCCGTGCTGGGCCAGGGCGTGCAGGGCCTGAAGGTCGGCGTGCCCAAGGAATACCGCATGGACGGCATGCCGCGCGAGATCGAGGCGCTCTGGCAGCAGGGCATCGCCTGGCTCAAGGCCGCGGGGGCTACCATCCATGATGTCTCCCTGCCCCACACCAAGTATGCGCTGCCGGCCTATTACATCGTGGCGCCCGCCGAGTGCTCGTCCAATCTCGCCCGCTACGATGGCGTGCGCTACGGGTTGCGCAAGTCCGGCACGGATCTGATCGACGGCTATGAGACGACGCGGCGCGCGGGCTTCGGCGCCGAGGTGCGCCGCCGCGTGCTGATCGGCACCTATGTGCTGTCGGCCGGCTACTACGACGCCTATTATCTGAAGGCGCAGAAGGTGCGCACGCTCATCAAGCGCGACTTCGACGAGGCCTACCGGACGGTGGATGTGCTGCTCACCCCCACGACGCCCGGTCCGGCCTTCGGCATCGGCGAGGTCGGCGGTGATCCGGTGCAGATGTATCTGAACGACATTTTCACGGTGACGGTGAACATGGCCGGCCTGCCCGGCATCTCCGTGCCGGCGGGGCTGTCCTCGGAGGGCACGCCGCTCGGGCTGCAGCTCATCGGCAAGCCCTTCGGCGAGGAGACGCTGTTCCGCGCGGCCCAGGCCATCGAGGATGCGGCGGGCAGGTTTACGGTTCCGGCGCGGTGGTGGGCCAGGTAGGCTTGGGTATTCGTGGAGGCTACGATGAACCCACACGATCCCGATCCCGATCCCCATCCCGATCGCATTCAGAAGCTGTTCGAGATCTATCGCGACTACGTGAAGCACGAGGACGGCCTCATCAATTTCCGCGTCACGTGGTTCGTCGCAACCCAGGCCCTGGTCTTCGCCGCCTACGGCCTCCTGGCCCAGGAGGTGTTCCGCACGGGGTCGTTTGGCCACGGAGCTGGGGCATTGCCCGTGCTGCAGGCCGATCAGCCCTTCAGGCCAACGCCATGGCTCGCCGCGGTGCTTGTGCTGTGCCTGCTCGGCGCATTGTCCGCCATGACCTCAACCCTCTCGATCAACGCCGCTTACAAGGCCATGCAGGCGCTCAGCCGGCGCTGGCAGACCATTGTCCTGCAGGGCCGGACCTATGATCTGCTGCCGGCGTTGGAGGGTGGGGGCAGCCTGTGGGCGAAGCGCTTGGGTTGGGTTTCCGGGCGCATGCTGCCGATCGTGTCGTTTCTTGTTTGGTGTGCGATTGCCTTGGCGCACCTCTGTTTTCTCCCAGGACAACCACCAGCGAGTGCGCGATGATGCCCCGGCAACCTGAAGCATGTGCAGATCTGTCTGACGTCCGCGTCGAGATCGATCGGGTGGACCAGGCTCTGGTCGACCTCATCGCCGAGCGCTTCGGCTATGTGGAGCGCGCCTGGCAGATCAAGCTCGCCGAGAAGGCCGCCGCCAATGTGCCGTGGCGCAACCAGCAGGTGATCGACAAGGTGCGCGCGCGCGCCGTCGAGAGGGGTGTGCCGCCGGATCTGTGCGAGGCGCTGTGGCGGCAGATGATCGGCTGGTTCATCCAGTACGAGGAGGAGAAGCTGCGCGATCAGCTCGAGGGCAAGTCGCGCGCCTGAGGAACCATGCCGGTCAAGATCGGTTGCGCACCATGACACCCGTTGAGCTCAAGCTCGTCCTGCTCACCGCGCTCCTCAACCCGGCGGTCATCGTCGTGGCGCTGTGGATGGGCGGCATGGCCGACCAGTGGCAGAAGCTGCCCATCGCGGCCTTCGCCGGCGCGCTGGTCGGGTCGGCGCTGATCTATATCGCCGTTCGCTTCGGCCTGACGGGCATTGCCGGCGTCGGCCGCGCTGCCGCGGGCGTATTCATCGCCCAGTTCGCATTCGGCCTGGTGTGGGCGTATCTCGGCTTTCAGTTGCGGCGGCGCCGGTCGTGACGCTGTTGCGCACCTGGCTGGTCGGCACGGCGATCATACTGGCGGCCATCGCCGTCTGGGCCCTGGCGCCGGTGCTGATTTTCATCGTCCTTCTTGTGGCGGCATTGGGCCTCGTAGCGCTCGCCATGATCCGCCTCGCCCGCGGCCTGCAAATCTGGCGCGATCGGAAATGACGGCCGGGTCAGGCTGCGGCCAGGGCGTGGCGATGGGCAGCGGCCGATGCGTGGCAGGGTGAGTGTGCTGGCGCAGCGCGGACCCTCTTCTCGAGCAGCATCACGCCGCGCACGTCGGGGCTGCGCGTGACGGCGAAGCCGGCCTTGCGGGCGAGATGCAGCATCCGGCCGTTGGTGGCGAGCGTCTCCCCGACCATGCGTTGCACGCCGGCGCTGGCTGCGCGGCAGAGCAGCTTGCTGAGCAGCCGGCCGGCCAGGCCTCGGCTCTGCCATTCGTCGGCGACCGAGACCGCAAACTCTGCCACCGACGGGTCGGCGCCGCGGACATAGCGCGCTTCCGCGACCACGATCTCGCGCCCGTCCTTGAACACTTCCGCCACGAGGGCCATGTGGTCGGCGTAGTCGACGTTGGTGAAGCGCTTGATGAGCTCCGGCGGCAGATTGCGCATCGGGCCCATGAACCGGTCGTAGCGTGCGGGAGCGGTCAGATCGCCGAAGAAGGCCGCCGTCAGCCCCTCGTCCTGGGGCAGCACGGGGCGGATGACCACGCGCCGCCCTCCGGCGATCCAGACCACGTCGATGAGCTCGGCCGGATAGCGATGGATCTGGTAGAGCACGCAACCCTCCTCTCCACCGTCAGGCGGCCAGGTCGCGCAGGGTTGCGGGATCGAACTGGGCGGCCGTGATGTGCCCGGCCAGGCCGATGGCGACCGCCGCCGGCTTGAGGGCGAAGATGACGGTCAGCCCCTTGCGGTCCATGATGAACGACTGGCCCCGGGTCAGAATGATATCGCGGTCATCCTTGGCCTGGGTGATCCAGACGACGCCCTCCAGGCAGGTGATCTGCCGGCCCTTGCCACCCTCCACGCGCTGCACGGAACGGGCGGGGAGCCGGATCGGCTGGATGTCGAGCACGTGTTTCATGGCCTTCTCCTCATGCATGCGCAAAACGCATTGAACAGAATGGCGATCTATGATCAGATCGTCGCGTAATCAGCTAGATACGGCGGTTCTACCGGTGGAACAAACGATGATTTTTCAGTCAATGCATGAGTTCTAGGAATGCCGAGAAAGCGCTTCAACCTGCCTCCGCTGGATCTCATTCAGGGCTTCGAGGCGGCCGCCCGCACGCTCAGCTTCACCAAGGCGGCGGAGGAGCTATTCATCACCCAGTCCGCCGTCAGCCGCCAGATCCGCGGCCTGGAGGACCACCTGGGCGTGGTGCTCTTTGAGCGCCGGCCGCGCAGCCTGGTGCTCACCGAGCAGGGGCGCATCCTGCATGGCGCCGCAACCGAGCTCCTGGTGCGTCTGCAGGAAACCACCGACCTGTTGCGCACGCACGGCGGGACACCGCATCTGACGGTGACCACCACTGGCGGGTTCGCCTCGCTGTGGCTCATTCCCCGCCTGCGCACCTTCACGGCGCTCAATCCCGACGTCGATGTGCGCATCTCGGCCAGCTACAAGACCGTCAACCTGGAGCGCAGCCTGGTGGATGTGGCCGTGCGCTACTGCAAGGAGGAGGAGGCGCCCGAGGGGGCCATCCGTCTGTTCGGTGAGGAGCTGTTTCCGATCTGCAGCCCGGCGCTGCAGGCCGAGGGGCCGCACCCGTTGCGGGCGCTCTCCGATCTTGAGCACCACGCCCTGTTGCACATGGACGAAGCCAGGGACCACATGGATTGGGACACGTGGCTGGCGGCGCAGGGCTATCCCGGCCTGAAGCCCACGGCGTCCATCAGGTTCGACAGCTATGAGCAGATGATCCAGGCGGCGCTCAGCGGCCAGGGCGTGGCCATGGGCATCGGCCGGCTGGTGAGCGGGCTGATCGAGGCGGGCAGGCTGGTTGCGCCGTTCTGCAAGAGCGTGACCGGCTCGCGGTCCTATTTCATCGTTCGGTCCGCCCACACCCACACCCGCCCCCACGTGCAGGCGTTCGTGGACTGGCTGCTGCAGGAGGCCAGGACGGCGATTGCGGCGGAGGACAAGGCGACGCTCAGCTCCCCACCACCAGCGGCGCGGTCAGGCGGCGCAGCGCGGCGAGCACGCTCAACGCCGTGATCTTGCCCGTGCGCGGGTTCTCTTCCGACGGGATGTTCTCGATCGTCATGGTGAGGTCCGACGAATCGGAGGTCACGACGATCGTATGCGTGTTGCGCGTGACGGCGGGGTCGGCCCAGATCTCGCAGCGCGTCCGGTCGGGGCCGATGCCGGCAAGCGACAGGGCGACCGCCACGTTCACATTGGCGGGAAAGCCGGCGATGGCCTCGCGCGCGCTGCCCTCGAAGACGCGCAGCGGCTCGGCGAGACCGTCGACCGAGATGCCGCGGGCGATGAGCAGCGGCGCGCCCGCCAGGCCGGCGGGCGGCTTGCGCGTCACGATTTTGGCGGACGCGATGCAGCCCTCCGCGGCCGCGCGCACGGCGTCCAGGCCGAGGAGGGCGCCGGTGGGCACGATGATGCGGGCCCCGGTCTCTTGTGCACGCACGAGGAGATGCATGTGGTCGATGAGCATCCCGACCGACAGCGGCATGAAGATGCGCCCCTGCTCGATGGCGGGCGAGGCAACGGCCGCGAACTGGGCCGACGGCAGGCACTCGACGATGATGTCGCTTATCTCGGCAAGCGCGGCCAGGCTCACGAGATCGGGTGGCGATTGAAAGTCCTGCGTGGCCGTGCGCGCCTTGGCCTGGTCGCGCGCGGCGGCCGCCGCGAGCCGGATGCCGGGCACGCGCCCCGCATCGACGGCCCGCGCGACGGCAAGGCCGATGGCGCCCAATCCGGCCATGCCGAGCTTCAGTTCCGTCCGGTTGGCGCGCATGTCAGTTGGGCCTCGAAACAGCGTTGGCGTAGCCGACGCGCTGGCGGGGCGGCACGGGATGCCGGCTGGACACGCGCGCAAGCAGGGCATCGATGTCGCCGGTGCGGCGGGCGCGCACGGCACAGTCGAGAAACAGCTGCTCCAGCACGTCCTGCTGGGCATGGCTGCCGCCGAGGCGGTACATGCCGGCGAGCGCCGGCCGCATCAGGTCGCAGGCGCGCTCAGGCTCTCCCTTCGCGCGCGCCATCAGCGCCTCGCAGATGGGCAGGGCGGTGTCGCGCACCAGCGGTGCGGCGGTGCCCACGCCGGCGGCCGCGAACGCGCGCATGCCCTCCAGCATGCGCTCGGCCGCATCCAGGCGGCCGGCCGCCGTCAGCGCCATCATCCAGTGCGGCAGGGTGAAGGCGGACAGGCAGTCGCCGATGCGGGCTTCGGCCTTGTCGGCCAGCTCACCCCACCGATCGGCCACGTCGACGCCCTGTCGCTCCAGGCGGAACAGCATGGAGGCGGCGTTCTGCACATCGATATAGAGGTCGGGCTGGATCTGTGTCAGCGGCGAGGCGAGATCGCGGAACCGCCGATCATAGAGGGCGAGCACCTCGGCAAACTCCCGCCGCTCGAAGTGGTAGAGGCCGCGGTGCCACCACAGATGGTGCTTGAGGTTGTTGCCGCCCTCCCAGTGCGGCTCGAGCGTGGCCAGCCAGGCGATGCCTTCCTCGCGGCGCCCCTGCATCTCCAGCACATGCGCCACGCCATGCGCCGCCCACAGGTCGCCGGGTGCGAGGGCAATGGCTTCGCGTCCTGCCGCTTCCGCGAGCGCGTAGTTGCCCATCTCCTCGTGGGCAAAGCAGCGGCAGGCCAGCAGCGCCGGCCAGCCCGCCAGCTCGGGCGCCCATTGCCCGAAGGTCGCATCGGCCTGCTTGGCCATCACCTCCGGGCGGCCGTACCAGAAGGCCAGGAAGTGATGCAGCCGAAAGGCCAGCACGTCGAGGGGATGCTCGTCGAGAATGCCTTCCCACGCGCGCAGCGTGGCATCGACATCGCCCGCGACCCAATGCGCCAGGGCCGCCACATGCGCCTGCTCCCGCCGCGTGCCGCCGGCAGACAGTCGGCGGGCGTTGTCCAAGGCGGTGTGCGCCGCCGGCACGCTGGCGAGGTTGAAGGAGAGCATGGAGAAATAGCCCTTGAGCAGATGTCCCGGGGCAAAGGCGGGATCGACGGCCAGCAGCTCGCGCAGGCGCAGCGGCGCGTCGGCACGATTGGCCAGGTAGCTCGACACGGTCGTATTGAAGGCTTGCGCGGTCTGGGGCGATGCGGTCGACAGCGCCAGTCCGTGGACATCCTGTGTCGCCATCTTCTCTCCTGTGGGCGAGCCCCAACCTAGGTCACCGACTCATTAAACCGCATCCAGATTCGGATTGCAGCAAGCTTCACCGAGGCGAGAAAGTTGGCGTCG
>JAIEQJ010000011.1 GCA_019747815.1 Hyphomonadaceae bacterium
CCCTCGAACCCGTGCCGGCTGCACAAATCCCGCTTGGCTTGGCCCATCGCCTGGGCATCGGGCAGGAAGACCTCGGGGCCGGCGAGATAGAGGCGGGGGCGCGACATGGAGCTCTGATGGCGTTCTGCAAGCAGGAATCAGCGACGGCGGCGGGCCAATTTAAGCGGCCGGCGCGTGCCCGGCTATCCGCCCCGCTTGATGACCTGCACGGCCTCCTCCAGCGCTTGCAGAAACCGTGAGCGGTCCTGGCGCGTGAAGCCGGCGTTGTGGCCCTTGCTTTCTCCCGTTTCGCGCAGATGCTTCGACAGGTCGCGCATGGCGAGTGCCAAGCCGATACCTGCATCCGTGAACGGCTTGCCGGTCAGGCCGATCACCCGCGCGCCGGATTTCAGGCACTGCGCGGCCAGCGGAATGTCGGCGGTGACCACGATGTCGCCCCTGGTTGCGCGCTCGGCGATCCAGTTGTCCGCCGCATCAGGGCCGTCGGACACGACCACGCGCTTGATGAGCGGTCCCTCGGGCAGGCGCATGTAGGCGTTGGAGACGAAATAGATCTCGAGCCCATGCCGCTCGGCCACGCGCACCGCCTCGCCCTTCACGGGGCAGGCGTCCGCGTCGATGTAGAGGGTGGTGGGCACGCCGCACTGGAATGCCGGGGGGTTCCTTCTGTCAAGCCCAGCAGACCAGGAACCGGAATGCGTTCTCGAGTGCGTAGGAGCCATCGCTGGCGATGGGGACGGATGGCCTCTGCAATGCCCGCATGCACAGCGTCCTTGCCCGTTCTTGATCGCCCGGATCGCCGGCCCGGCAGCAAGCAAAGCGCGAACCGCCGCCGCATCATCGGGAAGGCGCATAGCGGTGACGACGCTGTCGGCGTGGCCGGCCTTCAATCCAGCCTTCGCCACCAGGCATCAAGCGCACCCGGTGTGGACAGGGCGAAGGGACCCGGTGCGCCAGGCGGCGGGGGGGCGGCAGCAACTTGCCGCCAGCTCGCATTTCTCCGCCGCATCCCAAACGGCCGCGACCACCACGCCGCCGGGCTTGGTCATCCGCCGCGCCTCGGCCAGCGCATGCACGAACGGCGGCTCCTCGATCTCGCCAACGCGGATATCGGCCCCGGGAGAGCGCCGGCGCGCGATCTCCTCCATCAAGTGGCGGGCGTGAGTCCGAGGTCTGTCAGGCGCACTGCGAGTTGGGGCGCATGCAGCGGCTCCAGCAGTTCACTCGGGCCGGCGTCACAGGTGTCGGCGTAGGCGGACTGAGCAGGCTTGCGGTGGAGGGTTGTCACGAGCGTGTTTGCATTGATCACCCACAGCTCCGGCAGGCCGAGAGCCGCGTAGGCCTTTGCCTTTGTGCCAAGATCGTAGCCCAGGCTGCTATCGGCCACCTCGACGATGAAGAGCGACGAGGCGGCCGTCACGTCCTTCAGCGAAATGGAGCGGGGCCAGAACAGGAAATCGGGTTCCCGGAACTCGTCATCGCTGATGTAGAGCGTGGTCTCGGTGATGAGGCTCGCGGGCGTGCCAACAGTCAGGGGGAACCAGTATTGCTGCAATGCCTGCTTGACGATCTCGTGCCGGTTCCCCTTTGGTGACATCGGCACGACCTCCCCGCCGATCAGCTCGAAGCGCTCCTCCTCGAGGATGATGCCCTTGGCCATCATCTCCCGGATCTCGGCCACGCTCCAGCGCCGCCGCGGCAGGCCCTCGGCCGCCTGGGTGGTGCCGGGGAGGGTGGCAGGGCGAAGGTGCTCGTTCATGGCGGAAGCCTACCAGAGCTTTGATCGTGCCAGAAGCTCCGGATCGGGCCGGCAAATGGGCAGATGGTCTCTGCGGGTCGCCCCATGGCCTGTAAGCCGGCGTGCCCCAGGTTTCGAGCCAGCGCGCCACTTTTCGTTTGACGCCGTCGGCTTGCCGGCTTCGACGGCAGCCCAGCGCCCGTCCAGCTCCGCGAATTGATCGGGATCGACATCGACAAGCTCGCGGTCCTCACGGACTAGAGATCCGGCACGGTCATGCCGCGCTCGTCAGCACGCTTCTTGAGCGCCGCTGCGACGGCTTCGTGGAGTTCAATAGTGTGGGTCTTGGTGAACGAAATCCTGCGTGCGAAGGTCTTCCAAGAGCAAACAAAGACACTGCGGGACCTTGGCGCGACAGACACGGAGTTAGCTCAACTCAGGAACCGCCTGCTTCATGAACCGCTTGACCGCCTGGGAAGATCACAAGACCGAAAATTGATAGAGCGCGCTGAAATTCTTCCCCTCCCGAAACCCGAAGACCCGCCTCTGTGATTTTTGTCGCGAGCCTGCTCCGCAGCTATCGCACTCGAACGTAACCGGAATCCGGCTGATGCCTTCGCGCTCGGAAACATGCACTCCAATTCGGAGATGCGGGCAGTGGAGGGAAATAGCACGTAGCCGTGCGGATCGCACAGCGCGCCTGGAAAGCGCTCCAGAAGATGGAACCACGTCCCCTCGTGATGATGGAGGACATGCTGAGCGGGTATCGACCACTCGCGCTGCAGCGCCCGTCCAGAATTTGTTCGGAACGCGCCAGCCATGATCAATTATCCAAGAAGCTCCGCAGCTTCCTTGACCGGCTCGGATGCTTCAACTTGCGCAATGCCTTCGCCTCGATCTGGCGGATGCGCTCGCGGGTGACCGAGAACTGCTGGCCGACCTCCTCCAGCGTGTGGTCGGTGTTCATGCCGATGCCGAAGCGCATTCTGAGCACGCGCTCCTCGCGCGGGGTGAGCGAGGCCAGCACCCGGGTCGTCGTCTCGCGCAGGTTGGACTGGATCGCCGCATCGATCGGCAGCACCGCGTTGCGATCCTCGATGAAGTCGCCGAGGTGGGAATCCTCCTCGTCGCCGATCGGCGTCTCGAGCGAGATCGGCTCCTTGGCGATCTTGAGCACCTTGCGCACCTTCTCCAGCGGCATGGCGAGCTTTTCGCTGAGCTCCTCCGGCGTGGGCTCACGGCCGATCTCGTGCAGCATCTGGCGGGATGTGCGCACGATCTTGTTGATGGTCTCGATCATGTGCACGGGGATGCGGATGGTGCGCGCCTGATCGGCGATGGAGCGCGTGATCGCCTGCCGGATCCACCACGTGGCGTAGGTGGAGAATTTGTAGCCGCGGCGGTACTCGAACTTGTCGACCGCCTTCATGAGGCCGATGTTGCCCTCCTGGATGAGGTCCAGGAACTGCAGGCCGCGGTTGGTGTACTTCTTGGCGATCGAGATGACGAGGCGCAGGTTGGCCTCCACCATCTCCTTCTTGGCCTGGCGCGCCTCGCGCTCGCCCTTCTGCACCGCCTTGACGATGCGGCGGAACTCGGTGATCTCCAGGCCCGTCTCGGAGGCCAGCGTGCGAATCTCCTCGCGGATGGTCGTCACGCCTTCCTTCTCGTGCTTGGTGAATTGCACCCACTTCTTGCTGCCCGACGACGCCATGCGGTCGAACCAGCCCTGGTCCAGCTCGTTGCCGTAGTACTCGTCGATGAACTGCTGGCGCGGAACGCCATAGCTGTCGGCCAGCCGCATCAGGCGGCTTTCCAGCTGCACGAGGTTGCGGTTGATCTTGTAGAGCTGCTCCACCAGCATCTCGATGCGGGCGTTGTTGAGCGAGAGGCTCTTGACGTCCTTGATGATCTCGTCGCGCGCCTTGTCGTAGGTCTTCTGCTGCTGGCGCGAGATCTGCTCGCTCGCCACGTGCATCTCGACGCGCTTGTCCTGCAGCTTCCTGAGCTTCTTGTAGGCGCCGGCGATGTTGTCGAAGGTCTCGAGCACCTTGGGCTTGAGCTCGGCCTCCATGGCCGCCAGCGACATGGCGTTCTCGAAGTCGTCCTCGTCCTCCATCTCGCCTTCGGGGCGCGGCGCGCCCTCGCCGTCGCCTTCCCCGTCACGGGCGGCCGGAGCAGCCGGCGCGTCGTGCTGCGGGACGGCCATGGGCGGGGGGGCGTTCTTGGCCTCGGGGCCTTCGTAGGTGGCCTCCAGATCGATGATGTCGCGCAGCAGGATCTTGGCGTTGTTGAGCTCGTCGCGCCAGATGATGATGGCCTGGAACGTCAGGGGGCTTTCGCACAGGCCGGCGATCATCGCCTCGCGGCCGGCCTCGATGCGCTTGGCGATGGCGATCTCGCCCTCGCGCGAGAGCAGCTCCACCGAGCCCATGTCGCGCAGATACATGCGCACGGGATCGTCCGTGCGGTCGGTGGGCTCGGCGCGCGCTGTGGTGGTTGCGGGCAGGCTCGGCGCCACCATGGCGCGGCTGCCCTCCTCGGCATCGTCGGCGCTGTCGTCGCCGCCGTCCTTGTCGGCAGCGCCCTCCTCCGCCTCCTCGCTTTCGACCACGGTGATGCCCATGTCGGAGAGCATCGACATGGTGTCCTCGATCTGGTCGGGGGAGACCTCCTGCGAGGGCAGCACGGAGTTGAGCTGGTCGAGCGTCACGAAGCCGCGCGCCTTGGCGGTCTTGATGAGACGCTTGACCGCAGCATCGGAGAGGTCGAGCAGCGGGCTGTCCTTCTCCGGCGCATCGGCTTGTTGTTGGGTCTGCTCTTCGGCTCGGGCTGGGGTTGCCATCAGGTCTAGTCTCCGGCGCGCAAGGGTTGCGCTATCAGCGTGAAGCAAACGTCCTCAAAGGCGGTCGGTCCCCTCAAAGGCCGTCTGGCAAAGATGCGGTCTTGCAAACGTCGTGCAGGCTCGGTCGTTGGCCACACCCGGACGCCCCATAGGGAACGCCCGCGTGCAGCAGCGGATGCCGCCACGCCGGGGACTGCACAGTAGGGGCCCGCGTTGCCGAAGCGCGAAGGCTGAGCACATTGGCTCGTAATGCCTTCATCTGGAGCCCGGAACAGGCATACACAACCGGTGTGCGCCTTGCCAGTGTTTCTTTGCTGCATGAACGAAAGCCTTGGGTTGGTTATTCCCCAGCTTTCGGCCAGGCAGGATTCTTGATGATGCAACCTGTCCCGACCTCCGGTGTCATGGTCAACGTGGGGGCCAGCGTGAGGGCCATGAATTGAACGGGGTCCAGGCTCAGGATGCACCGGGAACCTCCGCCTCGCTGCGCCGCGCAATCTGATCCTGCAGCTCCACGATCCGCGCCCACGCGGCCTCGCTCGGCTCGGCTCTCCAGGCCAGCTCGGCAGCCTGCAGGGCCAATCTGAGGCCCACCTGGGTCTCGTGCAGAGCCAAAACATGCCGCCAGCCGGCCTCCACTTCGCCGGCCGCCGCCTCGGCCACTGCAAACTTGTCGCTTTTGTGCGTGATCGCCCGCTCGGCAATGGCAACCGCGCTGTCGAGCCCACTGGCGGTGAGGTGGGAGCGGACGGAGGCCGAATCAAGGGGGTTTCCGGCCGACAGAAGCTCAAGCAGAGCATCACGGAGCCGGATCAGGGGGGGCGATGTCAGGGCGAGCTCTGCCACCTCCTCGCACTGCTGCTCCAGCAGCCAGGGATGATTGAGGAGGGTCAGCACCAGCAGGGCCTCGCGCGGCGGCGCCGGCATGGTGCGTTCCGACAGCTCGTTGCTCCTGGCGAGCGCGGTCGCGGCCACGGCGGCACGGGGGGGAGCGCCGAGCCGGGTCCGCTCGTTGGCCCGCTCTCGCACCCGCCAGTCGAGCTGCGTATTGTCGCGCCGCCGGCCGGCCACGAACGGGGCGCGCCGCCCCTCGCCGCGCGTCAACTCCCGCACGAGCTTGCGGTTCTTCTCGTAAAGCGTCTGGCGCAGCTCCCGCTCGTAGTGGTCGCGCACGCCCCGATCGGCAATCCGCGCAATCATGCCCTTCAGGCGCGCCTCCAGGGCGGCCCGCTGCTCGGGCGTGACATTTGGCTGGTCGGGGCGCTCCTCCCGCTCGATCAGCACATCGAACAGCGGCCGCGTTCTGGTCTCTAGAATGTGCCGCAGGGCATCCGCCCCGTGCTGGCGGACGAGATCATCGGGATCCAGTCCGTCGGGCAGAAAGGCGAACTGGATGCTGCGGCCGGGCTCCAGGTGCGGCAGCGCGGTTTCCACAGCGCGGAAGGCCGCGCGGCGTCCGGCGGCGTCGCCGTCGAAGCACAGGATCGGCTCCGGCGCCATGCGCCACAGCAGCTTGAGCTGATCCTCGGTCAGGGCCGTGCCCAGCGGGGCCACGGTTTGCAGAAATCCCGCCTCCGACAGGGCAATGACGTCCATATAGCCTTCCACGACAATGATCTGGCCTTTGTCATGGGCGGCGCCTCGCGCCTTGTGCGCATTGAACAGCACAGCGCCCTTGTGGAAGAGCGCGGTTTCCGGCGAGTTCAGATATTTCGCCGGCGCGTCTGCATCGAGCGCGCGGCCGCCAAAGGCGATCACGCGGCCCTTGAGGTCGGTGATGGGAAACATGACGCGGTGGCGGAAGCGGTCATAGGGCAGCGGGATGTCGTCGGCGGCAATCAGCATGCCCGCAGCGATCATTTCCGGCGTCGAGAATCCAGCCTTTCCCAGGTGCTCCCTGAGTGCCGATCTGCTGCTGGGGGCGTAGCCGAGCCGGAAGCGGCCGATGGCGTCCCTGGCAAGGCCGCGCTTGTCGAGATAGCGCCGCGCCTCCAGGCCCGCGGGGGCAGCCAACTGCGCGTCGAAGAACGCGGCTGATGCCTCGAGCAGCGCGTAGAGCCGTGCCCGCTCGTCCTCGGCCTCAAGGTCGCGCGGGCCAGCCTTGGGCATCGGCACGCCGGCTTCCTGGGCCAGCCGCTCGACCGCCTCGGGAAACGACAGACCCTCGGTCTTGACCACGAAGGTGAAGATGTCGCCGTGCTCGCCGGAGGCGAAGCAGTGATAGAACCCCTTCTGGTCGTTGACCGTGAACGAGGGCGTGCGCTCCTGCTTGAACGGCGACAGGCCCTTGAACTCGCGGCCCGCGCGCTTCAGCGCCACCTTGCGCGACACCACCTGGCTGACGGGCAGCCGGGCGCGGATCTCATCGAGCAGGGACGGCGGAAAGCGCATGGGGCTCCGAATCGCACAGAGGCTCGACATTCCTTATGTGATTCGCCTCAATGGGCGGTGCCGGTCGATTGGCCGGGTCGTGCTGCACCCGATATCCACAGGGGACGCAGGGGCGAAAACTTCAGGCACCGGGGTCGCCGTGCCGCATGGGGCGCGTGGGCGCTGGAGGCAGAAGCCCTGCTGGCCCTGAGGTGCGATGGCTAACGCGTTGAATGAATTACGCGTTGAGACAGGCATGGGCTTCCCGCCTGCGCGGGAATGACGTCGAGCAAGGCGCCGGCGCTCACTTCAACAGCTCCTTCACCAGCCCGCTGGCCTTGCCGAAGTCCATCTGGCCGGCATAGCGCTCCTTGAGCACGGCCATGACCTTGCCCATGTCCTTGGGCGCAGCCGCACCCACCTCTTTCACCACGGCGGCGACGACGGTCCTGGCCTCCGCCTCGCTCATCTGCTTGGGCAGGAACTCCTCGATCACCGCAATCTCGCCCGCTTCCTGCTGGGCCTGCTCGGTGCGACCGGCCTTTTCGTAGATGGCAAGCGACTCCCGCCGCTGCTTGATCATCTTCTGCAGCAGGGCCGGAATGTCCTGGTCCGGAATCGGTGCCTTGGCCGCGATGTCGCGCGTCTGCAGCTCCGCCGAGATCAGCCGCAGGGCGGACAGGCGTTGCTTGTCCTGCGCCTTCAGGGCCGCCTTGGTTTCAGCCATCAGCCGGTTGCGCATGAGAGTGCTCCTTTGTTCCGTGGACATTTATGAGCGCAAATCGTGCGCTGCAAGCCCGCGTTGACCCCAACGGGGGGTTCCCCTACTAGGGGGCCAGGAGACAAGGACATGAGCAAGACGACCCCCAAACCCTGGGCGGACACCCCGCTCACCGGCCGGCTGGTGCTTGCCGATGGCACCGTAATGACCGGGCAGGGACTTGGTGCGACAGGCTCGGCCGTCGGCGAGGTCTGCTTCAATACGGCCATTACCGGCTACCAGGAAATCCTCACCGATCCCTCCTACGCCGGCCAGATCATCACCTTCACGTTTCCCCACATCGGCAACGTCGGCACCAATCGCGACGATACGGAGACATCCAACCTGGCGATGCGCTCGGGCGTGCGCGGATGCGTGCTGCGCACGGACGTCACCGAGCCCTCGAACTATCGCGCGGCGGAGCATCTCGACCAATGGTTGAAGGCGCGTGGCATCATTGCGCTGACCGGCGTCGACACGCGCGCCCTCACCGCCCGCATCCGCGAGACGGGCATGCCGAACGGTGTGATTGCGCACGAGCCGTCGGCCAGCTTCGATGTCGAGAGGTTGAAGGCGGAGGCCAAGGCGTGGCCCGGGCTCGACGGCATGGACCTCGTGCCGGAGGTGACCTCCGGGCAGAGCTACACATGGGACGAGACGGCTTGGGTCTGGGGCAGGGGCTACGGACGGCAGACCCACCCCGACCTGCATGTGGTGGCCATCGACTACGGGCTCAAGCGCAACATCCTGCGCCGGCTGGCGACGGCCGGATGCAAGGTGACGGTCGTGCCGGCCAAGACCAGCGCCGACGAGGTCCTGGCGCGCAAGCCGGACGGCGTGTTCCTCTCCAACGGCCCCGGGGATCCCGCGGCCACGGGCGCGTATGCCGTGCCCGAGATCAGGAAGCTGGTGGCCTCGGGGCTGCCCGTGTTCGGCATCTGCCTCGGCCACCAGATGCTCGGCATCGCGCTGGGGGCCAAGACCACCAAGATGCACCAGGGCCATCACGGCGCGAACCATCCGGTGAAGGACTTCACCACCGGCAAGGTCGAGATCACCTCCATGAACCACGGCTTTGCCGTGGACCGCGCGAGCCTGCCACAGGACGCCGAGGAAACCCACGTGTCGCTGTTCGACGGCTCCAACTGCGGACTGCGCCTGAAAGGCAAGCCGGTGTTCTCGGTGCAGTATCATCCCGAGGCGTCGCCCGGGCCTGAGGACAGCCACTATCTCTTCACCCGCTTCGTCAACCTGATGCGCGAGCACAAGGGGCTGCCGGCCAAGCCTGAGCGGCCCGCACGAGCCGGGGAGTAAAACTTTCTCCAAAGGTAGCTTTTTGCTACTCTTCCCGAATGAACGGGCTTTCACACGCTCCCAAGACCCGCCCGACCACCCAGGCCGCCGAGGGCGTTCCGCGGCTGCGCTGGACGCTGGCCGAGTTCGAGCGGCTGACCGAACTCGGTATCTTCACGGAAGAAGACCGCATAGAGCTCATCGGGGGGGAGTTGGTTCCGATGTCGCCCAAGGGCAATCGGCACGAGGTCGTGCGCGACGAGCTTCAGGACTGGATAATTCGCCGCCTGCCGGAGGTCGTGAGGCTCTCTTCCGAAATCGGCTGGCGGCCGCCGCATGCCGACACGTACATTGAGCCTGATTTTCTGCTCTGTCCCCGTGCCCTCAAGGGCGTGACCGTGCCCCCGCCAGAAGTGTTGCTTGCGATCGAGGTTGCGCACTCGAGCCTCAAATTCGATATGACCACCAAGGCCGATCTCTATGCTCGCCTCGGGGTGCGTGAATACTGGGTCGTCAATGCCGAGACATTGACAACGCGGGTCCACCGCACGCCGTCCGCGCAAGGTTACGCAAGCGTGGTCGAGGTGCCGCTTACGGAGACTTTGACGCCATTGTTCATGCCGTCGCTGTCACTCAAGCTTGCCGACCTGCCACTCGATTGATGCGCTGGCTCGCCACGTGTGCTGTGGGCTTGGCAGTGTCTCTTGGCCTATCCGCCCCAGCAAGTGCGTCCCCCTGTGCGCGCCACGACCGCACCGCGCTCCGTGACGTGCACTGGCGGCATGGGCAGCAGGCGCATCCCCTGATCGGGCAGGTGTTCAAAGGCGACCAGCCGATCACCATTGAGTCGGGCAAATGCACACGCAGCCCGCTGCAGCAGCTGATTGTCGAGGTGTGGGATACGATCCGCGACGGCGGCATCGTGCTGCTGGGCGAGGTGCACGACAACCCGGAGCATCATGTCGTGCGCGGCGACATTCTTGGGCCGCGTCTCGATCAGATCGCGCCCACCCGCAACCTCCATCCCGCCGCGGTGTTCGAGCACATCCGCACCAGCCAGCAGGCGGGATTGGATGCGTTCTATGCCCGATCCCAGCGCCGCCGCAGCGGGCGTTCGGTGGACCTCTTGCGGGAGCTCGACTGGCGGGACAGCGGCTGGCCCGCGGCGAAAATATTCTATCCGCTGTTTGATGCAGCTCTGCGCGCCAAGCTGCCGATCTATCCGGGCAATGCCGAGCGCGCGCGCATGCGCAAGCTGGTGCGCGGCGAGGAGCAGCCGACCGACGAAGAGGCAGCGCGCATCACGCTGGCCCAGGCGATGTCTCCGCCGTTGCTCGATGCTCTCGCCAAGGAGCTGGAAGGCTCCCATTGCGGTGCCGTGCCCGGGGCGGCGCTCGGGGCCATGAGCCTGGCGCAGCGATACACGGATGCACACCTGGCGGACGCCCTGGTGCGGGCGGCGGCGAAGCACAACGGCGCTTTCCTTTTGGCCGGCAATGGCCACGTCCGCACCGATCGGGCCGTGCCCTGGTACCTGCGCCGGCGCGCGCCCGACAGAAAGGTGGTCGCCGTCATGCTCCTGGAGGTGGTGGAGGGCAAACACGACGCCCCCGCCTACCTGTCGCGGGCGCCCGACGGCACCGCAGCGGCAGACTATGTCGTGTTCACGCCGCGCCAGCAGCGGCCCGATCCGTGCGAGATCCTGCGGCAGGGCAAGCCCTAGGTGCGGCGTCGCGCCCGGACTTCTGCACCCCAAGTCGTGGCAGGGCTATAGCCAAGCCGGTTGCACTGCAATAAGAAGCGGGCTCATGCCGAAGCGCACAGATATCAAATCCATCCTCATCATTGGTGCAGGCCCCATCGTCATAGGACAGGCCTGCGAGTTTGATTATTCAGGCACCCAGGCCTGCAAGGCCCTCAAGGCCGAGGGCTACCGCATCATCCTGGTCAATTCCAACCCGGCCACGATCATGACCGATCCGGAATTGGCCGATGCAACCTATGTCGAGCCGATCACGCCCGAGATCGTCGCCAGGATCATCGAGAAGGAGCGGCCGGACGCGCTGCTGCCCACCATGGGCGGCCAGACGGCGCTCAATACCGCGCTGAGCCTTGCCAAGCAGGGCGTGCTCGAGAAATTCGGCGTGGAGATGATCGGCGCCAAGGCCGAGGCCATCGACATGGCCGAGGACCGCAAGCTGTTCCGCGATGCCATGACGCGCATCGGTCTTGCCACGCCCAAGTCGATGCTGGCCAATGCCTCCGAGCTCAAGAAGCAGGATCGGGCCCATTATGCCGCGGAGCTGGCGCGCATCGACGGTCTGGCAGGGCTGGAACGGGAGCAGGTGCGGGCCGCCTTTCTGAAGGCGTGGCGCGCCGACGAGCACGAGCGCCAGAAGCGCTATCAGGAGCAGGCCCTGCAAAAGGCCCTGGACGGGCTGCCCGCCGTCGGTCTGCCGGCCATTATCCGGCCCTCGTTCACGCTCGGCGGCACCGGCGGCGGCATCGCCTACAACCGCGAGGAGTTTCGCGAGATCGTCGAGCGCGGCCTGCAGGCCTCGCCAACGACGGAGGTGCTGGTCGAGGAGAGCGTGCTCGGCTGGAAGGAGTTCGAGATGGAGGTGGTCCGCGACCGGGCGGACAACTGCATCATCATCTGCTCGATCGAGAACGTCGATCCGATGGGGGTGCACACCGGCGACAGCATCACGGTCGCACCGGCGCTGACGCTCACCGACAAAGAGTATCAGATCATGCGCAACGCCTCGATCGCGGTGCTGCGCGAGATCGGGGTGGAGACGGGCGGCTCCAACGTCCAGTTCGCCGTCAACCCGGACGACGGCCGCCTCGTCGTCATCGAGATGAACCCGCGCGTGTCGCGGTCCTCTGCGCTGGCGTCGAAGGCCACAGGGTTCCCGATCGCCAAGGTCGCTGCCAAACTCGCCGTCGGCTACACGCTGGACGAGTTGGAGAACGACATCACGGGCGGCGCCACGCCCGCATCGTTCGAGCCGACCATCGACTACGTCGTCACCAAGATCCCCCGCTTCGCCTTCGAGAAGTTTCCGGGCGCCGAGCGCACGCTGACGACCTCGATGAAGTCGGTCGGCGAGGCGATGGCGATCGGGCGCACGTTTGCGGAAAGCCTGCAGAAGGCCTTGCGCAGCCTGGAGACGGGACTGACGGGGCTCGACGACTACGTTTTCGAAGGCCTCGGCGCCGGCGACGACAAGAACGTGATCCGCGCCGAGCTCGGCGTGCCAACACCCGAGCGGCTGCTCAAGGTGGCACAGGCCATGCGGCTCGGCGTCGACCATGATCAGATCCATGCATCCTGCCGGATCGATCCCTGGTTCCTGGCGCGCATCCAGGACATCGTCGACATGGAGGCGCGGGTTGCGGCGCACGGGCTGCCGGCGTCGGCGGAGCAGTTGCGCGCGCTCAAAGCCATGGGCTTCTCGGATGCGCGGCTGGCCAAGCTCGCGAAGCTGACCGAGGCCGAGGTGCGCAAGCGCCGGCATGGGCTGGACGTGCGCCCGGTCTACAAGCGCATCGACACCTGCGCCGCCGAGTTCGCCTCCCCCACCGCCTATATGTATTCGACCTACGAGCGCGGCTTGAGCGGCCGGCCCGTCAGTGAGGCCGAGCCCTCGGACCGCGACAAGGTCATCATCCTGGGCGGCGGCCCCAATCGCATCGGCCAGGGCATCGAGTTCGACTACTGCTGCTGCCATGCCTGCTTCGCGCTCTCTGACGCCGGCATCGAGACCATCATGGTCAACTGCAACCCGGAGACGGTCTCGACCGACTACGACACCTCCGATCGGCTGTATTTCGAGCCTCTGACCGCGGAGGACGTGCTCGAGATCATCGGTGTGGAGCAGAGCCGGGGCCGATTGCGCGGCGTCATCGTGCAGTTCGGCGGCCAGACTCCGCTGAAGCTTGCCCGGGCGCTCGAGGCTGCGGGTGTGCCGATCCTCGGCACATCGCCCGACGCCATCGATCTTGCCGAGGATCGCGACCGCTTCAAAGCGCTCATCGACAAGCTCGGGCTGCGACAGCCTGACAGCGGCATCGCGCGCTCGCTAGTGGAGGCGCGCTCGGTCGCGGAAGGGCTCGGCTATCCCCTTCTCATCCGTCCCTCCTACGTGCTGGGCGGGCGCGCCATGGAGATCCTCGCCGATGCGGGCGATCTGGATCGCTACGTGGTGAAGCTCACCGCCACCCTCGATTCGCCCTCGGAGCTGGCGGTCTCGCCGGAGCGGCCGTTGCTGATCGATCGCTATCTGAGCGATGCCATCGAGGTGGACGTGGACTGCCTGTGCGACGGCAAGGACACCTTCATTGCCGGCATCATGGAGCATATCGAGGAAGCGGGCATTCATTCCGGCGACAGCGCCTGCTCGCTGCCGGTGCACTCGCTCTCCGCCCCGATCCTGGCGGAGCTAGAGGCGCAGACGCGCAAGCTGGCCCTTGCGCTCAACGTCGTCGGCCTGATGAACGTGCAATACGCGGTCAAGGGGCGGGACATCTACATTCTGGAGGTTAACCCGCGCGCCTCCCGCACAGTCCCGTTCGTTGCCAAGGTCATCGGCCATCCCATCGCCGGCATAGCCGCGCGCATCATGAGCGGCGAGCCGCTCGGCACCTTCAAGCTCACGGGGCAGAAGCTCGGCCATGTCGCCGTCAAGGAAGCCGTCTTTCCATTTGCACGCTTTCCCGGCGTCGACACGATTCTCGGCCCCGAGATGCGCTCGACGGGCGAGGTCATGGGCATCGATCGCGAGTATGCACTGGCCTTCGCCAAGAGCCAGATCGGCGCGGGCAACAAGCTGCCGCTGAAGGGAACGGTGTTCGTTTCAGTTCGAGACGCCGACAAGGAGAGCCTGCTGGGCGCCATGCACGAGCTGTCGATGCTGGGCTTCCGCATCCTTGCCACGCGCGGAACCCGGCGCACGCTGGACGCGCACGGCATTCGGTGCGAGGCCGTCAACAAGGTGCTCGAAGGCCGTCCGAACATCGTCGATCTGATGAAGAACGGCGAGGTGCACCTGGTTTTCAACACCACCGAAGGTGCCAAGGCGCTGGCCGATTCCAAGGATATCCGGCGCACCGCCTTGCTCTACCATATTCCCTACTATACAACTTTGGCTGGCGCGCTGGCGGCGACAGAAGCAATCAAGGCGCTCGCGGCTGGCACTCTGAACGTGGCACCCCTGCAATCCTATGTAAGCCAAGCATCCTGAGGATGCCGTGGCCGAGATAGTCTATCAGGGCTGGTCAAATCCAGAAGGCTGAGTGAAACTAAACCACTAGGGTCGGCGTTGTGTGCGGCCCGACTGGAGAAATGTGAGCGAAGGCGATGGAAAAGGTGCCGATGACCATGGAGGGTTATCGCATGCTCGAGGCCGAGCTGCACCGCCTCAAGTCGGAGGAGCGTCCGCGTATCATTCAGCAGATTGCCGATGCGCGCGAGCATGGCGATCTGTCGGAGAACGCGGAATATCACGCGGCCAAGGACGCCCAGGGCCTGAACGAGGCCAAGGTTGCGGAGCTTGAGGACAAGCTGGCACGCGCCGAGGTTATCGAGCCTGCGAAATTGTCCGGAACCACTGTGAAATTCGGCGCCACGGTGACGCTGGAGGACGAGGATTCCGGCGACAAGGTCAAATACAAGATTGTCGGCGAGGACGAGGCCAACCTGCGCGACGGGAAGATCTCCATCAGCTCGCCCATTGCGCGCGCGCTCATCGGCAAGTCCAAGGGCGACAGCGCGGAGGTGACGACGCCGCGGGGCGCGCGCAGCTACGAAATCCTGAAGATCGAGTTCAAGTAGCAGGCGGCCCTGGAGCCGCCGAGGCCGTGTCCGGGCCGGAGGAGCCGACGGACTGCAGCACCCCCGGACGGGCATGTGACAGCTGCGCGACGCGGGGTGAGGTCCGGCGCCATGCCGCGGTGACTTTGGCCTGCCGCTTGGCGCGGGGCGTCGCGATGCTGGCAGCCGCGCTGTCTACACGCCTGTCGCGCAAGTCGCTTTTCAACCTGTCCGCGTATTCCGAGCGCACAAAAAAATGGGACGCATTGCCCACGAATATGCATTTGGCCACGTCAGGCCGCGGTCTTTTCCACAGCGTCGTAGGTGTGGCCCACTTTCACCCACAACAACCCACAATTGCAGTAAGGTTGGTTTGACTGGCCAATAGTGGCGTCGGGGTGGGCCGGACGTGTGTCATGCGTGAGTGCGGGAGCAGGTTTGCCCTTTGGGCACGGTGGGGTTTGTGCGCTTCGGCGGTCCTGGCATGGGGCGGAACGGCCAGCGTTCTGGGCCAGTCGGATGTGCCGGGCGGGCAGAGTTGGGTCCGCGCGCTCATTCCGCAAATGATGGCGCCGGCGCACGCTTCGGACCAGCGGTCAAGCGACCGGCGGGCCGAGGAGGCCCATAGGCGGGCGCACCAGCAGCTCCAGCAGCTCCAGGCCGCCCAAAGGCGTGCACAGGAGGCCGAGGCCGAGGCCGCGCAGAGGCGCATTCAGCACATGCAGGAGGCCCTGGCAGCGCAGCAAAGGCGCATGCAGCAACTGCAGCAGCTCGAGATGGCGCCGAAGAAGGTGCCGCAGGTCCCGCATGCCGGGACGGCCTTGGGGGGCCAGCAGCAGGCGGCGCCTCAGCATAGGTTTCAGCCTGCGGTGTCCCATCCTGCTTCGGCGACGACAAGCGTCGAGCGCCATCGGATGTTGCCGGAGACGTTGGCCAAGCACAGAACCCCTCACCACACGCCTGGGCAGGGGGCGGCCAAGCACGACATGCCGACCGCGGTCAGTCGCCACCAAGCCGCCCTTCACCAGACCATGGCGAAATTGCGCCGGCACAATCCGGCCTCCAACAGCGAGTCCAGGCGCGACAGGCCGCATCCGGCCCTCGCCCATCCCGCTCTCGGCGGATATCGTCAGCCGGCCGCGGTGCGACACGCAATGGACAGGATCAGGGCGCGGCATCAGGCAGCTCCCGGTCACGACCGGGCGGGGCATGGACGGTATGAGCCACGCCAGCATGCCGCCTACCGCCATATGAGGGAGAAGCTGTCGCAGCATACAGGGCACCAGCCCGGAGGGCACCGGCACAAACGGCACCAGCACGGACAGCATCACCAGGAGGCAAAGGACACGACGCCTCCGCCACCCCCAGCGACGCCCAAGGCGCCGGGCAAGAACACCGGTGGCGGCAACGGCGAAATGCCGAACACGCCGGACCTCACGACGGTTGCACCCCCGGTCGTGTCGAAACTGCCCGACGTATCCAATACGACCAAGACCGCGGCCGTGACGGACCACAACACGTCGGATGATGCCACCATGTCGCGGCTGGGTGGGCCCAAGCTGCCTCCCTCGGACGAAAAGGAACCGGGCAAGTCCAAGGCCGGAAAGAAGGACGACAGCGATGGCGATGCCTCGGCCGCGAAGCCCGGCGTGCGCGGGCTCGGCCGCCGCATAGCTGGCGAGCTGCTGCCGCCGCCGGACGCCTTCCGGCAGAACGAAGTGCTGGCCATCAACCTGAATGCCCAGGCGCTGCAAAAGGCTTTGGACAGCAACTTCAAGGTTATCGATCAGGTCGAGTTTCCGGCGCTGGGTTTCAAGGTGACCCGTCTGGCCACGCCCGAGACGCAGAACGCGCTCATCGGACGCAGCACCCTGCATGAAGCGCTGCCCAGCGACGGTTTTGGGCTCAACTACATCTACGTGGCGGGACGCACTGCGACGGCTCCCAGCGGCGCCGGCGGCGGCACTGTCAAGTCCGCCGTGGCTCCGGGCGCCCGCGGGCCGGGCGCCGGCTTGGACCAGCGCAAATTAGGTTGCGCGCCGGATCGCTGCTTCGGCGTCGGCATCATCAATTGGCAGCCGCAGCTTGCCGTCTGTGCCAGGGGCATCAGAATCGGCGTCATCGATACGGGCGTCGACAAGACGCATCCCGCCTTCGCCGAAGTCCGGTTTGAGCAGCACAGGGATTTTACCCCGAGCAACAGCAAGAAGCCGACCAGCCAGCATGGCACCGGCGTCGTATCCCTTCTAGCGGGCAATCCGCGCAGCTCCACGCCGGGACTGGTGCCGGAAGCGACCTTCTTGATCGGCGATGCATTCTTTGCCGACCGCGGCGGCAATGCCGTGTCCGATACGTTCACGATGCTGAAGGCGATCAATTGGCTGAAGGCATCCAAGGTTGACATCGCGAACTTGAGCTTCGCCGGCCCGCCGGACGAACTCGTCCACGATGCTCTGAAGGAGCTTGCCAAGACGGGGACCGTGATCCTGGCAGCCGCGGGCAACGAGGGGCAGGACGCGCCGCCGAGCTATCCGGCGGCCTACAAGGAGGTGATTGCGGTGACGGCCGTCGATCGCAACCTTGCGCCTTATCTCTACGCCAACCGTGGCCATCACATCGACGTGGCAGCGCCCGGCGTGGACGTGTGGACGGCGCTGCCTGATCGGCGCGAAGGTCCGCAGACGGGCACCTCGTTCGCCGTCCCGTTCGTCACCTCCGTCGTCGCCCTCAACTATCGGTCCGAGGATCGGGGCAGCGACGGCAATCCCCTGGGCCCCAAGCAGCGGGCGCTGGCCCTGCTGCAAGAGAACATCAAGACCCTCGGGGGTCGCGGCCGAACCCCGGTGTTCGGCGCGGGTCTCGTGCAGGCGCCCAGCACCTGCGATCCGCGCGGGCCATCGACCGTGGCAAGCGCCGGCCTGAAGGCCGACGGATGGAGCAGCACGGTGCAGCAGGCAGCGCCGGCGCCGGCAGCGAACCAGCCATCGCCGGCAGGGGCCTGGACGAGCACCGTTCAGCCCGTTGCCAACCGCAAGTGATTTGCGAAGTGCGCGCTTGGAAATTTCTGGCGCGTGCCGGATGATAGCGCGCTTGCTTCCTTGCCACCAAGCCCCCCGGGTATGGAGCATCAGTGGATGCCGGGCGGCAGGTAGACGAGCAGGGAGAGTAGGGAGGTGCCGGTCAGGTTTTCCTGCGCCGGCACGCAGGCAAAAGCCGGCACGTGGGCAAAAAAAGGCCCGCCTTTTTCGGTTGGCTCGGCAGCGGGTAGCCGAAGCGGATCCGGAAAGCGGGCCTGAGATCGATCCCGGGCAGTACAAAGACGGCGTGTGCGCCGGGATCCTCCGACCGAGACTACGCTGCCGAGGTGCGGGGTTGTCGGCAGCGCGGCTGGGTCGATCCTGTTCGCTGCTTCATCTGTGTGGGCTTTCCTCCTTCTACGATCGCCGACCCGACGAGGCGCTGCCGTCTCGGCGCGGCGCTAATTCTGCGGCCATCCCCGGTCCTTGAGTTGGTCCACCTGCTTGGCGTCGAGGGGATCACCGCTCATCCGTGACGCTACGAAACGTGCCAGATCCTCGCGCGCACCGGCCGGCGTCGTGCCGAGCGGGCCGGGAGGGGTCTGCATGACGACCTGCCACACCCCCGTGTCCTGGCGGCAGGCCAGTGCTGCGGAACGCTCAACACCAGACCGGATCTCGAATTGCCGACAGTAGGCCTGATCCTTGTCGCGGAACGTCAGGACGGGCCTGAAGCTGAGCAGCGCAGCATCCTGGCCGCTTGCGGTCGTCTCGATCGCATGCTGCAATTGCGCCGCAAGCAGCGTATCGCCGTGGCTCGAAGGCGGCACGAGCAGCCAAGCGGACGCGGCGATGAGCAGCGCTGCAAATGCGGGTCCGGCGGCCAGCGACCAACCCGGCAGCGTGTATCTCTCCTTCAGGCGTTTCAGCATGTCACGTCCGACGGAGCGTTTGCTTGCCGAGCGGACGGCAGCGCGCTCGACGGGCGCATGCATGACCGTATCAATGAGCCACTGCGGAACGGGCTCTTCGCGCTTGGTATCGTACACTTTGGCAACGCGCTGGCGTCCCACGGCAATGTAGACCTGGAGCGCGCGCACCAGGGAGGGATTGCGCGCCAGCTCATGGATCAGTGCAGGCACTTCGGCAGCGCTGAGCTCGGCGTCCGCCAGTGCCATGGCTTTGTGGTGGGTATGTTCCATGACGTTCAAAACCCTGTTCTCGCCGCAACGCGCGCCTTCTGCATCGTCGCCGGCTCATCGAGTATTGCGTGCAATGCCTGGCGGGCCCGTGCCAGCCGGCTCATGATGGTACCTATGGGTACACCGCTGATCTCTGCCGCCTCCTTGTAGGAAACCCCCTCGATGCACACCAACGCGATCACAGCTCTCTGCTCTGCCGGCAAGCGGCGGAGCGCGGCGTCCACCTCCTCTAGCGTGAGCTGGCTCTCAGTGATCTCCCGGCCATCCAGGCCGGGCAGCTCCTCCACGGCCTCGACATCGACCACTTCGCCGCGCACCTTGTTGGCTCGCATGCGATCGAGCCAGATGTTCTGTGCGATCCGGTACATCCATGAGTCGAGCCGCGTTCCTGGCTGCCACCTCTCGACCCGCGACAAGGCACGCAAACAAGCTTCCTGGACAAGATCGTCCCCATGCTCGGTGCTGCCCGTAAGGGCATATGCGAAGCGACGAAGGCGGGGCAATACCGCCACCATCCGGGAACGGATCTCGTCCGTCACGCGCCTGCCTCCCCGCGGGTCTGCCTAATAACGTGTCCGGTGGCCCCTTATTCCCTTGAAGCGACAGGACTGTGGCAAAATGGGCGCGCCGGCCATTTTCGGGGTCAGGGGCGCTTGTGGCGCGCCGGGCGGCCATCATCCCGCCTATGGTGCTGGGTGATGGGCACGCCGGGCTCGAACTTGACGCGGCGGATGGCAAGCGTTGTCTTCACGCTCGCCACATTGGTGGCCGCCGTCAGCTCGTTGATGATGAAGTCTTGAAATGCGGTGAGATCCGGGGCCACGCATTTGAGGATGAAATCCGTCTCGCCGGACAGCATGTAGCACTCGCGCACCAGTGGCCAGGCCAGCACGCGGTTCTCGAACGCCCGCAAATCGGGCTCGGACTGGCTGTGCAGGCCGACGCTGGCAAAGGCGATCACCTCGAAATCAAGAGACTTTTCGTCCAGCAGCGCGAAATAGCCGGTGATCATGCCGGCCTCTTCCAGCGCGCGGACCCGGCGCAGGCACGGCGGTGGTGAAATGCCCACCTTGCGGGCGAGCTCGACGTTGGTGATCCGCCCGTTGGCCTGCAGTTCCTTCAGGATGCGCCAATCGGTAGCATCGAGGTGGGCACGCATGGAGCTATGTCTTTCCCGATCGCTCGGGCGGACTGTGACGCATCGCCGACGGGCGAGCAACAATATTTCGCGAACGAGACAGGAAATGGCGCGGCTGGTGGCGACCGCAGGTTTGGATGCGCTGGCGGCCGTGGCCGGGCGGAGCGGCTGGATCATCAGCGATGGCCGGGCCGGCAACGATGTGCAGAGCCGGGGCGTCTTCGACGCGCTCGGCCTCGATTATGTGGTCAAGCCGGTCACGCCACACGGGATCTGGAAAGTGCTCGCCCCGTGGGGGCCGGTCGATCCGGCTGAGCGGTTCGGTACCTCGGCAAGCCCGTTTCGTACGCCCTGGCCGGAATTTGCCGTTGCCATCGGCCGGACGACGATTCCCTATGTCCGCAAGCTCAAGGCCTTCGCCGGTCTCAGCACCTACACGATCATCCTGCTGGACCCCAAGGTCAGTGCGACGGCAGCCGACCTGTTCTGGGTGCCGGAGCATGACCGCCGACGTGGCCCGAACGTGATCACCACACTCACCGCCCCCCACGGTTTCACGGCGCGCCGCATCGCCGAGTTGAGGACGGTCATGCCGCCGGCCATTGCCGCCCTGCCGCGGCCGCGCTTTGCGGTCGCGCTGGGCGGCCCCAACGGCGACTATCGCTATACGCCCGGCACCGTGGCCCATTTGGCCTCGGCGCTGCAGTCGCTGGCGGCACTCGGCGCCGGCCTGATGATCACGCCCTCGCGCCGTACGCCGCCCCCTGTCGCAGCCTTCGTCAAAGACGCGACCGAGGGGCTGGCGCGGCTTTGGTGGGACGGCGAGGGCGACAACCCCTATCCCTCTTTTCTCGCGCACGCCGATGCCTTCATTGCGCCGGCGGACTCGGTCAACATGACCGGCGAGCCGTGTGCCACGGGAAAACCGATCTACGTGTTCAAACCGGAGGGCGGATCGCGCAAATTTGCGCGTTTCCACGATGCCTTGCACCGCCACGGTGCGACCCGGCCGCTGCCGGCGCGCTTCGAGCGGCTGGAGACGTGGGACTATCCACCCATCACCTCGGCCGAAGCGATCGCGACCGAGATTGCCGGGCGCTGGCTGAAGCGGCGCCAGATGCTGGGCGCGCCGGCGCAGGGCGGCAGCGCTAGCCGGGGCTGAGCCATGGGCCGTTTCTGGGGCGGCCGGCACTGCGCTTGGTCGTGGAATATGGGTTCCGCGCTTCCGGCGGGCCCTTCATTTGCCTTGCAAATGCGGGGCTGTGGCGGGAAAAGGCTGTGAACCGCAGCGCTGCCGTGTCGCGACAGCCGCAGGACTGGACAGATTGCAGGTGGAGGGCGTGACGATGGCGATGGCAGAAAAGGCGCCGGCTGCTGAAGGCAAACTGAGGCGCGCTCAGATGCTGATCGACGGCAGCTGGACGGGGAGCGCCTCCGGCGAGGAGATCACCGTCGAAAATCCCGGCAACCGCCAGATGATCGCCAGCATCCCGCGCGGGCGTGCGCAAGACATCGACCGGGCCGTCAAGGCGGCGAGCCAAGCCTTTGCGAGCTGGAGCAAGGTGGCGCCACGCGACCGCGGACGCATCCTGCAGAAGATCGCTGATGCCATGGAAGCGCGCATCGAGGAGCTGGCCCGCATCGTCGCCGAGGAGACCGGCAACGCCATCCGCACCCAGGCGCGGCCCGAGTCCAAGCTCGCCGCCGACATCTTCCGCTACTTCGGCGGTCTCGCCAGCGAGCTCAAGGGCGAGACCATTCCGCTCGGCGAGCACGTGCTGAGCTACACCCGCCGCGAGCCGATCGGCGTGGTGGGCGCCATCATTCCATGGAACGCTCCCGTGCTGCTCGGCTCGCTCAAGATTGCGCCCGCGCTGTGCGCCGGCAACACGCTCGTGCTCAAGGCGGCCGAAGATGCCCCGCTCGGCATCTTGTGGATCGCGGCGATCTGCCAGGAGTTCCTGCCCAAGGGCGTGCTCAACGTCCTCACCGGGTTGGGGGTGGAAGCCGGCGCGGCGCTCGCCAACCATCCGGGCGTGCGCAAGCTCTCGTTCACCGGCTCGACCGAGGTCGGCAAGCAGATCATGAAGGCAGCGTCCGAGCGCATCGTGCCGGTGTCGCTGGAGCTCGGCGGCAAGAGCCCGTCCATCGTCTATCCCGACGCCAATGAAGACTGGGTCGTCGACGGCATCATCGCTGCCATGCGCTTCACGCGCCAGAGCCAGTCGTGCACCGCAGGCTCGCGCATGTTCCTGCATGCCGACATCTTCGACAGCTTCCTCGGCAAGCTCGCGGAGAAGACCTCCAGGCTCAAGATCGGCGATCCGCTCGATGAGGCGACCGACATGGGGGCCATCATCAACGAGAAGCAGTTCAAGAAGGTGTGCGGCTACGTGGAGGACGGGATGCGCCAGCCCGGCGCCAAGATGGTGTTCGGCGGCCTGCCGCCCAAGTCCGGGCCGCTGGCGCAGGGCTATTTCGCCATCCCGACCGTGTTTGCCAAGGATGCCAACGACTGGCGCCTGGCGCGCGAGGAGATCTTCGGGCCCGTTCTCGTCGCCATCCGCTGGACCGACGAGGCGGAGGCCATCCGCATGGCCAACGACACGCACTATGGCCTGGCAGCGTATGTGTGGACGCATGACATCGGCCGCGCTCTGCGTGCGGCGCATGCGATGGAGGCGGGCTGGGTGCAGATCAACCAGGGCCTCGGCCAGGTGCCCGGCCACTCCTACGGCGGCATCAAGCAGTCGGGCATCGGCCGCGAGTTCTCGCTGGAGGGCATGCTGGACAGCTTCACGCACCGGAAGAACGTGACGATCAATTTGAACACGCCGGTGCGGCCGTAACCGCCGTCGTCCGCCACGTGCAGCGTCGTCCCGGTGCTCGGGGATCGAGCCAACGGCAATCGGCGGAGCAAGCTGATGGATGGATCCCGGAGCGCAAGGCTCGGGGATGACAAGGTGCTAGCTCGCCGACTTGGTCACGGGCGCACCGGCGGCGAGCCAGCGCTCGATGGGATCGGCGAGGTCTTCCAGCGGGCGGTAGCCGTTGGTGACGAGGGCGTAGCCCTTGGCCTCGCTGCCGGCGATGAGCGTCGGGAAGCCGCGGATGCCGAGTTCCTGGGCGATGAGGAAATCGCGAAAGGTGGCGTTCTGCACCTCGGGCGACGTGAAGGCCGCGGTGAACGCGGCGCGGTCGAAGCCCGCTTCCTCGGCCACCTCGGTGATTTCGTCAGCTTTGGTCATGTCGCGGGCCTCGGCGTAGAACGCGCGGCTGACACGCGCCATCATCGGCAGGGCCATGCCGGGCTGCAGCCGCCGTGCGGTGATGACGGCGCGGCAGGCGGGCTCGGTGTCGTAGATAAACGTCTCGCGATCGAAGAAGGAGGGATCGAACGGCTGGCCCGTGGCCTCGCCGACCTTGGTCCAGGCGCCGCGGATGTAGTCCTTATCCTTTCCGGTCATCGGCTCGGTGTTGCCGGCGCGCAGGCCGCCCATGATGAGCTGCAGCCCGAGGCGATCCTGGAAACGCTCTGCGAGTGCGGCCATCACCGGCGCAAAGCCGTAGCACCAGGAGCACATGGGATCGGCAATATAGACGAACTGGTGGTCCGGCATGGCCGGGTCTCCGCTGATCGCGAGCATCAGGTTTTAGTAGCACAGGTGCCCCGGACTGGGCAGCGGCGGCGCTACGACTTGGCGCCTGCCGCTTCCAGCATCTGCACCATGGCGGTAGCCCCGCGTCCGCGCGCGAGCGCCAGCGGCGTGGCGCCGTTGCGGTCGGGCAGATTGACGTCAGCGCCGGCCTTGATGAGGGCAGCCAGGGTGGCCTGATGCCGGCTCCCGCCGTCACCCAGCACGATGGCCTCGATCAGCGCCGTCCAGCCCAGGTTGTTGACGTGATCGAGCGGGGCGCGGGCCTGGATCAGCGCCTCGACAACCTCGGCATGGCCCAAGTGCGCCGCCGCAATCAGCGCCGTTCCGCCGTAGGGGCTGGTGATGGCGCGCGCGTTGCCGCCGGACGCAAGCGCGAGCTTGAGCATCTCCAGATCGTTCTGCACGGCGGCGATGGTGATGACGTCGTAGCTCTGGTGCTCCAGCGCGTTCATGTTGGCGCCAAGCTCGATCAGCACGCGCGCCACGGCGATGTCGCGGCGGTAGGCGGCCACCATCAGCGGCGTGCGGCCGAAGCCGTCGCGCTGATTGATGTCGGCGCCGTTCTGGACGAGCCGCTCGATCTCGGCCGTGCTGCCGCCGACGGCGGCAGCGTGAAGATCGGTGTAGGCTGCAATCTCCTCTGCAGTGGGAGGTGTTTGCGCCGAGACAGGGGCGCCCGCACCGACGAGGCCTGCCGTGGCCACGAGCAAGCTCAAGAGCAGGCATTGCAGGCCGGGCATGCCGATATCTCCTTCACGGCGCCGAGGGTGATCACCGGCGGCGCTCCTGCATGATCTCAAGCTGCAGTTGCTGGATTTCCGCCAGGCGCTGCCACTGCTTGCTGATCAGGTGATCGATCTTCTCATGCAGATGGCGAATCTCAAGCTCGGCCTTGAGATTGACCTGATAGTCGTTGAGGCCGCGCAAGCGGTCCTTGGCCTCTTGCCGCTTCTGGCTCATCATGATGATCGGGGCTTGGATTGCAGCCAGGCACGACAGGACGAGGTTGAGCAGGATGAAGGGATAGGGGTCGAACGCGAACCCTTGATGCAGCGCCAGATTGAGGACGATCCAGGCGCCGAGCACGAGGCCAAACCCCAGGATGAACATCCAGCTTCCGCCCAGGCTTGCAAGTTGATCGGACAGGCGCTCGCCAAAAGTGCGCTGCTCGGCATATTCCTGCTCGACGTTCTCGGCCAGCGTCTCGTGCGTCGCCAGGCTGTGGGCGACCTTGCGCTCGATTTCGGTCAGATCCCCCGTCTCGGCTTGCAACAGTTCCTCGACATAGAGGCTGCGATAGCGTGCCAGCTCGGCGCGCGAGACGAGGGCATCCGGCTTCAGGTCCGGGTGCGCGGCGCGAATGCGCTCAGCAAGGCTGGGCCGCACCATCTCGAGGTTCACGAGCTCGCGACGCGGACGTTCGCGGCCTGAAATGGCGCAAGTGAGACGCTCCTTCTTGGGCGACAAGAATTTGGACACGGCCATACCTCCGTGCAAGCCGTTTCAGAGTTGGCGAGTGGCAACCGGCGTCGCATGCAGCGCCCGCCTGGTCCGCGATGCGCAGGCGTCAGTTTGCCGGCCGCGGTTCTAGCAGCGGAGGCATGGACCGTGAAGGAGATTTCGGCATCTGGGTCAATGTCTTCACGAAAATGTTCCGGGCTCGACCAAGGGACGCACGGATGCCAGCCCACATGCGCCAAAGGGCGCGCAAATCCCAGATGATCCGGTCCGAGGCCGCGCGAGGCGAACCCCAATGCTGGACGATGAGCCATCACTGCTTGGACGGCGGTTCCTTGTCTCTGGCGCGCTCGGCGGTCTTCGTTCCCATAACCTCCGGGATGGTCGTGGCAAGACTGTGCTCGACCAGGGCGCGTGTGGCGCTCTTGAGCCTGTCAGTGTGAACCGCCTGGGGATTGGCCGGCCACCACGTGCGGTCCAATGTGCGATACGGCCCGTTGATGACCCGTCCCACCAGGGACGCACCGATCTGAAATTCGGTCCTCTGCCAGCCCAACCGCTCGAATGTCCGCCCGTCGTAGACGTGGACCGTGGTGATGGCGAAGAGGTGGACGTTGTCGGCGTTTATCAGGCCTCCGGCCTCAACCATGCCGAGACCCGCGACAGCCTGGTTGGTGCTGCTGAAAGGCACGCCGGCGCGGGTTATGACGACGTAGAGGTCGTGCTTCTGGGAGGCGGCAATAGTGCGAACGATGCCCTGAAGCACCGCGCCGGAGTCGGTGAACGCGCTCGGGCTCTCATAGGAGGCAAATGCTCCCTTTGGATAGCTGATCCTCTTGACGGCGAAGCGCGTGCCCAGGAGCGCGCTGACCCTGCTCACGACGGCGTCGTCGATGCCCCAGGAATCGATTGGCACCTCGTTCAGCTCGTTGCCGAATACGGTGACCCCGATCTTCTGCAGGGCGAATTTGTGGCCAACGGCGGAGATGACGCCGACGGTCTTGGCGCCCGCGATCGCCTTGGAGGCCTCGGGCGACGGCAGGCCAAGGCTGCCGGTGCAACCACCGACCAGAAGCAGCACCGCAATGACAATGGCCCGATGCATAGTGTCCCCGATCATCCCAGCCCCGCAGGGCCCATGCTTGTCACGCGCGGCGCGGGGTGACAACGAAAGGACGTATGCATCCCGTGCTTTGGCGGAGGATGCGGCATTGAGGCCACGCGCCGGCCGGGCCGGCGGCGCGTAAAGGCGCCCATCCACCGCGGGCTTGAGGGCCACCGCCCTCATGCGCTAAAAGGCGCGCCAATCCCCTCTTGATCCGGAACGAGGCCGCGCGGTGGCGAATCCCCAATACGTCTATCACATGCACAAGCTCTCCAAGACCTATCCGGGGGGCAAGCAGGTCCTGAAGGATATTTCGCTGTCGTTCTTTCCCGGCGCCAAGATCGGCGTGGTGGGCCTCAACGGCGCGGGCAAGTCGACGCTGCTCAAGATCATGGCCGGCGAGGTGGAGGATTTCGTCGGCGAGGCCTGGGCGGCGGACGGCGTGCGCGTGGGCTATCTGCCGCAGGAGCCCGAGCTCGATGGCGACAAGGACGTGCTCGGCAACGCCATGGAGGGGGTGGCGGGGAAGAAGGCCCTGGTCGACCGTTACAACGAGCTGGCCGCCAACTACTCGGACGAGACGGCCGACGAGATGGCCAAGCTGCAGGACGAGATCGAGGCGCAGAATCTCTGGGATCTCGACACCCAGGTGGAGCAGGCGCTCGACGCCCTGCGCTGCCCGCCGGGGGACGCCGATGTGTCGAAGCTCTCGGGCGGCGAGAAGCGGCGGGTGGCGCTGACCAAGCTGCTGCTGGCCAAGCCCGACATCCTGCTGCTCGACGAGCCGACCAATCACCTGGACGCGGAATCGGTGGCGTGGCTGGAGCGCTATCTCAGGGAGTACGCCGGCTGCATCATGCTGGTGACGCACGACCGCTACTTCCTCGACAACATCACCGAGTGGACGCTGGAGCTCGATCGCGGGCAGGGCGTGCCCTACAAGGGCAACTACTCGAGCTGGCTGGAGCAGAAGGCGAAGCGCCTGGAAGTCGAGAAGGGCCAGGAGGAGGCCAAGCAGCGCACGCTGAAGCGCGAGCTGGAATGGATCAGGTCGTCTCCGAAGGCGCGCCAGGCCAAGTCCAAGGCGCGCATCCAGGCCTACGAGAAGCTGGCGGAGGAGGCGGGGCGCGAGCAGGTCGGCAAGGCGCAGATCCAGATCCCGCCGGGGCCGCGGCTCGGCGGCGTGGTGGTGGAGGTCGAGGGCCTGTCGAAGGCGTTCGGCGACCGGCTGCTGATCGACACCCTGTCCTTCAAACTGCCGCCCGGCGGCATCGTCGGCGTGATCGGCCCCAACGGCGCCGGCAAGACCACGCTGTTCAAGATGATCACGGGGGCCGAGCAGCCGGATGCCGGCTCGATCCGGCTCGGCGAGAGCGTCAAGCTCGGCTATGTCGACCAGAGCCGCGATCACTTGAACGACAAGAAGACGGTGTGGGAGGAGGTGTCGGGCGGCCTCGACCAGATGAAGCTCGGCGACAGGATGGAGGTGAACTCACGCGCCTACGTGAGCTGGTTCAACTTCAAGGGCGCCGATCAGCAGAAGAAGGTGGGGCTGCTGTCGGGCGGCGAGCGGAACCGCGTGCATCTCGCCAAGATGCTCAAAGAGGGCGGCAACCTGCTCCTCCTCGACGAGCCGACCAACGATCTCGACACCGAGACGCTATCGGCGCTGGAGGCGGCGCTGGAGGATTTCGCCGGCTGCGCCGTGGTCATCAGCCACGACCGCTTCTTCCTGGACCGCATGGCGACCCACATCCTGGCCTTCGAGGGCGACAGCCACGTGGAGTGGTTCGAGGGCAACTTCGCCGACTACGAGGAGGACAAGAAGCGCCGCCTCGGCGACGCGTCGGTGGAGCCGCACCGCATCAAGTTCAAGCGGTTCGAGCGGCGGTAGTTCATAGCTGCCCTCGCCCCAACCCTCTCCCTGCACGCGGGGAGAGGGGGAGATCACGCCGCCACGCGGCGCTTCTGCTTGGCGAAGGGGCTCAAGCCCAGCCACTGCTGCATGGAGCGGGCGATGGACTTGTCGCCGATCAGCTCCATGCTGCCGGCATCCATTTCCTCCTTGACCGTCGTCAACCCCATCCAGACCGCGGTCATGCTTCTAAGCGAGCTCTTGACGTAGAGGTCGATCTCGAAGCCGGGGTTGGTCGAGCACAGGTCGACCTTGCCGCCGTCGATCACGAGCCACCAGGACCTCTTCGACGAGGCAAGCTCGGGGTACATGAAATGCACGGTCGTGCGCCGCGGAGGGAGCGGCGTGATGTCAATACTGCGCCGCATGTCCCACATGAGGAGGGACGGATCGAGGTTCTTGAGTGAGAGTGAGGACTCCACCCAACGTTGTCCCCAGATGCCAAGCGCCATGACGACGGGGCGCAGGTCTTCCCCGGCTTCTGTCAACTTGTACTCGAAGATGCCCGGCTGGCCGGTGGGTACCGTCGCAATCACACCCGCCTCCTCCAGCTCCTTGAGCCGTTTGGAGAGCAGCGACGGGGACATCAACGGCACGCCGCGCCTGAGATCATTGAACCGGGTCGTTCCACAGAGAAGCTCTCGCAGAACGAGCGCCGTCCAGCGTGAGCAGACGACCTCGGCTGCCATCGCCACGGGACAGAACTGGCCGTAGCTGCCTTGCATGTATCTGTCGGTCACGGTGCCCTCCATCTCCAGCAGCGCAATAGCGGAGGTCTAAGGGGGTGAGAAGTACAGATACTGTACCGGCGCGCCGCGCGTCCGCCAACAAAAACAAGAGCATCACGAAGGGTTTGGGTCGGCTCCGGGCCGCTCCCAGGCCGGGCAGTACAGTTCCTGCACTGGGAGCACGGCCCGATCGCGGACATGATTGCCCCATCGTTGCTTCCGTCCAAAGCAAGAACAAGGAGAGATCACGATGACGACCGCAGCTCCCAAAGCGGCCGCGCCGGTGTCGCGCAGCGCGCCTAAGATTGCACGCGAGCTGGGCCCCGTGTTCGCCAAGCGTGCGAATGAAACCAGCGATGAGGACAAGTACGTTGCCGACAACATCGCCCTGCTGAAGACGTCAGGGCTGGTCGAAGCCGGCGTGCCTGTGGAACTCGGCGGCGGCGGAGCCGACGTCGACGATCTGGCCGCCATGCTGCGCGCGCTTGCCTACCACTGCGGCTCTACGGCCCTGACGTTCTCCATGCACACCCATCAGGTGGCTGTCCCGGCCTGGCGTTGGGTGCATCAGGCGCCGGCCAAGGCAGCGGTGGAGCCGTTGCTGAAGCGTATTGCCACCGAGCGCATCCTGCTCCTGTCGAGCGGAGGCTCGGACTGGATCGCGGGGTCGGGCAAGGCCGAGAAGGTGGACGGCGGCTATCGCATCAATGCGCGCAAAATTTTCACCTCCGGCGCCCCGACCGGCGACATCCTGATGACCGGCGCCGTGCTCGACGGTCCGGACGGACCCCAGGTGCTGCACTTCGGCGTCCCCATGACGTCGCCGCACGTGAAGGTGCTCGATACCTGGCGCACGCTCGGCATGCGCGGCACCGGCTCGCACGATGTGCTGATCGAGGGGCATGTGGTGCCTGAGGCGGCCGTGGCCGTGCGGCGCAAGGCTGGCGAGTGGCATCCGATCTTCCTCGTCATCGCCACCATCGCCTTCCCCCTCATCTATGCGGTCTATCTTGGCGTTGCGGAGTGCGCGCGGGATATGGCGATCGACCTCGCCAAGCGCAAGCAGCCCAACCGCCATGCCATCGAGCTTGCCGGCCGTATGGAGACGGAGCTGACCGCCGCACGCCTGGCGCTGGAGTCGATGCTGGCCGCCGTTCGCCTCAACGCGCCCTCGGCCAGCACCGTCAATCAGGTGATGATCGGCCGCCACCTGGTTGGGCGGCACGCGATCGCCGCCGTCGAATACGCCATGGAGCTGGCGGGCGGCGTGGGCTTCTATCGCTCGGCCGGGCTGGAGCGGAGGTTCCGCGACATTCAGGCC
The DNA here is from genome assembly GCA_019747815.1 of Hyphomonadaceae bacterium. Classification (GTDB taxonomy): domain Bacteria; phylum Pseudomonadota; class Alphaproteobacteria; order Rhizobiales; family Hyphomicrobiaceae; genus AWTP1-13. Next base: position 30,365 of record JAIEQJ010000011.1, read on the forward strand.
GCGCGCTATCACCCGCTGCAGGCCGGACCGCAGGCGGAATATGCCGGCGCCACGGCGCTGGGGCTGCCGGTGGAGCGGATCTTCTAAAAGCTGCGGCATTGGCATCCCACGCCCCGGGCAGAGGGGCGGTCGGCATGGCGCCTCGGCGCCATGCCAGGGCCCCGGCCCTCATCGCTTCGGCGGGGCCAAACGCCCATACACCTTCTCAAGCGACATCCCGATCGCCAGCAGCCGGGCATCGCTGCCGGCCGGTCCGTCCAGCTCCAGGCCAATGGGCAGGCCTGAGGCGCTGCCGCGGCCGATGGGAAGCGTCAGCCCCGGCAGCCCGGCGTTGCTGCCCGGATCGGTATTCTGGATGAAGAGCAGGAAATTGCTCAGGCTGCTCGCGTCCGGGCTGGCGGCGATGGCGACCTTGGGAACGGTCGGAAAGACAAGTGCGTCGATCTTGTGCCTGGCGAATGTCTCCGTGTAGTGCGCGATGAGCGCGGGGCGATGCTGACGGATGGCCGCCTCGTAGGCCGGCTTGGCGTCGACGACGGTGTTGTCCGGGCCCGGCAGCTTGCGCGGCACCACCAGTCCGGCGTAGGTGCCCTTGACGTCGGGGCTGGCGATCGTCTCGGTGATGTCCTCGACGGTCTTGCCGATGCCGTTCTGCTTCAGGTAGGCGGCGACGTCGTCATAGGCCTCGTAGATGGCGACGGGAAAGCTGACGAGCCCGTTGAGCTCGGCCAGGCGCGGCATATCCACCTCGACAATGGTCACGCCGGCTTTGCGCGCGCGATCGAGCGCCTTCTCGAACGCCGCCTGTGTCTCCTCATCGGCATTCTTCAGGAACCCGCGGAAGAGGCCGAGGCGCACGGTGCTGAGGTTGGCCGGCGCGACGCTTCGCCGGCCGGAGATGACGCTGTCGATGAGCTCGAGATCGCCGACCGTCTGCGCCATGGGCCCGGCCGTGTCGCGGGTATGGGAAATGGGCGTGATGCCGGCCTGGGCGTATCGTCCGACCGTCGGCCGCAGGGCGGCGCAGCCGTTCACCGCACACGGAATTCGCACCGACCCGCCGGTGTCGGTGCCCAGGCCGCCGGGCACTGCCCGCGCGCCGACGAGCGCGCCCGTGCCGCTCGACGAGCCGCCGGCGATGCGGGCCTTGTCATAAGCATTGCGGATGCCGGGTTCCGGTCCCGTGTTGAAGGCTGGATTGTAGCCGGAAATGCCGAACGCAAGCTCGTGCATGCTGGTCTTGGCGACGACGATGGCGCCGGCATCGATCAGCTTGGCCACCACCGGCGCGTGCTGCGATGGGACAAAGCCCTTGAGCCCGGGAGTGCCGGCTGTGTTGGGCAGGCCGGCGACGTGGATGTTGTCCTTGATGACGAGGGGCACGCCGGCGAGCGGCCCGAGCGACAGCCCCTGTCGCCGGGCCTCATCGACCGCCTTGGCCGCAGCAACAGCGCGCTCTTCGTTGAGCGTGACGACCGCGTTGAGCGCACTGAGCGCCTTGATGCGGGCGAGAGAGGCGCGCACAAGCGCTTCGGCACTGACGCGTCCGCTGCGCACCAGCCGGGCCGCATCCGCGACCGTGAGCGTGTCAAGGTCGGGCAGTTTCGTGTGGGCTGGTGCTGCGGTGGCGGAGCTGAGGGTGAGCAGAGTTGTCAGCAGTGTGCGCCTGATCGATCCGGACATGGGTGTCTCCATTGCCGCAAGATGCCGCAAGATGCCGCAAGTCTAGAGCGCCGGGGCCGCACGGCTATCCTCTTTTCAAGGACGATTGCGCAGAATCCGAAACTTAGTCGCCAACCCGGCACAGGAGCCGCCTGGGGGCCGTATTGCGCCAGGCCATGGTGAGGGCGCTGAGCAGCGTCGTGCGGTCGATCGCCGACAAGCGCACATGCGTGGTGCCGCGCCGGCCCCAGGCGCCCGCGGCGGGGCTGAACACCTTGGGCTCGGCCTCCAGCAGCACCTGCTGCTGCTCAGGGGTCAGCTTGACCATGCCCCAGTCCTGATCGGGGACGCCGAGCGAGGCGAACACCCTGTTGGCGATGCGGAAATCGGGGTGTCCGCCATGGGCGCCCTCGGTGGCCTCAGGCAGGCTGAGGGCCATGCGTCGAAAGTCCCGCACCGTGATCACGCGTCCTCCCTGCGCCGTTGCGTCGTGTGGCGGTGGGTTTCCGCCCATCGCCGCGCACGGGTTGCGCACCCCGGCCTTGCGCCCGGCCAAGGCCATCAGCAAGATGCGATTGGTTCGGGAGGTACACCATGCCATTGGCTCCCTCGCAAGGCGCGCGCATCTCCTACGCGGAGACGGGGCGGGGTACGCCCATCCTGTTCATTCACGAGTTCGGCGGCGATCATCGCAGCTGGGACGATCAGATGCGCCACTTCGGCCGCGGTTGGCGCTGCCTCGCGTGGGCCGCGCGCGGCTATCCGGGCTCGGATGCACCCCAGGACGAGGCGCTCTACGGGCAGGACGTCTTCAATCGTGATGCGATTGCCGTGCTCGATGCGGCGGGCATCAGGCAGGCGCACGTCGTCGGCCTGAGCATGGGCGGCTACACTGCCCTCATGCTGGCCGCCAAGTTTCCCGACCGCATCTTGTCGTGCGTGGCGGCGGGGGCAGGCTCCGGCTCGCTCAAGGCCACGCGGGCGCAGTTCATCGCCGAGTGCCGGGCGACGGCCGCCCAGTTCGACCGCGCCGGCAAGATCGATGCCGAAGCCATGGGGCTCAGCCCCACGCGGGTGCAACTGCAAATCAAGGACCCGATCGGGTGGCGAACGTTCGTGCGCCACCTGGCCGAGCACTCGCCGCACGCGGCGGCCAGAACGTTGCGCACGGTGCAGGCAGGGCGGGCCTCGCTCTACGATCTGGAAGGCGAGCTGCAGGGCATCGCCGCCCCGGTGCTGCTCATGGTCGGCGACGAGGACGAGCCTTGCCTCGATGTCAATCTCTGGATGAAGCGGCTGATGCCCAGCGCGCGCCTTGCCGTGCTGCCCGGGTCGGGGCACGCCATCAACCTGGAGGAGCCGGCGCTGTTCAACCAACTGGTCGAGCAGTTCCTGGTCGACGTTGAGCGCGGAAGTTGGCGCCCGCGCGATCCACGCGCCAAACCGGGCTCGGTCCTGAGCTCGCTGGGAGGGGATGCCGAAGCCTGAGCGGCACCGCTCTGCCAAGGCGGTCGGCTAGCGGTTCAGCGCTGCCACCAAGGCGCGCGGGTTGCCGCCGTTCTGTGCGATGTAGTCCTCGAAGAGCTTTTTGAGGAACGGGGTCATCCAGAAGCCGACCACCATGGCGTCGCGCACCTTGAAGCTGCTGCCGTACCGCACCAGGAGCCAGCGCACCTCGTAGGTGCTGCCGTCTGTGAGCGTCACTTTGGAGTCCACCATCGTGCCGTTGGCCCCGCGCACGCTTTGGTCCGACCATTCCACTTTCGCGACCGTATACTTCGGCGCCTCGGAGGCCGCGTAGCGGCCGATGAAGCGCACCATGCCCGTGTAGTAGGTGGCGCGCTCGGCGGCCGAGAGCTGATTGCGGTAGGAGCCCAGCGAGAACAATCCGATATAGGACACGTCGGCATGGCGCTGGATGACAGCGGACATCACGCCGGGCGAGCGCGTGCGGGCAGCCGCCATCAATTCGCGCCCGACCTGGGCCATGAACTGCACGGCAGGGTCGGCGGCGGCGGCCGGTGCTGGAGTAAAGGTGAGGCCGATCAGGGCGATGATCGCGCCGATGCACCCTGAAACAGCCTGCCGCGCCTGGCGCGATCCGTGTGCGAACAAGGCCGTTCCCGCACTGCTGATGACGGCTGTCATGTGCCAGGTTTCCCCCGTTGTTGCTCAGGCGGCGCAGGGCAGCCCCGGCCACATGCGCACGTTCCAAGCCTCAGCGACCTTTGACCACGAATAGGTGAGAACGTCAAAGACCTTGCCGGATTGTGGTTTTCCGTTTGCGGCGCTAGCGCGCCACTGTGGCAGAAAAGAGAGGCGGGCCGCTCAGAGCGCGGCCCGCCTCAAGTCGGAATTCGGATGTCGGGGAGATGTTAGCTGGCGTCCTTGGCCTCGGGCAGCGCGCTCAGCTCTTCAGAAGTATAGCCAAGCTGAACGGTTTCGCCCTTTTCCGAGAACTTGCCTTCGACGATCTCAATCACTCGCCCCCCGAAGCCGAGAAAGCCGCCGACCTTGAGCTGGATGGCGATGACCTTGCCGTCGGGGCCCATCCTCACGGCGCGCACGTCACCAACCTTGTTGCCGTCTGACGACAGGGCCGTGCGCCCCACCATGGGATGCGCAGCGGGCGTCGCCGACGACCTTGGTGATGTCTGCGGGGATGGCGCCGGCGCGGTTTGCGGCGACGGCTCCGGCTTGGCCATCGGCGGCCTTTCGGCCGGTGGCGACGATGGTGTGGTCGGCGATGAGGTTTGCGCCAGGGCGGCAAGCGCCGACACGCTCAAGAGAGTTGCCGCACCCAGCAGGCGCAAGGGCTTCAGTGTACGCATGTGTGGCTCTCCTTCCTGCGATTGCAACGCTGCGCCTGGCGGCAGTTGGTAGGCCAGCCGGACGTCAGCTCGACAGGTAGGTTCAACGGGGATCGACGTGAGATGTTCCCGACAACAAACGCAGGATCTGCGCCACCGCAACGGCAAAGCTGCCGCCATTCTGCCTCAGTCGTGAACGGAGGACGGCCGACGGGGCCAATCGATACCTGTGACGGGATAAGGTGCGTTGTCGGACGAGCGGCTGGTGGGCGGACGGCTGGAACCAGCGGCGTCAGGCCGGCTGGGCTTGGAGGGTGGACGCGTACGGTGCGGGCTGTCCAAGGCGGCACAACTCATGCGCGGGAACTTGCGGCAGGCGCAGGAGCGCCGACGCCTGATCGATGATCGTCTGCGGAATGGCGTTTGCCGCATGGAGCAGCACAAAGCGGCGGCGGGTTGAATGCACCAGGATCAGCTCGTGGCGCACGCCCGACAGCGTGGCGCGGACGTGATGGGCGATGCCGCGGAACTCCGCCAGGGCGCCGACCAGTGCCGGGAGCCGAACAAGCTTTCGTCGGCCACCGTGACGCGCTCCTGCGTGATCGTCACGCGGCGGCGATGGCCGAACCGCAGGATGATGTGCTTGGCGGGCACGAGAAAGAGCGCCATCCAGATCGTCATGCCGGCGCCCAGCATCGTGGCGGCCAGCGGATGGTGCACGACGGCATTGTGGACCTCGTCGGTGGCGAGCACGAGGACCAAGCCAACCGGGATGATGAGCATGCCGAGCACGGGGGTGAGCAGCAGCAGGATGCGCGCGGCGGCCGTGCGCGAGGATGTCGCTCCATGCTGAAGGGCAGGCTGTCGAAGGAGGGCGCCGCGGCAACACGCGAGGATCCAGCCTGCGGCATTGGTCCAACTCTGGGGAGGTGCGATGAAGCTGGAAGGGTAAGGAGGCAGGTCCTGGAGTGCACCCAATCTCTCCCTGTCTCGTCACCTCGTTGCTGTCGATGGGAGAGGGCCATCATGGCAACAGTTGGGGCGCATCAATCTAGCCTCCAAGTGCACATTTCTCTTGACGCATAAAGATATCTTTATATCATTACTTCATGGCCGGTGACCCTGAAGCGCGTCCAGAGCTGAGCCTTGCGTCTGCCGTCGGCGTGCTGAAGGCCGTGGCGGAGCCGACGCGGCTGCGCATGCTGGTGCTGCTGGCACAGGGTGAGCTCAACGTCAAAGATCTCACGCGCGTTCTGGGCCAGAGCCAGCCGCGCATCAGCCGGCACCTGAAGCTGCTCAGCGAGGCGGGTTTGGTGGAGCGGGCGCCGGAGGGAAGCTGGGTCTATTTCCGCCTCGCCGAGGACGGCCGGGGCGGCGAGGTGGCGCGCCAGATCCTGCAGGGCGTGGATCAGACCGACCCGGTGCTGGTGCGGGATCGCCGGCGCGCCGAAGCCTTGCAGCACGAGCGGCAGGACGCGGCCCAGGCCTATTTTCAGTCGCATGCCGCCGACTGGGACAGGATCCGTGCCCTGCACGTGGCGGAGGCGGACGTGGAGGCGGCCGTGGCGTCGGCGCTGGGGCCGGGACCGTTCGATCTCTTGGTCGATCTCGGCACGGGCACGGGGCGGATGCTGGAGCTGTTCGCGCCGCGCTTCCGCCGCGGCATCGGGCTGGACCTCAGCCCCGCCATGCTGGCCTATGCGCGTGCCAAGCTCGAGCGGGCCGGGCTCATGCACGCGCAGGTGCGCCAGGGCGACATCTACGATTTGCCGCTGGGCGACCGCACGGCCGATGCGGTCGTCATGCATCAGGTCCTGCACTTCCTGAGCGACCCCCAGCGCGCCATGCGCGAGGCGGCGCGCGTGCTGGCGCCGGGCGGGCGCCTGCTGATCGTCGATTTTGCGCCGCACGAGCTGGAATTCCTGCGCGAGGAGTATGCCCACGAGCGGCTGGGCTTTGCGGCGCCCGTCATCGGCCAGTGGCTGGCGGATGCCGGCCTGCAGCTTGTGGAGACGCGCGACCTTGCTCCGGCCGAAGACGCAAAGGGGGACAAGCTGACGGTCTCGCTGTGGCTCGCCGACCGCCCCGGGGCACGGGCCGCAGCCGATGCGAGTGGGCGCAAGCTGGAGCGGATCAGCTGATGGACAAGACCCAGGAACGGCGCAGCCGGTTGCTCGGAGATGGCGACATCAAGGTCTCCTTCGAGTTCTTCCCGCCCAAGACGGAAAAGATGGAGGAGGCGCTGTGGGCCGCCATCCGGCGGCTCGAGCCCTTGCGGCCGCAGTTCGTCTCGGTGACCTATGGCGCCGGCGGCTCCACGCGCGAGCGCACGCACGCAACGGTGGAGCGGCTGGCGCGCGAGACCGAGCTGGTCCCGGCCGCGCACCTGACGTGCGTCGACGCCACCAAGGGCGAGGTCGATACCGTGGCGCGGGCCTACGGGCAAGCGGGCGTCAGCCACATCGTCGCCCTGCGCGGCGATCCATCTGCGGGCGTCGGCAGCAAGTATTGTCCCCACCCCGGCGGCTATGCCAATGCCGCCGATCTGGTCAGCGGTCTGAAGCAGGTCGGCAACTTTGAGATCTCGGTCGCCGGCTATCCCGAGAAGCATCCCGACAGTGCCGATGTGGCCGCCGATCTCGACAATCTGAAAGCCAAGGTGGATGCCGGGGCGAGCCGCGTCATCACCCAGTTCTTCTTCGACAACGTGCACTACCTGCGCTTTCTCGAGGCGGCGCGGGCGCAGGGCATCTGGGCGCCGATCGTTCCAGGCATCGTGCCGATCCACAACTTCAAGCAGGTGGCGGGCTTCGCGGCGCGGTGCGGCGCCGTCATCCCCGGCTGGATGGCGCGACGCTTCGACGGGCTCGACAACGACCCGCAGACCACCCATCTGGTGGCGGCGGCGGTGGCGGCCGAGCAGGTCATGGACCTGGTCGACGAGGGCATCCACCAATTCCATTTCTACACCCTGAACCGGGCCGACCTGGTCTATGCCATCTGCCACTTGCTCGGGCTCAGGCCGGAGCCGAGCAGCGGCGCGGCCCCCGCCAAGGAGGCGGTCAACTCATGACCCGCGAGCAACGCATCGCCGCGCTGAAGGCAGCGGCCGCCCAGCGCATCCTGATCGTCGACGGCGCCATGGGCACCATGATCCAGCGCCACAAGCTGGACGAGGCCGGCTATCGCGGGAAGCGCTTCGCCGATTTCGCCAAGCCGGTGAAGGGCAACAACGATCTGCTGGTGCTGACGCAACCGCAGATCATCGCCGACATCCACGCGGCCTATTTCGCGGCCGGCGCCGACATCGTCTCGACCAACACGTTCAACGCGCAGCGCATCTCGCTCGCCGACTACGGCATGGAGGCGCTGGCCTACGAGATGAACCTGGAGGCGGCCAAGCTCGCCCGTGCGGTGGCGGACAGTTTTACAGCCAAGACGCCCGACAGGCCGCGCCTCGTGGCCGGTGCGCTCGGCCCGACCAATCGCACGGCGTCCATCTCGCCCGACGTGAACAATCCGGGCTTCCGCGGCGTCACGTTCGACGAGCTGGTGCAGGCCTACAGCGAACAGGCGCGGGCCTTGATCGAGGGCGGGGTCGACCTGCTGCTGATCGAGACGGTGTTCGACACGCTCAATGCCAAGGCGGCTGGCTTTGCGGCGCTGGAGGCGTTCGATGCGGCCGGCGTGGAGTTGCCGCTGATCGTGTCCGGCACCATCACCGACCGCTCCGGGCGCACGCTGTCGGGGCAGACGCCGGAGGCGTTCTATTTTTCCATCCGGCATCTGAAGCCGTTTGCGGTGGGGCTCAACTGCGCGCTGGGCGCCGAACTGATGCGGCCCTATCTGGCCGAGATCGCCGCCGTCGCCGAGACGCTGACCATCGCCTATCCGAACGCCGGGCTGCCGAACGCCATGGGCGAGTACGACGAGGGTCCGCACGACATGGCCTGCCAGCTCGGACCCTGGGCCAAGGACGGGCTCCTCAATATCGTCGGCGGCTGCTGCGGCTCAACGCCCGAGCACATTGCCGAAATCGTGGCGCACGTGGAGAAATATCCCCCGCGCCCGGTGCCGAAGATCGAGCGCAAGATGCGCCTCTCCGGCCTCGAGCCGTTCGTGCACGGGTGAGGGAGTGATGAGCTTCAGATCACTCACCACCTTGCGATTGTCATGGTCGGGCTTGTCCCGACCATCCATTCATCCGCTTGCTCCGGCGCTCGGTGGGGGCTGTCTCCTCGAGACAAGCTCGAGGATGACTGCATGTGATTGGCACGCACGTTCAACACTGCATACCGGCCCCTCGCGGTACACCCCGCACCCTCTCCCTTGTAGGGAGGGTGGCGCGACGCGCCGGGTGGCGGGTGCCCGGAAGCTGGCGACTTCTACTTGGCCCCCCACTCCTAACCCCTCGCCGCGAGGGGAAGGAGAAGCTGTCGTGTCTGTTGAGCGGTCGGAGCGCACAAGATGACAACCGCCACCACCACGGCCGCCACATCCTTCATCAACATCGGCGAGCGGACGAACGTCACGGGCTCGGCCAAGTTTCGCAAGCTGATCGAGGCGGGCGACTACGCGGCGGGGCTCGCCATTGCGCGCAGCCAGGTCGAGAACGGCGCGCAAGTGCTCGACGTCAACATGGACGAGGGCCTGCTCGATTCAGAGAAGGCGATGGTGACGTTCCTGAACCTCATCGCCTCCGAGCCCGACATCGCGCGCGTGCCGATCATGATCGACTCGTCCAAGTGGAGCGTGATCGAGGCGGGCCTCAAGTGCGTGCAGGGCAAGCCCATCGTCAACTCCATCAGCATGAAGGAGGGCGAGGAAGCCTTCCTCGATCACGCCCGAAAGGTGCTGCGCTACGGCGCCGCCGTCGTCGTGATGGCGTTCGACGAGACGGGCCAGGCCGACACCATCGCGCGCAAGGTCGAGATCTGCGAGCGCGCCTACAAGCTGCTGACCGAAAGGATCGGCTTCCCGCCCGAGGACATCATCTTCGATCCCAACATCTTCGCGGTGGCCACCGGCATCGAGGAGCACAACGAGTACGGCATCGCCTTCATCGAAGCGGTGCGCCAGATCAAGCAGAAGATGCCGCTTGTGCACTGCTCGGGCGGACTGTCGAACCTGTCGTTCGCATTCCGCGGCAACGAGCACGTGCGCCAAGCCATGCACTCGGTGTTCCTGTATCACGCCATTCCGGCCGGCCTCGACATGGCGATCGTCAACGCCGGCCAGATCACGATCTACGACGACATCGAGCCGGAGCTGAGGGAGCTGTGCGAGGACGTGATCCTCAACCGGCGGCCCGATGCGACCGACCGGCTGCTGGAGGCGGCCGCCAGGTTCAAGGGCGAGGGCGCGGCGAAGTCCAAGGAGAAGGACCTCGCCTGGCGCGAGGCGTCCGTGGAGGAGCGGCTCAAGCACGCGCTGGTGCACGGCATCAACGAGTACATCGAGACCGACACGGAAGCCGCCCGCAAGCTCGCCGGCAAGCCCATCGAGGTGATCGAAGGGCCGCTGATGGCGGGCATGAACGTGGTGGGCGACCTGTTCGGGGCGGGCAAGATGTTCCTGCCGCAGGTGGTGAAATCGGCGCGCGTGATGAAGCAGGCCGTGGCCTACCTGCAACCTTACCTGGAAGCGGAGAAGAAGGCTTCCGGCCTCGACCAGAGGCCCGCGGCCGGCAAAGTAGTGATGGCCACGGTGAAGGGCGATGTGCACGACATCGGCAAGAACATCGTCGGCGTCGTGCTCCAGTGCAACAACTACGAGGTGATCGACCTCGGCGTCATGGTGCCAGTGCAGAAGATCCTGGAGACGGCCAAGAAGGAGAAGGCCGACATCATCGGCCTGTCGGGGCTCATCACGCCTTCGCTCGACGAGATGTGCCACGTGGCGGCCGAGATGGAGCGCGAAGGCTTCAGCCTGCCGCTGCTGATCGGCGGGGCGACGACGAGCCGGGTGCATACGGCGGTGAAGATTACGCCGAACTACGAGCGCGGGCAGACGATCTATGTCACCGACGCCAGCCGGGCCGTGGGCGTGGTGTCGAACCTGATGTCGCACACCGAGCGCGGGCCCTACATGGACGGCGTGCGCAAGGAGTACGTGAAGATCCGCGAAGCTTATCTCAAGGGCGAAACCACCAAGACGCGCCTGCCGCTGCAGGCCGCGCGCGACAACCGCTTCAAGATCGACTGGACGGACTACACGCCGCCCAAGCCCAAGATGCTCGGCACACGCGCCTTTACGAGCTACGCGCTGGCGGAGCTGGTGCCCTATATCGACTGGACGCCGTTCTTCTCGACCTGGGAGCTGGCGGGCAAGTACCCGCGCATTCTGGAAGACAACGTGGTGGGCCCCGAGGCCCGGAAGCTGCTTGCCGATGCGCAGGCCCTGCTGAAGCGCCTGGTGGCGGAGAAGTGGTTGACGGCCAATGCCGTGATCGGCTTCTGGCCGGCCAATGCCGTCGGCGATGATATCGAGCTTTATGCCGACGACACGCGCCAGGCGCGGCTGGCGATGCTTTACACCCTGCGCCAGCAGATGGCGCGGGAGAACCGGCGCGACCGCGCCAACACCGCGCTCGGCGATTTCGTGGCGCCGGCGGACAGCGGGCTTGCCGACTACATCGGCGCCTTCGCGGTGACGGCCGGCATCGGCGAGGCCGAGGCCCTCGCGCGTCATATCGACAAGACCGACGACTACGGGCGCATCATGCTGAAGGCCCTGGCGGACCGCCTCGCCGAGGCCTTCGCCGAGCGCATGCACGAGCGCGTGCGGCGCGAATTCTGGGGCTACGCGCCCAAGGAGAAGCTGTCCAACGAGGAGATGATCGCGGAGGCCTATCGCGGCATCCGCCCCGCACCCGGCTATCCCGCGCAGCCCGATCACACCGAGAAGGCGACGATTTTCAAGCTGCTGGATGCGGAAGCCCAGGCCGGCATCAAGCTGACCGAGAGTTTCGCCATGTGGCCTGGCGCGGCCGTCTCCGGCCTCTATTTCGCGCACCCCGAGAGCCATTATTTCGGCGTCGGAAAAGTCGAGCGCGATCAAGTGGAAGACTACGCCGCTCGCAAGGGCTGGACGCTTGAGGAGGCCGAGCGCTGGCTGGGCCCTGTCCTCAACTACGATCGCAAGCTCGCCCGCAGCGCGGCGGCCTGATAGCCTTGCGGCGTCGATTCCCGTGCGGCTGGCGGGGCCGGAACGGGAAAATTTCAGGGGAAGGGGCACATGCTGTCACGTCTGATCCTTTTGGCCGTGCAACTCGTCGTCGCCTGGTTTGCTGCGCCGGAGATTGTCAAATATTTCCCTCGTTTCGGAGACCTCCAACTGTTCGTCTATGCGGTGGTCTTCGCCGTTCTCGTTTGGCTGGTCGGCCTGGTGCTCAGCCAGGTGCTGCGGGAGACCGGCATGCCGTCGAGCTCGACGCTGGTCACGTGCCTCATCGTTGCGCTCATTGGCGCCGCGCTCATTATGTGGCTGCCTGCGCTTTTCCCAGACATTGGCCGCCTGCTACCGCGGATCGACAGCCGCCTCTATCCGCTGATCGGCGCCGTCCTCGGCTATCACATGAAGCGCTGAAGGCGGCGATTTTTCAGCAATGCGAAAAGACAAAGGCGCGGGTGGCCCCGCGCCTTTGCTTCAACTGGAGAGATTGGTCGGATTGGTGATGGGCCGATCGGGTTTTCCTGCGATCTTGGCCCCGTGCTTGCGCCCAATCTCAGAACATGCCCAAGACGATGGCGGTAAGGAAGGCGAAGGAGACGATGGCGGCAAGCACGTTGAGCCTCATCCTCAGTTCCATCTTGGCTTCCTTTGCCGGAATGAGCCGGCACTCCAGCGCCGGTTGTACGGCGCCAAGTGCGTGAGTCTAAGGAGGCTTCGCCGGGGCGCCAAGCTAAATTCGCTGTTGCAGTGCATTAATATTTCCATCGACCGTGTAGTTTCCGACGCGCCGCACCACAGATGCTGATTAACCACACGGTAGACTTGCCCGACACGTAATCACCCAGACGTTTATCCAATGTATTAATCAAATGTTCACTTAGATCATCGGCGTCGGCCCCAAAGTTTTCTCAATACTGCCAGGTCTGAGCTTGGGCAGGGCGCCGTCAGAGCCAAGAACACGTCATGTTACCGAATGTTGCCGGCTAGGCACAGGGGCGGATCATGGTAGGTTTCCGGTCCGAGCGCGGGGTTGTCTCGGCACTCCGGTCATTGCAGGGGGACTGCGACATGCAACGATTCAAGGCTCTGGTGGCCTCCAAGGGTGCGGCGGCGGGCCCCGAGCTGGCCTGGAAGGAGCTCGGCGAGGCCGACCTGATGGACGGAGACGTCCTGGTCAGGGTCAGCCACTCCACCATCAACTACAAGGACGGCCTGGCCCTCACCGGCAAGGCGCCCGTGATCCGGCGCTGGCCGATGATCCCGGGCATCGATTTTGCCGGCACGGTGGTGTCGTCCACCCATGGCAGCTTCAAGGCTGGCGATGCGGTGATCCTCAACGGCTGGGGGTGTGGCGAGACGCACCTGGGCGCCTATGCGCAGATGGCCCGCGTCAAAGGCGACTGGCTGGTGCCGAAGCCGGGCGCATTCACGGCCGCCGAGACCATGGCGATCGGCACGGCCGGCTATACGGCCATGCTGTGCGTGCTGGCGCTCGAGCGCAACGGCCTGACGCCCGACAAAGGTCCGATCGTCGTGACCGGCGCGGCGGGCGGGGTGGGCAGTGTCGCCATCGCGCTGCTGGCCAAGCTCGGCTATCAGGTGATCGCCTCCACGGGCCGTGCTGGCGAGCGCGACTATCTCATGAGGCTCGGCGCCAGCGAGATCGTCGATCGCGCCGAATTGGCAGCGCCGGCGCGGCCGCTCGGCAAGGAGCGCTGGGCCGGCGGCATCGATGCCGTGGGCAGCCACACGCTGGCGAATGTGCTGAGCATGGTGAGGTATGGCGGCGCCGTTGCCGCCTGCGGCCTGGCGCAGGGCATGGATCTGGCCACCTCCGTTGCGCCGTTCATTCTGCGCGGCGTGACGCTGGCGGGCGTGGATTCGGTGATGGCGCCGAAGGCGGTTCGCGTCGAAGCGTGGAACCGGCTGGCGCGCGATCTCGACAAAGCCAAGCTCCATGCCATGACCGTGACGCGGCCCATTGAGGACGTTGTCGCGCTGGCGCCGGAGATCCTGGCCGGCAAGGTGCGCGGCCGCGTGGTGCTCGAAATTTGAGCGCCGGCATCGCGAGGAGAGCGGGGGAGCGTGCGCGGCGCCGGCTCAGCCCGCTCCGTCTTTGTCGCATCTCGCCTTGATTTTGCCAGGAAATGCTGGCGCGTAGACAGCAGCGGGGACGGCACGAACATGAGGGGTAGTCACAATGGCGCCCTCCGCTCACCGCTCGTCTGCAAGCGAGGCCTTTGGGCCCTACGCTGCGTATCATCGCTACGACCATGCCGCGCACAACGCGGCAGACCGGGCGGCAGACCGGGCGGCAGACTGGGACGTTCTGCCCGGCGAGCGGATCGGCCCGCCTCCGGCGCGGCGGCGCGGCAAGATTGTGCTGCTGGGTCTCATTGCGGCGACGACACTGGGCGGCTGGGGGCTGCTGAGCGGACGCCTGGCCTGGCCGGCGTGGTTGCCGAGCAATCCCGCGGCTGTGCTCGCCTGGCTGGAGCGCAAGACGCCCGCGCCTGTCGAGCGCGCCGCGCCGGCTGTCGCTGAACGCATCGCACCTTCCGAGCCGATGCCGAAACTGGCCACCGTCGACGTGCCGCCGTCGCCGGCTCCGCGCCAAGACAGTGCCGTTCCACCCGCGGTGGAAAAGTTCAGCTCGCCCTTGACGACGGGTTCGCTTCCATTCTCGTCCAAGGGCGGTGATGCGGCGGCTGAACCGCTGCCTCGGATCGCTCCCGACCCTGCCGATCCGTATCAGACCAAGGCAGCCGCCGTCGGCCTTCATCCCGGCCTGTCGCGTGTCCTGCTGACGCGGCTGTCGGCGACCGACTACCGCAATGCGGGCATCGCCATCGAGACCGCGCTCGCCGAAACGCCCGACAACGGCGTGTACGCCTGGCCGCGCCAGCGCAAGCCCGAGCTAGCGCTCTTTCGGGTGAGCTTCGTGGCCGGGGCGCCGAGCGGCTGCCGGCGGTACGTCGTGACCGTGACCAAGGATGGCTGGTTGACGACGGCGCTGCCCATGGAGAGATGCGGGACGCAGCCTCGCCAGGCGCGACGCGGATAGCTCTCTGCACGTGCTCCGGCGCAGAACGATGACAGCGGAGTGATGAGCGCCGGCGTGGCCGGCGTCCGTCATCGGCGTGTCCAGCGTGCCGGCCGCTTCTCGGCGAACGAGGCCAGACCCTCGCCGGCCTCCGCCGAACGCCGCTTGGCGGCGTGACTGGTGCTGAGCGCATCGAGCGTGGCAGGGTCGAAGCCGCCCCAGGCGCTTTCCAGGATCCAGGCCTTGGTTTCGGCGATGGCCTGCGGCCCGTTCTCCAGGAGGTGCGCGATCATCGCCTCGCCCGCCGCCGCCAGCGTGTCGGGCATCACGACCTGGTGCACGAGCCCGATGCGGCGGGCCTCGGCGGCGTCGAAGCGCTCGCCGGTCAGGGCGTAGCGCCGTAGCTGGCGGGCCGAGATGGCATCGCTGAGCTGCGGGATGATGATGGCCGGCGTCAGCCCCCAGCGCACCTCCGAGATCGAGAAGACGGCGTTGTCGGCGGCGATCACCACATCGCAGGCGGCGATCAGGCCGGTGCCGCCGCCGAAGCAGCCCCCTTGCACCAGCGCGACGGTCGGCACCGGCAGCCGGTTGAGGCGGTCGACGGCCTCCGCCGTAGCCCGGCTGACGCGCGCGTTCTCCTCGGCAGAGGCCTCGCGCACCTGCCGGATCCACTTGAGGTCGGCGCCGGCCTGGAAGTGCCGACCACTGCCCGTGATGAGGATGACGCGCAGCTCCGGTTGGCCGGCCAGTTCCGCCATGGCGGCGAGCAGGCCCTCGATCAGGGCGCCGTTGTAGGCATTGCCGACCTCGGGACGGTTCAGCGTGAGGGTGGCAACCCCGCGCGGATCGAGGCTGGCAAGAACGGGGTTTGTCGTCATCACGGCACGGCTCCCCAGGGCAGGATGATCGCCGACCTACACCAGGCGCCGCGGCCGCTGCAATGCGATTCGGGGCTTGACCCGCGTCCGTCGCGCAGCACTCACCCGCGCCGGCTTGCGCGGCCACCTGCACAATGGGGCGCAAGCGCAACCGGACGCGCCCTTTCGGCCACGCCCGCCGATATCACCAGTTGGTGAACCGTCTTTGTTTAGCCATATCTCTGCCTCGTAGGTATAGAGGCGCGGCGGACGGGCGATGCGCCATGGGGAATGTCGCGGTCAGCGCAATTTAGCGGCTGGGTGTCGTTGCTTGGATGGCGCCACCGGCGTGGCATTGAAAGAAGGCAGGCATGGTTGCGGAAGGCGCAAACAGACGTGACCCGAACACGCGTGACCTCAATAGGCGTGGCCTCAACAGGCCTGGCAAGGCAGGCCCGGGCGAGACCTCGCGCCGGAGCGTTGTCTTTGCCGCGCTGCTGACGCCGTTTGCTCCTTCGGCCTTCGCGCAAGACCCGCAGTGGTGGGAGAAGTTTCCGGGCTTCGGTCGCCCTGAGGGCGCGCGGCATGCAGCCAACGACGAGCGTCGGCGCCCCGAGGCTCTCAACGACTTGCGTCCCGACCAGGTGCCGCTGCGCAGCCAGCAAATGGTCGAAGCCCTCGACGATGCCATCCAGCGCTATCAGCAGATCGTCTCGAACGGCGGCTGGCCCGCCATTCCGGGCACGCGGCCGATCCGACCGGAGGACAACGACGGGCGCGTTGAGCTTCTCTACCGGCGCCTCGCCGCCAGCGGCGAGTGGACGGCGCGGCCGTCCCAGACCTTTTTCGGCATCGATTATTCCGAGGGGCTGGAGAGCGCGGTGCGACGCTTCCAGGAGAATCACGGCCTGCGCGTGACGGGCCGCGTGGACCGGGCGACGCTGCAGGCCTTGAACATTCCAGCCCAGGCGCGCCTGGCCCAGCTCAGGATCAATCAGCAGCGCCTCAGGGACCTGTTGGCCCAGAGGATCGAGGACCGCTACGTGCTGGTGAATGCCGCGTCCTTCCAGCTCGAGGCGGTCGAGCGACACCAGGTGGCGCTGCGCCATCGGGTGATCGTCGGCAAGCCGGATCGCCAGACGCCGACCGTGCGCGCGACCATCAGGGCGCTCAATTTCTTTCCCTACTGGCGCGTGCCGGAAAGCATCGCCAACCTCGATCTCATCCCGCGCCTCGTCAAGGAACCGGGCTACCTGCAGCAGGAGCGCATCCGCGTGCTCACGGGCTCGTTCAACGGGCCGGAGATCGATGCCTCCGCCATCAACTGGCGCCAGGTCGATGCCAACAAGCTGAGGTTCCGCCAGGATCCCGGGCCGCAGAATGCCCTGGGGCTGGTGCGCATCGACATGCCCAACGAGCATGGCGTCTATCTGCACGACACGCCCCTCAAGCCGCTCTTCAATAATCGGGGACGCGCGTTCAGCGCCGGGTGCGTGCGCGTGCAGGAGGTGTTTACGCTGGTGGAGTGGATCGCCAAGCACGAGTCGGGCTGGGAGCAGCCCGGACGCGTGCAGGAGGTGATCGCCGCAGGCCAGGCGCTCGACGTCACATTGACGCGGCCGGTGCCGGTTCTGTTCGCCTATGTCACGGCGTGGGCCGAGCTGGACGGACGCGTCATCTTCCGGCCTGACATGTACGCGCGCGATGGCGTGCGCGATCTGGCGGCATCGACGGAGCACGACCCCGAGGAAGGGCCGGCCCCGCGCTGGACGTTGGCGCCCTGAGCCTGCAGCCGTCATGAGCGTGCCGGGCCAGGGCCTCGTGCGGCTTGCGATCGTCGGCGCGCCAGATGAGATCGAGGCCGCCTTGCGACGCTATCTCGACTTCACGAGTTCGGGGAAGGGAGCGTAGGAGAGCTTGCCGCACGTGGCAGCGTTTCTTGCCGCAGCCGCAAAGGCGCCTCCGGCCGCAGGGTTGATGGCGTTCGGGTCGAAGGTTTCTTCGATCTGTCCGCCCTTGAACATGAAGGCAAGAGAATAGGTCTGCTGGATCAGCGGGCCCTGTGCCGTCCATCTGGCGCACACGATCGGCCGGGCGCCGCCCCATCCGAACGGCCCCTCCCATAGGCCCGGTCGAGAAATCTCCGCCCGCAGCACCTTGCCGCGATCGACGTTGGCTGCAAGATACCGCGCAACCATGGATCGGTAGCTCGGCGGCACAGCCGCAGTCGCGGTGCCCCGGCCGGACTTGTCGGCACCTGATGCATCCGTTGTCGCGCATCCCCCAAGGGTGACGAGAATGACAGCGACAATGGGTAATCCCAGGACCCGGCTACGGCCGTGCATAAACACTCCCTCCCTCCAACGAGCAGGGTGGATAGCACGGCACGGAAACACAGATTACTGTCGATTGACGGCCGTCGGATGGCGGACCATCAGAGTGGCCGCGCGATCTCCGGCGGCACCTCGCGCTGATAGGCCTGCCCGATCGCCAGCAGCTGGGCTTCCGCAAACGGCTGGCCGATGAGCTGGATGCCGTTGGGCAAGCCGCCGCGGCGCGGAATGGGAAGCGTCAGCGTCGGCAGGCCGAGATAGTTGATGGGTCGTGTGTATTTGACAACCCGGCCCATGGCGGCCTGCACCTTGGGTCCGCCGCCGACGTCGAGCTCGGCAATCGTCGGCAGCGGATCGGCGAGGTTGGGCAGGATGGCGATATCGATGCTCTTGAAGGTGTCATCGAGCGTGCGCTGCAGGTAGGTGCCGCGTGCGCGCAGCGCCGTCAGGTGGTCGACGGCTGGGATGAAGTGGCCGACCTCCACGCGCGATCGCACCTGCGGGCCGTAGTCGTCGGGGCGCGCGCGCAGATAGGCGCCATGGGCCGCCGAGGCATCCGGCAACTGCACGAGCTGAACCAGGTGATCGAGCGTCTGCCAGTCCGGGAAGGCACACGGTGAACGTTCCAGCCCGAGCCTGCCGAGGACGGCGAGCACGTCCTCGATCATGCGCTGAACATCCGGGTGCGCCTCGCCCACCACCTTGGCGTCGACCCCCACGCGCAAACCCCGCACGGGCTCTTCGAGCCGAGCGACGTAGTCGGGAACGGGCAGGGCGGCCGCTGAGGGATCGCGCGGATCGGGGCCGGCGGCGATGCCCAGCATCAGCGCCAGGTCCTCGACATGCCTGGCGATGAACCCTACCGTATCGAGCTGCGGCGACAGGGGCATGGCGCCGGCGCGGCTGATGCGGCCCCAGGTGGGCTTGATCGAGGTCACGCCGCAGCAGGCGGCAGGGAGCCGCAGCGACCCGCCGGTGTCCGATCCCAGACCCGCGGGGATGGCCCCATAGGCAACCGCAGCGGCAGTGCCGCCGGACGAGCCGCCGGTGATGCGGGTCGGGTCCCAGGGATTGCGCGCATGGCCCAGCACATAGTTGTGGCCGGTGGGCCCGTAGGCAAACTCGGTCAGGTGCAGGGCGGCGATCTGCAAGGCGCCGGCCGACCGGCAGCGGGCGATGACGGTGGCGTCGGCGGCGGCCGGCTTGTCGGCGCGGATCTTGGCGCCCCAGCTCGCGATTTTGCCCTTGCGGTCGAACATGTCCTTGTGCGCAAGGGGTACGCCCGCAAGCGGCCCCGCGGCCGTGCCCGCGGCGATCGCGGCATCCACGGATCTGGCGGCGGCAAGCGCGTCGTCGGCCTCGAGCGTGATGATGCAGTTGGTGAGCTCGTGGCAGGCCCGCAGCCGATCGATGGCCTCCTGCGTGGCTTCCACGCTGGACACCTTCTTGTCGCGAATGGCGCGGGCGAGCGCCCGTGCGGAGAGCTGGGCGAGGTCGGTCATGGCTTGGCCTCCGCGGCCAGTACGCGGCGGAAGTCGTCGACGTCGGCGCCGATCGGCAGCGCGGCAGCGATCCGGTCAGCCGTCTGGGCAAGCATGGCCGCATGGGCCTTGGCGAGGGCACGGCGCTCGGGCGGCATGTGGAGATAGCGCGCGGGTTCTCCATCTGCGGATGCATTGGTCGCGGCGTCGTCGGGTGAGGCGGCCATGGTCGCTCCTCGCTCTGGTCGGTGAAGCAGGTGTGCGGGGAGCCTATCGGCGAGGACGTGCGGGAACAACACGGCGATTGGAAAGTCTGCGCTGCGGCAGGACAGCGATGCACACTAAGAAGGCCTTGATCCGAAGATCAAGGCCTCGCCACGCACACGCTAGTGTTGGGGCAGACGCGCGCGTTCGATAAGCACCTTAGCTCGCGCGGCTGGCTTAGCTGACACCATCGTGGGGGTAAGGTTATTTGCGCCCGCCCGCGATGGCCTCTAAGACTGCGGGCGACGGGGGAATAGGCCGGCCGCTGCGGACCTGGTGACCACCACCATGGTGCGCCAGCCGGGGGCCGCAAGGCATTTGGTCCATCCCCGTCGGACGGCGCGAGGGCCCCCATTTTTGCGGGCGCTTCCTCTTGCAGTTGCAGCATTATAATGCATATATATGAAACATAACGCAGGAACCTTCCGGACGGCCATGCCCAAGATCACTTATGTCGAGCACGACGGAACCTCTCGCACGGTCGATGCCGAGCTCGGCACGACCATCATGGAGACGGCGCTCAAGAACGACGTGAACGGCATCGTGGCCGAGTGCGGCGGGGCCTGCACATGCGCGACGTGTCTGGTGCACGTGGAGGAGACGTGGCTCGACAAGGTGGGCGCCCGCTCGCCCGAGGAGGAGGATCAGCTCGACTTTGCCTTCGACGTGCGCCCCAACTCGCGCCTCGCCTGCCAGATCAAGGTGACCGAGACGCTCGACGGCCTGATCGTGCACACGCCGGCCTATCAGGGGCGCTAGTGTCCCGATCGCGAAGTTCGCCGGATCTTGCAGCAGGCGCCGAACGAACTTCGCGATCGAAAGGACACTAGGCTGAATCGACATTCAGGATTCCCATTGGGAACCGGTTCTGATTCATTGCGCTTGGGATCAGCTGATT
>JAIEQJ010000047.1 GCA_019747815.1 Hyphomonadaceae bacterium
CCCGCCCCTTGCGTCCCCGGCCGCAGCGCACGAGCTTGATCGCAGATCAAGGTCGAGCGCGCAGAGCCGGGGTCTTTGCCCGTGCGATGCGAGCACATCTGTTCGGCGACGTCCTGCGTGCCGACGCCGGAAGCCGCCCGGCCGCGAGAGGTTGCCAACAGGTGTAGCCGAGCCGGCCTCGGGCGGCGTTACTTACCGCCCAGGGCCTTCATCCTCCACAACTCCCAGGGGCGCATCACAACCTGTTGCTGGATGACGTCGGCTTGCTCACCTTCCTCCCTTTCGAGGTAGGTTATGGGCCCGCCGAGCGCGATGGCCTGGGCCTGCAGCCGCGCATTGATCTCCGTGTAGACCGCCCGGTACACGGCCACCTGCACACTGGGAGCCACCACCACATTGCCGTGGCCGCGCATCAGAACGACGGCTTTGTCCCCGAGGGTATCCGCCAGGGCCTTGCCCAATCGCGCGTTGCCAATGAGCATGTTGGTCATACCGGCGTGCCTGCGTATCTCGAACACAGGCACTCCAGCGGCGAGGAATCCGGCGACATGATACATGGGCCGTAGCGGCACTTGGCTTGCTGCAAAGGGAACGACACCCGGAGAATGCGTGTGGATCACCGACTTCACGTCGGCGCGCGCCTTGTAGATCTCGCAATGGATGAACCGCTCGAGAAAGCTGCTGCGGCCGCGTGCGTCGAGGGCCGCGCACTGGTCGACGTCGTATTCCATAATATCGCCCGCAGCCGTCAGCGCCGGCGCCAGCGAGCGCGACAGCAGAAGGCGATTGGGATGGCCAGGATGGCGGATGCTGACGTGTCCGAAGCCGTCAAGCACACCCTGGTCGGCCAGAATGCGGTTGGCGGCAACGAGGTCCTCGACGACGGCGGCGTCCACCGGCCCGCCGGACACCGCGGGCGCCTGCGCCAGCACCGGCGCTCCACAGAAGGCGGCGGCGAGTACGCAAACAGCAATCCCACAAGCCTTGATCATGACAGCCCTCCCGATTGGACGTGTGCTTGGTCAGCTGCCCGTGCAGGGCGCTCAATCAGTCGGCCTTCCGGCCCTCGCGACGCCGGCTGGCCGCCGCCTTACTTTTACGCTAAGGGAAAGCGGTCGGCATAAGAAAGGTAGGGAGTAGCACAATGTCCGCAGACGGCACCTGGAAGCTGAGCATGCAAACACCCCTCGGTGAGCGCAAAGCGACACTCGCCCTGCAGAGCAGCGGTGGTGCGCTCACCGGCAAGCTGACCGGCGAGGAAGGCAACGCCACCGATATCTATGACGGCAAGCTGAGCGGCAACGCCGCGTCCTGGAAGGCCGATATCAAAAGTCCGATGCCGCTGACGCTGGCCTTCACCGCCACGGTGGACGGCAACAAGATCGCCGGCACCGTCAGCGCTCCGGTCGGCAGCTGGCCGTTCACCGGCAGCAAATAGGCCTCACCGCGTCGCGCTGGGCACGGCGGCGGAGTGGACCGGACCGCACAAGGCCGCCTTGCCGCCGCTGTGCCTCGCGATTGCTGGCTTCAGGACGGCGACGGCTCGGGCTGTGACGACCCGAACGCGGATGCCGCCGGGCGGGGCGCCGGCGCGTCGGGAGGTGGATAGTACGCACGCGTGCGGGGATGCCTTCGCAGCGCAGGCGGCCGATAGGACACCATCGTGCCGTGGATGAGAACGGCAGGGCGCTTGAACCGCTCCAGGACCGTGGGATGCAGCAGGGCATCCTCCGGAATGTGCCGATGGCCCTCCCGCCAGCCGAAATTCCGGCGGTCGATCAGCAGCAGCGCCACCCACGTGAGCCAGCCGGGGCAAGCCGAGAAGAAGGCCTTGCGCTCGTCATGCTGCGCGCCGGCGCTGTCCGGATAGAGCCGCAGCAGCGAACGATCGATGATGATCGGCTCGGGAAGGCGTGACGCCTCCTCCACCATCCACCCGAGGGCGATGTCGGAGAGGCGAGATTCAGTTTCGGGGTAGCTGCCGCCGATATCGGAATGGCTGCCGGCAAACCAGACCTGCTTGAAGCGGGCTGAGAGGTGGGCGGCAGGAGCCTCACGCCCCCGGCCGGAGTCCTCGTCCCAGGGCACGCACTCAAATCTCTTGCGGTTCTCGTCGATCGCCAGCGCATGGCGGCCGTACCGAACCGCGTAGTGCAGGTGCGTATCATAGAAGGCCATGCGGTAGCGCGCCAAGCTCGCCAATCCCCGGTAGCGCAGGCAGAGCCCTAGGTAGAGCCCCATTGGCACGCCGAACCCGAACGCCGCAAGGAGCGGATGGAAAGGCCAGCCGAGGACGAGGGCGAGCAGCCCGGCCACAGCGGCGGCAGCCGCAAAGTGAGCGCCGGCGAGCAAGGCAAGCATGACGGACCCCGCACCCAACGTGCCCACCGTGTCCCACACGCCGATGAAATAGGGCGCGGTGTTGGATGTCTTCGCGTCGCCGGAGCAGTACTTGGCGCGAAAGCCGCGGGCGAGGGCCTCGCGCTCCCTGCGATGGGGGTCGCGCCTGACCGAGCTGCCATGCTGGTAGACGTGCTTGACGGCCTCCGACGCGATGCGCCGCGCCGACCTCAGATCGCGCTGCAGCGGCCGAACCTGGCCCGATATCTCGCAGGCAACAGCGGTCGGTACGCCGCAATACTTCAGCACGCCGGCGACGCACCTGACCGTGTAGGCGCCGCGACTGAAGCCGAAGAGATAGATGCGGTCGCCCGGCTGCCAGATGCGGATGATCTCGGCGTAGCAGTCGATGATGTTCTGCGTGATGCCGAGCCCGGTCGTTTGGCCGAGAAAGTTGTAGATGCGGCGCCACCAGCTGAGCCTGATACCCTCGCCGGACCCGCGCGAGCCGAGCCCGCCATCGTAGAAGGCGATCTGCCGGCTCGGATCGATGGATGTGTCCGGAGAGACACGCGTGGCGCGAAACAGCTTGTAGACGTTGCTGCGCCTTTCGTCGGGCATATAGCCGCCCGCCTGACCGGTGCCGTCCGAGAAGATGAGAATGTTCCTTCCCACTCTTCCTCCGCGCGGCCAGCGCGGCCGGCATTGCTGATCATCACTGCACCAGCACGAATCGCACAGACGACGGACTGTTTGCAGATGGACCAGATGCTGCCAGCCACGCAAGGCCAGGCAGCCCGCCATCCACAAGCGCCGTTCGGGGACTCACTCGGCAAGCCAGGCGGCGATGCGCTGCTCGCCGCCGCGCGCAAAGCGCACCACCCTGGACCCGCGCGACTGAGAGGCCCATTTGCGCGCCAGCACGTGCGCGAAGATGGCAGCACCCAGCGTGCCGCCGAGATGCGACCGGCGCTCGCTCCAGTCGAGGCACTTGCGGCACAGCGGCCGCCGATCGCGCGCCAGCGCATCGAGGTCGATGCCGCGGGCGGAAAAGAAGGAGCGTGCGCGCGGCGTCACACGCACGGCTTCGCCGACCACCTCGATGAGCCCCCGCTTGGCCAGGCTGTCGAACAGCCTCACCGCCAGGTCGCCTGCCAGATGATCGTAGCAGGAGCGGGCGCGCCTGAGATCTGCATCGCGCGGCCCGACGCGGATGCGCAGATGGCCGGCGCGCGCGGCCAGCGGCATCAGGCTCTTGAGCGCCGTCACCACGTCGGCATCCGCGAGGCGATAGTAGCGGTGGCGCCCCTGGCGCTCCACGGCGACGAGACGCGCCGTCTCGAGCTTGGCGAGGTGGCCGCTCGCCGTCGACAGGCTGAGCCCGGCCTCCTGGGCCAGCTCGGTCACGGTGAGCGCCGGGCCCGCCATCAGCGCGGTCAGCATGTTGGCACAGGCGGGGTTGCCGATCAGCGAAGCGACGCGGGCGATGTCCGGGCCTTCCTTCATACTTTGAGATTTACCGAACTATGAATGCATGTCAACGTGCCAGCATCATTCGGCAGGCCCTTGCCGGCACGGGAGGAAGGCAGCATGACCCGCACTGGGGGACACGGGGAGGGGGACACCGGGGGCGCACCCTTCACCTTCCCGTCGGCCCGCCGGACATGACCTGAGGGATGCCGCCCGCCCCGCATCCCGCGGACGAGCGCTCGCCCCGCTATCCGGGCTGGCGCGTGGTTGGCGGTTGCTTTGCCATGGCCCTCATCTGCTGGGGCTTCGGCTTCTACGGCCACGCCTTCTATCTGGCCGAGCTGCAGCGCCTCCACGGCTGGCCGACCTCGATCATCTCCAGCGCCACCACGGCCTACTACCTGGTCAGCGCGGTGCTGGTGGTGTTCATCAGCGACGCCATTCGCCGCCTCGGCGCGCGCCTCTGCGTGCTGATCGGCACGGCGTCGTTTGCCGCCTCGGTGGCGGCGCTCCCCTTTGTCGGCGCACCGGTCCAGCTGTTCGCGGTGTACCTCGTCATGGCGCTCGGCTGGGCCACCATGGGCGTGGGCGCCATCACCAACATCCTGGGATTGTGGTTTGATGCCAAGCGGGGCCTTGCCATCAGCCTGGCCCTCAACGGCGCCAGCTTCAGCGGCGTCATCATCGTGCCGGGGCTGGTGTTTCTCGCCGGTTTCGCAGGCTTCACGACCGCGATGCTGGCAGGGGCGGCGTCGATCCTGCTCCTGATGGTGCCGCTGGCGATCAAGGTTCTGGGCCCGCCGGCACCACGCGAGCCCGCCTCGGCAACTGCCCATGTCGGGGCCACGATCACCGGCCAGGGTGAATGGACGCGGGCCAAAGCCCTGCGCAGCCCGCGGCTCTGGAGCGTGTCCGCTCCCTTCGCGCTCGCGCTGCTGTCGCAGGCCGGCTTCCTCGTGCATCTGATCGCGTTTCTGGAGCCGGCAACCGGGCGCTCCACGGCCGGCATCGCCGTGGCCATCACCACCGCCATGGCAATCGTCGGCCGCCTCGTGCTCGGCACGATCGCCGACCGCACCAACCAGCGCCTCGCCAGCGCCCTCTCCCTGGCCAGTCAGGCCGCGGCCCTGACGGTCATGACGCAGACCGTCGACACGCACACCCTGCTCGTCGCCTGTGCGGTCTACGGCTTCTCGGTCGGCAATCTGATCACCTTCCCCTCGCTCATCATTCAGCGCGAGTTCGACGCCGCCTCGTTCGGCCTGCTGATCGGGCTGTCGACCGCCATCACGCAGTTCACCTATGCCTTCGGACCGGGGCTGCTCGGGCTCGTGCGCGATGTCAGCGGCAGCTACACGGCCTCCGTGCTGCTTTGCGCGCTGCTCAATCTGATCGCGGCGGCCATTGTCGTGCGGCCGCCGCGGTCCGCCTAGGCGAGGCGGGCGTCCGCCGGCGCCGGCGGCCAAGGCTTGCAAGGCCGCAGCGCGGCAGCGACCCGACAATTGCGTGGCGTGCTTGCGCAAATGCGAGCAGGGTTCATTGACCATCGCTGCGCGAATCGCACAAGGCTTCGTGTGCTGGCTGAATCAGGAGATGCAGATGGCGAAAAGCAAGATTTCCGGCGACAACCAGCGCAAGGGCGCGGTGAAGACCCGGTCGCAGATCAAGAATCCCCTCACCGGCACGTGGACGAAGCGCGACGACAAGAGCGGCAAGTTCATGGACGTGAAGGCAGACCCCAAGCCGTTCAAGGGCGTGCGCAAGGAAAAGAGGAAGTAGCTCCTTTGGCGCGGACGGCGGGCGCAGCGTCCGCTGTCCGTGCGTGCTTATGTAAGCGCTCGAGGCTAGGCGGCCCGCGTTTGCTGCAGATCCAGGGGCAAACCGGCCTCCACCCAGTCCTGCTTGCCCTCGGCATAGACCTCAACATTCGTGTAGCCCATGGCGCGCAGCGTATCGGCAGCAATGTGCGAATTCCGGCATGTGGCCGACGCACAATACGTGACGATGGCCGTGGTTTGGTCGGGTACGAGACCCGGGACGAGTTCGCGCACGCGCTCATGCGGCACGTTGAGGGCGCCCGGCAGATGCCCCTTGAGATAGGAGCTTTCGGGCAGCGCCTCCAGAATGACGATGGGCGCCTTGTCGTCGATCTTCGCCTTCAGGTCCTGCCGTGAGATGGTGCGCGCCATGGCGTATCTCCTGGGAGTGTTGCGTGCTGGCCTATCAATTGCAATCGAGATGATTGCATATGTAATTATATGGGACACCGGTGCCGCCGCGGCCAATCACGATTTCGGGAGGCTTGATGCTTGAGGCGCGCGCCGCCGGCGGCATGCATGTTGGAAACCGACGATGGCAAGGGCGAAGACATCCGCATGGCCCCCGCTCCTGACAGCGCGGGCGCTGGTAATCGAGGCAATCGAGCAGCGGCTGGCTGAGGCCGGTCTGCCGGAGCTTGCCTGGTACGACGTGCTGTGGACGCTCGAGCAGGCGCCGTCCGGACGGCTCAGAATGCACGAACTGGCGGCCGCGACCGTGATCACGCGCAGCAACATGACCCGGCTGGTCGACCGGCTCGAAGCGGCCGGCTTGGTGACGCGCGCGCGCGATGCCGAGGACCGGCGCGGCGCCTTAGCGCTCCTGACATCCGCGGGCCGGGACATGCGCGCCCGGATGTGGAAGGTCTACGGCCCGGCCATCGCCCAGCTCTTTGATGCGCATGTAAGCGAGAAGGAGAGCGCCACCTTGCGCGCATGCCTGCTGCGCATAATCGAGGCCGCCCGCGCTTGACCCGGGCGCCATATCCGCGGATTGTCCCGCCCCCATGGACGGATCCGCACAAGCCATCGACGGTCGAAGCCAAGGACAGGTGGAATCCGCCTATGCCTGGGCGCGGCTGGTCGCGTCGCTGCTGCTCGGCACCATCGGCAGCATCGGCATGTGGGCCGTGGTGGTGGCGCTGCCAGCCGTGCAGGCAGACTTCAACGTCGCCCGCGCCGATGCATCCCTGCCCTACACGCTGGCCATGCTCGGCTTCGGCGGCGGCGCGGTGCTCATCGGCCGGCTGGTGGACCGGTTCGGTGTCGTCATCCCGGTTGTCGCCGCGACGCTGATCATGGGCCTGGCCTTCATCGCTTCGGGGCTGGCACCCAGTCTGCTCCTGTTCGCGGTCGCCAACCTGCTGATCGGCTTCGGCAGCTCGGCGAGCTTTGCGCCGCTGATGGCGGATATCTCGCACTGGTTCACGCGTCGGCGCGGCATCGCCGTTGCCATTTGCGCGTCCGGAAACTATCTGGGCGGGGCGATCTGGCCGCCGATCGTGCAACGCATCATCGAGACCTCCGGCTGGCGCGCGAACCAGATGATCGTCGGCGTCGTGTGCATCGCCATGATGCTGCCCCTTGCGCTGGTGCTGAGGCGGCGGCTCGCGCCGCAGCAGGTGGAGGCCCAGGATATGGCGGCCGCCAGCGCCTCAGCTTCACTGGGGCTTCATCCCAGAGCGTTGTTCGCGCTGCTCTGCCTGGCGGGCATCTCCTGCTGCGTCGCCATGTCGATGCCGCAGGTGCATATCGTCGCCTATTGCGGGGACCTCGGCTATGGCGTCGCCCGCGGCGCGGAAATGCTTTCCCTGATGCTGGGGTTCGGCATCATCAGCCGCATCGCCTCAGGCTTCATCGCCGATCGCATCGGCGCTGTGGCGACGCTGCTGGTCGGATCGGTTCTGCAAGGTGTCGCCCTTCTCCTCTATCTGCTGTTCGACGGGCTTACGCCGCTCTACGTCATCTCCGCCCTGTTCGGCCTGTTTCAGGGCGGCATCGTGCCGATGTATGCCATCATCGTGCGCGAGTACTTCCCGCCGAACCAGACCGGCACGCTTGTGGGGCTCGTCATCATGTCGACCATTCTCGGCATGGCGCTCGGCGGTTGGGTTTCCGGGGCGATCTTCGATATGACGGGCTCCTACTGGCAGGCGTTCGCCCACGGGCTGGCATGGAACATTGTCAATGGCGCCATCGCCGTCTTCCTGCTCCTGCGCCGCAACAGGATGCGTCTGGCCCCCGCATGACATCCTGTCATCCCGGAATTGCGCGGCAAGCGCACTATCCGGGACCCAGGCACCACAGGGGCATCACTTCCCCACCGATGCAGACCCGGGCGGTCAGGTCGGCGCTTTGGCCGCGGCAAGCGCCTTGCGCAGCGCCTTGAGCTCCTCGAAGCGCTGCGTCACATCACGCAGGATCGCGGCCATGCCGGTGATCCTCCCGGCGCCGTCGCGAAACGCAATGATGGAGAACTCGACCGAGATGCGCGTGCCGTCCTTGCGCAGCGCCGGCACAGACAGCATGTCGCCCGCACCATAGCGCGTGTGGCCGGTGCGGATGGTTGCGTCGTAGCCCTGCCAGTGGCGCTGACGCAACGTGGATGGGATGATGATGTCCAGCGACTGCCCCACGGCGTCTTCCGCGCTGAAGCCGAATAGGCGCTGGCAGCCTGCATTCCAGAAGCTGATGATGCCCTGGGTGTCGCAATACAGCACGCCATCCGGCGCGTCGACGACAAGGCGGCGAAAGAACTCGGGGTCATGCATGGGCGAGATCCGAAAGGTTGAGCGTGCCGGCCACACCGATCGCAACGGGCATCTCCATCCTCATCGTCTCGACCCCGGCATGGGTGGTGCGGGGCTCATGCTCTATGGATCCATGGCGCGGATCGGTGCGCGCGGCGACCCGAACGCGGCCAGAATAGCAAATCCTATCAGCGTCAATGCGGAGATCACAAGGAACGGGAGCTGGTAGCCGTTGTTCATCTCGTAGAGCAGGCCGACCAGTGCCGGACACCCGGCGACGCCCAGTATTGTCACCATCTGGCTGGTCGCATAGATGCGCCCATAGTCCCTGGTCCCAAACCGCTCCGCCAGCAGCAGCGGATGCATCATCAGCGAGTTGCCGATGGTGACGGCAAAGAGCGTGGTCGCCGCCAGGATGCCGAGCCGGCTTTCCGCCACCGCCAGGATGGCCAAACCGCAGGCCTGCATGACCATGAGGACAAGCGCAAAGGTGTGGGCCGGCACCCTGAGCAGCAGGCCTCCGCCGACAAGCCGGCCGACGGTGCTGCCCGTCGCCAGCACGGCCAGTGCGAGGGCGGCCGTTGCGGCGTCGTGGCGTGTGCTCACCAGGCGATAGAAATGCGCGATGGCCCCGACCTGGGCGCCGAGCAGAAAGGTATAGGCGGCGGATACGGCAAGAAAATAGCCGCTGCGGCGCGCCGTCCGATAGGGAGTGGACGGCTGCGGCGGGCTTGCGGCAACCTCCGTGCGGCTCAGCCCGTCGGGCTCCAGGCCCATCGCTTGGGGACTGGCGCGCAGCACGAGCAGCGTCACCGGCACGATGCCGAGAAACAGCGCGATCGCCATCCACGGCGCGGCCGCAGACAGCCCATAGCGCTCGATCGACAAGGCCACGACCGGTGCGACGAGGATGCCGCCGAGCGACAGGCCCGTCGATCCGATCGAGAAGGCGAGCGACCTGCGGACGTTGAACCAGCGGGCGATCACGGTCGTCACCGGCACCAGACTGCTGGCACCGTGGGCGGCGCCAAGCACGATATGGAAGGCAAAGAGCTGCCACAGCTCGCTCAACAGGCCGACGGAGGCCAATGCCGCCGCGCCGACACACGCGCCCGA
This sequence comes from Hyphomonadaceae bacterium, assembly GCA_019747815.1. Lineage (GTDB taxonomy): Bacteria > Pseudomonadota > Alphaproteobacteria > Rhizobiales > Hyphomicrobiaceae > AWTP1-13. The sequence continues at coordinate 9,494 of JAIEQJ010000047.1, forward strand.
CGCGATGACCAGGCGCGCGTCGATGCGATCGATCAGGCGACCGGCGACAATCCCGCCGATGCCGGCGGCAAAGAAGAACAGGGCCGTTGCGGTGCTGGCGAGCGCCACCGGAAAGCCGCGCTCGGCCACGAACGCGGCCAGCAGAATGGAGAGATTGTAGAAGGCCAGGCCCGACGCCATGGTCAAGATGACCAGCGCCGCGGCGACGACATACCAGCCGTAAAAGACGCGGCGCGACGATGGCATGGCAGGCCCGGGTTCTTGGGGAGGCGGACAGCGGATTGCGCCAACCTAGTTGCAGGGCGCGCCGAAGGCAAACGCAGCTCCGGCGGAGCTGACCAGCGCGGGCCGCCTGCCCCGTTGCGCACGAATGCCGCGCCGGCACGCATGGATGCTCCCCGCCCCGCCTGCTAGACTCCAGGCCGCCCTTTGGAGGAGACGCCATGGCCGCACCCCACACCGTCGCGCTCATCGAGCGCTACTACGCCGCCTTCAATGACGGCGACAGCGAAGGCATGCTCGCCTGCCTCAGCGAAGACGTCGTGCACGACGTGAACCAGGGCAAGCGGCGCAGCGGCAAGAAGGCCTTCCGCGAGTTCTCCAGACATATGGAGCGCTGCTACGCCGAGCAGCTCGAGAACATGGCGATCATGGCAACGCCCGATGGCACGCGTGCGGCCGCCGAGTTCCTGGTGCTTGGAACCTACGTGGAAACCGACGAAGGGTTGCCGCCGGCCAGCGGCCAGACCTACCGGCTGTCGGCCGGCACATTCTTCGAGATTCAGGATGGCCTCATTGCGCGCGTGACGACATACTACAACCTTGCCGACTGGCTGGCGCAGATCGCTGCGTCCAAGTCATGACCGTCAAGGTCGCCGCCCTCACGGGAACGGCACTGGCAGCGGGCATCCCGGCCGTGGCCCGCCTGCGCATCGCCGTGTTCCGGCACTGGCCCTACCTCTATGACGGCTCGATGGACTACGAGACCCGCTACCTCTCGAAGTTTGCCGCCGCCGGCGGCGCGATCATCGTTGCGGCCTATGACGGCGACACCATTGTGGGGTGTGCCACGGCCGCACCGCTGACCGAGGTGGATGCGGAGTTCTCAGCGCCGTTGCGCGCGCGCGGCAGCGATGTTGCCCGCATCTTCTATTGCGGCGAATCCGTGCTGCTGCCGGCCTACCGTGGCCGGGGCCTCGGTCATGCCTTCTTCGACCATCGCGAGGCGCAGGGCCGCGCGCTCGGCACCTTCACGCACAGCGCCTTCTGCGCGGTGGTGCGGCCCAAGGACCATGCCCTGCGGCCCAAGGACTACGTGCCGCTCGATGCGTTCTGGGAACGGCGCGGCTATGCCAAGGTCGAGGGTCTCGTGGCCCGCTTCACCTGGAAGGACGTCGACCAGCCGGCCGAGACGGCCAAGCCCATGCAGTTCTGGATGAAGGCCTTGTGATGCCCACGATCAGGATGGCCGCCGCCCAATATCCAATCGAAGCCCTCGACACGCTTGGTGCCTATCGCGGCAAGCTCGCGCGCTGGGTTCAACAGGCCTGCGCCAACGGCGCCGAGCTTCTGGTGTTTCCTGAATATGGCGCCATGGAATATGCCGCCGCCGCCGGTGCCGCCACCGCCGGCGATCTGCGGGCCTCGCTCGCCGCCGTATCCGGCATGCTTGCCGAGATGGATGAGACCCATGCCGATCTCGCCCGGCGGCACGGCGTGCACATTCTGGCGGCAAGCGGTCCCTCCGAGCGGGCCGGCGGCACGTACGTCAACGCGGCCCGGCTGTTCAGCCCTTCGGGCAAGGTCGGCGTGCAGGAGAAGCTCATCATGACGCCGTTCGAGCGCCGGTGGGGCGTCTCCGGCGGCGGGGGCCTGCGCCTGTTCGAGACGGCGCTCGGCCGGATCGGCATCGCCATCTGCTACGACAGCGAGTTTCCCCTGCTGGTGCGGGCCTTGACCGAGGCCGGGGCCGACATCGTGCTCATCCCCTCCTGCACCGAATTTGCCTCGGGCTACAACCGCGTACGCATGGCCGCCCGCGCCCGCGCGCTGGAAAGCACCTGTGTCACGGTGCTATCGCCGACCATCGGCGATGCCCCCTGGTCGCCCGCCGTCGATCGCAATGCCGGCGCTGCCGGCATTTTCGTGCCGCCTGACCATGGCTTCTCGGACACGGGAGTGGTGGCGGAAGGCGTCTTCAATCAGCCGCAATGGGTCTTTGCCGACGTGGCGCTCGACCGCCTGCGCGAGATCAAGGCTGCCGGAGAGATGCGCAACAGCGCCGATTGGAGCGCCCAGCCGGGTGCTGCGCCGCTTGCGCGGCATGTGGAGGCGATTGCCCTCACTTAGCCGCGATTCATTGTCCTAACATCCGCCCCAGCCTGCCCGCATCCATCGTCCTTATCCGGAGCAACGTCATGAGATGTCCAGCGCGTCGCGCCGCGGTTGCATTTGCCTGTGTGATGATGGCGCTCTCGAGCGCGCATGCGCAAGGCAGCGACGCGGGCCCGTGTCGCCAGGGCGTGCTGGCGCTGATCGTCATGATCGACGCCGAGGAGCACGACAAGTCTCACTATCGCAACACGGCGGCATCCGTGGTGGAGAGATGTGGACCACGCGGCACTGACAAAACGCCCGAGCGAGCCACAGCCGCATTCGACAAGCCGGCCTGCAGCCAGCTTGCTCTCGCCATGCTCGACGGCATCGAGGGCAACAAGATGCAGGGCCCCGAGTTCGTCAAGGCGCGGGATGCATTCGCGGACCGGTGCTTCGGGCGGTAAGGCAACCGCGCTGCCGAGTGCCGCACCGGCAAGGCTCATCTTGCATCCCTTGCATCGCTCCCCCGGGCGACGCATCCTGGCAACCCCCCTTGCCGGGGAGGTGCCCTTGGCCCACAGATTGCTAGCCTACGAATCCCGCAAGCAGCCGCTGGCGTCGCGGCGCCGGTTTCTTCGCCGCATGGCCGTCAGCATCGTCGCTGCCCTGATGATTGTCGGCGTGTCGCTGTTCGCGGGCATGCTTGGCTATGCACATCTTGAGGGCATGAGCTGGCTCGATGCCTTCCTCAATGCGGCCATGATCCTGTCCGGCATGGGGCCGGTCGAGCCGCTCAAGACCGCTGCGGGCAAGTTCTTCGCCGGGTGCTATGCCATCTACTCGGGGATCATGGTCATACTGATCACCGGAATCGTACTGGCTCCCATCGCGCATCGCATCTTGCACCGCTTTCACGTTGACGCCTAAGCTGGCCGTCAACAGGGGTGCGCCGGCGCGTGCAGCCTTGCCGCCCCGATCATTGCAAAGGTTTGGCCGATGCGACTTGCGATCCGGCCCGCGCTTGCCGTGGTGGCAGCGATGGGCCTGATGCTGGCCTTGAGCGACAGCGGGCGGGCTGAGGACTGGCCGTGGCTCGGCGTCATCATCACCGATACCAACGGCAGCAACCTCGAAGGATACGGCGGCAGCGGCGGGTCATACGTGACGGGCATCGAGAGCGCCGGCCCCGCCTTCACCGCGGGGCTGCTGCGCCACGACATCATCATCGCCGTCGACGGTCTCAGCACCGTCAATACGCGCGAGCTCACCTGCCTTATCCAAGGCAAGCGGCCGGGCGACACGGTTCTGGTGACGGTCATGCGCGCCGGCCGGCAGACGTCGCTGCCGGCCACGCTCGGCCGCTGGCCGGAGAGCAGGGAGTTTCCGCGCCCCGCTCTCGCCCACTGCGGCCGGGATCCGGTGTCGGGCCTGCGCGGAGGTCAACCTGCGGCGGCGCTGCCGGTCTTCGCCCAGCGCATGACCGCGTAAGCGGCGAGCGCAGGCACGCCAAAGACGATGGCGAGGAACGGCAACTCGCCCATCACCGTGTGGCCGTGGGTGGTGCCGACGTAGAGGTTGATGAGAGAGACGACAAGCCACGGCGGCACGAACCAGCGCGCGCCGGCGGCTGCCGACTTGCCGAGCATCGCCGCGACCAGCGCCAGCAGCGCAAGGACGACCAGTCCGGCCCCCACCATCATGACGGTATGCATGCGTCTGTCTCCCTCGTGTTTCGCAATCTGCCGCGCCTACGTTGCGGGCGCATGCGAGCGGCTGGGCCTCAGCGACAGCGTCTCCCATATGGCCACGACGACCAGCACCGTCGTGGTCGCCGCGCTCAGACCCAATGGACTGAAGATGCCGACCGCCGGCAGAAGCAGCGCCAGCAGCGCCAGCCCCACCAGATGCGACAATGCCATGCGCTCGGCGGTGGTGCGCTTGAACAGCAGATTGCCGAAGAGATAGAGCGCCGGCCCTCCCAGCAGGATCGCCGCCGTCTTTGCATCCGTGTGCCCGCCGGGATGCGCCAGCACGAGTTCGTCCCCGACCGCGACGAGGATGATGCCTGCCACCAGCGGCAGATGGATGTAGGTGTAGGCAAGGCGCGCCATGCGGCCCGGATCGCTCGAGCGGGAGATGTGGCGGCTGCCGCGCTCCGCACCGACGTTGAAATAGATCCACCACATGGCCACGCTGCCGATGAACGCCGTGAGAAAGGCCGCGATCGCTACCGATGTCCACGGCAGGTTGCCGAACTTGGCACCCGTGACCAGGATCGATTCGCCCAGCGCAATGATGATGAAGAGGCCGCAGCGCTCCGCCAGATGTCCCCCCTCGACGTTCCAATCCGACGTGGTGGAAGCGCCGAGGCCGGGTGTCCAGAACCGCAGCGAAGGACCGATATACTCGATCGCCACGGCCACCGCCCACAGCCCGAGCCGCCATCCGGCATCGGCGGTGGCGCCGGCGATCCAGAACACGCCCGACACCGCCAGCCAGCAGGTGATGCGCTGGAAGTTGCGATAGTTGCCGGGGCTGTGCCCCTTCAGCGCCCGCAGCACGAACAGGCTGCGGCCCACCTGCATGAACACGAACGCACCGGCGAACGCCAGCCCCCTGGTGTCGAAGGCCTTGGGGATCGAGGTGGATAGGACGAGACCCGCCAGCATGAGGGCAAACAGCATCAGGCGCACTGGCGTGCGCTCCGGGTCCAGCCAGTTCGTGACCCAGGAGGTGTAGATCCACACCCACCACACGGCCATCAGCAGCAGGGTCGTCTGGAGGAGGCCGCCCAGCGTCAGATGCTCGAGTAGGGCATGGGAGAGCTGGGTGACGGCAAAGACGAACACCAGGTCGAAGAACAGCTCGACATAGGTGACCCGGCTGTGCTCGTGCCCTTGGCGCGCGCGCAACAGGCTGGATGAGGTGGCATCGAGCGTCATGGTTTCATCCTGCGTGCCGTGCTGCGCATGCCTTGAGGATATGCATATCGCAGCATCCTTCACCTGGTGAAGGGCTTTGGAGCGGCCGGACGCCGGGCGCAGAGGCTCACAAGCGCTCGGCCATCACGCAAAATTCATCAGAGCGCGCCCTTGCGGAGGTGATCCGAATTGTGCAGCCCTGCGTAAGGCGGGCTGCAACCACGACGGCGAGGAGGCAGTCATGCAGGCATTGCGCATGCAAGCGCTACGCATCATCTCCGTGACAGCGCTGGCAGCAGTCGCGCTGACCATGGCCGTGCGGGCAGGCGGCGAGAAGGTGGCCTTTCCCGAGAGCTACGCCAAGGGCGTGCTCTATACGACGATCGACCGCGCCGACATCAAGCAGTACCGCGAGCTGTTCTCCACGCCGGAAGCCGTTGCCGCTCTCAAGGCGGGCAGGCCTATTCCAACCGGCACCGTCCTCACGCTGGTGCAGTACAAGGCCAAGCTCGATGCCTCGGGGCAGCCCGAGAAGGATGCCAACGGGCGCTTCATCAAGGATGAGCTGGTCGGCTACGCGGTGATGGAGAAGCGCGACGGCTGGGGCGCGGAGTATGGGGACGACATCCGCAACGGCGAGTGGGAGTACCAGGCATTCAAGGCCGACAAATCGGTCAATGACAAGGCCAACCTGCGGAACTGCTTCACCTGTCACAAGCCGCTCGACAAGCAGGACTTCGTGTTCTCGTTCGAGGCGATGAAAGCGGCCAAGTAGCCCTGATGTTGTCATCCTGGAATTCGCCGCAGGCAAATATCCGGGATCCAGGTGCTACAAGGACGTCGCCATCCATACTCGACTCTGGGCCCCGGATATTGCGCTTCGCGCCATTCCGGGATGACAGTATGGGCTAGGTGCCGGGCTGTGCGTCGCCGTCGCCGCTGTCACCCTCGGCGTCGCCGTTGCCGTCCTCGGAGATGCGCTCGACGGAGACGACCTTCTCGTTGTCCTCGGTCTTGAAGATGCGCACGCCCTGCACGTTGCGGCCGGCGATGCGCACATCATCGACCGGGCAGCGGATCAGCTTGCCGCCGTCCGTGACGAGCATGATCTGGTCGCTCTCCTCCACCGGGAAGGAGGCCACCAGCCGTCCGTTGCGCTCGTTGACCACCATGGCCGTGATGCCTTTGCCGCCGCGCCCCGAGATGCGGTAGTCGTAGGATGAGGACCGCTTGCCGAAGCCGCGCTCGGATACGGTGAGCACGAACTGCTCGCGGGCCCCGAGCTCGGCGTAGCGTTCCGGGCTGAGCTCCACGGCTTCGGCGCCTTCCTCCGCCTCGACCTCGGCGGTCTCGGCCGCACCTTCGGCGGCCTCCGCACCCTGGGCGGCGCGGCGCATGGCGAGCGCCTGCTTCATATAGGCGGCCCGCTCGCCGGGTGTGGCGTCGACGTGGCGCAGGATGGCCAGGGAGATCACCTCGTCGCCCTTGTCCAGCTTGATGCCGCGCACGCCGGTGGAATCGCGCCCCTTGAAGAGGCGCACGTCCTCCACGGGGAAGCGGATGCAGCGGCCCTCCGCGGTCGTGAGCAGCACGTTGTCGTCGACGGCGCAGATCGCCACGCGGACGATGCGATCGCCCTCGTCGAGCTTCATGGCGATCTTGCCGTTGCGGTTGATGTTCTCGAAATCGGCCAAGCTGTTGCGGCGCACATCGCCGCTCCTGGTGGCGAACATCAATTCGAGCGTGCCCCAGGTGTTGCTGTCCTCCGGGAGCGGCAGGATGGAGGTGATGACCTCGCCCTCGGCCAGCGGCAGCAGGTTGACCAACGCCTTGCCAACCGACTGCGGCGTGGCCGCTGGCAGGCGCCAAACCTTCATGCGATAGACCATGCCGCGCGAGGAGAAGAACAGCACCGGCGTGTGCGTGGAGGCGATGAAGATCTGCGTCACCACGTCCTCATCGCGCGTCGACATGCCCGAGCGGCCCTTGCCGCCGCGGCGCTGCGCACGGTAGGTGGAGAGCGGCACGCGCTTGATGTAGCCGCGGTGGCTGACGGTGACCACCACGTCCTCGCGCTGGATCAGGTCCTCGTCCTCGACCTCGCCTTCCATCTCGACGATGTCGGTGAGGCGCGGCGTGGCGAACTCGCCCTTGATGACATTGAGCTCGCCCTTGATCAGGTCGACGATGCGGGCGCGGGAGGCGAGGATGGCGAGGAAGTCCTTGATCTCCTCGCCGAGCTTCTTCAGCTCGTCGCCGATCTCGTCGCGGCCGAGCGCGGTCAGGCGCTGCAGGCGCAGATCGAGGATGGCGCGCGCCTGCTCGTCCGAGAGGCGGATGGTGCCGCCCGCGGTCAGCTTGTGGCGCGGGTCGGCGATCAGCTCGACCAGCGGGCCGATGTCCTTGGCGGGCCAGTCGCGCGCCATCATCTGCTCGCGCGCCTCCGCCGGGCTCGGCGCGCTGCGGATCAGCCGGATCATCTCGTCGATGTTGGCGACGGCAACCGCCAGACCCACCAACACGTGCGCGCGATCGCGCGCTTTGGCCAGCAGATGCTTGGTGCGCCGGGAGACGACCTCCTCGCGGAACGCCGTGAAGGAGGCGATGAAATCCTTGAGGTTGAGCTGCTCGGGCCGGCCGCCGTTGATGGCCAGCATGTTGGCGCCGAACGTGGTCTGCAGATCGGAGAAGCGCCAGAGCTGGTTCAGCACCACATCGGCAATGGCGTCGCGCTTCAGCTCGATGACGATGCGCATGCCCTCGCGATTGGACTCGTCCCAGATGTCGGAGATCCCTTCGATCTTCTTCTCGCGCACCTGCTCGGCGATCTTCTCGATCAGCGTGCGCTTGTTCACCTGGTAGGGGATGGCCGTGACGATCAGGGCCTCGCGGTCCTTGCGGATCTCCTCGGTGTGCACCTTGGCCCGCATGACGATGGAGCCGCGGCCCTTGTGGTAGGCGGCCGCGATGCCGACACGGCCGAGAATGAGCGCACCGGTCGGGAAATCGGGCCCCGGCACGATCTGGTTCAGCTCCTCGATGGTGATCTCGGGGTTGTCGAGGTGGGCGATGCAGGCGTCGATGACCTCGCCCAGGTTGTGCGGGGGGATGTTGGTCGCCATGCCGACGGCGATGCCGCCCGAGCCGTTGACCAGCAGATTGGGGAACTTGGCCGGGAGCACGGACGGCTCCTGCAGCCGGTCGTCGTAGTTGGGCTTGAAGTCGACCGTGCTCTTGTCGAGATCATCGAGCAGGAATTGGGCGATCCTGGTCAGCCTGGATTCGGTGTAGCGCTCGGCGGCCGGCGGATCGCCATCGACGGAGCCGAAGTTGCCCTGCCCATCCACCAGCGGAACGCGCATGGAGAAGTCCTGCGCCATGCGCACCAGGGCTTCATAGATCGGAGCGTTGCCGTGCGGATGGAAGTCGCCCATGGTGTCGCCCACCACCTTGGACGACTTCATGTGCTTCTTGTTCCAATCCAGGCCAAGGCGATGCATGGCGTAGAGGATGCGCCGATGCACGGGCTTGAGGCCGTCGCGGATGTCGGGCAGAGCGCGCGACACGATCACGCTCATGGCGTAATCGAGATAGGAGCGCTTCATCTCGTCGGTGATGGAGATGGGCCGGATGTCGGTTGGAGCCTTGTCACCGGGCCCGCCGCCGCCCGCGGGTTTGTCTTTGTCCGCCACTGGATATGCCTATGGTTGTCTGTCGACCGAAGGGCAAGGTGTCGGCCGCTACCGGGGCCGAATACTCATGCCGAAACACACGTTAGGGATGCCGCAAAGGGGTTGATAGCGCAGGGGTCGAGAGAGGGCAACGACGCGGCCCCAAAGTGGCCGCAATGTAGCAATTTCCGCTCATTTTTCAAAGCTCTGAAAGCCGCCGGGAGGACCCCATTCCCACGCCCCTTAAGGCCCGGGCGCGGTCGTTTATCTCTCAGCCGCCGAACACCACGCGATGCGTGATGCGGCCCGGGACGAGGGTGAAGATGCCAGCAATGATCAGGGCGCCGGCGAACAGGCCGAGCCCGGGATGCCTATCTCGGCTTGCTCCGGCGCTCGTTGATGGCTCGATCCCGGTGATATGCGCACCAGGATGCCCCCCTCGCGGATCCCGTACTCGGCTAGTGTCCCGATCGCGAAGTTCGCCGGATCTCGCAGCAGGCGCTGAACGAACTTCGCGATCGAAAGGACACTAGCAAGCTCATGGTTCTAGTGTGATTCAGATCGAGAAATTCGCTCAGTAGGCGTGCTGCGAGGAAGGGCGAATTTCTCGATCATCACACTAGAACGGAATCTCGTCGTCGATCTTCTTGTCGAAGCCACCCTTGGCCGCCGGCTTGCTGCCGCCGCGCCGGTCGCCGTTGCTGTTGCTGGGCGCCGAATATCCCCCCGCGGGATCGTCCTCGTGCATGCCGGCGCTGGCGCCGCCGCCACCGCCGCGGGCATCCAGCATCGTCAGCGTGCCATTGAAATTCTGCAGCACGACCTCCGTGGTGTAACGGTCCTGGCCGTCCTGGCCCTGCCACTTGCGCGTCTGCAACTGCCCTTCGACGTAAACCTTCGCGCCCTTCTTCAGATACTGCTCGGCAATCCGGCACAGGTTCTCGTTGAAAATCACGACCGAATGCCACTCGGTCCGTTCCCGCCGCTCGCCCGATGCCTTGTCGCGCCAAGTCTCGGTGGTGGCCAGGCGCAGGTTGGCAATGGGACGACCATCCTGCGTGCGGCGGATCTCTGGATCCTTGCCGAGATTGCCAACCAGGATGACTTTATTGACGGAACCGGCCATAGGGGCCTCCTCTTCGCTTACCACGGCTGACCGCTCAACTTAGCGGCCGCCTGTGAGTCTCGCCGCGGACGTTAGCCGCACGACGCCGCCCGCGCGCCGGGCTCGAGTTGCTTGTCCACGCTTTTGAGCGGCGGCCTCTGCTGTTCTCTTTATGTTCCACTATACGCCCGCGCCCTTCCCAAAGCAAGGCCGGACCGGCTTCGCCGCGCCTCCGGTTGTCGGGCGCATGACCGAGCGCGCCGGTGCGACAGGCCTATGGCCCGCGCACCGCGTCGGCCGCCACGGCAAGATCGCGCAGCGAGCGGGGCGGCAGGGACGCCGAGGCGAGGCAGTCGGCCGCCTTGAGGCGCTCGTAGAGGATGACCGGGTCGCCCTTGAAGCCTGGACCGACGGCACGGCGGATCACGCCGGCCGCCACGGCGCCGTTGCCGAAGCGCGCACGGCACGCCAGCCGCGCCAGCTGCTCGGTGAGGCGCGCGCGATAGCCGTCGGCCATCGCCGCTTCGCTCGTCCTGGCAAGCCCCGCCCAGGCCTGCCCCTCCGGCGAGGCGGCCCAGGTGGCGTTGGGAGCGGCATCGCTGAGCGGTGCCATGAGACTGGTGAGCCGCACCTTGAGCGGCCCGGCGTCCAGGCCCGCCACCGTGGATTTCATCACACCGACATCCTCATCGGTCGGCGGGCGCATGCTCACGCTGGCCACATCCGCCAGCACCGCGCTCTCGCCGGCCGGCGGCACCGTGCGCCACACCATGGCGCCCGACATGTCGACGAACTGCAGCTTCGCGCCCCCCATGTCTGCCCCAAACAGCCTGGTCATCAGCAGGCTGGCGCCCTCCAGATCGGCATCGCGCAGCGTGGCGCCCTCCAGCGTCGCCAGCGAGAGCGCGGCGCCTTGCAGACCGGCGCCGGAGAGGTCGGCCATCTGCAGCCTAGCCCCGGAGAGATCGGCGCCCTGCAGGCTGGCGCCCAGGAACGTTGCGCCCTGCAGCGCGGCACCCGAGACATCGGCCCTGTCCAGCCGCGCGCGGGTGAAGCTCGTCCCGGCGATCTGCGCCTGGCTCAGATCCGCGTTCTCCAGCCACGCCTCGTCGAACTGTGCGCCACGCGCATCGACCCCGACCATCTTGACATCGGCCATCCGGGCCCTGGTGAAGTTGGCACCGCGCGCGCTGGAGCACTGCGCGCCCTGGCGCTGTTCAGCGACGACAAGGTCAGCCAGCTCGGCGCACTGCAATCGCACGCCGCGCAGGTCTGCATCGATGAGGCTCGCCCCGTCGAGGTTGGCGCCGGTCATGTCGGCTTGACGAAGGTCCGTCCGATCGAGGCGTGCAAACCGCAGATCGCGGCCGTACAGGCTGACGGAGCGCTCGCCCGCGGCCGCCAGCCTGCCGGCGACGAGATCGGCATCCGTCACATGAAGATTGCGCGGCACGACGCCGAGGATCGAGCCGTCGGCGGCGGCAAGCAGCCCCGGACGGCCGGCGGCGCCCGGAACGGTCGCCACGAGGAGCGAGAAGACGGCGGCAACGGCAAGCACCGCGATGCCGAAGGCCAGGCTGCCCGGATTGTGCAGAGCCGTGCGCCAGAAGGCGCCGAAATAGGAGACCTCCGGCCGCATCAGGAACACGCCGATCAGTGCCAGGAGCAGGATGTCCGCCAGGACGATCAAACGGTGCACCAGGGTCACGGCGCTGTCGTGGAACGGCAGGAAGGCAACCTGCACGTAGATGAGCAGCGCGACGGGAAGGATCACGAGGGTCAGCCAGCCCATGCTGTTGAGAAACGCGCTCACCACGCGGCTGCGCTCCGGTCCGGCGATCGCCTGCACGAAGAAGAAGTTGTCGAGTTCCAGCCGCAGCGGGTGGCTGCGCTCATCGGTGCTTTCCAGCAGCCGCAACGCGGAGGTGAATTCGAGCGCCCTGCGCGCGAGCAGGACGAGCTGGCCGATGAGTCCCACATGACAGATCACCAGCAGGATCGGTACAAGCAGGAAGAAGCGCGTCAGGCCGAGCTTCACCTGCAGGATCGGCAGCGTGACGTCGGCATTGAGCAGCAAGTCGCGATGGGTCACGCTGGCAACCGCGATGCCGAGATAGGCCATCAGGCCGAGAAAGCCCAGCCAGGCAACGTTGGTGCTGCGGCTCGACGCGTTGACGGCGGTGAGCAGACTGTACGGATTGACCGGCGTCTCGGCATCGTCGATCGCCAGCCGGGTTTCGTCGTTCATAGACCTTTCGCCCCGAAGCCTCGGCGCCCTTCCCCTGGACGCTCTTCCTCAAGCGCCAGTGCGCCCGACCATAGCGGAGAAACTGTGGCGGGGGTACGGTAGGCGGTGAAAGCTTAAGGATTCCCGAGCGCTGCGGGAATTGGCCGGCCGATCTAGACTTGTACGGAATACCCACCATCCACCGGGATGGCCGTCCCGGTGATGAAGTCCGAGGCCGGAGCGGCCAGGAAGACCGCGATCCCGCCCAGATCCGCCGGCTGGCCCCAGCGCCCGGCCGGCGTGCGCATCAGGACCATTGTGTTCAAGCCCCTGACCTGCTCGCGCGCCGTGCGGGTGAGGTCGGTATCGATCCAGCCCGGCAGGACGGCGTTGACCTGGATGTTGTCCTTGGCCCAGCCCGAGGCCAGCGACTTCGTGAGCTGAACGATGCCGCCCTTGGAGGCACCATAGGCCGCCGCAAAGCCCGCGCCGAAGATCGACAGCATGGAGCCGATGTTGATGATCTTGCCGCCGCCGGCCTGCTTCATGACGGGATAGACCGCTTGCGCGGTGGTGAAGGCGCTGGTGAGGTTGGTATCCACCACCGCCTTCCATTCCGCAGTCGACAGCTCTTGCGGCGCCTTGCGGATGTTGATGCCGGCATTGTTGATGAGGATGTCCAGGCGGCCGAGACGCGAGACGGTGTCATCGACCATGCGGCGGCATTGCGCCTCGTCGGTGACATCGACGGCGAGTACGGCGGTCTTCACGCCGAGCTTGCCGAGTTCCGCCGCCGCGGCCTCCGACTTGGCCTGGTTGCGACCGGCAATGGCGATGGCCGCGCCGGCCTCGGCCAGTCCGCGGGCCATGCCGAGCCCGATGCCGCCGTTACCGCCGGTGACGAGGGCGACGCGGCCCTTGAGGTCGAATGGGGACATCACATCTCCGATCGGCACTAGCCTGGCAGCGCCGGATCGTGCAGATCAAGTCGCCTTTCCATGCGCTCGGGACGACCTTCGAATCTGTCCATACGCCTGTTGAGGCGGACGAGGCCTTCTTCGACGTTGGTCATTCTGACCTTGATCTCGCGCACGTCGCCGACCACCCGATCGATCTTTTGATCGATGCGGCGCAAGGAACGAGGTTCTCGACGTTGTCGGCCATGCCAACACCTTAGTCGCGGCCCGGGATCGTGTCCACGGCCCCAATCGTCACGAACATCACTCCGCCGCGGCACGGGCCCGGCCGGCAAGCCAGCGGTCGAGATCGGCCAGCGCGCGGGCGCTCATCGCCCGCTTGCGGGCGAAGCCGCGGTCCTTGCCCTTGATGCGCTTGCCGGCGGCGTCGTGCGAGGGGGCATCGAGGGGAGGGAAGAGGCCGAAATTGACATTCATCGGCTGGAAGGAACGGGGGCCTTCGCCCTCTTGCGACAGATGCCCGCCCGTGATGTGGGCGAGCAGCGCACCGAACGCCGTCGTGGGTGGCGGCGCGTGCCACTTGATGCTGCGGCGCTGTGCCGCCGCGGCGCGGCCGGCCAGCAGACCAACGGCCGCGCTCTCCACGTAACCTTCGCAGCCGGTGATCTGCCCGGCAAAGCGCAGGCGCGGCTCGGCCTTGAGCCGCAGCTCGCCGTCGAGCAACTTCGGTGAGTTGAGGAAGGTGTTGCGGTGCAGGCCGCCCAGGCGCGCGAACTCGGCAGCCTTGAGGCCGGGGATCAGCCGGAACACGCGCGCCTGCTCGCCGTGCTTCAGCTTGGTCTGGAAGCCGACCATGTTCCAGAGCGTGCCCAGCGCATTGTCCTGGCGCAACTGCACGACGGCATAGGGCCGTTCGGTGCCAGGGTGCGGATTGGTGAGCCCCACCGGCTTCATGGGGCCGAAGCGCAGCGTTTCACGGCCGCGCTCGGCCATCACCTCGATGGGCAGGCAGCCGTCGAAATAGGGCGTGGAGGCCTCCCAGTCCTTGAAGGTGGTCTTCTCGGCCGCCAGCAGGGCGTCGAGGAAGCGCTCATACTCCTCCCGCATCATCGGGCAATTGATGTAGTCGGCGCCGGTGCCGCCGGGTCCCGCCTTGTCATAGCGCGACTGCCGCCAGGTGATGCCCTCGTCGATGGAGTCCAGATGCACGATGGGCGCGATGGCGTCGAAGAAGGCCAGCTCGGTCTCGCCCGTGAGCTGTTGGATGGCGGCGGACAGCGCCGGCGAGGTGAGCGGCCCGGTGGCGATGATGACATTGTCCCACGCGCTGGGCGGCAGGCCGGCGATCTCGCCGCGCTCAATGGTGACGAGGGGGTGCGCGCCGAGCGTGCGGGTGACGTGGGCCGAGAACTGATCGCGATCCACGGCGAGCGCACCGCCGGCGGGGAGCTTGTGGGCGTCGCCCGCGGCCATGATGAGCGAGCCGGCCCGGCGCATCTCCTCGTGCAGCAGGCCGACTGCGTTGGTGGCCGCATCGTCGGAGCGGAAGGAGTTGGAGCAGACGAGTTCGGCCAGGCCGTCGGTCTTGTGCGCCTCCGTACCGCGCTCGGGCCGCATTTCGTGCAGGACGACAGGCAGTCCGGCTTGCGCGATCTGCCATGCTGCTTCCGAGCCGGCAAGCCCGCCGCCGATGATGTGAATGGGTTGGGTCATGCGGACACCGTAGGACACCCCGTCCCCGGGTTCAACGCGCACACGCCCATGCCGGCCAAAGGGGACACCGCACACCGCCACGCGCGGGGGGCCATGACCCCACGATGCGCTGCGCCGTTGCGCCCTACTTCTTCTTCGCGTCCAGTGCGGCGAACGTGCCGTTCTCGGCAGCCAGCTTCTCGATCAGGGGCGCGACCTTCCAGCGCGCGCCGTATTTGGCCGCATAGGCCTTGATGCGTTCGGCGGCCTTCTGCATGCCGATCACGTTGTCCACCTGCCACATGGGCCCGCCGCGCCAGGCCGGGAAGCCGTAGCCGTTCAAATACATCGTGTCGATGTCGCTGGCGCGGAGCGCGATCCCTTCCTCCAGAATCTTGGCGCCCTCGTTGGCAAGACGCAGCAGGCTGCGCTCGACGATCTCCTCGGCCGGGATCGGGCGCTGCTTGATCTGCAGCGCCTCTGCCTCGCTCCTTATCAGCGCCTCGATCTCGGGATCGACCTGGCGCTTGCGGTGGGCGTCATACTTGTAATAGCCGGCGCCCGTCTTCTGCCCGAGGCGTCCCATCTCCACGATCTTGTCGGGGATGCGCGCAAACTGCGCCGCCTCGCCGGTGAGCTTCCTCTCCTTGCGGATGCGGTAGCCGACGTCGAGGCCGGCGAGATCGCTCACCGCCAGCGGTCCCATCGCCATGCCCCAGCCTTCCAGCGCGCCGTCGATCTCCTGCGGCATGGCGCCTTCCAGATTCATGGCCTGCACCTCGCCGCCGTAGGCGGCCAGCATGCGGTTGCCGACAAAGCCGTCGCACACGCCCGCCTGCACGCCGACCTTGCCGATCTTCTTGGCGACCGCCATCGAGGTCGCCATCACGTCGTTGGCAGTCTTTTCCGCACGCACGATCTCCAAGAGCCGCATGATGTTGGCGGGCGAGAAGAAGTGCAGCCCCACCACGTCCTGCGGGCGCTTGGTGACGGCGGCGATCTCATCCACGTCGAGGGTGGAGGTGTTGGTGGCGATGATGGCGCCCGGCTTGGCTAGTCTGTCGAGCTTGGCGAAGATCTCCTTCTTGAGCGCCAAGTTCTCGAACACGGCCTCGATGATCAGGTCAGACCCGCTCAAGTCCTCGAGCTTGAGCGAGGGGGTCAGCCTGGCAAAGCGATCACCTGCCTGCGCCTCGGTGATGCGGCCGCGCTTCACGTTGGCTTCCAGCGTTTCCTTGATGCGGGCGACCCCCTTGTCGAGCGCCTCCTGCGTGGTCTCCACGATGGTCAGGGGATAGCCCGCGTTGAGGAAAGCCAGGCCGATGCCGGTGCCCATGGTGCCGGCACCCAGAATGCCGACCGTCTTGATGTCGCGCAGCTTCACGTCGGCGCCGATGCCGGGCAGGTTCGCCGCCTGGCGCTCGGCAAAGAACGCATACTGCAGCGCGCGGGCGTAGGGGCTCACCGCCGCCTCGCGGAACAGCGCGCGCTCGCGGGCGATGCCCTCGGCCAGTGGCAGGGTGGTCGCCGCCTCCACCGCATCGATGGCGGCCTTCGGCGCGATCGGGCCGCTTGGGTGACGGGCGATGGACCCGCGCGCCTTGTCGAACAGGCCGGCGGGAACCTTGTCGATCTGCTTCTCGCCGATGCGGCGCGGCGGCTGGCCCACCTGGGCCTTGGCGAACGCGACGGCGGCGGCGACCACGTCGCCGTCGGCCAGCTTGTCGATGAGACCGGCGGCGGCGCCCTTGGTCGCATCGATGAAGGCACCCGTGGTGATGAGTTGCAGAGCCTGCTCGACGCCGATGGCGCGCGGCAGGCGCTGCGTGCCGCCGGCGCCCGGAATGATGCCGAGCTTGATCTCCGGCAGGCCGAGCTGGCGCACCTCCTTGGTGGAAACGCGATAGTGGCAGCCGAGCGCCAGCTCCAGCCCGCCGCCGAGCGCGGTGCCATTCACGGCCGCCACCACGGGCTTTGCCGATTTTTCGATCGTGTCGATGAGCGCGGGCAGCAGCGGCTCCTTCATCTCGCCCCTGAATTCCGTGATGTCGGCGCCGGCGGAGAAGAACTTGCCCGTCCCGGTCAGCACGATCGCCGTGACGCCGGCGTCGCCATTGGCTTCGGCAAATGCCTTCTGGAGTCCTGAGCGCAGCGCATGGCCCAGCGCGTTCACCGGCGGATTGTCCATACGGATGACGGCGACGTCGCCCTGTCGTTGCGTTTCCACGATGGCCACGGATGCGCTCCTTCCTCTTTCCCAGTATGGTGGTCTGGCAGGCCCCGGCTTGGCGGGGACCTGACCTAAAGGTTACTCTGCCAGCAGCAAGCATTCCAGGGAGGATCGCGCAATGCTGCGTGGGATGATGATGGACCGGCCGCTGCTGGTGTCGGGTGTGATCGACTATGCAGCCGACATCTACCCCGACGTCCAGGTCGTCTCGAACACGGTCGAAGGCGGCCTGCACCGCTACGGCTACGCCCAGGCCCGCGAGCGCATTGGCCGGCTCGCCAACGCCCTGATCGGCCTCGGCATCAAGCCGGGCGACCGCGTGGCGACGCTGGCCTGGAACGGCTACCGCCATTTCGAGCTCTACTACGCCATCGCCGGCATCGGCGCCGTCTGCCACACCATCAACCCGCGGCTGTTTCCCGAGCAGATCACCTACATCGCCAACCACGCCGACGACACCGCGCTGTTCTTCGACCTCACCTTCCTGCCCCTGGTGGAGAAGCTGAAGCCCGCCCTGAAGACCATCAAGACCTACGTGCTGATGACGGACCGCGAGCACATGCCGGCCAACGGGCAGCTTGGCGGCCTGCTGTGCTACGAAGGTCTGCTTTCCGAGGTGCCGGCGGCCTTTCAGTGGCCGGAGTTCGACGAGAACGCCGCCTGTGCGCTCTGCTACACGTCGGGCACCACCGGCGAGCCCAAGGGCGTGCTCTATTCCAACCGCTCGATGATGCTGCACACCTTCTTCCTCATTGCCACGCGTCCCGACCTGTTTGCGCACAACCGCACGATCCTGCCCGTGGTGCCGCTGTTCCACGCCAACGCCTGGAGCCTGCCCTACATCACGCCGCTGACGGGCTGCCCCCTCATCCTGCCGGGTGCGAAGCTCGACGGGGCAACGCTTTATGACCTGATGGAGAGCGAAGGCGTGGAGGCCGGCTGGGGCGTGCCGACGGTGTGGCTCGGCCTCATCGACGAGTTCAAGAAGCGCGGACGCAAGCCCAAGAAGCTCGTCCAGATCCTGAGCGGCGGCTCGGCCGTGCCGCAGGCCATGATCGACACCTTGACGCGGGACTACGACATCGAGGTGACCCACGGCTGGGGCATGACCGAGATGAGCCCGGTGGGCACCTTGTCCCTGTTCCGGCCGGAAGAGCGCGCCAAGTCGCCGCTCGAGCGGGCCCAGCTCAGCGCCAGGCAGGGTCGGCGTATGTACGGCGTCGATCTCAAGGTCATCGACGACAAGGGCACCTGCGCACCGCCGGACGGCGCAACCTCGGGCGAGCTGTTCGTGCGCGGCGCAACCATCGTGTCGGGCTATTTCAACAATCCCGACGCGTCCGCCAGGCAGATCGACGCCGAGGGCTGGTTCGGCACCGGCGACGTCGCCAAGATCACGCCCGACCAATGGCTGCTGATCGTCGATCGCACCAAGGATCTCGTGAAGTCGGGCGGCGAGTGGATCAGCTCCATCGACGTGGAGAACGCCGCGCTCGCCTGCAGGGGGCTCGCCAACTGCGCCGTGATCGGCGTGCCGCATCCCAAGTGGCACGAGCGCCCGCTGCTGGTGGCGGTGAAGGCGCCGGGCGCCGAGCCGACCAAGGCCGAGATCCTGGATGTGCTGGCCGCCAAGATCGCCAAGTGGCAGATGCCCGACGACGTGGTGTTCGTCGATGCGCTGCCGATGACGGCGACGGGCAAGATCTCCAAGAAGGACCTGCGCGCCAAGTTCGCGGACTACAAGCTGCCGGAGTGACCATCCCTGTCATCCCGGAATTCGCCGCAGGCGAATATCCGGGACCCAGTGCCGCGCGCTCGACCTGTGCAGCCCTGGATCCCGGCTCGGGCGCTTCGCGCTTGGCCGGGATGGCAAACCCTCACAGGAACGTCGCGATCTCCGCGAGCGGCTTCTTCTGCGTGGCATAGGCGGGAATGGTCGCATGCTTGGCCGGATAGCCGGTGACGAGCAGGATGTAGGGCTTGTCGTTCTCCGGGCGGCCGCAAATCTCGTTGAGGAAGCCCATGGGTGCCGGCGTGTGCGTCAACGTGGCGAGGCCGGCGCGGTGCAGGGCCGCGATCAGGAAGCCGGTGGCGATGCCGACCGATTCCGGCACGTAGTAGTTCTTGCGCACGCGGCCGTCGGCGCCGGCGCTGCGGCGCGCACCGAAGATGCAGATGAGATAGGGGGCCACTTCGAGAAAGGCCTTGTTGGCGTCGGTGCCAAGCGGGCGCAGGGCGTCGAGCCATTCCTGCCCGGCGCGGCCTGCGTAGAACACTTGCTCCTCGGCCTCCGCGCCCTCGCGCACGCGCCGCTTGAGGCTCGCATCGGTGATGACGCTGAAGTGCCAGGGCTGATGATTGGCGCCGCTCGGGGCCGTGCCGGCCGCCAGCAGGCATTGCTTGATGATGTCGCGCGGCACGGGCCGGGGCGAGAACTCGCGCACGGTGTGGCGTGTGCGGATCTGCGCATAGAAGGCACGCGCCCGCTCGCGCATGTCCTCCACCGGCATCTCGGCGTAGTCGGGCAGGGGAATGGACACGTAGTCAACAACGGAGGCGTTCATGCGGCCGGTATCCTCTTGTCATCCCGGTGCTTGTCACCGGGATCCATCTTTCAACTCGCTCCGCGCCCTCCGCATCGCCGGCTCCCGGCAACAGCGGGACGACCATTTTCAATCATCCTTCTCGAACGTGTAGTCGAAATCGCAGTGGCTGGCGCCTTGCATGATGGTCTGGGTGCGTTTGAGCTTGATGCGGCTGTCGTAGCCTTCGCAGAACGTGCCGTCGCGCTGGCAGGAGAGCAGGTGGCCGATCTCGCTGAGCCCCATGTCACGGTACATCTCCGCATACTTGCAGCGGGTGACGTTGTAGCGATAGCGCGTGTCGGTATGCTCCTTCACTTCGATGGTGAGCGATCCCCCGCGCAGCCACGGTTCCTGACGCGCGATGAAGGTTTCCAACGAGGTGTTGCCGCCGGCAGCCTTTGCCAGTTCGCCGGCCTGCTCCATGGCCGACTTGCGCACGGCCTCCGCAATCGTCCTTCGCGCCGCCTCCACGCCGTGGCTGGCCTTCAGCGTATCGTAGACGTGCTTGAGGATGGCCGCCTCGATGCGCCGTTTCTCCAGCATGGCCATGGTCTGCGTATCGGACATCGTGTGCTCCTGCGATCGTGGGGCCAAGTCTGCAGGAGGGGCCGTACGCCGGCAAGGCCGATTTCCCCGGCCGGCAGTCGTGCGCTATCTTGCAAGAGCGGGCCGCAGGCCAACCGAGGCAGCACCTTGAGCGACGACTGGACTGGCGCCATCGATTGCGATTTTCACCCCCGCGCGCCGACACCGCGTGATCTTTCCCGCTACATGGACGAGCACTGGCGCGACGCGGTGGAAACGCGTGGCATCGATGCTTGGGACAGCATCGCCTACCCGGCCAATGCGCCGCTGACAATCCGCCCCGACTGGCGTGAAGCGGGCGCCGATGAGGACCCCGTCGCAGCTGCCAAGGTCACGCTCGACCGCTTCGGCTTCGCACACGCGATCTGCAATTGCCTGTTCCCGGTGCAAGCCTTTCGCGACGAGAACCTGGGTGCGGCCTTCGCCCGCGCCGTCAACGACTGGCTGGCGGCCGAATGGCTCGCCAAGGATGCGCGTCTCAGGGGCTCGGTGGTGCTCCCAATCCAGTCGACCGAGCGTGCCGTTGACGAGATCGAGCGGCGCGCCGGCGATCCCCGCTTCGTGCAGGTTCTCATGCTGGCCTTCGGCGAGCATCCGCTCGGCAAGTCGCGCTACTGGCCGATCTATGCCGCCGCCGAGCGGCATAGCTTCACGGTTGGTATCCATGCGGGCTCGAGCTATCACCACGCCGTCACGGGCTCGGGCTGGCCCACCTACTATCTGGAGGACTACGCCGCCCAGTCGCAGGGCTTCCACACCCAGCTCGGCAGCCTCATTGCCGAGGGCGTGTTCGTCAAATTCCCCAGGCTCAAGGTCGTGCTCATCGAATCGGGGGTCACCTGGCTGCCGCCCTATCTGTGGCGGCTGGCCAAGTTCTGGCGCGGCGTGCGCAACGAGGTGCCCTGGATCGACCGCTCGCCCGAGGCGTTCGTGCGCGACCACGTTCGTCTCACGGCCCAGCCGTTTGACGCCCCGTCTGGAGCGGAGCACATTGGCCGCCTGATGGACCAGCTCCAGTCCGACACCATGCTGCTGTTCGCCACAGACTTCCCGCACTGGCAGTACGACGGTGACGCCATGCTGCCGCCGGGCGTCTCGCCCGCGCTCAGGCGCAAAATCCTGATCGACAATCCGTTGGCCACCTACCCTAGGCTCGAGAGGTCCCCATGATGCTCGATGCGCCACCGGCGCCCGACGCCGATCTCGACCATCGCCCGGCCCAGGACGGAGCGGCGTGCCTCGCCATCATCGACGGCGACGTCCACCCCGCACCCGGCGCACTCGCCGACCTCAAGCCCTACATGTCCGCGCGCTGGTGGGAGCATCTCACGACCTACGGCACGCGCCGTCGCCACGGCATGAGCTTCGAGCCCTATCCGAAGTCGGCCCCGCGCGCCTGCCGGCGCGATGCCTGGCCCGAGGGCGGCGGCGCACCGGGCAGCAACCTCGATCTCATCCGCTCCCAGTATCTCGATCACTACGGCATTGCGTTCGGCATCCTGGGGCCGCTCGGCATCACCGGCCAGAGCGAGATCAATCTCGACTTCGCCGCGGCTCTTGCGTCGGCCGTCAACGACTGGCAGCGCGAGGTCTTCACCCGGCGCGAGCCGCGGCTGCGCTCGGCCATCGTCGTACCCTACGAGGACGGCGCCGCCTCGGCAAAGGAGATCGATCGCTGCGCGCCTGATCCTGCCTACGCGCAAGTATTCATGCTGACCCGCAGCGCCGAGCCCGCCGGCAACCGGCGCTACTGGCCTATCTACGAAGCCGCCGAGCGCAACGGTCTCCCGGTCGCTCTGCATGTGTTCGGCGCCAGCGGCCACCCGTACACGGGCACCGGCTGGCCCTCCTACTACGTCGAGGAAGGCGCCGGCCACTCCACCTCATGCCAGACCGTCGTCACCAGCCTCGTCATCGAAGGCGTGTTCGAGCGTTTCCCGAAGCTCAAGGTCGTCATCGTCGAAGGCGGCTTCGCCTGGCTGGCGCCGCTCTCCTGGCGGCTGGACAAGCTCTATGAGCGCATGCGCGGCGAGGTTCCGCATCTCAAGCGCCGGCCCTCGGAGTACATTCGCGAGCACATCTGGGTCACCACCCAGCCGATGGAGGAGCCCGAGGATCGCAGGCATGTGCTCGACATGATGGCCTGGATCGGCTGGGACCGGCTGCTGTTTGCCTCCGACTATCCGCACTGGGACTTCGATGATCCTTTCCGCGCCTTCCCCGCGGGGCTGGCCACCGACCGCACCCAGCAGATCCTCACCACCAACGCGAAGGCGGTGTACCGGCTGCCGTGATCGCGATCTCCCATCGTTGTCATCCCGGCCAAGTGCGCAGCACGAGAGCCGGGACCCGAGGCCCGCAAATCTGGGTCCCGGATATTTGCTTCGCGAATTCCGGGATGACAGCCTGCTGATGCCACACCACGTCGTCGCCCGCGCCGCCGAAATTCCACCTGGCTCCCGCAAGCTGGTCCACGTGGGCGAGCGCAGCATCGTCATCTTCAACATCAAGGGCGATCTGTTCGCGCTCTCCGACAAGTGCCCGCACAAGGGCGGCAGTCTGTCCAAGGGCCGGCTTACGGGCCTCGTGGAATCGTCCTCACCTGGCGAGTACACCTATTCACGCCCCGGCGAGATCATCCGCTGCCCCTGGCACAACTGGGAGTTCGACGTGCGCACGGGCCGCTCCTGGTGCGACCCCAAGCGCCTGCGGCTGATGAACTATGCCGTGACCGTGGAGCCAGGCGCCAAGCTGGTCGAAGGCCCCTATGTGGCCGAGACGTTCGCCGTTGCTGTCGAAGACAATTACGTGGTCGTCGAGACCAAGTGACCCCGGCGTGCCTGCACCCGCCCAGGCCACCTCCACCCGTCATCCCAACTCACCTGTCATCCCGGAATTCTCTGGAACGCGAATATCCGGAACCCAGGGCCGCATGCATTCGCACCCAAGGCGCTCCGGCCGGGATGATGGGGTGGACGGTCCCCACGCAGCGCTTCTCAGCGCCGCACCGGCGGCATGCCGGCGGCTGGCTGTGATTTCCGCAGCACACAACTCATGGCTTTGTCGATCGCCGCGCGCGTTGTACAGTCCAAAGAAAAAAGCTCACTAGGGAGATTGCTCTTTGGCCAGCGTAACCTGCGCCAACGTGCGCAAGTCATTTGGCGCCACCCAAGTCCTGCACGGCGTTTCGATCGATATCCGCGACCGTGAATTCGTTGTCTTGGTGGGCCCGTCGGGCTGCGGCAAGTCCACGCTGCTGCGCATGATCGCGGGCCTGGAGAACATCTCGAGCGGGGAGATCCGCATCGGCGAGCGGGTGGTCAACCACGTCCCACCCAAGGAGCGCGATGTGGCCATGGTGTTCCAGAACTATGCGCTCTACCCGCACATGACGGTCGCCGACAACATGGGCTTCTCGCTCAAGCTGCGCAGCGCGCCCAGGCGCGAGATCGACGAGCGCGTCAAGCTCGCCGCCGACATCCTGGGCCTTACGCCGCTGCTGGCGCGCTATCCGCGCCAGCTTTCGGGCGGGCAGCGCCAGCGCGTGGCCATGGGGCGCGCCATCGTGCGCGACCCGCAGGTGTTCCTGTTCGACGAGCCGCTGTCCAATCTCGATGCCAAGCTGCGCGTGCAGATGCGCACCGAGATCAAGGAGTTGCACCAACGCATCGAGACCACGACCATCTACGTCACGCATGATCAGATCGAGGCCATGACCATGGCCGACAAGATCGTCGTCATGCACGATGGCATGGTCGAGCAGATCGGTGCGCCGCTCCACCTCTACGACCATCCCGACAACCTGTTCGTGGCTGGCTTCATCGGCTCTCCCGCCATGAACCTCCTGCCCGGCAGGATCACCGCCAACGGTGGCGGCGGCTTCGAGGGCCCTGGCGGTGCGCGCCTGCCGCTGGCCACCGCGCCCAACGGCTCGACCGGTCAGCGCGCCATCTATGGCGTCCGCCCCGAGCATTTCTCGCTCGCTGACGACGGCGCTGAAGCCGTGATCCAGATCGTGGAGCCCACCGGGTCCGAAATCCAGGTCAGCGCCAAGCTCGGCGGCGCCGACATCACCGCCGTGTTCCGCGAGCGGCATCAGTTCAAGCCCGGTGACAAGGTTCGCCTGCGGCCCGATGCACGGCTGGTCCACCTGTTCGACGAGACGACTGGAAAGAGGCTCAA
Source organism: Hyphomonadaceae bacterium (assembly GCA_019747815.1). Taxonomy (GTDB): domain Bacteria; phylum Pseudomonadota; class Alphaproteobacteria; order Rhizobiales; family Hyphomicrobiaceae; genus AWTP1-13. The sequence continues at coordinate 33,925 of JAIEQJ010000047.1, forward strand.
CGCCTGATCAAGCAAACGGAGGAAGCACCCATGCCGATGCTCACACGCCGCGCCCTGATGCAGGGCTCCACCGCCTTGGCTGCCACCGGCGCGCTGGCCGGCTCGGGTCTACACGAATGGGCCAGTGCCTGGGCGCAGTCCGCGCCATGGAAGCCGGAGGCCGGGGCGCAGCTCTCCCTGCTGCGCTGGAAGTTCTTCGTGCAGTCGGAGGACGATTCATTCGTGTCCCTCGTCGACGCCTTCAGCAAGGCGACGGGCGTGAAGGTCAACATCATCCGCGAATCGTTTGAGGACATTCCGCCCAAGGCTTCGGTTGCAGCCAACACCGGCTCTGGGCCGGACCTGTTCTGGGGCCTGTACTCGCTGCCCTTCCTGTTCCCGCAGAAGTGCGTCGACGTGAGCGATGTCGCCGACTACCTCGGCAAGAAGTACGGGGGCTGGGTGCCGACCGCTGTCACCTACGGCAAGAGCGGCGACAAATGGATCGATATCCCGGTCTGCTTCGGCGGCAACATGCTCAACTATCGCATTTCCGCCCTGAAGAAGGCCGGCATGTCCAAGTTCCCGGCCACCACCGACGAGTTTTTGGAGTTCGCCAAGGCGACCAAGCGCAACGGCACGCCCGGCGGCATGGCGCTGGGACACGCCACCGGCGACGGCAACACCTGGGTGCACTGGTGCCTGTGGGCCTTCGGCGGCAACCTGGTCGATGCCAACGACAAGGTCATCATCAACTCGGCCGAGACCGAGAAGGCCCTCAACTACGCCAAGCAGCTCTACGAGAACTTCATCCCCGGCACGGCCTCCTGGAACGACGCGTTCAACAACAAGGCGTTCCTGGCCGGCGAGATTTCCTGGACCAACAACGGCATCTCGATCTACGCCGCGGCCAAGAGGGATCCCACCAAGAAGGACATTGCCGAGGACATGGATCACGCGCTATGGCCGGTGGGGCCGGTCGGCAAGCCCACCGAGTTCCATGTCTGCTTCCCGATGCTGGCCATGACGCACACCAAGTATCCTCAGGCCTGCAAGGCGCTGATGGCCTACCTGCTCGAGGCGGACCAGTACAACAAGTGGCTCGAGGCGTCGGTGGGCTATCTCACGCACCCGCTGAACGCCTACGATGCCAACCCGATCTGGAGGGCCGACCCCAAGAACACGATCTTCGGCGAGGCGGCCAAGCGCACCCTGACGGCGGGCGGGCTCGGCTCGGTCGGCGAGAAGGCCGCGGCGGCATTGGCCGATTTCATCGTGCTCGACATGTTCGCCAACGTCTGCACGGGCCGCGAGGACGCCAAGGGCGCCATCAAGATCGCCGAGCGGCAGGCGCAGAGGCTCTATCGCTGAGGTTGCGAGGCGGCGGGCAGCCACGAGGCCGCTCGCCGCCTCATGCACCAGCCAGGACACCCATGGCCGACATCGCGCTCAATCCCAGGCCGGCCCGCAAACGCATAGGGGACGTGACGGCGTGGCAGCGCCTGAAGGCCAACCGCAACTGGCTTGGCATCTGGTTCATGCTGCCGACGGCGGCCTTCCTGCTGCTGTTCCTCGCCTACCCGCTGGGCTTGGGCATCTGGCTCTCCTTCACCGACGCCCGCATCGGCCGGGGTGGCAACTTCATCGGCCTGGAGAACTACGAATGGTTGTGGGGCGACAGCGTTTTCTGGCTGTCGGTCTTCAACACCCTGCTCTACACGGGTGTTGCCAGCGTCATCAAATTCGCGATCGGCCTCTACCTCGCCCTGCTGCTCAACCAGCACATGCCCTTCAAGGCGATCATCCGCGCCCTGGTCCTCATCCCCTTCATCGTGCCCACCGTGCTGTCGGCCATTGCCTTCTGGTGGATCTACGACAGCCAGTTCTCGATCCTGTCGTGGTCGCTCAAGAAGCTCGGCCTGATCTCGCAGAACATCGACTTTCTCGGCGATTTCTGGAACGCGCGCTGGTCGGTGATCGCCGCCAACATCTGGCGCGGCGTGCCGTTCATTGCCATCACGCTGCTGGCGGGGCTGCAGACCGTGTCGCCCGCGCTGTACGAGGCCGCTACCATCGACGGTGCCTCCCGCTGGCAGATGTTCCGCCACATCACCTATCCCCTGCTCACCCCCATCATCGCCGTGGTCATGACGTTCTCGGTGCTGTTCACCTTCACCGATTTCCAGCTCATCTGGGTGATGACGCGCGGCGGGCCGGTCAACGCCACACACCTGATGGCAACACTCGGCTACCAGCGCGCCATCGGCGGTGGCTATCTCGGCGAGGGCTCGGCGATCGCCACTGCCATGATCCCGTTCCTGCTTGCCGCCATCCTGATCTCCTGGTTCGGCCTGCAGCGGCGCAAGTGGCAGCAGGGGGAAGCCAATGACTGACATGACCGCAGATGCCAAAAGAGGGCCTGCGGCGGCCGATCACAGCGAGGGCATGAGCTACCTGGAGACGCTGCCGCGCCGGCTCGTGACGCTCTACCTGCCGCTGTCGATCATTCTCATCGTTTTGCTGTTCCCGTTCTATTGGATGGCGCTCACGGCCATCAAGCCGGACGAGCAGCTTCTGGACCTGGAGCGCTTCAATCCCTTCTGGACGTGGACGCCCACCTGGAAGCACGTCAGCAAACTGCTGTTTGAGACACACTATCCGCTGTGGCTGTGGAACACGATGTTCGTCGCCATCACGTCAACCATCCTTTCCATCATCGCCAGCGTGCTGGCCGCCTACGCCATCGTGCGGCTGCGCTACCGTGGCGCCCAGTGGGTGGGCGGCGCCATCTTCCTGGCCTATCTGGTGCCGCCGTCGATCCTGTTCATCCCGCTCTCGACTGTGGTGTTCCAGTATGGCCTGTTTGATACGCCGTTCGCGCTGATCCTCACCTATCCCACCATCCTGATCCCGTTCTCCACCTGGCTGCTGATGGGCTACTTCAAGACCATCCCGTTCGAGCTTGAGGAGTGCGCGCTGATCGACGGCGCCAGCCGCTGGCAGATCCTGACCAAGATCGTGATGCCGCTGGCGGTGCCCGGGCTGATCTCCGCCTTCATCTTCTGCTTCACGCTGTGCTGGAACGAGTTCATCTACGCGCTCACCTTCATCTCCTCGACCCAGCACAAGACGGTGCCCGTCGCCATCGTCAACGAGTTCGTCGACGGCGACATCTACCGCTGGGGCTCGCTGATGGCGGGCGCGCTGGTGGGCTCGCTGCCGCTCGTGGTCCTCTACGCGTTCTTCGTCGAGCACTACGTCTCGGCCATGACCGGCGCCGTCAAGGAGTGACGCCGCCCCTGCCGGCATCCTGTTCCGCCAGCCAGCGGTCGTAGTCGAGCACGGCCTGCAGCAGCACCTGGGCACCGGCCGCGCACTGCACCTTTGAGGTGAACTCCGCCTCGTTGTGGCTGATGCCGTCGCGGCAGGGCACGAAGATCATCGCCGTGGGAGCCACGCGCGCCACATAGGCCGCGTCATGGCCCGCGCCCGAGACCATGTCGCGCACCGAAAAGCCCGACGTCTCGGCCGCATTGCGCACCGAGGCCACGCACCGCGCATCGAACACCACGGGCGGCTGATCCCAGATCTTGACGGCCGCAACCGAAAGCCCCAGCGGCTCCCCGACCGCGGCAAGCGCCGCGTTGAGCTCGCCCTCCATCGCCTCCAACGTGCGCGTTTCAGGGTGGCGCATGTCGATCGTCAGAAAGACTTCCCCGGGCACGACATTGGGCGAGTTGGGCTTCACCTGCATCGACCCGACCGTCATCACCGCGGCCGGCGCGTGCGCGCGTGCGATCCTCTCGACCAGCTCGACAATTCTGGCGGCACCCAGGAGTGCATTCTTGCGCAGATGCATCGGCGTGGCACCCGTATGGGCATCCTGCCCGGTGACGGTCACTTCGAACCAGCGGATGCCCTGCACCACCGTGACGACACCGATATCGACGCCCTCGGCCTCCAGGATCGGTCCCTGCTCGATGTGCAGCTCGAAAAAAGCCGACAAAGGATGGTCGCCGCAGCGCTTCGTTCCACGCTGGCCGATGGCGTCCAGCGCACTGCCGAAGCTCGTCCCGGCCGGATCGGTGCGGTTGTAGGCCCAATCCCGGGTGAACACGCCGGCAAACACACCCGATGCCATCATCGGTGGGGTGAAGCGAGATCCCTCCTCGTTGGTCCAGTTGACCACCTCGATTGGGGCGAACGTCTCGTAGCCCGCCTGATGGAGCGTGCGCAGCACCTCCAGCGCCGCCAGGACACCCAGCGTGCCGTCGAACTTGCCGCCGGTCGGCTGGGTATCGAGATGACTGCCGATGGCAATCGGCGGCACGTCGCGGCGCTGGCCCTCCCGCCGGGCGAACATGGTGCCCATATCGTCAACGGTCACCGAGCACCCCAGGGCCTCTGCAGCCTTGCGAAACCAGTCCCGCACCTGTCGGTCGAGGTCAGTCAGGGTCAGGCGGCATATCCCACCCTTGGCCGTCCCGCCGATGGCGGCGGTCTCCATCAGGGTTCCCCAAAGCCGCTCGGCATCCGTCACCAGGTTGCGCATGCTATATTTCTGCGTAGCTCACCTCGGATTGCTATGCATTTGTGCAATGCGTCCAAGGTTGATACGAGCCCCCAATGTTTGTTCACCAGCCATTACGGCTTCTTTCACGCTCTGCCCGCTAAGTAAAGAGTAAGAAAAGAACGGCCGCAGTAAACAGCTTTCGAACATGAGAAGGTTCTCCTTCATAGGTCGTCGGGTCGCTAGACTGGCAACCCAGACGAGCTTCTTGCTCGGCATCGTCATGAGCGTGATGCTGTGGGCCGGCATCGTCGCAAAATTCAAAGATCAAGCGGCTGACGACTACCGTGACGCCTCGCTGAACATCGAGAACCTCGCGCTTCTCTTTGAGGAGACCATCCGGCGCTCCGTCGGCGAAGCGGACAACGCGCTTCTCAATCTGCGCAGCCAGATCGACAAGAAGCGCGACAGCGCAGATCTGCAGACCATCCTGATGCAGTCGAACCTGGTCAGCGAGGTCATCAATCTGGCCGCGATTGTCGATGGCAAAGGCATCCTGCGCGCCACGACCACCGTGACCGTGCCGCCGCCGATCGATCTCAGCGACCGCGAGCATTTCCGCTATCACATGGAACGCTCCGACGACACCCTGTTTGTGGGTCCGCCTGTAGTCGGACGTGTGACCGGCGCGTGGCTGCTTCCCTTGACGCGACGCTTGAGCAATCCCGATGGCTCCTTTGCCGGCGTCATCGTGGCGTCGTTGAGCGCAACGCATTTCAACCAATTCTACGAGGCGATCGATCTGCCGAGCGGCTCCATTGCGCTGATCGGTCTGCAGGGCCGGGTAGGCTCCTCGGGCGGACCTGGCGGATTGGGTCGCCTCGCTCCCGGCCAGAACATTGCGGGCACACGACTGCTGCACGAGATACAGAGCCGCAGCGCGGGCACCTTCCTCGACTCTGTGGCGGAGGGCAACCGCCTCGTCACCTTCCGCCGTGTCCGCGACCTTCCTCTGGCGCTGAGCGTAAGCGTGACGGAGGATCAGATCTATGCCCAGGCCTACAAGGATGCGCTGCGGCACGCGCTCATCGGCTCCCTGCTGACGCTGGCCATCCTCGGCGTCGGCATCGAGGGCGCGCGCGATCAGTTGCGGCTGCGGCTGGCGAAGGCGAGGGAGTTGCACAGCCAGCGGCTGGCGACGCAGAAGTCCAAGCACCTCGGCTTGACCCTCGATAACATGAGCCAGGGCATCATACTGGTCACCAAGGACCAGCGCATGCCCGTGATCAACCGGCAGGCCGCGCAGTTGCTGGACCTGCCGGAGGAATTCCTGCGCCAGAGACCCACGTTCGCAGACTTCGTGAAGTTTCTGGATGCGCGCGGCGAGTTCGCATCGGTGCACATCCCCGAAGGGGTGCCCGCCATCGAGTACTTCAGCCGGCGCGATGCCGACGGCGGCTTCCCCACCTATGAGCGCACGCGGCCGAACGGCATTATTCTGGAGGTGCGCACCACCGCCCTCCCGGACGGCGGCTTCGTGCGTACCTTCACCGACGTCACACCCAAGCGGCAGGCCCAGGAAGCCGTCGTGCGCCTAGCCTCCGAGGATGCGTTGACCGGCCTGGCCAACCGGCGCCACTTCCGGGAGGAAGTTGAAAAGTACGTGCTCAAACTGAAATCGTCGCAAGTCGAGGGCAACGACGAGGATCAGGGGTTTGCCCTGCTCTACCTCGATCTCGACTGGTTCAAGGTCGTGAACGACACGCTCGGACATTGGATCGGCGACACCCTCCTGCAGTCGGTCGCCGATCGGCTCAAGTCCACCGTGCGCATGAACAGTCTTGTGGCCCGTCTCGGCGGCGACGAATTCGGCATCCTGCTTCCCAACACCTGCTCGACCGAGCAGCCGGAGGCATTGGCCGCACGGCTCGGCGAGGTCCTTTCGCAGCCCTACGAGATCTACGGCCAGCACGTGCGCATCGGCGTCACCATCGGCATTGCGCTTGCGCCGCACGACGGCAACGATCCGGAACTGCTGCTCAAGGCCGGTGACATGGCGCTCTACGCCGCAAAGTCCGCCGGCCGGGGAACCTACAGGTTCTTCCACAAGAGCATGGCCGAGCGGCTGCGCGTGAAACGCCAGCTCGAGGTCGATCTGCAGAGCGCGATCGACAACGACCAGCTCCTTCTGCACTATCAGCCCGTAGTGAGCATGGCCGACAAGGCCATCACCGGTTTCGAGGCGCTGATGCGCTGGGACCATCCCATCCGGAGCACGATACCGCCCAGCGAGTTCATCCCAATCGCCGAGGAAACTGGCCTCATCGTCTCCCTCGGATCCTGGGCCATCCGCAAGGCGTGCGAACAGGCGATGTTATGGCCGAAGGAATTGTATGTGGCCGTCAACGTCTCGCCCATGCAATTCCGCAGCAGCAATCTGGCTGCCAACGTCGCCGACGCCTTGCGCGAGACTGGGCTGTCTCCAAGCCGTCTGCAGCTCGAAATCACCGAGACTATCCTGATGCAAGACAGCGATTCGACCGTCCTGGTGCTGCAGCAGTTGAGAGAACTCGGCGTACGCATCTCCATGGACGACTTCGGCACCGGCTACTCGTCCCTGAGCTACCTGCGCAGCTTCCGGCTGGACAAGATCAAAATCGACCGCGCCTTCGTCAAGGATCTCGGGGTGACGCCCACGAGCGACGTCATCATCCGATCGGTGATCGACATCGCCAAGACGCTCGACATGATCACCACCGCGGAGGGTGTCGAAACGCGCGAGCAGTTCGAACAGCTTGCCGCGTTGGGATGCAACGAGGCGCAGGGGTACCACCTCAGCAAGGCCGTGCCGATGCAGCAGGTGCCCGACTTGATCGCCAAGTGGTCGACGCACAAGCCCATGGCCGCCTGAGCGCGCGAGGCGCTCCCTCGTCACCCCGGCCGGCGCGCGCGAGCGCGTAGAGCCCGGGCTCCCGGAAACAGAGCACGGCGCGGCCGCATATGGCCTGCACACCCTTGACAGGCGACGGCGTGGTCTGGTCCGCTGCCGCGTCCGCGACCACCGGCACCGTGCGCCCGCCTCCCGACATGACCAAGCCGCTGCTCTTCACGCCGATCGCCATTCAGGGCGTCACGCTCAAGAACCGTGTCGTCATCGCGCCAATGGCGACCTATTCGGCGGTTGACGGCATCGCCCAGGATTTCCACTTCGCGCATCTGGGCCGGCTGGCGCTGGGCGGCGCCGCCTGCGTGTTCGTCGAGGCCACGGCCGTGACCGCGCAGGGCCGCATCACCAACGGCGACATGGGATTGTGGTCGCAAGCGCATATTGCGCCGCTGCGGCGCATTGCAGCGTTCATGAAGTTGCAGAACGTGGTGCCGGGCATCCAGATCGCCCATGCCGGCCGCAAGGGCTCCATGCAGCGCCCCTGGTTCGGCAACGGGCCGCTGACGGCGCAGGACCTCGCCCGCGGAGAGAAGACCTGGGAGATCGTCGCGCCGACCAGCGCGCCGATGGCAGACGGCTACATCGTGCCGCGACAGCTCTCGGTCTCCGATCTCACGACCCTCAAAGGCCAGTGGGCGGATGCCGCCCAGCGCGCGCTCGAGGCAGGCTTCGAGATCCTTGAGATCCACAACGCGCACGGCTATCTGATCCACCAGTTCATGTCCCCGCTCTCGAACACGCGCACTGACGCCTACGGCGGCGACTTCGCGGGTCGCACGCGCTTTCCGCTGGAGGTGGCCGAGGCGGTACGAGCCGTGTGGCCGAAGGACAGGCCGCTGTTTGTGCGCGTATCAGCCGTCGACGGCCTCGACGGCGGCTGGACGCTCACCGACACGGTCGCCTATGCCAAGGCGCTCAAGGCGCGCGGCATCGACGTGATCGATTGCTCGTCAGGCGGCCTCTTCGGCTCCGCCACCGCGGCGCGCGTCAAGCGCAGCTGGGGCTTCCAGGTTCCCTACGCAGAGCGTGTGCGCCGGGAGGCCGGTATCAAATCGATGGCGGTCGGCCTCATTATCGATCCCGTCTTTGCCGAGGCCATCCTGCAGAAGGGACAGGCCGACCTGATCGCCATCGCGCGCGAGGCGCTGGTTAATCCGTGTTGGCCGCAGATGGCGGAGATCGCGCTCGGCCGCGATGCGAGCGATGCGATGGACGACTGGCCCGTGCAGTACGGCTGGTGGCTGAAGCACCGCGAGCGTTCGATTGCGCAGATCAGGGCCGACGAAGCAGCCAGCGCCAAGCCCGGCTCTGGTTAGAGTCTCGCTGCGACAGCCGCGCCTGTCCTCAATCCTGCGGCGCTTGCCTCGAGGCTTCCTCCAGGGCCGGATCACGCACCAACACCTTCTGCGCATAGAGTGCCGCAATGTCGGCATCCGACAGGCCGGCAAGTTCTTTCAGCACCTCCTCGTTGTGCGCGCCCAGGAGATCGGCGCTGACCTCGTCGCGATCCGGCCAGCGGGAGAACTTCACCGGCAGGCCCGGAATATCGAAGGCGCCGATCTGCGCGTCCGCGACCCGGCGCACGGTCTTGCGCTGGCGCAAATGCGCATGGGCCATGGCTTCGTTGAGCGTCAGGACCGGCGCGCAGGGCACGCGATGGCCTTCCAACACCCGCAGGGCGCTTTGCCGATCCGGGAGGGAGGCCAGCCAGCTTTCGATCAGCTCCTTGATGGCATCGTTGTTGTCGCGCCGGGCGCGGGCGGTCTTGAAGCGCGCATCCTCCACCAGCTCCGGCTTGCCGAGCGCGGCGGCGAGCTGACCCCACTGGTGCGCCAGAGCGGTGATGTTGATGTAGCTGCCGTCGCTGCACCGGAAGAGCCCGGTCGGTCCGCCATCGGGATGCTGCGATCCGGTCCGCGTCGGCTTGAATCTCGGCCCGCGCAGCGCCACGCGCGGCACGTTGACCTCATGCATATGGAAATAGGTGTCGAGGATGGCGCAGTCGATTTGCTGTCCCTCGCCTGTGCGCTCGCGATGCAGCAGCGCGAACCCCACCGCCATCGCCGCCGCCACACCCGTCGACACGTCGCCGATCGCCATGGTGAACTGCGCCGGGTTGCCGCCCGCCTCGCCGATCTGATCGGTCACGCCAGCATAGGCGGCGGCGATATAGTCGTAGCCCGGCTGCGCACTCAATGGCCCGCTCTGGCCGGCGACGGAAATGGAGCACATGACAAGGCGAGGGTTGATTGTGCTCAGCACGTCGTAGTCGAGGCCCGCCCGCGCCATGACGCCCGGCGCAAAGTTCTCCACCAGCACGTCGGCCTTGGCGACCAGGGTCTTCAGGATCTCGGTCGTGCGCGGATGCTTCCACTGCAGCGCTAGACTGCGCTTGGAGTGGTTGTGCTGGAAGAAGTAGGTGCTCTGCGATGAGCCCTTCGCATCGCGCGGCTTGATCCCCTGGATACGCGTGCGGTCGCCATGCGGCGCCAGTTCGACCTTGATCACGTCGGCGCCGAGCTCGGCCAGAATGCGCGTACAGGTTGGTCCGGCAACGAACTGCGTGATGTCGATCACGCGATAGCCGGTCAGCATCGGCGGCTTCCGCGTCACCGCCATCATTCCCTCGCTGCCGGCGCGACGGAGGGAGCACGTGTGCCATCGAGCGCCAGGCCGGCCTCCGTCAGGCGATGCTCCAGCAGGCCGATGCGATCGTGCCCCCAAAACGGCTCGCCACTGAACACGAAGATGGGGACGCCGAAGATCTTGTCGCTCGCCGCTTCTTCCTGCGCGAGCCCGTAGGCGCGCATGCCCTCGCCCGCGAGATAGTCGCGATAGGCCGTCTCCGACAGCCCCATCGACGCGATGTGGGCGGCCACCGCATCCGGCTGGTCCACCTCCAGCTCGCGGCGGAAGAACCTGTCGAACACGGAGCGGCTGTACGCGATCAGCCGGCCCTGCGTCTCGGCGAACAGGCCACCGACCAGTGCCGGCGTGGTGTCATAGATCTTGAGCGGCCCCTTGATGACGAGACCGCCGCGCAGATTGGCCCAGCGGCGCGCATCCAGATACGAATACTTGACCTTGTGCTCGGAGTAGACGCTGCGCTCTCCCTTGCCCTTGATGCGGAGCTGGAATGGGCGCCAGCGCACGCGCACCTTGTATCTCTGCTCCAGATCGAAACCCGGATCGAACGCGAGATAGGCGTAGGGGCTCTTGTAGTCCGAATACATCTTTATTTCTGCGCACTGATCCGACATCGGTCCTCCGCTGGGTCTGCCAGGTGGCTCGGCAACGCGGATCGCGGGTCCGTTTGGCCCGACAGTGCCACGTCGTGCAGGATGCGGCGATAGGCGATGTAAGCCAAGCTCCACAAGCCCCGATGGAGTAGGGCGCGACGGGTGGCAGTCGGCGGGATCAGCTCGCCTGCAAGCACAGGGGCACCGCGAGGCGCCCCCATCACCACGTTACCGATGCCGATGCCGCAGCGTCACGCACCACAGCCCTGCTTGCGCTCGTCCAAGCCTACTTCTCGGCTTGGGCACGGCATGGACGCGCCTCGATCTGGCAGCGTGTGTGCGTAATACCGGCGCTCTCCTGAAGCTTGCCCAGCACCGTGTCGTTGACGGAGCTGCGCGAGCACGTGAAGCGCACGTTGATGGCGTTGGTTTCGTCGATGTACTTCTCGCCGTAGTGGAAGCGCACGTGGCCCGCCCATGCCCGCGACGCAGCCTCCTTGGCCTTGTCGACCGACTGGCGCTCATCGCCCACGGCCTTGACGAGCGCCAGGCATTCGCCGCGACCGTCGTGCTCGGGGGCGCGATGCACGAAGCCGCGCACCTCGGGCCGGCGGCTGTGCCCCTCAGCCGGCCGACGGAAATATTGATACTGATAGCGATAGCGGCGCACGCACGTGCCGTCCCAACCGCATTCGTCCCAGCTCTTCTTCGCCACCGGCCGCTTGACCCACAGATCGCCCTCCTGTGCCGGAGACGACACAGGCACGACGAGCGTTGCCGTGGCCAGTCCCGCCGCGAGAGCTTGCCAGATCCGCATCTTCGCTATCTCCCTTTCGCAACGCAGGGGCCGGCCACGAAAACTTGCGCATCCTGAAGACACGGGGCGGCCGACCGGACACTCGATACCGTCCTTGGCTATCGCGAAATGCCACGCCTCAGCCACGGGATATCCACGGCTATCCCCGCAATCCCCAGCCCGCTGAACATCAGTGGCCGATGGGAAGCCGGCTGCGCCTGCCAAAGGAAGGGGATGTGACACAGCGCAACGACGCGCCGCCCTGCGTCTCGGCCGCCGGCACGCGGCTCAGGGACGTGAGCTTGTCAGCAGGGCCACCACCTGACCCTCGCTGACGGGCATCTTCTCATTGACCAGGAATTTCCGGATCGTCCCAGCTTGCTCGGTGACAACGGGGATCTCCATCTTCATGGACTCGATGACCATGATGGTGTCCCCCGCCTCGACCCGTTGGCCGATCTCGGCCACGATCTTCCAGACCGCGCCCGTCACCTCCGTCCTCGCCTCGATGTCCGCCACGCGCCGCGCGTCCTTCCCGGTGCCGTCCCGCCCCGATTCCTAGTGCAGGATCGCCGGCCATGGAACCTCAGGGATGCGCCACGGCGGCAAACTTGCGCCGTCTGCTGGACCAGGACGCGGGCTGGCTGCCTCCTTGAAGAAGCCCGTCCGCCGCGAGTGAACCCGATAAGCCCTTGATTTCAATGGTGGGTGTAGAAGGACTCGAACCTTCGACCCGCTGATTAAGCGTCAGCCACAAACCCAATGGAATCAAGGCCCGTTTAGACTTTTCTTGGTCCGTTCGCGCAATACAGATCCATATTTTGTAGGCCTAGTCTAAACGACAGTAGCTGCTCGTCCGCGCGACATATTCCTACATCGGTAGGCATTAGACTAGCCATCGGAGGCCCGTCGCCTCACGTGGTGCTTCAGCGCTCGATCAACGATGTCTCGGCGTGGTATCCGGCAGCTAGGCTTTCCCCGCCCGCAACTGCCTCCGCTTGCGCACCGCCGCCATGCGCTGCTTCTCGGTGCGCTTCACGTAGACGCGTGCGGCCTCGGGCGAACGGTGCCCGGAGGCGGACATGATCTCCTGCTCGGTCGCCTCCGCGTCGCCAAGCTCCGTCATGCCGCCATGCCGGCAGGCATCCATGGTGATGTGGGTGTCGAGGCCTGCATCCTTCCGGGCTTTCTGAACGAGATGCCTGGCATGCCCGAACTCATAGAGCCGATGCACGACCTCCCGCTCCTTCTTCTTGGTCTGGCGACTATCCACCCGCCGCTTCGGGCGCATCACGATCGCGGGGCCAAGGCGCTGCAGCTCCGAGAGGTACTTCTCGATCTCGGGGAACAGAAGGTCCTTTCCTTCCTCCTTCTCATCTTCCAGTGGCAGCCACACCTCCTCGCCCGTCTTGTGGTGCTCCACGCGCACGGCGTCCGGCCGCTCCGGCGGCCGCCAGTCCGACCAGCGCAAATGTCCGGCCAGAATGTTCTCCGGGCGCTGGTGCCATTCGTAGCAGATGAGCGGCACCAAGCCGAGATGGGGGTGGCCAAGCGCCTTCAGCGCCTCCGAGAGCGCATAAGATTCGCTGCGTGTCGCGGCCTTCCGCGGCGTGCGCTTCCAGTCGCGTTCCAAACCCTCGAACGGGTTCTCGTCGGGGAACACATCCGGATGGCGCCGACGCACAACCCGCCAGGCGCGCCCCGCAAGCCAGACCGCGAGATTGGCCTGCCGGAAGACTGTCTGCCCCTCTTTCCCCTTCCTCAGCTTTGCGTAAATCTTGTCGACGGCGAGCGGGGTCAGCGATTTCAGGAGATAGGTCCCCGCCGGCTTGCCCTCCTTGGTCTCGATGTCGGTCAGCAGCGCCATCGCCTTGCGATAGTCGGGCTTCGTGCGCTCGGAGAGCTCCTTGAAGCTCGCCGTCTCCTGGAAATCCGCGAACATCCAGGCCAGCGATCCAAAGCGCGTTGACCCCTCGTCCGGCGCTTCCTTCCGGCCCGTCCGCCAGTCATCCAGCATGCGATTGAGTAGATTCGCGCGGTCGACCGCCGCCCCGTAGCTCGTCCCGAGCGTCTCACAGGGGATCGTGAAGCCCGCCCCAACGTCGCGCCGGTTAGGATGCCAATAGTAGGCGACCTCGCCATCCGCCAGCTGCCGTTCAGTCATGTAGCGCGGCCAGCCGACCGGACGGCGTCTCATAGCACGTCGGCCAGATCTCTCGGGCCGCTCCCGCCCGCCAGGCGGTCGATCGCCTGATCGAGCTCCTCGCGCAGCCATCGCTCGCCTCTATCCTTTACACGCCGCGGCCGCGGCCACAGCTTACCTATGCCGCGCCGGAACGTCTCAACGGATTTCTCATCGCAGTAGGCGGCCGCCGTTGCCGCCGTCATCAGACGCGGCCAGCCTTCGATCGCTCTCGCCTTGCGCGCCATACCACGCAACCTGTTGCCTCCCGGCCCGGCCTACTTCTCCACCTTCACCCCGAATTTCCCGCCGTGGGGGTCGAGGCGCTCGACCTCGCGTGCCAGCAGGTCCTCGATCAGCTGCGGCACCAGCATGCCGCGCTCCGCCGCCAGCTTCGGCACCGTCTGGAATACCCAGGGCGTGCACCACACGCGCAGCTCCTCCGTACGACCCACCCGCGCCTCGGCGGTGGGGATGACGCCCTTGTCGAGCGAGGCGCCGCGCGCCTCATGCTCCGCAAGCAGCTTCTCGAGGAACGCGCCGTTCGTCTCCTTCGCGCGCTCCGCCGCCGCGCTGAAGCGCTCCTCCATGCCTGGCTGAACACGGATGTTCAACTGCTCCGTGCGCCCGGTCTTCTTGCGGCGGTTCCCTGGCGGCGAACGCTCCAGCGTCTGGTGCGTCTCATCACGGGCGGGCGGAAGCCCGACCTGCTTCGAGAGCACGCGCAAGGGCAGATGCGGTTTCATCTTCCATCCTCCCTTCCTCCCCGCTCCTTCGAGGGCACGAGGCGCGCCGGCGTTCCTTGCTCCCGCTCCTGCGCGGTCTTCTTGCGCGCCCGCTCAAGCGCGGCCGTGATGCTGCCGATGAGATCGATCGCCTCGCGCGAGGTGGTAGCGGACCCTTCCGTCACCGCCTGGCCGACATTTTGCAGATCGGCCAGCGACTTTCTTTCGCGGAGTTCGCCCTTCAGCGCCTTGTAGTTCGCTTGGCGAAGGTAGGTGCGTGCGAACTCCGCCTGCGCGTCGGTGTGGATGCGGCAGAGCGCTAGGCCCAAGCGCCAGTCCGCGATCCCTTTGTTCATCAGCTCGTGCATCAGGCGGATCGTCGGGTTGAGGTCGTCGACGGTTCCGCCGGTCGGAAGCACCGTCAGCTGCGAGCCCTGCGCCAGCCACAGTGTCGAGGCATCGGCCCAGCCCGGCGCGTCCACCACCAGCAGGTCAATGTCCGCCGCGCGGGTGAACACCTGCAGCCTTGGCACGCGCTCGACCGCGATGGCGGGCTGAAGCCCGTTGGCAGAGCGCCGCTGGCCCCAATCCCAACTGGTTCGCTGCGCCTCGTCGAGATCGGCGATCACGACGCCCTGATCGCGTCTTGCCGCCTCAACGGCAAAGGCGCGCGCGAGCGTCGATTTGCCCGTGCCGCCCTTCTGGCCCACGAAGGAGATGATGTCGCCCATGGTTCTACTGCTCCTTCGGGTCCTGGCGCGCGTCGGCCGCCTCCGCCTCTTCGCGCCCGTCCTCCTCCGTCAACTCGCGCAGCACGATCCGCCCGCCGCTGGCCGGCAGGGCTGCGAGCTGTACATTGAATCCCTTGCCGTCCTTGTGCGGCCATGCCGATCCAATCCGCGTCCAGATGGCGTCCTTGCCTCCGGCGCGATCCTCAACGACGAATCACCTGTGCGACGGACGTTCACGTGACGTGAGTCTTCTCCGCTTGCTGGATGCGCTCTTCGATCAGGTTTCTGTTTCCAGCCGCTCGGCCGCGCGCAGCCGGGGCAACGCCTTCGCGACTGCGCCTTTCCCGTCCTTCAGGACCGCCTGCTCCCTCTTGCGCGCGGCAGAACGCTTGGATTTGTACGCGGGCGCATGAAGCAGGGTCGCGGCGCTCCGGACTTCCTTTGGATTCACAAGGCGCCAGGGCCTGCTGCTCCCCGCAGGCTCTTCGGTTGGCATGACGACTGCCACACGCGGCGCGCGCGCCCAGGCAATTGCGAAGAGGCCGAAGCAGCTCACGGCCTCGACCGCGATGGCGAGAAGCCAGTTCATGGCCGAGCGCACGCGCAAGATGTCGAATCCCGCCGCGCGCGCGATCTCGCCGAGCTGCGGATCGGTTTCGCGTCCCGCGCCGTGCGCCCGCAGCTGCTCGATCTTGAATTTCAGTCCCTCGACCTTCGCGGTTAGCACCGCATCCGCCGCCGCTGATGCCAGCTCCGCGCGCAAGGTCTCGATGCGCTTGCAGAAGTCTCGGCTTGCCGCGAGCGTCGCCTCATTGCACCCCTTCGTCGCGTCCCAGAGGCGGTCCTTTTTCAGTTTGGCGATTTCCGCCTCGATAACCCCGCTGATCCAGTGTGCGCCAAGGGCCTTGAGGCGCGCCTCCGCCGCGTCGAGGTCCGCCAAGTGCTCCTTGAGGCTCGCATTCAGATTCTCCTGGCCGACCGCGATCCCTTCCCGGTTGTGCGAAGCAAACCCGAGCGCTGAGGCGAGCCCATAAGCGGCGACGAGCAGGAACAAGCCCAGGCCCGCCGCCGCCCGCAGCTTGCGCCCGTCGCGCCACTGCCAGGCGACGAACAGCGGCAACAGCGCCTTCAGCCCATCGAAAGCCACCGACAGCAGCGCGAAGATCTGCGCGGTCGCCGCCGATGTGCCCAGCACATACCCGAATTCGAAGTTCATGCGCATGGACAGCGCCGTCACCGCAACCACCAAGGCCGCCGCCGTCACTGTCCAGAAGCCGCGCACCACGACACCGGGCTCCTCGTGTCACTCTCCTCGTCGCAAAACCTAGCACGCGCCGTAGCCCCGGAAACTGATAGCTTGGAGTTGTAACTGATATCAGTTGCTATCCCTTGATGAATTTTGCGTGAGGCTGCCGGCCCGCGGGGGTGCAGTTCGAAGCCGGCGACCAAGAAGGAGCGAGCCAAGCCTAGCCGGGCGATTCTGGTCGCGCGCTTCCGCTCGCCCCGAGTCGGGCCGGTACTCCCGTTGCACGCCAGGGCCCATTCCCTTGTGGGCAAGTGGTTGTGAGCAATACTTTCAGCCGAATAATCAGCGCTGTAACAGCCGTTTCACGTGAAACTCCATCCACAGGCGCAGTTCACCACTCGTCCCTTCGCGCATCCCGCTTCGCCGAATCGCTTGCCAACGATCCGAATACAGATCAGTGTTTCGAGTGCCGCACCACCGCACGTGCGGCATTGCCAGGGGAACACGTGCTCACCATCAGTTTTGCCAATTCCAAGGGCGGTGTCGGCAAATCCACCGCCTGCCTCTGCATCGCCGGCGCCTACGCCAAGGCCGGCTCCAGCGTCCACATCGTTGACCTCGACAGCAACGGCACCATCTCGCGCTGGCTTTCAAAGGAGGATGCCCGACCCCCCGGCATCACCGTTTCCAAGGCCAACCCCCAGCAGCTCGGCGTTCACTTGCAGGAACTCGCCCGCCGCTTGTCACCGGACCTCTGCCTGATCGATCTTGCCGGCGCCTACGAGGTTGCCCTCAGCATCGCGCTCTTCCGGTCGCATCTTACCCTCCTGCCCGTATGCCCCTCCAGCGAGGCCGATATTTTCGAGGCCGTACGGGTCGCGGGCCATATCAAAACCCTGTTCGCTGCCAAGGGACAGGGCCGCAAGCCCCTCTTCCGCGTCCTCCTTACCAAGACGACCACCCTCCTCACCCTCGCCCATTTCCATGGCATGGACCAGCTGCGCCGGCTCAAGCTGCCGAGGCTTGCCGGCCGGATTTCCGAACGCACGGCCTAGTCTTACTGTGTCACAAGCGAGAGGCATACGCGGCGTCTCGCGTTCGCAGGCAGCATGGACATCGCGG
>JAIEQJ010000093.1 GCA_019747815.1 Hyphomonadaceae bacterium
GGCGAGAAGCACATCACCGATAGAAAGGGTCAAGATTGCACGCCGATCCAGGGTCAAAGTTCCGCGCCGATTGACATAATTGGGGCGCGTCCTTCCCTGCGCGCAGGGAAGGACCAGGCCCTATGCCGCCACCTACGGGTGGCGGCACCGAGCCGCCTTCGGCGTCTCGTCCCGTGCGGGTAACGGTCCTTCGCGCAAGATGCGAGGCGCGTGAAACCAGAATCTCACCGCACAAGCTGCGCTGAATTGTTGACCCCGAGACGCATAGCGTGCCGCCGTGCTCGCTGCGGTCAAGGCCCAAGACCTCCGGTGACCGAAGACGGTCAGCCTTGACCGCATCTGCGCGCGACGGCCGGCATCCTTGCGGTCGGGACGGAAGAAAGCCTCCGGCGGGGTCGAACAAAGGAAATGCGCGGCGCCGCGCGCCTCCCGCGATAGAGAAACAGACACGTGACACCTCGCACCCATCCACCCAGCCCGGAATCCATGACACCGCGCGGCACGCCGTGGCTCGGCGCAACACAGGTCGGCTTGGCGCAGGCGAAAGGGACAGATACCACCGAAGATGAAACACCGGCAGGCACGCCGGCCGATCCGCCGCTGCCGTGCCGGCCTGGAATGCACGCCATGGACGCACCGCGTAACCTGCCAGCCCTGACGGCGATCCCAACGCCCAGCGTGCCTGCCCACGAGCTTACCCTGATCGAGCGCGTCGAGCGGGCGATGGTCGTGCTGGCATTATGCATCGAACTGGATGGCGATGTGCATCTGCCCATGTACGAGAAGTTCGAGGCCGAGCTTGAAGAATTGAAGCAAAAAGAGTCCACGCGCGAGCGAGCCAGGGCACGCCTTGCCGCTTACAAGGACGCCGGCGCCCGCAGGCAAATCCGCTGAAGGAATTTCAGCTTCAATTCCAGGCTCGGACCCTTACCGTATTTTGGCTTGTGCGTCTTATGACCCATCAGGTTGTCAATCAGGCTATCCGCGGCCTCGACTGCCACCAGGCGGTCCTTGAAGCTGTGGCGCAACGAGTAGACCGTATGGTCGTCCGTTGGGCGCAATCCATTTTCCAAGAGGTATTTGTTGAGGGTTGCCGACAGGCCCGACGATTTATCGCGGTAGCGCGGGAAGCCCTGGGGGCGCAGTTTCATCGCAGCAAGCGCAACGCCCACAAGTGGAATCTCTCGCGCGGAATCATCGGTCTTAAGGCGTCTGCCCTCTGGCATGATCTTCAAATGCGGCACCGGGGCGTCGAGGCGTATCGCTTGCGGCGTCAGATTCACAACCTCGGACGGACGCAAGCCCGTTTCCATGATGACATACAGAACGAAGCGCGCATCTTCATTGAGACCGCCCAGGGCGCCTTCCGCAAGCAGCCGGTTCTGCATGAAAACTGTTTCGTAGGGGCACGGCGGCTTGTCAGTTTCGCCCTTCAGCCGCAGACCCTTGAAGATGTCCAGCAGATTGAGCCGCCGCCGGACACTCATCTCTTTCAGCATGCGGCTAAGCTGGCCAATATCTTTGTTGGCGGATTTCGCCACCATGCCATCGTCAAGCACGCGACCGCGCCACCATTCGGTGTAGTCAATGGCATCGTCCACCGTCAACTCGGTCACAAGCTTGTCGCCTGCGACCTCGACGAAATTCTCCACCGCGCGTATGCGGCCATTGCGCCAGATGCGCAGCTGCCCGGGCGAGAAATCCCGCACCTCGTCCCTGGTGGCGGCTTCATATTCGGTGAAGAGCTTCGAGAGCTTGAAGGCGGGGCGCTTTTCCGTGCCGAGGACGGCCGAGCGGGCATTGGGCTCGTACACCGCGCCATTCATGGACAGCGTTTCGAGCCGTTCCACGCGTGCTTCGATGGGGCGTTCCAGCAGGACGGCGTTTTCAAGATACTCATAGCCCAGCAACCGGGCACGTTGACGCGCTTCGTCATAGCGGGTGACCTCGGCTTGCGATTGGCCGAGTGCCAAGTCCTTCCAGGTCAGTTCCAGCCGTTCGTTGAACTTCTCGGCCACGCGTGCGGCCCGCCGGCCCACGCGGTCATCGGCAACGCGGATGCGGGTCGAGTGCCGGACGATGCCGCGCCGGTCGATCGCCTCGAACTCCAGCGGCACGCGGCGCACGAAGTGCCAGGTGCGGTTGCGGACGGTGAGGTATTCGAACATGGAGCGCGCGCCGTGTTGGACGTTTTGTTAGACGTTTTGTTGGACGTCAACACGGCGACGGTCGCGTGAGAACCCGTTGAATTCAAGAGGGTTCTGTAATGAAAAGCAATTCTTGGAAGTGATTGGAGCGGGCGAAGGGAATCGAACCCTCGACACTCAGCTTGGGAAGCTGATGTTCTACCACTGAACTACACCCGCAGTCTGTTGACTTGAAATGATAATTTTAGTCCGTCTCCATCGTTGTTTTACATGTCTGGCCGAAAGTTTTACATGTTCGGCGCAGTTGATGGTTTGTTCCGAGGCGAAGAACACTCCTTAGCGCGACGGGCAGTGCAAGGCAACGTGGAGAACGGTCTCGCCCGCGGGCTCTTCGGCCGGGTGACGATAGGCCCGGGCCACTAGCAAGCTCATGGTTCTAGTGTGATTCAGATCGAGAAATTCGCTCAGCAGGCGTGCTGCGAGGAAGGGCGAATTTCTCGATCATCACACGAGAGCCTAGGCGCGCGGGTCTGAGGTGTGCGTACTGCCGATCAGCTCTGCTGTGCCGCCGAGTCCGGAGGCGCAGCAGGCCGACGTCGGCGCATCAATTGATGCAGTCGAAATACCGGTGCCGCCAATACCCGCTGCCGGTATACTTCCACTTGCTGTAGAAATATTCGCAGCTCCCGTAGCCCGATCCATACCAAGACCGGTAGTGGTGATGGTGCCCATGGCGGTGGCCATGGTGGCCGTGGCCGTGATGATGGCCATGTCCGTGACCGTGGTGGCCATGACCGCCGCCGCCGTGGTGACCATGACCGCCGTGGCCGTGACCGCCATGGCCATGACCGCCGCCGTGGCCGTGGCCGCCGCCAGCCGATGCAGGCGCCAACACCGCCGTCGCGGCGAGGAACCCGACGGTCGCACCCAGCACCATTGTCTTCTTTATCATTGAAATCGCCATGTTCTGCTCTCCTTCGACAAGTTTGACTCCAGGCTGCATGGACAGCTCTCGATGAGCGTTAGGTGGAATTGGATGCCGCCGACGGGAAGTGATCCACATCACACTTTTGCGCATTTCAACGCCGGCTCGAGGATACGGGGCACGGGGCGGGGCAAACGCAATTGCGCCTTCACAGGCCTGCCGATCAGCGCAATAAGGTGCCGTTTCGCATGTCCCTGCCACGATCCGCCCGCGGCCTGGACAAACCGATGGGAGAGCCATGGGCCCCGAACGCATGAAACGGCGCGGCCGTGACGCGACGGCATCGGTGCGCGGCGCAGAACCGACCGGCAGGACCCGCGCGCGGCCAGCGAAAGCCTCCGGGCCGCGCAGCCGCGCACAACCGTCCTCCCCGCGCGTGGAGCACGTGGAGATGCTTGCCATGCTGGGCGGCGAAGCCTCGCTCGGCAACATCAGCGCCGACACCCGGGCCAAGCTCATCGCAGCCTCACGCACGTTGCGCGTCGCGGCCGGCCGGGTCCTCTTTCACAAGGGCGATGCGCCGGACTGTTGCTACCTGATCCTCAAGGGGGCGGTGAAGGTCTCCCTCCCGTCCAAGGACGGCCAGGACACCCTGCTGGCGGTGCTGGGCAGGGGCGACATGGTGGGCGAGATGGCGCTGCTGGACCAGCAACCGCGCTCGGCCACCGTCACCGCGCTCAAGAGCTGCGAGCTGTGTCAGCTCCCCACGACGACGCTCGAATGGCTGGCCAGGGAAGACACCGCCGTGTTCCGCCAGCTTCTCACCGTCCTCAGCGCGCGCGTACGCGCAAGCAACGAGATCAGCCACATCCAGCAGATGCCGCTGAAGGCACGCCTCGCCCGCGCCTTGCTTCGTCTGGCGCAGGGCTTCGGCGAGCGATTGCCGGATGGCCGCGTGCTCATCCGCCAGAAACTGTCGCAGGCGGAGCTGGGCCGCATGGTGGGCGCGGCGCGGGAGAACATCAACCGGCAGGTCGCCGACTGGTCGAAGGCTAAGGTGCTGAGCCGCGTCAGCGGCTACTACTGCATCCAATCCCTGCAAGCCCTGGAGCGCCTTGCCGATCTCGACGCGCGCTAGTGTCCCGATCGCGAAGTTCGCCGGATCTTGCAGCACGCCTGCTGAGCGAATTTCTCGATCTGAATCACACTAGCACCATGAACTTGCGAGTGTCCTTTCGATCGCGAAGTTCGTTCAGCGCCTGCTGCAAGATCCGGCGAACTTCGCGATCGGGACACTAGGGATCATCTGCGATATGGCGCGCTCGGCGCCATATCTCAGACCCAGGCGCCCACACGCCGCGCATCGCCCCTGCCCTGAGCCCTGCTCTTCGCGCTCGCGCGTCCGGCCGGTACCACGGTCGTCAGCGAACCCATCGTGGGGTGATGGGCGAGCAATCAATGTCAGGACATCATCGTGAGCCCTTGGCCGACGCTGTGCCAGCCTGAGCGCCCGCGCGTGTGGCGGGATTTCTATTTGCCGATCTTGCGCCGCGCGCGACGCGCCTTCAAGGCATGGCGCGCGGTGCGGCGGGTCGAGCGCGAGCTCAACGCCTTGAGCGACAGGATGCTCAAGGATATCGGGCTCACGCGATGTGAGATTGGCCGCATTGCTCGGCAGGGGCGACCCGTGCCTCGCGCCCGGCTACTTCGATTGTGAACCGCAAGGAGGGGCGTGTCGCGCTCCTGGCGGCTGTGGGGTGCGTCCTGCGGGGCGCGAGAATGCACACCTAGCCGCCGAGCCAGCGGCGCAGGGTTTCGGCCGTCCGGTCGACCCAGGTCGACTGTGCCGGTGGCGGGGTGAGGCGGCGCGACGGGGCCGCCGTCTCGTCCTTGCCGAGCACGCGCTCGACGAACTCAGGCTCGATGCGCTCGAGCGGCAGGATCGGCCGATCGCCGGGGCGCTCGGCAACCATCCGATCGGGCGGTGCCGGCGCCAGCGGTGCCGTCGGTGTCGTGCCGGGCAGGGCGGTCGGCGTGCGGTCGCCATGTGCCTGCACCATGATGTCGTGCCACAGCCTGGCCGGCAGGTTGCCGCCCATCACCCGGTTCATGGCGTGGCGGTCGTCGTTGCCCACCCACACGCCGCCGACATAGTGCGCGGTGTAGCCGATGAACCAGGCGTCGCGGAACTCCTGGGCCGTGCCCGTCTTGCCGCAGGCCGGGTGCAGCTGCAGCGCGGCCCGGCGGCCCGTGCCCGAGATCATGGCCGAGTTCAGCATGTCGTTGATGGCGCCCACGTGCTCGATGGCCACCACCATCCTTGCGGTCTCCTGCGGCCGCCGGTAGAGCACGCGGCCCGAGCCGGTGCGCACGCGCTTGACGATATGCGGCTCGATGAGCTTGCCGCCGCTGGCGAAGGCGCCGTAGGCGGAGGTGAGCTCCAGCAGCGTGACCTCGGAGGTGCCGAGAGCCAGCGACGCGTCGGGGCGCAGCTCGGAGCGGATGCCGAGCCGCTTGGCCGCGGCCACGGTCTTGCGCACGCCGTTGCTCATGTTCAGCCGCACCGCCACCGTGTTGATCGACTTGGTGAGGCCTTCGCGCAGGGTCACCGGGCCGCGAAAGCGCCCGTCGTCGTTGCTGGGGCTCCAGCCCTTGGTGATGATCGGCGCGTCCAGTACGGTGCTCTCGGGCGTCATGCCGGCCTCGAGCGCCACGAGATAGACGAACGGCTTGAACGCCGATCCCGGCTGGCGTCTTGCCCTCAGCGCGCGGTTGAACTGGCTCTCGCCGTAGGAGCGCCCGCCCACCATGACCGTGATGCCGCCCTCCATGTCGAGCAGCACCATGGCGGCTTGGCCGGCATCCATGGCCTTGCCTTCGGTTGCGATGAGATCGTGCACCAGTTGCTGTGCGCGCCGCTGCAGCACGCCGTCGATCGTGGTCTCGACGATGATTTCGCGATCGTTGTCGGCGATCAGGCTCGGCAGCCGGTCGAGCACGACATCGACGGCATACTCGACGCCGGTCTCGCCGCGCATGACCTGGGGCTCGGCAAACCGCACGTCTGCCACGGGATTGAGGGCTCCGTCGATCGGCGATGCGAAGCCCGCCTCCACCATCTTGGCCAGCACGTCCTCGGCCCGCTCGCGGGCAAGGCCAGGGTTCCAGGCCGGCGAATACTTGGATGGCGCCTTGAGCAGGCCGGCGAGGACGGCGGCCTCCGCAATCGTCACCTCATGCGCGCTCTTGTTGAAAAAGCGCCGGGCGGCGGACTCCACGCCATAGGCGCCGCCGCCGAAGTACACGCGGTTGAGGTAGAGCTCGAGAATATCCGGCTTTTCCAGGCGCAGCTCCAGCCACAGCGCCAGCACCAGCTCCTCGAACTTGCGCGTGAGAGTGCGATCGGACGTGAGGAAGATGTTCTTGGCGAGCTGCTGGGTGATGGTCGAGCCGCCCTGGACGAAGCGGCCGGCCTTCAGGTTGGTCAGGATCGCGCGGCCGAGGCCGGTGGGGTCCACGCCGCGGTGCGAGAAGAAGCGCCGGTCCTCGATCGCCAGCACGGCATAGATGAGATGGCGCGGCAGCGTTTCGATCGGCACGTAGGGTGCTGCGCCCCCGCGCTCGCTCAGCAGGGAGCCGTCGCGGGCCAGGATGCGCACGACGGGCGCGCTCTGCTTCTGGCGCAGCGCCATGGGGTTGGGGATCGTCGTCGTATAGTAGACGAAGGCGCCGGCCAGCAGCAGGCCGGCGATGGCCGGCAGATAGATGAAGCCGACGACGAGAAGGCGCAGATCCCAGGGCATGCCGCGCCTCGGCGGCTCAGGGCGTCTCTCCCCGCCCGTCGACAATGCTGTATCGAAGAGCCCCATCGGCCTGGTGCCGGTCCTCGCAAGCCTGCCCGCGCGTCCCGCGAGCAACGGCACGCCGTCCCGCACCGGCAGGCTAGAGGAGAGGCATTAAGGCCGGGTTAACTATGGCGCCGGGCGTGGCCCAATGCCCAAGCCTTCACAAGTCTAGGAGCTGAGACCCAGCAGCTTGGCCGCATTTCCCCCGAGGATGGCGATCTTGTCGTCGTCGGTGAGCTCGGGCGTCTTGAGGATGAGGTCCACCGCCGTCGTCGTCCACGGATAGGGAAAATCCGTCCCGACCATGAGCTGGCTCGCTCCGACCTCTGCAGCCAGGTGCCGCACGCCCTCGGGGCGAAACACCATCGTGTCGTAGTAGAGCTGCCTCAGATAGTCGGACGGTGCCTTCTTGATGGCTCCGTGGGTGCCGCCGGGGCACAGGTCGGGCCGCGTGGGACAGCCTCTGTCGAAACGCCCGGCGTAAGAAGGCATATACCCGCCTGCGTGCGCGGCGCAGATCTTGAGGCCCGGGAATCTGTCGAGGGTGCCCTCAAAGATCAGATGGGACAGGGCGATCGTGGTCTCCAGGGGATTGCCGATCACGTTGCTGAGGTAGCCGTTGCCCTTGAAGCGCTGCGCGAGCTGGGTTGGCGTGCCGTCGCCTTGCGGATGGATGAACACCAGCACGCCCAGTTGCTCGGCCTTGGCCCAGAACGGATGGAACTTGGGATCGCTGATCTCCGCGCCGGCGACGTTGCCCCCGATGCCCACCCCGCGCAGGCCGAATGTCTTCACGCCCTGCTCCAGTTGCTCGGCAGCCAGGTCGGGAAACTGCAGGGCGACGGTGGCGAACGCCACGAAGCGCTCGGGGTGCTTGGCACAGACCTCGGCAAGCTTCTCGTTCTGGATTTGAATGATCTTCTGGGCAAGGTCGCGATCGACGCCGTACCAGTTGGGATTGATGCTCAATGCTTCCGTGTCGATGCCCTGCTCGTCCATGGCCTGCAGCCGCACCGACAATGCTGCGTCCATGTCCAGATCCGGGCGCAGCGCCGGTCCGCCGAGCTTCAGGTTCATGAGGGCCAGCGCGGCGGGCACCGCGCAGTGGGCGTGAATATCGACCGTCCGCACGCGCCGGCCATTGACGACCACCTCGCGCCGCTGGGCCTGGGTCTGGGCCTGCGCGGACGCTACGAGCGTGAACTGGCAATCCGTGAACACCAAGCCGGCCATGGCGCCAACCGTTGTCTGAAGAAAGTCCCTGCGCGTGGTCATTGTGCGGGCTCCTCTCCCTGTCGCGTGACCTCGACACCGCACCGATGTGGTCGCACCCGAGCGCCTGTCATCGAACGGCTGAGGTCTCTGACCGCGCTCGAAACGGAGCCCGCACCCGGACCACCCGGTCCACGATAGCAAGTTCAGTCGGCGCCCTGAAAGAGAGGGAGTGCGCGCGTGCAGCAAACGGGACGTGGCGACCAGACGTTTCAAGCCCAACGACAGTTGCGCGGGTCTCCGGCACGCGCGTGCGTGGGTATCAATGCTGGCGTCAGGGATAACCCGCCTGCGGGCCGCGATCCTCCCGGCCGCGGCCGAACAGGCTCTTGATCAGGAGAACCAAAAGCCCGAGCACGAGGCGCATCACCAGGACGAAGCTCATCAGCAGGAGCTGGCGGTCCTCCAGCAGGAAGCGGATGATGGTCTCGGTGCGTGTGGTCCAGCCGCGCGAGGCGATCCACTCGCGCACGGCGGCTGCGCCGCGCTGGAGCTGCACGAACTCGTCGGGCAGGTAGTACCAGAAGAAGCCCATGGCGATGGCGCCGAGGATCAGGGAAAGGAGGACGTTGCCGAACGATTCCAGAAAGCGAATGGTTGCAGATTGGCTGAACACGGCAATCTCCTCGCAATGCAGTGCGCCTCATTCTGTCGCAGGGCAGCCTAGCATCTGGCATGCGCCTTCCCAACCGCCGCGCTGCCGGCCTTTTATGCGGTGCGCACGGCGGGCGCCCGACTATAGTGGCGGCGCACCGAGGCTCGGGAGACTGAACGACCATGGCGAAGCTGCGCGAGATTGCGACCGGGCTGCGTTTTCCGGAAGGGCCGGTCGCGCTGGCGGATGGCTCCGTCCTGGTCGTGGAGATCGAGGCGGCGCGGCTCACGCGCATCGGCGCAGACGGCAGCAAGACCACGGTCGCGCAGCACACCGGCGGCCCCAACGGCGCGGCGCTCGGGCCGGACGGCAAGGTCTACGTCTGCAACAACGGCGGCTTCACCTGGCATGAGCTGCCGAACGTGGGGCTGATACCCACGGGGCAGGCGAAGGACTATGCCGGCGGACGCATCGAGCGCGTGGACCCGGCGACGGGCGAGATCGAGACGCTCTATACCGAATGCGACGGCTATCCGCTCAAGGGGCCGAACGACATCGTGTTCGACGCCCATGGCGGCTTCTATTTCACCGATCTGGGCAAGAGCCGTCCGCGCGAGATCGACCGCGGGGCGGTGTACTACGCCAAGGCCGACGGCAGCAGCATCAAGCCGATCGCCTTTCCGTCCATTACGCCCAACGGCTGCGGCCTGTCGTCCGACGGCAGGACGCTCTACTTTGCCGAGACGGAGTCGGCGCGCCTGTGGGCCATGGACATTCTCGAGCCCGGTGTGGTGAAGCGCGAGGGCTGGCCGTCGGTCAACGGTGCGCGCTTCCTGGGCGCGCCCGGCGGCTACCAGCGCTTCGACAGCCTCGCCGTGGACGGCGCCGGCCGCATCTGCGTGGCGACACTCATCAACGGCGGCATCACCGTGTTCAACCCCGACGGCCAAATCGTGCGGCACGTGCCCATGCCCGACCCCATGACCACCAACATCTGCTTCGGCGGGCCGGATCTTAAGACAGCCTATGTCACGCTGTCGGGAAGCGGCAGGCTGGTGGCGTTCGAGTGGGACCGGCCGGGCCTGCGGCTGAACTACCAATAGCTCCGGCATGGCCATGTCGAGGCACATAGCTGTCGTCGGCGGCGGTCCTGCCGGACTGATGGCGGCGGAGGTTGCCGCCCGGGGCGGGCTGTCCGTCACCGTCTACGAGCGCATGCCGACGGTTGGCCGCAAGTTTCTGCTGGCAGGCCGCGGCGGGCTCAATGTTACGCACAGCGAGGAGCTTGCAAGCTTCCTCAAGCGCTATGGCGCGGCCGAGCCGCATCTGCGCGCCGCCATCGACGCCTTTCCGCCGCGAACTCTGCGCGCGTGGTGCGAGGAGCTGGGCCAGGCAACGTTCGTGGGATCGAGCGGGCGGGTGTTTCCCAAGGCGATGAAGGCCTCGCCGCTGCTGCGCACCTGGCTGCGCCGCCTCGATGCCGCCGGCGTCGTCTTCAAGCTGCGTCACCGCTGGACGGGCTGGGACGCTGCGGGCCGCCTGCTCTTTGCTGCGCCCGATGGCCCGCAAGCCGTCAGCGCCGATGCGACCGTGATGGCGCTGGGCGGAGCGAGCTGGCCGCAGCTTGGCTCCGACGGCGCGTGGGTGGACGCGGTGGGCGCTGCAGGCATCGGCATCGCGCCGCTGCGGCCTGCCAACTGCGGCGTCCTGGTGGGATGGTCGGATATGTTTCGCACGCGCTTTGCCGGTCAGCCGTTGAAGCGGATCGCTCTGGCCTTCGACGGCCACCGGGCGCGGGGGGAAGCCGTTATCACCTCGGCAGGATTGGAAGGCGGCGCGGTGTACGCGCTGTCCCAGCCCCTGCGCGAGGCCATCGCCGCGCACGGCGAGGCTGTCCTCAAGTGCGATTTGCGGCCCGATGTCGAGCGGTCGGAGCTGGAAAAGCGCCTTGCCGCACCGCGCGCCAAGCAGTCGCTGTCGACGTTTCTGCGCAAGGCGGCGGGCCTGTCTCCGGCGGCCATCGGTCTCTTGCAGGAGGGCGCCGCGTCGTCCGCGCAGCGCCTCTCGGCCATGGCGCCGGGCGCCATGGCCGCGCTCATCAAAGCTCAGCCGGTGCGTCTGACCGGGGTGGCGTCGATCGCGCGAGCCATCTCCACGGCGGGCGGCGTCGCCTTCGACGGGATTGACCCGACCTTCATGCTGCGCCGCCGCCCGGGCGTCTTCGTCGCCGGCGAGATGCTGGACTGGGAGGCGCCGACCGGCGGCTATCTGCTGCAGGCCTGTTTTGCCACCGGCGCGGCAGCGGGCCGCGGCGCGCTGCAATGGCTCGCTCGCAGGCAGGCGGGCTGACGCGGCCTGCGCCGGTGTGCTGTGGCAATCGTGGATGCATCGCCGTGAGCCGATCGCGAGGACGGATCGCTGCGGCCGGCAGAGCCCAGAGGATGCGCCTTGGCATTGAGATGGGCGATCCGTTCGCACCACCATCCCGTTGCAGTATGGCGGCGCCCGCTCTACCTTGCCGTGAGCTGACCGTCGGATGGCGATCGATGGCGCGCTTCACACTTTGCGGTAGCCCGCATTCTCTGCCGACCTACAAGGTTGCGCTGATGCTTCGCTTGTCGGGCGCGCCCTTTTCCTTTCGGTACGTGAGCTTCCAAAGGGGCATGCACAAAACGCTGGAGTTTCTGGCCCTTTCTCGCTGGGGTCAGGTTCCGGTTCTGGTGGACAACGGACGGGTCCATCTGCAATCAGGGGCGATCGTCGAGCACCTGTCTGAGACGCTTGGCCGTTTCCAGGGGCCCGATAGGGCGACGCGGCAATCAGTCCGCGAATGGTTGTACTGGGATGTCGATGCCCTCTTCCCGCCGGTCTTCGGCTGCTATGCCGTGCAGCTCGCCGATGGCCATCGAGCCTGTGATCGCCGCCGACCATCGGCGACGGACAGAGGTGGCGCTGGCGACACTGAACACCCACCTCGCCGGACGGGTGTATCTGTGTGCCGGCGAACCGACGATCGCCGATCTTTTTTGCTACGGCGATGTCGCCTTTGCGGAGGTCTGCTTGTTCGAGCTGAACCGCTGGACGAATGTGGCTGATTGGCAGCGCAGAGTGCGGTCCCTGCCAGGCTTCAAGGGGCCGTTTGAATTGTTGGCAATGGAGGACGCTGACTTGCCCTAACGGGGTTTGGTCCGGCGCGCCATGAGCCCCCGTCCGGGCTCAGCCCCGCACGATCTCCTCGCGCAGGAGCTCAAGCTCCAGCCACCGGTCCTCGGCCGCGGCGAGCTGTGAGTGGGCGCTCGCGAGCGCCTGCGTGGTTTCGGCGAACGCCTTGGGATCGCGCGCATAGAAAGCCGGATCGCCGAGCGTCTGTTGCAGGGTGGCGATGCGCCTCTGCAGGGCCTCGATCTCCTTGGGCAGCGTTTGCAGCGCATGCTTCTCGTTGAAGCTGAGCTTGCGCTTTGACGGCGGCGGGGAGGCCGGGGCGTCGGCAGGCTTGGTGGAGGTGGCGGCCTTGACTCGCTGCAGCTTCCGGCCATTGAGGTCCGCGCCGCGCTGGGCGAGCATGTCGGTGTAGCCGCCGGCATACTCGGTCCAGCGGCCGTCGCCCTCGGGCGCGAGCACCAGGTTGACGGCGCGATCCAGGAAGTCGCGGTCGTGGCTGATCAGGATGACGGTGCCGGCATAGGTGGCGAGCATTTCCTCCAGCACGTCCAGCATCTCCAGATCGAGGTCGTTGGTGGGTTCGTCCAGCACCAGCAGGTTGGAGGGCTTGGCCAGCGCGCGCGCCAGCATCAGGCGGCCGCGCTCGCCGCCGGACAGCGCCTTCAGCGCCGTGCGCGCCTGCTGCGGGGAGAACAGGAAATCCTGCATGTAGCCGACGACATGCTTGGTCTGCCCGCCGACCGTCACGGTGTTGCCGCGGCCGCCGGTCAGGGCCTCGCTGAGCGTCCAATCGGGATCGAGGCTTTCCCGGCCCTGATCGAGAGTGGCCATGGCCAGATTGACGCCGAGCCGCACCGTGCCGCTGTCGGGCGCGAGCGTGCCGGTCAGCAGGTTGACCAGCGTGGTCTTGCCGCTGCCGTTGGGGCCGATGATGCCGATGCGGTCGCCGCGCATGATGCGCACCGACAGGTCCTTGACGATGGCGCGCTCGCCGAAGGTTTTGCCGAGGCCCTTGGCTTCGACGACGAGGGCGCCGGACGCTTCGGCCTCCGTGGCGACGATCTCGGCCTTGCCGGCGGCCCGGCGATGGTTGCGCCGCGCCTGCCGCAGCGCCTGCAGCTCTGCCACGCGCCGCACGTTGCGCTTGCGCCGCGCCGTCACGCCATAGCGCATCCAGTGCTCTTCGCGCGCGATCCTGCGATCGAGCTTGTGCTGGGCGGTCTCCTCCTCTTCCAGTTTCTGGTCGCGCCAGGCCTCGAAGCGTCCGAAGCCCAGGTCGACACGGCTGGTCCTCCCGCGGTCGAGCCAGATGGTGGTGCGCGAGAGGGTCTCCAGGAAGCGGCGATCGTGGGAGATCAGCACCAGTGCGGCCCGCTGCTGGGCAAGGCGCGCCTCCAGCCATTCGATGGCGGGAAGGTCGAGATGGTTGGTGGGCTCGTCCAGCAGCAGAATGTCGGGATTGGGCGCCAGCACATGCGCCAGCGCCGCGCGGCGTGCTTCGCCGCCCGAGAGCTGGCCGGTGTCCTCGTTGCCGGTGAGGCCCAGTTGCTCGAGCAGGTAGCGGGCCTGATGCGGATCATCGGTTGGGCCAAGTCCGCTTTCGACGTAGGCGAGTGTGGTGGCAAAGGAAGAGAGGTCGGGCTCCTGCGGCAGGTAGCGGACGGCGGCACCTGGCTGCACGAAGCGCTCGCCGCGGTCAGCCTCGACCAGGCCGGCAGCGATCTTGAGCAGCGTCGACTTGCCCGAGCCGTTGCGGCCCACCAGGCACACCCGTTCGCCCGCTGAAACGGAGAGCTCCACGCCCTCCAGCAGCGGCGTGCCGCCAAAGGTGAGCGCGATGTCGGTGAGCTGGATGAGCGGAGGGGGCATCAAGACGGCAAACGCCGGTCATCCTTTGGCAAAGGGATCGAGCGGCGTGAATTTATAGAGATCGCCCAGGCGGCCGATGGTGCCGAGGTCCGGGCAGGTGATGGCCGCCTCCGGCTTCACCAGATGCCGCCGGCGCCAGGCGCCCCCGGCTTGGCGATCGTGCTGGTCGGCGCCGACCCGGTCCTGGCGCACGAGCAGCACGCAGCGATTGTGAGCGTGCCCCTGGTAGTAGCCGAGCTTGGCTTCCAGCACGGCTGTCTTGTCGTTCTCCGACAGGATCTCGGCAACGAAATAGAAGCGCTGAGCGTAGATTTGCCCCATGGCAATGGCGGTATCAATTACGATCACATCGGGCTCGGGGTTGTATTTCTCGTCGCCGCTGAGACAGACACCGACGTCGCGATCGGCCTGCCATTCCGGCTTCGCGTCCCGTAGGCGCGCGTTGAGCAGCGTCTCGAGATTGCGGCCGATCCGCTGATGCATCAGCGTCGGCGGCGGCATCATCATGGGCACACCATCGATCAGCTCCCACTTCTCCTCCTTGGGACGCTCATCCCGGAAGGCGTGGAACTGTTCCATTGTGAGCTGCGGTGTCCGCCGCAGGAAGTCGCCGGGCATGCGAACGTTACTTTGCTTTGGCGGTCAGGGGATATGCCGCCGGATTGCGGATGATCTTCAAGCTCAGGTCGACATCGAGATCGGGCCAATGATAGTGGCCCGGGGAGGGTTCCTCGACATTCAGGATGTGGCCCACGGGTGCATCGCGGAACCAAGGGAAGTCGACAATGGGCAAGATGTGCTCACCGTCTGCCGTGAGTAGCCACAAGCCGTGCTTGGAAATGTTGGTAACTTCAATTGCCGAAGTGGTCGCGCCAGGCATCGACAATCTCCTGATAGTGCTCTTCGATAATCGCCTTGATTTCGCGAAGCTGTTTCCGGCTCAAGCTATGATTGTAGGCAAGTTCGACTTTGGGCTCCAAGCAAAACTTGGCTTCGCCGTCGCCGCAGTAGACGTGGATATGGGCCCGCGGCTCCTCGCGCGAGAAGAAGTAGAAGCGATAACCATCCTTTCCGAATCACGGTAGGGGTCAGGAGCGCCTCCTGAGAGAATGCTTCGAGTTAAATGTCCACGCTGGCCGCCAAGGCGTTGGCCTGGATGAACTCGCGGCGCGGCTCGACGATGTCGCCCATCAGGCGCGAGAAGATTTCGTCCGCCTCGCCGAGGTCGCCGAGCTTCACCTGCAGCAGCGTGCGCACGTCCCGGTTGAGGGTGGTTTCCCAGAGCTGGTCGGGGTTCATCTCGCCGAGACCCTTGTAGCGCTGGACCGAGATGCCCTTGCGCCCCGTCTCGTAGACGGCATCGAGCAGGGTGCGCGGGCCGAACACCGGTGTCTCGCTGTCCTTGCGCTTGAGCCTGCCCGGCGTCGCATAGACCTCCTCAAGATGCGCCAGGCGCTCGTTGAGGCGGCGCGCCTCGAGCGAACCCATCAGGGCGCGGTCGAGCGCGTGCGACTCCGTCACGCCGCGCACCAGGCGACGGAACACGTAGCCCTCGTTGCCGAGGCGCCCGGTCCAGCCGCGCTCGGTTTCGTCCGAAAGCTGGTCGAGGCGGTGCGCGACGGATGCCGCCTTGGCGTTGGCCTGCTCGGCGGAGAGCAGCAGCTTGGGATCGAACAGGCCACCGATCGCCGCCTGCTCGATGACGAAGCGGGCGTAGCGCGAGTGCACGTCGTCGATCACCTTGGTGATGCCGCGCGCCTGCTCGACGATGTCGCGCAGATCGCGTCCCGCACGCACCTCGCCGGACCCGAGCGCCAGAGTTGCCTCTTCGAGGCCGGTCGCGATCAGGTAGTCCTCGAAGGCGCGCTGGTCCTTCAGGTAGGTTTCCGATTTGCCCCTGCTGACTTTGTAGAGCGGCGGCTGGGCGATGTAGAGGTGGCCCTTCTCCACCAGGTCCGGCATCTGCCGGTAGAAGAAGGTGAGCAGCAGCGTGCGGATGTGGGCGCCGTCCACGTCGGCGTCCGTCATGATGATGATCTTGTGGTAGCGCAGCTTCGAAAGATCGAAGTCGTCGCGGCCGATGCCGGTGCCGAGCGCGGTGATGAGCGTGCCGATCTCCTGGCTGGACAGCATCTTGTCGAAGCGGGCGCGCTCCACGTTCAGGATCTTGCCGCGCAGGGGCAGCACCGCCTGGAACTCGCGGTTGCGGCCTTGCTTGGCCGAGCCGCCGGCGCTGTCGCCCTCGACGATGAACATTTCGGTGTTGGCCGGATCGCGATCCTGGCATTCGGCGAGCTTGCCGGGCAGCGAGTTGATGTCGAGCGCGCCCTTGCGGCGGGTGAGCTCGCGCGCCTTGCGCGCGGCTTCGCGCGCGGCGGCCGCTTCCACCACCTTGGCGATGATGATCTTGGCGTCCTTCGGGTGCTCCTCGAACCAGGCCGCGAGCTGATCGCCGAGAATGCCTTCGACGACCGGCTTCACCTCGGAGGAGACGAGCTTGTCCTTGGTCTGGCTGGAGAACTTGGGGTCGGGCACCTTGACGGAGAGCACGGCTGTGAGGCCTTCGCGCGCATCATCGCCGGTGATCGCCACCTTCTCCTTCTTGGCGATGCCGCTTTCGTCCGCGTACTTGTTGATGATGCGCGTGAGCGCGGCGCGCAAGCCGGCGAGGTGGGTGCCGCCGTCGCGCTGGGGGATGTTGTTGGTGAAGCAGAGCACCTGCTCGTGGTAGGCGTCGTTCCACCACAGCGCCACCTCGACGCCGGTGCCGTCCTTGTCGCCGCTGATCATGATGGGCGCCTCGATCAGCGCCGTCTTGGAGCGATCGATATAGCGCACGAACTCGCCGATGCCGCCCTCGTAGCGCATTTCCTCGACCTTCTTGTCGGCATGCCGGTCGTCCTTGAGGACCACGCGCACACCCGAGTTCAGGAAGGCGAGCTCGCGCAGGCGGTGCTCCAGCGTGGCGTAGTCGAACTCGGTGACGTTGTGGAAGGTCTCCAGGCTCGGCCAGAAGGTGACCTCGGTGCCGCGCTTGTCGCCGGCCGGACCCATCACCTTGAGCGGGGCCTCCGTGACGCCGTTGCGGAAGCGAACGAAATGCTCCTTCTCCTCGCGCCAGATCTTGAGCTCCAAAACGGTGGAGAGCGCATTCACCACCGACACGCCGACGCCGTGCAGGCCGCCGGAGACCTTGTAGGGGTTGTCGTCGTCGCCCTCGCCGAACTTGCCCCCCGCGTGCAGTTGCGTCATCACCACCTCGGCGGCCGAGATGCCCTCTTCGGGGTGCAGGTCGGTCGGGATGCCGCGGCCGTTGTCGCGGATGGTGGCCGAGCCGTCCGGGTTGAGGGTGACGCTGACCTCGGTGGCGAAGCCGGCCAGCGCCTCGTCGATGGCGTTGTCGACGACCTCGTAGACCATGTGGTGCAGGCCCGAGCCGTCATCGGTGTCGCCGATGTACATGCCGGGGCGCTTGCGCACCGCGTCGAGACCCTTCAAGACCTTGATCGCATCGGCGCCGTAACGCTCGGCGCCATTGGTCTTCCTCGCAGGGTTTGCGCTCATGTCTGGGGACGTCCTTTGGGGGGGAATTTTTTAGCTCCAAACCATAGCGCAAAGCGGGCGCGAAGGCACGCGAAAAGAGGTGCAGTCCCCGCGTAAAAAGGAGATTGTTTTCAATCTCTTAAATCAGAAGACCCGAGGTCGCAGGCGGGTCAGCCGACGATGGTGACGCGGCCGTCTTCGACGTGATGGAATCTGGCCCTGTTCTCCAGTGCCGAGAAGGCTTCAGGATCAGTGCCGGTGAGCCAGGCTTGGCTGCCGAGCGCCACGATGTCCTCAAACAGGGCCGCGCGTCTCACGGGGTCCAGGTGGGCGGCAATCTCGTCGAGCAGCAGGATCGGTGCGGCCCCGTCGCGGCGCTGGCGCACGAGGTCGGCGTGGGCCAGCACGAGGCCGATCAGCAGCGCCTTCTGCTCGCCGGTGGAGCAGACGCTGGCGGGCATCTGCTTGGGGCCGTGGCCGACGATCAGGTCGGAGCGATGTGGCCCTTCAAGGGTGCGCCCGGCGGCGCGGTCTCGGTCGCGCGTCATCTGCAGCGATGCCAGATAGGCATCTTCCACGTCGACGGCCGGCTGGGTCGCAAGCGCGCGCTCAAGCGTGCCGGCGATGGCCAGCTCGGCCCAGGGGAAGGCGCTGGCCGATGCGGCATCGCGGCGGGCCCCGATGGCGGCTGCGAGCTCGGCGACGGCGGCCGCGCGCGCGGCGGCGATGGCGACGCCCGTCTCGGCCATGACATGCTCGAAGCCCGCAAAGCGCGCAGGATCGCGCACGTCCTCCGCCAGCAGGCGGTTGCGCTGCTGCATGGCGCGCTCGAATTGGCCGAGGCGGGGCCGGTAGCCCGGATCGAAGCTCGGGATCAGGCGATCGAGGAAGCGGCGGCGCTCGGAAGCGGGGCCGGTGAACAGGCCGTCCATGGCCGGGATGAGCCAGAAAATGCTGGCGTGGCTCGCCAGCACGCCCGATCCCGACTGGTCCTCGCCGTCGATGCGGACGATGCGTCCCGTACGTGCCCCGCTGCCTTCGCTCTTGAGGCCGGTGCCGATGTCCACCGGACCGAGCGGCGTTTGCAGGGTGGCGGCCACCGCCCAGGCGGTCGAGCCCACGTGCGCCAGCTCGGGGAACGGCGAGCGGCGCAGGCCCTGTCCCGCGGTGAGCAGCGAGACGGCTTCGAGCAGATTGGTCTTGCCCGCGCCATTGGGCCCCGTGAGCACCATGGGCTCGGGGCCGGCTGCAAGGGCGAGATGGGTGTAGTTGCGGAAATTCGTCAGGCGCAGCCGCGCCACCCACGCGCGCAGCTCCACCCGCTCAGCCGACGACGAAACGGTCCCGTCGGCGCGCGAGACGGCGTTGAGCGGCATGGACGGCTCGCGATCGTGTTGGCCCGCGTCAGACACGCATCGGCATCAGCACGTAGAGCGCGCCCTCGTCGCTGCCGTCCTTGACCATGGTCGGGGAGCCCGGATCGGCGAGCTGGAAGTGGGCGGTGTCGCTTTCGAGCTGGCCGGCGATATCCAGCAGATAGCGGGCGTTGAAGCCGATTTCCAGCGGCGTGGCGTCGTAGTCGACGCCCAGCTCCTCCGTGGCGCTGCCGCCTTCCGGATTGTTGACGGAGAGAATGAGCTTGTCACTGCTGATATTGAGCTTCACCGCGCGGCCGCGCTCGCTGGCAATGGTCGACACCCGGTCCACGGCGCTCTTGAACTCCGCGTTGTCAACCTTGAGCGCCTTGTCGTTGCTCTTGGGGATGACGCGCGCATAGTCGGGGAACGTGCCGTCGATCAGCTTGGTGGTGAGGGTGACGGTGCCGATCTCGAAGCGCGCCTTGGAGGGTGAGACGCCGACCTTGACCATGGCCTCGCTGCCTTCGATCAGGCGATGCAGCTCATGCACGGTCTTGCGCGGCAGGATGACGCCGGGCATGCCGGTGGCGCCCTTGGGCAGCGGCAGCTCGGCCTGGGCCAGGCGGTGACCATCGGTCGCCACCGCGCGCAACGTGGCCTGTTTGCCCTGCGCGGCGGTGTGCAGATAGATGCCGTTGAGATAGTAGCGCGTCTCCTCGGTGGAGATGGCAAAGCGCGTCTTGTCGATCAGGCGCTTGAGCTCGTGCGCGCCGATCTCGAACTTGTGGCTGAGCTCCCCCGGCGCGAGGTCGGGAAAGTCCTCGGGCGGCAGGGTCTGCAGGGCAAAGCGGGATTGGCCCGAGGCCAACGTCAACCGGTCCTTCTCGGCGTCGCGCCTGATCTCCACCTCGGCACCGTCGGGCAGCTTGCGCACGATGTCGTGCAGGACATGCGCCGGCACCGTGACAGCGCCCGGCTGGGAAACATCGGCCGGAGCCTGCTCCAGCACCTCGCGCTCTAGATCGGTCGCCTTGAACTGCAGGCCCTGGTTGGAGGCTTGCAGCAGGACGTTGGACAGGATCGGGATGGTCGTG
The DNA here is from genome assembly GCA_019747815.1 of Hyphomonadaceae bacterium. Classification (GTDB taxonomy): domain Bacteria; phylum Pseudomonadota; class Alphaproteobacteria; order Rhizobiales; family Hyphomicrobiaceae; genus AWTP1-13. The sequence goes on from JAIEQJ010000093.1 coordinate 19,811, forward strand.
CGCCGCTCCACCACGCTCGTGACGTGGCCAAGGGCTCTCAGCAACTCACCGCGTTCGATCACCAGCTTCATGACTCAGCGCTCTCAAGTGTTATTCCCCGACGGGTGCCTGCGGATCTGCACAAAGGCGAGAAAGTCCAGGAAGTGTTGAGGAGATTCGCATGCTGATACAAAGCGTGGACCGCGACGCAGCAATTTGCAAGGGCCGCCCGGTCGTAGTTTCCGGGCACTCACACAAATGGAGCAAGGAGCGGCGCCGATCGACACCGCCCCCCGCCCCGCAGCATCCGCCCCCAGACCCCTGGCGGACGGAAATTGGCCTTTGCCCGCTATCGATTGAGCTGGCGCTTCAGCTCCTCGATCTCGTCCTTGAGGCGTGGATTGTCGCCCATTTCCTTGTCGATCTTGCGGATCGCGTGCAGGACGGTGGTGTGGTCGCGGTTGCCGAACCGGCGGCCGATTTCGGGCAGCGAGCGCGAGGTGAGCTGCTTGGCCAGATACATCCCGATCTGCCGGGGCCGCACCACCGAGCGGTGCCGCCGGTCGGAGAGAATCTCGGCCTTCGGGACGGCGAAGTGCCGGGAGACGATACGCAGGATGTCGTCGACCTTGATGCGCCGGGGCTCGACGCCGAGCACCAGGTCGCGAATGATCGCTTCCACCGAGTCCGGCGTGATGGGCGTGTGCATCAGCTGCCAGGTGAGATAGAGGCGGTTGACCGCGCCTTCGAGCTCGCGGCCGTTCTCCGTCAGCCGGTCGGCCAATAGCTGGAGCACAGGGCCGGACAGCTCGAAGGAGGGGTCGGTCAGGCGCTTCTCCTGCACGCGACGCTCGAGGATCTTGAGGCGCAACTCCTCGTCGAAGTCGGTGATCTCGACGATGAGGCCGCGCTGCATGCGCGAGCGCATGCGATCATTCAGGCGGTCGAGCTGACCCGGGGGACGGGCGGAGGCCACCACCACCTGGCGGCCGCCGTCCAGCAGGGCATTGATGATGTGCTCGAACTCCTGCTCGGTCTTCTCGCCCTGCATGAACTCGAGGTCGTCGATCAGCAGGATGTCGATGGCGCGGAACTTGTCCTTGAACGCGATGGCGTCCTGGCTGCGCACCGCCTCCACGAACTGATAGCGGAAGCGCTCGGCCGTCAGGTAGAGCACCTGCGCCTTCGGGGCGCGCCGTTTCACCTCCCAGGCGATGGCATGCAGCAGGTGCGTCTTGCCGAGGCCGACGGGGGAATGCAGGTAGAGGGGATTGAACGGGCGCTGCTCGTCCAGCACGGTGGCCGCCACCTGGGCCGCCACGGCATGGGCAATGCGATTGGCCTTGCCTTCCACGAAGCTGTCGAAGGTGTACTTGGGATCGAGAGGTGAGCCCTCAAAACCGTTGACGGCCGTGCGCGTCAGGGCCGGGCTTGGCCCGACCGTCACGCGGCGGGGGGCGCCTGCGACAGGCTCCGCCTGGGCCAGGGGTTTGCTGCGGACGGGTGCCGCGACGGGCGCCGGCGCCGCACGGCTGCTGCCTGCGCCGAACTCCCGGGTCACGACCTCCAGCCGCTCGGCCCCCCGGAACTCGGCCTTGCAGCACTCGAGCAGTCCGTCGGCATAGTGGGCCTGGATCCAGGTTTGCAGGAACTTGACCGGAACGGAGGCCCGGACGGTGCGGCCATCGAAGCTTTCAAACTCCAGGGCGTGGAACCAGCAGTCATAGACTTCGGTGCCGAACCGGGCGCGCAACATCACGCGCACCTTGTCTCCCTTGGCATTGGCACCCTTGTCACTGGCACCCTTGTCACTGGCACCCTTGTCACTCGCGACCTTGGCATCGGCGACCTTGGCTTCTGCCGCCGCGGCCGGCTCGGTCTTGCCTGCAGTTTCGTCTAGTTCATCGATAACACCTGGCACATGCGTGCTGACTTGCATTTTGACCCCGCCTTAACTGAACTTTGCCGCCTCCGACTGCCGCCTCTGCAGTCAGATTCTGCCCCTTGCCCGCAATCGTCCGTGCGCCGTACATTTCGGACCCTGCAGCCTCGGTGCCCATTCACGCGTCTGGGCGCCTTACCCTTGCGCCCATGGCAGCCCCGCGGCCTTCCAGCCTGCGAGGCGCCCTCTGTGCCGGTCGGTATCGAGTGGCCCCTCGAACCCATCCGCCACGTTCCGGCAGCGGGAATAGCCCGCCGCCGCCATCGCCCGCGCAGCCTTGAGGCTTCTGCTGCCGGAGCGACAGATGAAAAGCAGTTCGCTGTCTTTGTTGGCGCCGATGGGACCGAGCGCTTCGGCGACGCGATCGACGAATGCGGAATTCAGGCGGTCGTCCGGGAAGGTTTGCCACTCCACCAGCACCGGCCGCTTGTTGATCGAGGACAGGTCCGGCAGACCGACATAGGCCCACTCGGCAATCGTCCTGACGTCGATCAGAACCGCATCAGCATCGCGTTTCAGCCGCGCCCATGTCTCGTCCACCGAAATGGACGCGATCTGGACATCACCACCCACGCTTGCTCTTACCCCCTCTACACACGCCGCATTAATACTTTGCCGCAAAACAACGCTCTGCCTGAAAAACGAAGAATAATCTTCGCTTACTCAAGAACTACCCAATACAGAACGCCGATCGCCGCACGTCTTGCCGCATGTTCTGAGCTACGAATACTTGGCCTGCACTCAGAAACGCTGGCTTCACTTGTTGGGTGGGTACTGGAACACGTCTCCCGCCGCCCGGGTTTTTTAGGACTAAAAAGCCGGGCGGGTCAACTCGCCCCGCGCGGGCCAAAGAGCTGCATCCTGCCGGTGGATAACTCACTGGTGGGGTCGGAAAGATGGGGAAAACGGCTGACTCATCAACCGGATTCGGCGCAACTGGCCGTCTTGCCATCGGCCGTCAAGTAATCGTCGTTCAACCGTAAGAATCTGCTTTGGAGGTTCCGGACTCGGCATCCAGGGCTCTCGACACCGTGCCTGCACGTGTGCGTGGAAGCTCCTGGATTCTTTGCCAATTGACCTCGCTGCTCCCGACTCCGCCCGCACCGGTCATGAGGTTTTTTTGCCACATGGCGGGTGATCGGCCCGGGTCGGGAAAAATGTGATCGCGAGGGGGGCTCAGGACATTGCCTTGACGCGCGAGGCAAGGCGCGAAACCTTGCGCGCGGCCGATTTTTTGTGGACGACGCCCTTCTGGGAGGCGCGCATCAGGATGGGCTCGGCGGCGGCGAGCGCGGCCTTGGCGGCGGCCTTGTCGCCTGAGGCCATGGCCTCCTCGACCTTGCGCACGGACAGCTTCATGCGCGATGTCCGCGACTTGTTGACTTCGGTGCGGCGCACGGCCTGACGCGCGGCCTTCCGGGCCGACGAGGTATTAGCCATTCGATGGGACTCCTGGGTGCGAATCGGGGCGGCAGGACGCGCGCCCCGGGGTGAAAGTTGGTGTTCTCATAGACTGTTGCGGCCAAAAGGGTCAACAACGGCCGTCTACGTATGCTTGAAGGCCGGTTTGCGCTTCTCCACGAAGGCCGCCATCCCCTCCTTCTGGTCGGCAAGGGCGAACTGGGAGTGGAACACCCGGCGCTCGAAGCGGATGCCCTCCGCCAGCGAGGTTTCGTAGGCGCGATTGATGCTTTCCTTGGTCATCATGGCGACGGGCAGAGACATGCCGGCGATGGCCTCCGCCGTCTTCATGGCCTCGTCCATGAGCGTGGCCGCAGGCACGACGCGGGCCACCAGATTGGCGCGCTCGGCCTCCGCCGCATCCATCATGCGCCCGGTCAGGCACATCTCCATGGCCTTGGCCTTGCCCACCTGGCGGATCAGGCGCTGCGTGCCGCCCGAGCCCGGCATGACGCCCAGCTTGATCTCAGGCTGGCCGAACTTGGCCGTGTCTGCGGCGATGATGATGTCGCACATCATCGCGAGCTCGCAGCCACCGCCGAGCGCGAAGCCGGCAACGGCTGCAACCACAGGTTTGCGGGCGCGGGCCACGCGGTCCCATCTTGAGATGAAGTCCTCCTTGTACGCCGACATGTAGGTCTTGGACTGCATCTCCTTGATGTCGGCGCCGGCGGCAAAGGCCTTCTCGCTGCCTGTGATGAGGATGCAGCCGATGCCTTCGTCGGCCTCGAAGACGTCGAGGGCCCTGGACACCTCGTCGATCAGCTCGGCGTTGAGGGCGTTGAGGGCGTTGGGCCGGTTGAGCCTGACGACACCGACGCGGCCCTTGGTTTCGACCATGATGGTTGCGTAGGCCATGAGTGCTTGCTCCAATGATGCTGCGGATCAGCGCTGGCAGACGGGACAGTGGAACGTCGAGCGGCCGCCCTGCGTCTTGCGCCGCACCGTGCCCCGGCAGCCGGGGCGTGCGCAAGCTTCACCTGCGCGGCCGTAGACGGCGAATCTCTCCTGGAAGCTGCCGCTGTCGCCGTTGGCCTGCTTGTAGTCGCGCAGCGTCGATCCGCCGGCGCCGATGGCATCGTTGAGCACCGATTTGATGGCCGCCACCAGGCGCTCGGTTGCAGGTGTGGGCTGGGCCGTCCCGGCCGCAAGGCGGCTGGCGCGTCGCCATGGGGAGAGGCCGGCCCGGAACAGCGCCTCGCACACGTAGATGTTGCCGAGGCCGGCAATGATGCGCTGGTCCATGAGAAAGGCCTTGAGGTCGACCTTCTTGCCGTGCGCGCGGCGGGCGACGTAGGCCGGGCTCAGAGCCTCGCCCAAGGGCTCGACGCCGAGGTTGCGGAAGAAGGCGTCCTGCTCGATCCCGGCGGCCGGGATCAATGTCATGTACCCGAAGCGGCGGGCGTCGTTGTAGGTGACGACCGCGCCGCCGGACATGGTGAAGACGAGATGGTCGTGTCTGGCGTCTGCCCCATGGTCATGGGTGAATTCGCCGAGCCGAGTTCCCTCTCCCCACTCTTCAGCGGGGAGAGGGTGAGGGGCAGACACTGACCATGCCGGCGCTGTGCGCCGCCCCTTGCCCCGGCCTGGCAGCTTCACGCTGAATCGCCCCGTCATGCCCAGATGCATGGCCAGCACCTCGCCCTTGTCGAGATGCACCAGGATGTACTTGGCCCGCCGCTCGAGCCTGGACACTCTGCGGCCCGTCAGGCGCTCGGCAAAACGCTCCGGCAGGGGGAAGCGCAGGTCCTTGCGGCGCTGCTCCACGCGGATGAAGCGGCGCCCCTGCAGCACGGGCTCCAGCCCGGCGCGCACCGTCTCGACCTCGGGCAGCTCGGGCATGTGCGGTCAGTCCCCGGGGTCGCCCGTGCAGCCTGCAGCTTCGATGCCGGCCAGGGCTGCGATCTCGTCGTTGTCGGAGGTGTCGCCGGACACCCCGACGGCACCGATCAGCGTGCCTGAGCTGTCCTTGATCAGCACGCCGCCCGGCACCGGCACCAGCAGTCCGCCGACGGCATGGGTTGCCGCCGCGATGAACTGCGGCTGCTTTTGCGATCGCGTATAGAGCGTGCGCGACCCCAGCCCCATGGCAAGGGCGCCGTAAGCCTTGGCGGTGGCGATCTCGGCGCGCCTCAGGCTGGTGCCGTCCTCGGCCGCGGCCGCCTTCAGCGCGCCGCGTGCGTCGAGCACCACGACCGCCAGCGGCTTGTAGCTGTGCTGGCGCGCAGCTCGCAGTGCGGACGATACGATCTTCTGGGCCACCTCGAGCTGCATGCAATGCCTCCTTGGACTGCGCTCCAACGTAGGGGCCCCTTGTAGACGGGCTGCGGGTCGGGCGCGAGCGTTACTCTAGGGTACAGGGGCCGGCCTGCCATGGTCCGCCGGCCGCGACTGCTCTAGGCCGCAGGGCGTGGAAGACCGTGCGTTGGCGTGAGGGCACCAAGGGTGATCTCGTCTCACGCTTCGCTCATCTGCGCGTTCGGCCGTCTCATCGAGGCTCTTGGCGTGCCGAACCGTGGCCCGAGGAATGGCTGCTGATTGAGTGGCCCGAGGGCGAGGACGCCCCAATCAAATACTGGCTTTCGACGCTGCCTGCCGGCACACCCATCGCGACGCTCGTCGATACCGCCAAGCTCCGATGGCGCATCGAGCGCGACTTCCAGGACCTGAAGCAGGAGATTGGCCTCGACCACTACGAGGGTCGAGGCTGGCGGGGCTTCCATCACCACGCGGCGCTCTCGATCGCGGCCTACGGATTCCTGGTCTCCGAAAGGAGCCCGATTCCCCCCTCAGGCGCCCTCCGCCAAGCGCTCATCGCAAGAGCGCCGATGCCGAACCAAAGCTACCGTCCGCGCGGACACGCCGCTCCGGCCTGAGCGACACGCCCCACCTTCGATCACCACGCTGCGCCGTCACATCGCCGTCGCGCTTGCCAAGCGTCTGCCGCGATGTCCATGCTGCCTGCGAACGCGAGACGCCGCGTATGCCTCTCGCTTGTGACACAGTAAGATTAGAGAACACGTCGCTCATGACACAGTAAGACTAGGCTGAATCGACATTCAGGATTCCCATTGGGAACCGGTTCTGGTTCTTGCGCTTGGGATCAGCTGATTCGGAGCAGAGCGCATGGCGAAGCGATACGAGCCACCCTGACAAGCGTTTCAATCCGCGCCCGCGTGTGACGGGCGACCGGGCGGGTCGGTTATTCCCAGTGCGGTTGCACTGTTTCAATCCGCGCCCGCGTGTGACGGGCGACTTGAGACCGTGAGACGTATTGTTAGCTCGGCAATGGTTTCAATCCGCGCCCGCGTGTGACGGGCGACATAGGATCGCGAACATCGACCTCACCAAAAGGTCGTTTCAATCCGCGCCCGCGTGTGACGGGCGACGCCCATTGCAGACTGCATCGCCGGCCGGAAATGGTTTCAATCCGCGCCCGCGTGTGACGGGCGACCTACGGCGCGCCGTCGAGTTCTTCGACAAGGTGCAGTTTCAATCCGCGCCCGCGTGTGACGGGCGACAGGTCCACCTCGTTGAGGTCACCGGCGGTCACCTCGTTTCAATCCGCGCCCGCGTGTGACGGGCGACCCATGATGTGGCGGGAGTATCCAAGCTACCTGGAAGTTTCAATCCGCGCCCGCGTGTGACGGGCGACCTTTGCGACGGCCTTCCTCAATGCACTCTTGAATGTTTCAATCCGCGCCCGCGTGTGACGGGCGACGCCTTGCAGGTTGTGCGTCACAGCAAGCAGACCAGGTTTCAATCCGCGCCCGCGTGTGACGGGCGACGCGCGTGCGAGTTGATTGAGGAAGCCGTCTTCATCGTTTCAATCCGCGCCCGCGTGTGACGGGCGACTTGCCAGTATCTCTGGCGTTCGGTCGCCGCGCATTTTGTTTCAATCCGCGCCCGCGTGTGACGGGCGACGCGGCAGCCAGAGCGCGCGCCTCGTCCTCGATGGTTTCAATCCGCGCCCGCGTGTGACGGGCGACCCACGGCTCGCTTGAGCCCTCGGCCGGGTTTGCCGTTTCAATCCGCGCCCGCGTGTGACGGGCGACCCACACCGCGCGGGGATGCTCGCCGCGGCGAGATCGTTTCAATCCGCGCCCGCGTGTGACGGGCGACCCGTTCCCCACCACCTCGGCCATGATCGGGACGGACGCGTTTCAATCCGCGCCCGCGTGTGACGGGCGACCATCTGGCGCGGCATCAGAGGGACATGACCTAAGATGTTTCAATCCGCGCCCGCGTGTGACGGGCGAGCGCCGGTACCACAGGCATGAGCCGGTGGAGGAGTTTCAATCCGCGCCCGCGTGTGACGGGCGATACGAATACGTGTTTACTGACGAGCCCGATGTCATTGTTTCAATCCGCGCCCGCGTGTGACGGGCGAGTTCGGCGTCATCATCGACGGCAAGGTGGTTTGCAAGTTTCAATCCGCGCCCGCGTGTGACGGGCGACCTCGATCTTTAACACGATGGCAAAGAACAGGAAATCGAAGCCGGTGCGCGAACCCACATTGGGTTGACCGCGCCGACTTCAGCAGGTCGTTGCCCTTTCGGGTCAATGCTCTGATGTCGCTCTACAAAGACAACCGGCGAACCTCCCTGGCACGGCCCGGACGCTTCGGGTTCGCGGGCCGTCGCGAACACGTCAGAACACCAGCGGGCCATCGAGGTCGAGCGCCGGCTTGGCGCCCACGTGCTCGACGCGGCGCTTCCAGTTGGCGCCCAAGTGGTAGAAGCGCAGGCTGTCCTCGGCCGGGTCGATCTCCTGCAGCAGCCGCGCCTTGAGCTTGACCCACTGCGCCGGATCGACATCGCATTCAAACACCGAATACTGCACGCGCTGTCCGAAATCGCGACAGGCGCGCGCAACCCGCCGCAGGCGCCGCTTGCCGCCGCTGCTGTCAGTGCGCACGTCGTAGGTGATCAGCATCAGCATCGGGCCGTCTCACCTCCACACGAACGGTGGATAGGCATCGAGGTCGCCGCGCAGGTGGCGCGCCAGCAGCTGGGCCTGCACATGCCACAGCAGGCCCATGCTCACCTTCTCGTCGAGGAAGGGATGCTGGATCTCATCGCGCTTGCGCTCCTGGTAGGCAATCAGCACGGCCTTGCGGCCGTCCTCGCTCAGCAGGGTTGCACCGTTGTCGAGGCGGCGAAAGTCCTTGGCCGCGAGTTGGCGCCGATTGACCAGGGACAGCACGAGGCGATCGGCGAAGAAGGGCCGGAACTCCTCGACGAGATCGAGCGCCAGGCTCGGGCGGCCGGGACGATCGGCGTGGAGATAGCCCACCGCAGGATCGAGCCCCACACCCTCCAGCGCCCCGCGCACATCGGCCGTGAGCAACGCATAGACAAACGATAGGAGCGCGTTCGTCGCATCGAGCGGCGGCCGGCGGCTGCGCCCGGCAAAGGCAAACAGCGGCTTCTCGCCGAGCACAAGGTGATCGAAGATCGAGAAATAGACGAGGCCAGCCTCGCCCTCGAAGCCGCGCATGGCCTCGCCGTCCGTCGGCCTGTCGAGGCGGCGCACAATGGCGGCCAAGCGATCTGATGCGGCCGACAGGGCGGCGCGTACGGGCTCGGGCATCCCATCGCCGTGATCCCTGGTGGCGCGGGCCACGACGGCGCGCTGATTGAGCACCTTGCCAGCCACGAACGACTTGATGAGGCAAGCGCGCCGCTGCATATCGTCGGCCCAACGGTACTGGATGCGCCTGAGCAGCACATTGCCCGAGACGGGCCCCTCCACGCGGGCCAGGAAGCGCCCGTGCTCCGAGAAGTGGCTGACGCTGATGCCGGTTTGCGCGCAGGCGCCGAGCAGGGGCGGGCTGATCAGCACGCGGCCGAAGCCGATGATGCTGCCGATGGTGTGGATCGGCAGGCGGCCGCGCTCCGCCCCATCGATCGTCACCACCACGTTCTCGCCGTCCTTGTTGAGCCAGGCCCCTTCGGAGGTGACATAGAGCGTGTTGAGGTGCCGGCGCATCCCTGTGCCTCAGCTCTCCGCAATGCAGCGGCTGAGCCAGGCCGCGGCCGAGCGCGGCCCGGAGAGTTGCCTGGGCCGGCACAGGTCGACGAGCGAGCACGCGCCGCACTTGCGCTTCTCGTAGACGGCCGGCGGCGTGGCGCCGGCCGCGATCATGGCGCGCGCCTCATCTGCCACCCGCGCCGTCAGCGCGCGCAACTCCTGATCAAGCGCAACGCCCACACGTCGCCGCGTCGCGCCGTAGAACAGTGCGCCCTCGGTCAGCTCCGCCGCGAACATCTCCTCCAGCGCCATGGCCTGGGCGCAGAGCTGCACCTCGTCAGCGCGGTGCGCCTTCGGCTTGCCGCGCTTGTACTCGACCGGGAACGGGCGCCAGCGGCCGGCCGCGTCCTTGTGCATCTCGACGACGTCGGCGATGCCGGAGACGCGCAAGGCGCGCGAGGCGATCGGCATGGCGGTGATGGTGCGCACGCCCCGTCGCTGCTCGGTCCCGGCCTGCGCCGTGGCCTCGTGCAGCAGACGACCCTCGGCCGTGAAGCGGTTCTCCGACCAGAGCTGCTCGACGTGGATCAACGCGCACTGGCGCGGGCAGAACAGGTAGTGCTGCAGGGCCGAGAGGGGGATGAGATCTGGCTCGGGCTCCCTTGCGGTTGCTCCGCCTGTGCCCTGACCAGGCGTCGGCATGTCACAGCATCTCCACGACCTCGACGGCGGCGGGCACCGCCGCTTTGTCGATCGTGATGCGATCCTTGTAGTCGGCGTAGCTGCGAGCCGCCTTGGCACCGTTGATGGGTTCGATCCTCACGGCTTCGAACAGCTTGTGTGCTGGCGCATTGCCGAGCTTGTCCTTGTGCTTGAAGACAATGAGGCGTCGCGCCGCCATCTCGCCGCGTGCGGCCGAGCGGTCGTGCTCGAACAGGTGCTTGAGCGCGTCCCAGAAGAGCTTGAGATCGTCTTCCGAGAACCCCGTGCGCTCGGCTAGGCTGGCCGATACGAAGCCATGCGCCCGATAGAGGCCATAAGGCACGATGTGCTTGCGACCCATGGTGCGCTCCTTGTCGATATCCTTCTCATTGGTGACGGAAGAGCGTGTGATCGAGATCTCGATCGGCACGATGGGGTCGATCGATTGCGCGAAGGCCATCTGAACGGGCCCGCGCACCTGCCCGCAGTTGACCTCAGTCGTCATCACGGCGCCGAAGGCGCGGATGTCGTAGAAATTGGCGCACATCCATCGGGTGAGTTGCTCGGCCTTGCCCCTGTCCTTTGGAAGCTTGCTGTAGTCGCCCTTCTTGTCGGGATCGATTGCCTGCTCGTCCCAGGAGCGCTTATGCGCCCTGTTGAGAACAGACCGCTCCTGCATGTAGATAGCGGAGCCCTTCGTGCCGTTCCTCGTCATCTCGACGAAATTGCGCACCTTGCGCTTCAGGCAGACGTCAGTGACCAAGCCTTTGCCCGTGTCGGGCTCGAGCCTCGGCTGGTTTCCGGCATCAGGATCGCCGTTTGGATTGCCGTTAACGACTTCGAACAGGTACACGAATTCGTAGCGGTTCTGGATGGCGGGCATCAGCGTCACTCCTCGTTGTTTGGTTCTTGTGAGGCAGGGCCATCGCCGGCGTCCTCGTCAGCCTTGCCTCCAAACCTCTCCTGGTAGTAGCCAACGAAGAACAGGCCCTGGTCCGTCGTTGAGAGCTGGCTGGGAAGTCCATTGTTGAATGAGCCCCATAGGCGGGCGATGTCTCGCTCAAGGCCCATGCCGACGCGCCGCGCGTGCTTGGGGTCCTCGATCCAATCCGCGTCCGCATGGCCGCGCCGCAGTCGTGCCGTATGATGCTGCGCGTTCTTCACCAGGAACGTGAAAACCTGCGCCGGCGTCGCGGCAGCCGAGCCGATGTACTTATCCTTGATGGTTGCATTGAGGTTTTCGCCCAGCGCGGCAAGCTGCGCCCGCTCGAGCACCGCAAACAGCCGGCCGAGCCGCCGCGCGGGATTGGGATCGTCAGGGTCGGTTCGCACGAGATAGTCCTCCGTCGCTAGCCTGCCGTCGATGCGCATGGTCCGCACGATGACGGCCTTGATGAGGGATACGCGCAGGCGGTTGAGGTGATGATCGGCGCGGATGCGCATCACCAAGTTGGCAAGCAGCGCGCCCGGGTAGCGCCCACCGCTCAGGATCGCCCGCATCAACTCGCCGGCGAGCAGCGGCGACACGTCGTCGAAGCTGAACTTGACCTGGCCCGACGTGTTGCGCCGGGCCGGTGCCGTCATGAGTGCGCAACTGGCCACGGAGGGCCGCGGGCCGCGCGCCGCGGGCTGCACCATGTGCAGGTCCTGCCAGTGCTGGTGGAACGCCTGGCCGATGGCGCCAAGCGTGGTGGCTTCCCAGAAGCGCACCGACAGACGCGCGGCATTGGGCGAGAGGCCGAGGATATAGAAGCGTGTCCCCGGTTTGAGGTGCAATTCGGCGCTATCGAGCGGCCGGCCGTTCTCGACGAGGTCCATCGCTTCATTGCGCAGCCGGTCGGTCTCGCTTGCATCGAGTTGCGCCACCGACGGTGGCGGCTGGAACAGATAACCAACTGTCCGCTCCGCAGCGGCGGCCTCCTTCGCGTCGGCTGCTTCCGCCCAGTAGACCGTGGTTGCATCGCCGATTTGGACCTTCTGCGGGCCATCCTTGCGCAGCAGTTCTTTGAGCGTGGTGGTATAGGCGAAAGCCCCGTGCTCGGAGACCGGGGCATTGGCCCCCTGGTCCTTGCCGTATGATGTGAACGCTTTCTGGTTGAAGGAAACGATTGCGGCCCCCGACGACTGCGCGCCGCGCACACCGCCGAGCGTCGGGTGCGTGAGGGCGATGCGGGCCTGCTCGCCCTTGATGAGGCAGGGTCCCAGGTGTGCGGGCTTCGCCTGCAGATGGCGCAGCCAGACCTCTCGCGCCGCAGCCCGGTCGTGCAGATAACCCGCATCCCCGTCGAGACGGAAGACAATATTCGTGCCGATCAGCTCATCGCGATAGCGGGGCAGCTCGGCAGGTAACGACTTCCAAACATCGAGAAAGCGCAAAAGGGCACACAATCCCGCATCTTTGCTGTCGGCGATGAGCGCACGTTGCCATTTCTTGAATGCTTCATGTTCCTCAGCGGTGCGCGCCCTCACCTGCGGGGCAAGGCCCAGTGCATAGGCCGTCTTGTCCCACAGAAACATCGATTTGATGCCAAACGCACGTGTGATGGTCGGGTCGCTCGGCACGTCGAGGTCTCCCGCCGCGACACTTTCGATATCGACGAGCTTGCCCGCTTCATCGAGCACGAGCGCATAGGCGATGCGCTCGTAGCTGTAGCCGTAGGGCGGAACCCGCGGCTTGCCGTTGACAAGTTTCTCGCGTGAGAAGCGCTCGTAAGCGTTGCTAAGCGCCTGCAGGATCATGGGCGTGCCTCCGCCGGGCGGAATTTGGTTACGTCGATCACACCATCAACCATGGTCGGCCGGTAGAACATCGGCAGGCGATCGTTGTCGAAATCGATGTCGTAGAGCATCCAGCCGAGGTCCCGATTGCGCTGATCGGGCGGCAGCTCCGACTGCGGTATCTCGCCTTCGACGAGATGGAACTCGGCCGGGAACTCGCGCGTGCCGAGGCAGGGCTGATGGAAGCATTGGCCCTTGGCCGCGCGCCGATTGAACATCTCCAGGTGCTTGCCTTCGGTGTCGTCGTCCTGGGCCCGGGCCGTCAGCTCGAAATGCGCCTCGATGACATAGGCCACGTCCTTGAGGATGGTCGCGGCGCGCTGCTGGCGATCCTCGTCCACATAGAGCGCCAGGCCGTCGATGGTCCCCGTGTGCATGGCCTCCGTGACGTTGCGCGCGCTGATCTTGGAGCCCACCTCGTTGCGCCGGATCGATTCGAAGCGGATGGGCTTCAGCACATGGATCCTGTCGATCACCCAGCGGATCGCCGGCTTCCAATGGATCGCCTCGAGGATGCCGCGCGCCGCCGACGGCGTGATCACGTCGTAGGAGATGCGCTCGGCCTTCATCTCCGGACGGGTGAAGCAGGCGCGCGCGCCCGATACTTTCAGGCTGATGCCGTAGGACATGAATCCCTCACACCTTGCAGGTTCATCCAAATCATGCGGCCAAGAGCTGCTATGTCGAGCGTCCAAACCTCGGTCATTGTTCCGTTCGGGTCGGTGATCTACTGCAATCCAAGCCTACTCCAGGTGTGCAGTGTGCCCTCATCAATAGCGACCCTGTCCCCGCAATCCACAGCTGGCGGACGATCAGAACAGCCCGCTCTCCACCTTGCGGAATGTCGCGTCACTCCAATCGAAGCCAATGGCGTTGCAATAGAGCTCGCACCGCGCCTCGTCGGTCAAAACCATGAACTGATCGCCGAAACGAGGCTCCTGCACCGGCACCACCCGCCCGATCCGCCGCAGCTCCGCCAACGGCCCGCTCGGCACGTTGACGATGTAGGGTTGCAGCTTGCGGGCGATCGCGCCCGGCCGCTCCAGCTTCGGATCCTTCATCTGGGTGATCAGCTCCCGTGCGTTGTCGTCTCCGTCCCAGGGAATGATCACCGGTTCCATTGCTGTATCGATCATCCGAAAGTCATGCGCGATGTCGGCGAACGGCAGCCAACCCTCGTGCGCCTGTACGTTGAGGCGCGCCAGAATGCTCTTCTTGTCGAGGCCATCCGCGCGGCCCTGCGTCTTGCCCCAGTAGAGGTGCCGAAAATAGGCTTCAATGGCCTCCAGCCCGAGCGGATCGCCGCCGAGGTTGCGCAGCACGCTGCGCGCCGCGTCCTCGTTGGCGTGCAGCTCCGGGATCGATCGCCGCCCCTCGCTTTCGAAGAGCTGCACGATGGCGTCCTTGCAGCTCAACTTGCCCTCGCGGTTGCAGCGGCCCGCGGCCTGTGCAATCGAGTCGAGCCCGGCCATGATGCGGTAGACGAGCGGGAAATCGATATCCACGCCCGCCTCGACCACCGTCGTTGCGACTACGCGGCAGGGACCCTTCTCGAGTGCGGCCTTAATCTCCGCAAGCTTCCTGCTGCGATGCGCGGGGCACATCAGCGCCGAGAGGTGGAACGTGCCCGCCGGCCGTTCCTTGTGCAGCATCCCGAACAGCTCGCGCGCATGCGCCCGGGTCCCGACGATGCACAGGGCCTTGTCGTGTTCGCGCAACCGTTCGACCAGCTTGGCGTCGGTCATTGTCTCGGCCGGCTTGACCGTCACCCGCCTCAGACGCTCGGAGAGGCGCTTGGGCTCATCGACGATCTCGCGCACGCCGATGAGGCCGCCCGCGAGGCCGTCACTGCCGTCCGGCCGCTTTGCCGAGAGCGCCGGCTGCGTGGCCGTGCACAGCACGATGCTCGTCTTGTAGTTGCGCGCCAGCTCGTCCAGCACCGCCACGCAGGGGCGCAGCAGCTTCAGCGGCAAGGTCTGCGCCTCGTCCAGGATGACCACGCTCTTGGCGATGTTGTGCAGCTTGCGGCACTTGCCCGGCTGGTTGGAGAACAGGCTCTCGAAAAACTGTACGGCGGTTGTCACAATGAGGGGCGCGTCCCAGTTTTCGGTTGCGAGCCGCAGACGCTCGCCCGCCTGCAGGCTGCTCTCGTCGCCGGGCGCAACGCCATGCGCCCGTTCAAGCACGGCCAGCGCCTCGTCCTCGCGAAAGGCGCTGTGATGCTCAAGGACGTGATCTTGCAGAGGACCCAGCGCGTCGCGGAAGACGCTCGCGGTCTGCTCGATGATGCTGGTGAACGGGATGACGTAGATCACGCGGTCGAGCCCGTGGGCCACGGCATGGTCGAGCGCGAAGGCGAGCGAGGCCAGCGTCTTGCCGCCACCGGTCGGCACGGTGAGGGAGAACAGGCCGGGCTGCTCCTGCGCCTTTGCGCGGGCCGCGACGAGAACACGTGCGCGTTCGGCATGCACCGCCCTTTGCCCGGCGTTCGCTGCCTGTTCGGCCTTGTCGGCGGCCATCTGCGCCATGTGTCGATCGAGCTGCTGCTTGAGGCGCGCCAGCGGCTGCCAGCCGCCCCGTGCCGGCTCACCCGTGCCTTCGATGTTTGCGTAGAACGCCTCGGTGTCAAGCCGATCGGCATCGACGAGGGTCGAGAACAGCATGCGGGTCAGCAGCGACGCGCAATGGCCTTGCCGGAGTTTTGCGATCTCCTCGTCCGGATAGGGCGCAAATTGCGGCCATGACAGTCGGTCGGGGAGCGCGAGATCATGCTCCCAGCGATCCTCGCAGGAGGGAATGCCGCCATACTTCTTCGCGTCGAGCCGCAGCTTGAGCGGCGTGGGAGCACCCTCGCCCATGCCGTTCGCGAGCCCCGCGTGATGGCCGGCGATCACATAGGCGATCAGTTGGCCGAGTGCGGCGTACTTCTCGGCCGCAACGCGGGCCCCAGCCGTCGAATGATCGACGCGCATTTTCGCGCCGGCGAGCCGCGCCTGGAACTCCGGCGAATACTTGCCGAGATCGTGCAGCAGGCCGCACACGCGGGCCAGCTCGCCCGCCGCGAATTTGGCGGCCCGCGCCTGCGCCAATGCCGCCACCGCGTGGAGATGGTTTCTCAGCAGATGCCAGTCGGATCGATCGCTGCTGGACCCCGTGTGGGCGAAGATGCCGGCCATGCCTACCACCCCCCGATCCCGTCGACCGGAGCATGCTAGCATCTCCTCCGCGCTGCAGAAATAGCGCACTCAACGGAGTGTTGAAAAGGGATCGGCGCGAAGTGGCTTGCGCATGTCCCGAGCCTCGGCGCGGCTTCAATCCGCGCCGGGTTGCTCGGCAACGACCTCTTTCAGCTCCTGGGCCTGGCGCTCGAGAACGCTGACCTCGTCGCTCAACCGGCCCCAAGGCCGGCTTGAAGCCGCACTTTGTGCGCCGCTTCAAGCTCTCGAACGCCCCGCAGCTCGAAGAGAAAGTGATCGATGTCGTCGGGCTCTACATGAACCCGCCGGACCGGCACTGGTGTTGTGCGTCGACGAGAAGAACCAGATTTCAGGCGCTTGATCGGACGCAGCCGGGCCTGCCGTTGAAGAAGGGCCGCGCGGCGACCACGACGCACGACGACAAGCGCCACGGCACTACGACGCTGTTCGCTGCGCTCGGCGTCAAGAATCGCGATCCGCCTCCCGCAAGATCGCCACCATCGGCTCGTCCGTGAACCGCGATTTGCGCATGCGTCCCTCCGTCAAAGACGGGCAGTCTCTTAACTAACCCTTGGCCCGAAAACCCTGGGACAGGTCATGTTCAATGTCAATGATTTCACCTGAGCGTTCACTGTTTTGAAAGGCGCAGGCGTTGGGAGCCCGGCGCGGAGCGGCCGAGTGGAAGATAGACTGAGGTGCAACCGGAAGCGATGTGAGATCAGGGTTCGAGGCGGCCTTCGTCCTTCCTTCGGGAATGCCGAGCTGCTTGAGCGTGGCGGCAATGCGATCACGTTGGGGGCCGACGATCGGATGGTCGCGCGGGTTGTCCTGGTGCCAGGTGGAGAGCGTGAAGCCTGACATCTTGTCAAGATACTCGGCGATCAACGCGCGGGCCTTGCCTTCTTGCCCTGAGCCGCCGTAGGCGACCGCGAGCCACGGCAGAATGTTGTGATCCGCCGGGTTGGCCTGCTGCGCCTGCAGCAGCCTCTCTAGCGCGGTCTTGTGATCACCGGCATGAAGGGCAGCTTGGCCGGCCCAGAAGTGCCAGCCAGAGAGGGAGGCCAAGTCGGTTGGACTGAGCGCGATGGCCTTGTCGATGTCGGCGATGGCCTCCTGCGCCAAGCCCAACTCGATCTTGATCCGGCCCAACTCGGCACGGGCTTCGGCGTAGTCGGAATTCAAATCCAGTGCCCGCTCGAATGCCTTGATCGCCTTCTCCCACTCTCCGCGCGCCCGGAACAGCGAGCCGCGCAAGCGATACGCGCCAAAACTCCTCCGCTCCTGGGCGATGGTGCGGTCGATCGCCGCCTCGGCGTCGCCCAGCCAACGGGAGCGCTGGTTCTCTGGCGCCTACCGGTTGAGAACAGCCGAGATCTTGGCTCTGGCATAGCCCTGCAACGCCGGAACTGAATTCGGGTTGAGCGCGAGCCCTTTCTTGAACAAGGCCATGGCCTCAAGGGTGACCTTGGCGTCACGCTCACCGGACCACACGGCTCGACCAAGGATGGCATAGTGGCCGGCCTCGGGCGCGGCACTGCTTGGCAGCAAGCAAATTGAATGGAGACTTCCCAATGAAAGAAATCGTCACCGTTTCCAGACCCGTGATTGATCGCTCGGATGTCGTGCTGGTGCAGGAGAAGGGCGGGCAATTCGACGGTAGGCGGACAATCAACTACGCGAGCCAGGCCTGCCGCTTCAAGTTGATCACAAATATCCTGACTGCAGTCAACGGAGCGATTGTTAACGGTACCCCCACTCCGGCAAAGGGCAGCAACTCCGCCGGTGACACAGCGAGATGGACCGAGACCGCCCAGGTCGATGGCGCCCCGGTGGACGCCAGAGGCAGCTTCCGCGGCAACAGAGGTTCCGGCGCCTACCAGAGGCGTGATGGCAAGTGCGGAGGCAGATTCACTGCGAGGCGAGGATGACATGTGTTTTGGGGTCGGCCGCGCGCCGCTCAGGCGCCGGCTGATCAAAGCTTGGCGCGTGGATAAGGCGAACCGACCGTACTCATCAGGGGATTGAGGCACAGCTCGGCGATGTGGTTTCGGAGCTGGGATTTGCGTTGGCAACGGCGTGAAAACAAAGAGATGGCGCCCTGCGCCCGTTGCGCCCCGTGTTCGTCGCTTGGAGCGGCCAGCGCTCCTATCCATCGTTCGAGGACGCCAGGGACATCAGCCAGTTGCTCAAATGCAGTTCCGGCTCGGAGAGCTCGATGTCGGCCCGAGAGCAGAGGTAGTAGTGACGACCATCGTCAAGCTCGGGCTCAAACAGTTGCACGAGTGCGCCCGATTCAATCTCCGCCTCGATCAGCGCGCGACGCAACAGCGCGATGCCCAGACCAGCAAGGGTGGCAGCAGTCGTCAAAAGACCGTCCTCGAAGATGACGTCGCCCGGGCGTGTGACCGAAGTTTGAATGCCGCACGCCTCGAACCACAGCCTCCAGCTTGATCGGTCCTGGTCGTGAATTAACGGCTCCTCAAGAATGCTGGCGACGCTGTCGAAAGGTCCACGACTACGCAGGAAGGCGGCGCTACATACGGGAACGGAATTTCCCGAAGCGATCTTCTTTGCCTCATAGCCCTGGAAAGTGCCTCCTCCAAAGCGGACCGACAGGTCGGCGGGATCACTAGAGTAATTTTGATGATTTGCATAACTTACATTGAGGTGAATCCCGGGATTCATCCTGATGAAATCGGGCAATCGTGGAATAAGCCACCCCATTGCAAAAAGTGGTATTGCGCTGATTTTGATCTCGACGGGGGCCGTCCGCTCCCTCATTTCAGCCGTGGCGTCTCGCAAAACGGCGAAAGCCGATCGCACAGATCGATAGTACCTCTTGCCATCTTCGGTTAGCTGAATGCCGCGGCCGCTTCTGCGGAGCAGCACCAGCTGGAGAAAGTTTTCAAGCAGCGAGAGCTGATGACTTATCGCGGATGGAGAGACCGCGAGCTCCTCAGCAGCTGCAGCCATCGTTCCCAGTCGCGCTGTTGCCTCGAAGGCGCGGACAGCCCGAAGCGGTGGGTCAGGGCTCGAATGATCTAAAAAATTCATCTCATGAGCCTAATCACACTTGGACCGCCTTGCCAAGGCGGGGCTGTGCATTCTTCCAGTGCTTGCGCGAAAAAGTGCAGAAAATCAGCACGAAAAGATGAGATGCGGGTCAATTACCATCTTGTGCGGTTGTCGGCTTGCTGTTAGCTTCGAGAGCAATAAGTCTAAAAAACTCATGAATAAGGCTCATGGAGCACGCCGGGCTAGCCTGATTGGTCGGGCCGGTTTGTGGGGACCGCTGTGCGCATGGCAAGGAGCAAAACGGCGTGAGTGATGAAATAGGCGTTCTGGCTCGAAGGCGGATCCAGGCGGAGGTGATCAAGCCGATATACGAGGTCATGAAACGCGAAATCGGAGACGAGCGCGCTCAGGCGATCATCGGTGAGGCGGTGTCTTCCGACGCTATTCGCGAGGGGAAGCTCTACGCCTCGCGCGAGCCGGAGGGGGCGGATATCGAAAGCTTTGTCCGGCTCCAGCACCTTTGGGAGAAGGATGGGGCGCTCGAGGTGGAAGTCCTCGCAGCCGACGAGCGGCGTTTTGATTACAACGTCAAGCGCTGCCGGTATGCCGAAATGTATCGTGAAATGGGCATCGGGGAGATCGGCCACCTGTTGTCGTGCAATCGTGATGCCGATTTTATCGTGGGCTATGACGACCGTGTGGAGCTGAAACGTAGCTCGACCATCATGCGAGGCGGCTCATGCTGCGACTTTCGCTATCGGCTGAAAGATGAGGGCGTGAGTACGGTGCAGGAGGGGGCGGATGGGGGCGATTAAAGCATTTTCCGTTTTTCTTCGAGTTGCGGAGATGCCTTGGCTCTTTGTTTTCGCGCAATTGCGAACACAAAACCGTGTTCCGCACTGTCCCCCCGAGATCGCTTGAACAAACCTGAACAAATGAACAGGGCATCCCAGTGATGGGGAGGAATGCCTGGCTTTTGCCAGAGGTGCCGTCCAGCGGACTCCCGCTGCCGGCCTTTTAAGGGAGGCTGTCTCATGAAGTTGCGTGTGGTTCTCTGGAGTCTTGCGGCTGTATTTGCTGCCGTCGTGATGGCTGCGGGCGCGAACGCGCAGGATGCGTCCCCAGTTCGGGGTGGTGCCATCGTCGCGAGTTGGGGTGGTCAGGAGCCTTCGGCTCTGTTCGTGCCTGCGGGAGGACCTGCAAGTTCTGCGATGACGGCCACCAAGGTGCTCGAGCGCCTGGTGAAGATGGAGAGTGACCTGAGTTTCTCTTCGGTCTTGGCGCTGTCCGTAAAGCCCTCCGGCGATTTCAAGCAGTATACGATTGAGGTGCGGCCAGGTGTGAAGTGGCACGACGGGAGGGATTTCACAGCCGAAGATGTCGCGTTCAGTGCAATGGACTACTGGAAGCCGATTGCCGTTGGCGTGGCGTTCAGGGGCCTCAAATCGGCAGAGGTTGTGGGCCCCCATACCGTGATCATGACTTTCGACACGCCGATGCCAGAGTTTGCCTTCAAGTCCCATCTCGCTGATTGGGCACTCGTGATCCCCAAGCACATTTACGGGAAGGGGGACATAGCGACCAATCCCGCGAACAACAAGCTGGTCGGAACTGGACCCTTCAAGCTGAAGACGTGGGTGCGTGGCAGCCATGTCGAATATGAGCGAAACACGGAATACTGGAACAAGAAGCTTCCCTACCTGGACAGATTGATCATCCGCTACTGGCGTGATCCCGCATCGCGGTCTGCGGCGCTTGAGGCTGGGGAGCTTGACATCGCTACCTTCAATCCCGTTCCGGCTACTGACATTCCCCGACTGACCTCAACCGGGAATATTGTGGCCACGAAGGACGGGTACAAGAACTCGGCTTGGATTCTGTCAATGGAATTCAATTCCCGTCGCGACATTATGGCGAAACCAGAAGTTCGGCGAGCTCTTTTGCATGCCATTGACCGTCGATTCATTGCCAGTACAATTTATTATAATCTGGCCAAACCCGGGGTCGCTCCGACAGTAAGCTCGAATTCCATTTTTTTCACTGACGCTGTTCAGGCATTTGACTATGATAAAGCAAAAGCTGCGTCGATGTTGGATGCGGCGGGATATCCGGTGAAGAGCGGAGTGCGCTTCGGGGTCAATCTCGTGGTGCCGGCATGGTTCGCAGATAACGTCAAAGTCGGCCAATACCTCAAACAGGCACTGGAAGACGTGAACCTCGGGGTGAATCTCGTTGTCGCGGATCGCCCGACGGCTCTAAAGAGGATTTATTCAGATTACGATTTTGATATCGCGCTGTCCAATATTCCCCAAACCATCGAACCGATTCCGGTTGTCACACGCTCCTACACGACCGATAGCATCTTGAAGGGTGTGCCGTTTCGCAATGCGAATGGTTACAGCAATCCCGTCGTCGACAAACTGGTTGAATCGATGGCGGTTGAGACCAATCCCGAGAAACGAAAGGCGATCGCTGTCGAGTTCTCGCAAATAGTCACTAAAGATGCTCCGTACTTGGTATTGATGGAGATCGAGTCCGTCACTCTCGCCCGATCTGGTGTGAAGAACCATTCAAACTCAGCAAATTTCATGAATGAATCCTGGGGGGACCTCTGGATAAAGCGCAACTGACCTAGTGTGATGATCGAGAAATTCGCCCTTCCTCGCAGCACGCCTACTGAGCGAATTTCTCGATCTGAATCACACTAGAACCATGAACTTGCTTAGTGTCCTTTCGATCGCGAAGTTCGTTCAGCGCCTGCTGCAAGATCCGGCGAACTTCGCGATCGGGACACTAGGGCAATTCCGGCAAACTGCGGACGCACGGTGTCGCGTCCGCAGTTGTCCAAATACAAGGAAATGGAGCATCTCCGGGGCCCGGAGCTAGGGAGTCAAACAGTGAAGCGAATTCTCTTGCGACGGCTCTTACAGCTAGGTCCGCTACTGGTTGCGGTCATAGTGCTCAATTTCCTGCTGATTCAGGCGGCCCCCGGCACGTTCCTCGACATCATGACCGCGGAGCAACAAGTCACGGATCAGGAAACGGTGGAGCGGCTGCGCGCCACCTACGGAATGGATCAACCTGCCTACATCCAGTTGATGAAATACATCTGGGCGGTCGTGCAGCTCGATCTTGGCTATTCCTACCGTCACAATGCTCCCGTGTTTGACGTGATCATGGCGCATCTGCCCGCCACGCTTCTGCTCATGCTCGCGGCGATTTCCGTGTCGGTCGTGATTGGCGTGCTTGCCGGGGTCATCGCTGCACTCAAGGTGAACACGTTCTGGGACGGCGCAGTCTCTTTCCTCGCCGTCTTCTTCTACTCGGCGCCCAGCTTTTGGCTTGGCATCATGTTGACTGTTCTGTTCTCGGTGAAGTTGGGCTGGCTTCCCGTCGGGGGCATGCAATCGGTTCTCCTCGAAGGAGGAGGCTTTGTCCGGGCACTGGACATTCTCAAGCACCTCGTGCTGCCGGCCTTGGCCTTAGGACTCTTTTATGCCGCGACCTACGCTCGGGTCACGCGCGCCTCCATGCTGGAGGTATCCAGGCTGGAGTTCGTCCGCACTGCGCGCGCTAAAGGACTCGGTCAGCGGCGGATCATCTTTGCGCATATCTTGCGGAATGCGCTTTTGCCTGTAGTAACGTTGCTTGGATTGCAGCTCGGCACGGTGCTTGGCGGCAGCGTTGTTATCGAAGCGGTCTATTCCTGGCCAGGCATTGGAAGCCTTCTATTCGACAGCGTGATGAGTCGAAACTTTCCCGTAGTTATTGGCGTCATGGTTCTGAGCGCGTTCCTCGTTGCGATAATAAATATCTCGGTCGACTTGATATATGTCAAACTCGACCCAAGAATCAGGTTTAATTAAAATGCAGAAACCTATTTATTCATCGGCATTCATGCGGCGACTCTTGCGTAACCATGGAGCGTGTTGCGGCTTGATTGTACTCATTTGTGTTTCTGGTGCCGCGTTATTCGCTCCGCTTGTGTACCCGGGTGACCCGCTGCGTATCGTTGCGATGGCGGAAGTCTGGCCCGGGTATGATGCCCGCTACCCCTTGGGCACGGATGCCTTGGGGCGGGATATCGCGGCGATGATCATGCACGGGGCCCGCGCCTCGCTCGGCATCGGCGTCTTTGCAGCACTTACCGCGACGTTGATCGGGGTCACCACGGGGGCCGTCGCCGCCTATTTCGGCGGCTGGGTCGATGAAGTGGTGATGCGAGGGGTGGAGCTTTTCCAGACGATACCGGCACTTATCTTCCTATTGACCATCGTTTCCATCCTTGGTCCGACACTGTTGAACATAACCCTGGCGATCGGATTTGTGTCCTGGAACGGATTGGCCAGGCTGACCCGAGCGGAGTTTCTTTCCCTCCGAGAGCGAGACTTCGTCGCCGCGTGCCATACCATCGGCATGGGCAATCTAAGGATCATCGTGAACGAGATCCTGCCGAACGCCTTACCTCCCGTCATTGTTCTGTCGTCGCTGACCATCGCCGGCGCGATCTTGTACGAGTCGGCCCTGTCCTTTTTGGGTTTGGGGGATCCCAACGTTGCCAGCTGGGGACGTCTCATCGGCGAGGGCAGAGCCGTGATCCGCACGTCCTGGTTCGTGTCGGCAATTCCCGGTATCGCAGTCATGATGACCGTACTGTCGCTCAATCTGGTCGGCGATGGGCTGAACGACGCCTTGAATCCGAAATTGCGGGACCGCTAACCGTGACCGAGTTGCTCGTCCTGGACGACCTGAAGGTCGCGTTGCACGTAGGTAAGAGCGTGCTTCCCGCGCTCGATGGCGTCTCGTTGACGGTCAAGAAGGGAAAGACGCTGGCAATCGTGGGCGAGTCGGGATGTGGCAAGTCCATGACGGCATTGACGATCATGCGTCTCTTGCCGACCCCTCCCGCCAGAATCGCGAGCGGTCGAATATTGTTTGAGGGAGAGGACCTGGCACAGCTTCCGGAAGGTCGGTTGATGTCGTTGCGTGGCCGGGAGATATCGATGATCTTCCAGGACCCGATGACATCGCTCAATCCAGTCATAGCCGTTGGCGATCAGATCATTGAAGTTCTCCGAACGCACACGGTGATGAAGGGGAAAGCCGTCGAGCGGAGGGCGGTGGAGCTTCTTGAGCTCGTCGGAATCCCGAATGCTGCCGCCCGCATGCATGAGTTCCCCCATCGTCTGTCGGGAGGCATGAACCAGAGGGTAATGATCGCCATGGCGATCGCGTGCAATCCGAAACTCCTGATCGCAGACGAACCGACCACCGCGCTGGATGTTACGATCCAAGCCCAGATCCTCGAATTGCTGCGCGACATCCAGCAGGCACGCGGCATGGGGCTGCTGTTGATCACGCACGACCTAGGCGTCGTCGCCGAAATGGCCGACGAGGTCGTGGTCATGTACGCGGGCAAGATTGTGGAACGAGCGACAGTTGATGCGTTGTTCGAGGTGCCGCTTCATCCCTATACGCGCGGCCTTTTGGGCGCAACGCCGTCGGCGGAATCGGGAAGGTGCGAGAGGCTGGCGGATATTCCGGGAATGGTCCCACCCCTCTTTGCACTTCCTCAGGGCTGCGCGTTCGCAGCCCGCTGCTCGCGCGCCATCGATAGATGTCGTGTCGATATCCCGCCCCTCGTTAACGCGTCGCCGGTTCATTCCGTCGCGTGCTTTGTAGCAGAGCCATCGGTCACGAACTGACGCGAAGATGAAATTACTTTCTGTCAAAGACCTTCAGGTGTCGTTCGCGAGCAGGCATGGGGTGGTCCATGCGGTTCGCGACATCTCTTTGGATATCGAGCCCGGCGAGAAGGTTGGGCTGGTGGGCGAGTCCGGCTGCGGCAAGTCGACACTTGGTCGGGCGTTGATGCGTATTGCACCGATCACGAGGGGAAATGTGGTTCTTGATGGCACGGATATTACGTCCTTGAACGCTTACCAGTTGCGTCCGATTCGACCGAAGATGCAGATGGTTTTTCAGGATCCCTACAGCTCCATCAATCCCCGTCACACGGTTGGCAAGACGATAGGCCAGCCATTGGAAATGGCCGGCTGGAACTCCGGCCAAATCAAAAAGCGCGTTTTCGAGCTGCTCGAGCAGGTCGGTTTACCGAGCAGTGCCGCCCTGAGGTATCCTCACGAGTTTTCGGGGGGACAACGCCAACGCATCGGCATTGCCAGGGCATTGATCCTGAAGCCGAAACTTCTCATCTGCGACGAGCCTGTCTCTGCGCTGGATGTGTCGGTCAGGGCCCAGATCATCAATTTGCTTGACGATCTGAAGCAGGAACTGGGCGTGGCTTATCTCTTCATCTCCCACGACCTTTCGGTCGTGCACCACTTCGCCGACCGCGTGCTGGTGATGTATCTGGGACGTTTGGTGGAGTCGGGAACGACAGAAACCCTGTGGCGTAACAGTGCTCATCCGTACACCCGGGCGCTGTTGAGCGCGACGCCAGTCCCAGATCCGCGGCGCCGGCACGAGGCGCGTCGGGAGATATTGACTGGTGAGCTTCCAAACCCGCTGACACCGCCGGCCGGCTGTGCCTTTGGCTCTCGGTGCAAATATGTGCAGGAGCGATGTCGCAGGGAGCCCCCTGCGCTGAGGTCGCTGCAGCATGGCCATCACGTGGCCTGCCACTTCGATCTTTTCAATCAAAACAATGCAGCTTGAAAATGGACCGGTCGAACATAGGTGAGAATTTGAGGAAGATTGGCCCAGGAAATCTCGGCGACGTTCTCTGCCGGCATGCCGATGCAGATGGTTTTGCCATCATAGACCTTCTCAAGCCGGAAGAAGCAAAGAAATTTACCTATAGTGCGCTCCACGGCATTGTCGACGGGGTCGCTGATTTTCTCGTGTCGTTCAAGCTGCCGCGGGGCACTCGCATCGCAATCCTCTCTTTGAACCGGGTCGAGCACGTAGCGACTTATCTCGGTATCATGAAAGCAGGGATGGTTGCGGTCCCTGTCAACATCAAGTTGCCCAAGGCGACCACTGATTACATCATGGCCGACTCCGGCGTCGCGTTTGCATTTGTCGATGCGGCACATGCAGGGATTGCGACGTCCATCCCGTCGATCAATTTCGACGACGACGGCCCAAGTGGATTTGCTGCCCGGATCATTCCTGCACGCTTCGATGCCGTGCAGCCGGTGCCGAACGAGACGGCACAGATCCTCTACACGTCAGGGTCTACGGGTGTCCCGAAGGGCGTGCCCCTGACGCATAGCGGCATGCTTTGGGCGCTCGACGGCGTCACGCGCCCCGGGGCACAAGCGGAGCGCCAAATTCTGGCGCAGCCGCTCTTCCACATGAACGGCTTGATGGTTGTGAAGAGTGCGCTGCGCAACGGATCCTCGATTGTGATCATGCCCTCCTTCGAAGCGAGATCATATGCCGAGGCACTGGTGCAATGGGGGGTCACCCGCATCTTTGCGGTACCCACGATGCTGGCCAGGGTGCTCCGCGAGACTGAGGGGTGGGGGTTGGATTTTTCGCGAGTAAGCGCCATCACGCTGAGTTCTGCGCCGACGACGGAGGCGCTCATTCACAAGGTTGCGCAGGCCTTCCCCGCAGCGGCCGTCGATGTGAGCTACGGCTGCACCGAAGCGGGGCCGCTTATATTCGGCAAGCACCCCAGTGGTTTGGCGAAACCCATGCTCGCGCTGGGAGCAAGCGTCGATGGCTGCGAGATCAGGTTGGAGGAAGGGACGCCGGATCAGGGCGTCCTCCTGATCCGTAATCCGGCGGTCATGCCTGGCTACCTAAACCTGCCCGGCAAGACCGCCGAGGTCCTGCACGACGGATGGTATCGTAGCGGCGACGTTGTGCGATGTGATCAGCAGGGGTTCTACTATTTCGTGGGCCGTGTCGACGACATGTTTGTGTGTTCAGGGGAGAACATCTATCCCGGCGATGTCGAGAAGATGCTGGAGAAGCACGACGCTATACATCAAGTTGCGGTAGTTCCGCTTCCGGACGAAGAGCGCGGGCAAATGCCTGCTGCCTTCATCGTCCTTCACAAGGACGAGGAACTGACCGTGGAGGACGTAAAGTCTTTTGCGCTGCTTAATGGACCAGCCTACCAGCATCCGCGCCGCGTTGCCTTTGTTGCAGAACTTCCATGGGCGGGCACGAACAAGATTGATCGCAAGGCCCTTGCCGGCAAAGCGATCGAGCTCGAGCGCGAGAAGCGCTGGAGCCGATGAAAGGAAATTCCATCCCGTCCAGCGCGAAATTCTAATGGATGAGTGTGTTGTCCGACTCTTCTGAGGCTCGGGCGATTCAGCGCCTGATCGATGAATCGCCATTCCATCGGATGCTCGATCTAAAGTGTATCGGCTGTGACGTGGAGGCCGGGACGGTGCAATTGCGCATGCCGGCGGCGGCGCATCTGATGCGCTCCGACGCGGGACGGCAGTTCCATGGAGGATCGATAGCATCGCTCGTGGATGTCGCGGGTGATATGGCGGTTGCATTAAGGCAACTGGCCGCAGTTCCC
Source organism: Hyphomonadaceae bacterium (assembly GCA_019747815.1). Taxonomy (GTDB): domain Bacteria; phylum Pseudomonadota; class Alphaproteobacteria; order Rhizobiales; family Hyphomicrobiaceae; genus AWTP1-13. Next base: position 47,367 of record JAIEQJ010000093.1, read on the forward strand.
ACGATCAATTTCAGGGTTGACTATCTGAAGCCTTCCAGCGGGCAGTTCCTGGAAGCAAGTGCGCGTGTTCGGCGACTCGGCCGGACTGTCGCGGTGGTCGATGTCGACATCCACGACGATCAGGGACGTTTGACGGCAGTGGGGCGGGGTTGCTTCGGCGCTTCTCCCGGATAGCAGCCGCAAATGCATTCAATGACAACATGGCGGAGCGAACACTGTGAAAGCGGTCGTTATCAGGCAGCACGGAAGCATTGCGGATTTGCAGTTTGAGGAAGACTGGCCGACTCCTGTTGCCGGAGATGGCGAGGTCGTCGTGAAGGTACGCGCCTGCTCCCTGAACTATCATGATCTCTTTACCTTACGCGGAATGCCCGGAATTACTATTCCAATGCCTCTGATCATGGGCATCGATTTGTCCGGCGAAATCGAGACGGTGGGTGGCGGCGTCGAAGGCTGGACCGTGGGAGATCGGGTGGTCGTCGATCCGGAAGACCGCGAGCGCCACCGTCTCGTCGGAGAAATGCTCAACGGCGGCTTGGCTGAATACTGCGTGGTTCCGGCGAGCTTGCTAGTCAGATTGCCGGAAGAGGTATCCTTCCACCAAGCGGCCTGCCTGCCTGTGGCATACAGCACCGCGTATCGGATGATCATGACCCGCGGCAGAATACAAGCGGGCGAGAAAGTGTTGATCTTGGGAGCGTCCGGTGGTGTTGGAAGCTGCTGTGTTCAGCTTGCGAAACTCGCCGGTGCCCACGTTATCGTGGCGGCATCGACATCCGAGAAGCTCGATCGCCTGTTCAGCATCGGGGCGGATGAAGGCATCAACTACGCCTCCCAGAACTTCAAGGACGAAACCGTGCGACGCCACGGGAAGCCTCGCGTGCGCGGGCCCGGAGGGGGAGTGGATGTCGTGGTCAACTTCACCGGCGGGGAGACGTGGGTTCCCTCGCTAAAGGTGCTGCGCAAAGGTGGCCGGCTGCTGACCTGTGGAGCAACGGCGGGTTTCGATCCTAAGACGGATATCCGGTACATCTGGACTTTCGAGCTTGATATCAGAGGATCGAACAGCTGGCAGCGTCAGGACTTTCTGGATGTGCTGGAGCTTGTCCGGTTGGGGAAGCTCAAGCCCACTATCGATACGGTCTTGCCGCTGCACAAGGCCAGGGAAGCCTTCCAACTCCTCGAGAGTCGCCAGGTGTTTGGGAAGGTCTTGCTCGATCCTTGGAACTAAGGATCCGAATTTTGAAATGCCGACAATGGAATCCAAGCCCATTACTCGAATGAACGCAGCGGTCGACGCGGAGGATGCGATTTCGCAAGCAGTGGCATCGCGATGTATGCCGTTGGTTCTCACGGGGGCACGGGTTCGAGAGGGAGGGCTCTGAATTGTTGCGAAGCGCAGACAACAAGACCGCAAAGCCAAATCTTGCCGTAGATGCCGATCGCTTGTGGCGCTCTATCCAGGAAAGTGCATGTTTCGGCGCCACGCCCAAAGGTGGGGTACGGCGATTGAGTCTCGGGGAAGAAGATCGTCTCGTTCGGGACTGGTTTCGTGAACAATGCGAGGCGGCCGGGTGCAGGGTTCATGTCGATGCTCTTGGGTCCATGTTCGCGATCCGTGACGGCTTAGACCCTGCAAAGCCTTGTATCGGCCTTGGATCCCATCTCGACACGCAGCCGACGGGAGGTCGGTTCGATGGAATCCTGGGCGTCTGTGCCGCCCTGGAGGTCGTGCGCACCCTCAACGACGCAAACATCGAGACCAGCGCGTCCATCTGCATCATCAATTGGACCAATGAAGAGGGGGCTCGCTTCCCACCATCGATGATGGGTTCCGCTGTCTATGCGGATCTCATGTCCCTCGCAGTGGCTCACGACATCAAGGACGCAAGCGGGGTCTCGGTGGCGGAAGCGCTTGATCGCATCGGCTATCGTGGCCCGGATCAAGCGAAAAAGGTCGAACTTTCCTCTTTCCTCGAGCTCCATATAGAGCAGGGGCCCGTTCTGGAAGCGAGAAAGACGTTGATCGGTGTTGTCGAAGGCGCCTATGGGCTGGCATGGTACAATGGCGTGGTTCGTGGTTTTGAAAGCCATGCCGGCTCGACGCCGATGGGGCTTCGGCGGGATGCGTTGGCGGCACTGGCCGAGATGATCCTGGCCATCGAAAGGTCAGCGGCGGAGCTTGCGCCGCGGGCGGTGGGGACCGTTGGCGAAGTGATGGTCGAACATGCATCACGCAACGTCATTCCGGGCGAAATCCGTTTCACCCTGGACTGCCGTACCGCTGACCGGCGTACCGCTCGGGAGCTAGATCGACTGATCCGATTGCGTGTTGACGACATCGCCAAGCGGCGCAACGTGAGTGTCGAGCTGAGCAAGATTCTTGACAAGGCCGCCACGCGTTTTGATGGCACGCTCATCGAACTCATCGACCGGACGGCGGAGCGGCTTGGCTACCAGTCCATGAGGATGGTTTCCGGCGCTGGTCACGATGCCTGCAATCTCAATGGTGTCGTCCCGACCGCAATGATCTTCATCCCTTGCAAGGATGGGATCAGCCACAATGAGAGCGAGGAGGCGACGCGGGCCGACTGCGCAGCAGGAGCAAATGTCCTCTTCCACGCCGCGCTTGAGCTTGCGAACGCAGGCCGGGAGCCAATGTGAGGCCCGATTGATCGCTTGCGTCGACCGCTCCTGCCTCTGCGGCTCACCGTAGCATGGGCGGGAGAGTGTCGACGGTTCTGCAGCACGCTGGACATTTCGATTGAGCTGCTTAGTTGTCCATGGCGATGTTGTTCTTGGACGATTGCTCACCGAGCAGAACTCCCGAGATTCTCTTTGCTCAGTGATGAAATCGTTGCTGAGGGTGTGATAGCTGCCGGATGAAGGACCGGCTGCCGTGACCTGCCCGGATTCTTCGGGACACTAGGCTGAATCGACATTCAGCGCATCCATAGCATGGCTGCGGCGAGGCAGAGGAAGGCGAGGAAGTGGTGGGCGCGGCGGTCATAGCGGGTGGCGAGGCGTCGGAAGTGCTTCAGCTGTGAAAGTTTGGATTTGATCGGACGATATTAACGAAGTGGTGGGCATCATTGCCGGTTGTGAGGGGAGCGAGCCGAAGGCGAGTGGACCTTACAACCGGCGGCGCGAACGATGGAACGACCCACCATGACGCAAGAGCAGAACGTCATCAAAGCCAAGGTCGGCCTGCTGGAGCTGGCCAAGCAGCTCGGCAGCGTATCCCAGGCCTGCAAGGTGATGGGGTACAGCCGCGACAGTTTCTATCGCTTCAAGGAGCTCTACGAGAAGGGCGGCGAGCTGGCGCTGGCCGCTGCGCCACATATCTGGCCGAGGCCTGGACCTCCGATGGAGGTGCAGATCGCCGCGGCCGCGATCTGCACGATCGCGCCCCAGCTCTGCCTGAGGAAGTTGCCGATGGCCTTGAAGATGGGCTTCCAGAAGCAGCCCAGGAAGCAGTAGCCGGAGGGGTCGGTGAAGTTGAGCGGCGAGTTGCCGACGTAGGAGTAGCGGTTCCACCCCTGGGTGGAGAACGGGTTCTCCGTCATCGGGTCGGGCGTGCCGAGCCGCGCTGTACAGGATCGAAGCGGACATCCGTGGACGCAGGGCCGACGAGCGCAGGGCCGTGCGCCAGGCGCAATCGCGTCCACTCATCGCGGCGATGAAGCCGTGGCTCGAGCGCGAGCTCACGCGCATCCCGGGACGCGGCAAGCTGGCAGAGGCGATCCGCTACGCGCTCTCGCGATGGACGGCGCTCAGTCTCTTTCTGGATGACGGCCGCATCGAGCTCGACACCAACCCGGTCGAGCGCGCCATTCGGCCCGTCACGCTCGGTCGCAAGAACCACCTGTTCGCCGGCTCGGATGGTGGTGGCGCTCGATGGGCGACAGTGTGCTCGTTGATCGAGACGGCGAAGCTCAACGGCATCGAGCCTTATGCCTACTTGAGCGACGCAATCCGCCGCATGGTCGATGGCCACCCGGCAAGCCGGCTCGACGAGCTGCCCCGCGGGTCACTTCAAATTCCTCCGGGTGCGGTCAGTCAAATTCCTCCACCCGCGAGGCAGGACAAGGTGATTG
>JAIEQJ010000088.1 GCA_019747815.1 Hyphomonadaceae bacterium
GCGCGGCCGCCGCCCGTCGCCCTCCGCTTCGGCGGGCTGGGACTCGGCCTCCTCGAATGGCGCCTCCTCGCTCTCCTGCCCTTCGAAGCCCCACACCATGTTGACCGCTGCAGGCCGGTCGGCCGCCTTCTGCGGGGCGACCGGTGCGGCCGACTTCTCGATGGCGAAATTGGCGCCCTGCATGCGAGCGCTGGCCTCCACCGCGATGGAAACGCCGTGCCGGCGCTCCATGTCGGTCACGAAGGAGCGCTTGTTGTTGAGAATGTAGAGCGCCACATCCGCCGTCGTGACGGCCGTGAGCGACGAGCGCGCATCCCGCACGAGCTGGTCCTCGATGGCGCGCAGCACCGCCAGTGCCACCGATTCCGTGGAGCGGACGATGCCGGTGCCCTGGCAATGCGGGCACTGCGACGTCGAGCCCTCGACCACCCCGGTCCTGAGCCGCTGGCGCGACATCTCCAGCAGACCGAAGTGGCTGATGCGGCCCACCTGGATGCGGGCCCGGTCGTGGCGCAGCGCATCCTTGAGGCGGCTCTCCACCTTGCGGTTGTTGCGCCGCTCCTCCATGTCGATGAAGTCGATGACGATGAGCCCGGCCAGATCCCTGAGCTTGAGCTGCCGGGCGATCTCCTCGGCCGCCTCGAGGTTGGTCTGCAGCGCGGTCTCCTCGATGGAGAACTCCCGCGTGGCCTTGCCCGAGTTGACGTCGATGGAGACCAGCGCCTCGGTCTGGTTGATGACGAGATAGCCGCCCGAGCGCAGGGTCACGTAGGGGCTGAACATGGCGTTCAGCTGTCGCTCGATGTTGTAGCGCGCAAACAGCGGCTCGCTGTCCTCGAACCGGATGACGTTCTTGGCCTGGCTGGGCGAGAGCATGCGCATGAAGTCCTGCGCTTCCTTGTGCGCCGGCTCGCCAGCCACCAGAATCTCATCCGTGTCCTTGGTGTAAAGGTCGCGGATCGAGCGCTTGATGAGGTTGCCTTCCTCGTAGACGAGGCACGGGGCGGTCGACTGCAGCGTCATGTCGCGCACGTTCTCCCACAGGCGCAGCAGGTACTCGAAGTCGCGCTTGAGCTCCTGCTTGGTGCGTGCCGCACCCGCCGTGCGCACGATCAGGCCCATGCCGTCCGGCACTTCCAGTTCGTGGGCGATGACCTTCAGGCGCTTGCGGTCCTGCGCATTGGTGATCTTGCGCGAGATGCCGCCGCCGCGGCCGGTGTTGGGCATCAGCACGGTATAGCGGCCGGCGAGCGAGAGGTAGGTCGTAAGCGCCGCGCCCTTGCTGCCGCGCTCCTCCTTGACCACCTGCACGAGAATGATCTGCCGGCGCTTGATGACTTCCTGGATCTTGTAGGAGCGCATGCGCCGGCGCGGCCGCTCCGGCACCTCCTCCAGCGCATCCTCGGAGCCGACCTGCTCGAGCGAGGCGCCGATATCCTCAGGGTCCTCCGCAGGGTCGTTGGTGATCTCCTCGACGTGACCCTGCCCGTTGGCGCCCGGCTCGGCCGCCGCGGGCTCTGCACGGGCTTCGACCGGATCATGGCTGGTCGGCGCCGGCTCGCGCTCGCCCTCCGCCACGGTCGGCTCGCCGCTGCGCACCTCCTCGCTGGAGTAGGCGGCGGCCGGCATCGCGTCCCGATGGGGATCGTCAGACCCCTCGGCGGGCTCGACGTCGTCGTCGTACTCGCGCCGGGCCCGGGCTTCCGCCCGTGCATCGGCTTCGGCCTCCGCCTCAGCCTCAGCCTCGGCTTCCTCCTGCAGGAGCGCCTGCCGGTCGGCGAACGGGATCTGGTAGTAATCGGGGTGGATTTCGCTGAAGGCCAGGAAGCCGTGGCGATTGCCGCCGTAGTCGACGAATGCCGCCTGCAGCGACGGTTCCACCCGCGTGACCTTGGCTAGGTAGATATTGCCGCGCAGCGGCTTGCGGGCGGCTGACTCGTAGTCGAACTCCTCTACGCGGCCGTTGCGAAGCACCACCACCCGAGTTTCCTCGGGGTGGGTGGCATCGATAAGCATTTTGTTCTTGTGGTCCATGTTTCAAAGTCCCCGGCGCGAACGTGGGGAGCACGCGGCCCTCCCTCGGCGTGGCCGTCAGAGGCCTCGCCGCTCGTTGCTGCGCCAATTGCGGTTGCGACTTGGAGATCGCGACGGTGGGGAGTGTGTCCGCAACCTGTCGGTGAGCGGTGCACGTCCGGCGACGCCGGCCAGGCGAAGACGCAAGGCCGGCGCGCAGCCTGAGGCTGCGCGCCGTCTCCCCTACGAAATGAAAACGCTGCCGTCATGATCCACGTTGATGCTCGGAGCGCGAGACGCTGTAGCAATGCGCCCGGCCCCGAAATGATGCCCGACTGAAGGGCAAGCCCTAGCGGACTTGAGCAGTGGTCCGCACACCGTCCCCCGTGCCGGTCCTCGATCGGCGGGAGGCAGAGCCCGTGAGGGCGGGAAATTTGTCTGCAATGCTCGAAGCCGATCTTCCACCATGCCCGCGCCTTAGGCCCGGGCAGGCAGCCCGACTCCGTTCACGGCAACATAACCGTCGCGGAGCGCTCGGCGTGCCCATCTCAGTCGGCTGCGGTCTTGGCGGCGAACCTGTTCGGCTCCGGGCCAGACTGCACACCTGGGGCGGGCACCGCCTGCAACGTGTGCGGCGGTTTGCGACAGTTATGTATGCCCTCGCCCTGTCCGAAGCAAGAAAGTTTTCGTGGACGGAGGGCAGGGCCTCGCGGCCCGTCTTGATATAGCCTTTGATTCGACGAACATCCGGTTAAGGTCGCTCGGGACGGCCGTGGGCGAGGGGAGATAGGCGTTCGATGGCAGCGCGCAGGCGATGGGTGGGCTTGGCGCGAGGGGCCATTGGTCTGGCCGGGCTCGCCGTTTCGGCGGCGGTTTTCGCCCAGTCGACAGAGGTTCGCAAGACAACGGCCGCCGAGCGGGGATCCGCGCAGTCCGAAATCAAGAAATCTTCCGTCAAATCAGGGGATCAGGCGAGGCCCAACGCGACATCGGCTGACTGGTCCGTGGAGGTGACCGAGCGGGCTGTAGCCGCAACCCACAGCGAGATCGGGGGCAACGAGCAGCTCACCCGCTTCTCGATCGCATTCTCAGGCGCCGTGCCCTACGAGGTGTTCACCCTCCCCAGCCCGCCCCGCATCGTGATCGACATCCCCGACGTCGCCTTCCGCCTGCCGCCGTCCGCAGGACAGGAAGCAAGGGGCCTGATCCGGGCCTTTCGGTATGGCCTGTTTGCTCCCGGCAAGTCGCGCGTCGTCATCGACATCACCCGCGCCGTGCGCATCGAGAAGCACGCCATGACCGTGCAGCGGGGCAAAGGCGCGCGCTTGAGCATGGATCTGGTGCCCACCGACGAGGCGAGCTTTCTGGCGAAGGCCGTTGCGCCGCCGGCCCGCGCCAGGGACGTTCGCCCCGCGGACACCCTTGCGAGCCCAGCGGCTCGCCCGGCGGATGCCAAGCCCGTCATTGTCATCGATCCGGGCCATGGCGGGGTCGACCCGGGTGCGCTCAACGGCGGGGTGCGGGAAAAGGACGTCGTTCTGGCCGTTGCCGACCAGCTGCGCCGCGCGCTGGAGGCGACCGGCCGCTACGATGTGCATATGACCCGCACGACGGATGTCTTCGTGTCGCTGGACCGGCGGCTGGCCATCTCGAATCAGAAATCGGCAAGCCTGTTCGTATCGGTCCATGCCGACAGCGTGGGCGAGGCCGAGATTGCTGCTGCCGTGCGCGGGGCGGCGGTCTACATGCTCTCGGAGCGGGCGTCGAATCGCCAGGCGCAACGCTTGGCAGAGAAGGAGAATGCCGCCGATGCGCTGGCGGGCGCGGAGAGCGGCGAAGAGGAGGAGACGGAGGTCAATTCGATTCTGAGAGACCTGGTGCGGCGCGAGACCGCAAATTTCTCGGCCGATTTCCGCGGCCGCCTTCTCGCCCACCTCAAGAAGAGCATCGCCCTTTCGCGCGAGCCGGCCCGGTCGGCGGGCTTCAAGGTCTTGAAGCAGATCCAGTGTCCCTCGGTGCTCGTCGAGCTTGGATACATGAGCAACGAGCATGATGCCAAGCTGCTCACCAATCCGGACTGGCAGAAGCGTGTGGCGGCGTCCATCACCACCGCCATCGGCGAGTATTTCACGAAGCGGGCGGCTTTGTTGCCTTAGGCTGGATCAGGCCCGGGCAGCTACGGCTACGCTCAAGATGATAGGGCTGGGTCAACCCTGCATGAACCAAAGTACGGCCTTTTGCCGCCACAATCCCTGCTAATGTGCCAATCATCTGGCGTTGCGCTTGCTGCGGGCAATTCAACGGATTAGACAGCACGGAATGTCGGGGATTTCGTTGCGATGAGACCTGTTCAGATCCTGCCGCCGCCGCCTCGGCCCAAGAAGCGGCGCCGCAAGAAGCGCAGCTGGCTGCTCAGTCTGCTCACCTTCGCCTTCGCCTCCGGCGTCGTCCTGTTTCTGGCGGCCTCCTCGGTCGTGGGCTTCTACGTTTGGAAGGCCTCCCGCGACCTGCCGGACTACGAGCGGCTGGCCAAGTACGAGCCCCCGGTGATGACGCGCATCCACGCCAGCGACGGCGCCCTGATGGCGGAGTATGCGCGCGAGCGGCGCATTTTCGTGCCGATCAACGTCGTCCCGCGCATGGTCATCCAGGCCTTCCTCGCCGCGGAGGACCGGCGCTTCTACGAGCATGGCGGACTGGATTTCGCCGGCATCGCGCGCGCGGTCTACAAGAATTTCCAGAATTGGGGCAAGCGGCGGCCCGAAGGTGCGTCCACCATCACCCAGCAGGTCGCCAAGAATTTCCTGCTGTCCAACAAGCAGGACCTGGATCGCAAATTCAAGGAGGCGCTGCTCGCCATCCGGATCGAGCGCACGTTCCCGAAGGAGAAGATCCTCGAGCTCTATCTCAACGAGATCTATCTCGGCATGGGGTCGTATGGCATTGCCGCCGCGGCGCTGAACTATTTCGGCAAGGAGCTGGCGGAGCTGTCGCTCGAGGAGGCGGCCTATCTCGCCGCGCTGCCCAAGGCGCCGAACAACTATCACCCCTTCCGCAGGACCAGGGAGGCCACCGAGCGGCGCAACTGGATCCTCGAGCAGATGGCGGAGGCGGGTTATGTTCCCGTCGATCAGGCCAGGGCCGCCAAGGCCAAGCCGCTCAGGGTCAACATTCGCCCGTTCGGCACCCAGATCTATGCCGCCGACTATTTCGCCGAGGAAGTGCGGCGCCGGCTGGTTGAAATGTACGGCGAGGACGGTCTCTACGGCCGCACCGAGCGGACCGGCGGCAGTGGCGATGGCGTGAACGGCGGCCTTTCGGTGCGCACCACGCTCGATCCCAATCTGCAGAGGATCGGGCGCAAGGTGCTGATCGACGGCCTCGTGGCCTTCGACCGCGAGCGCGGCTGGCGCGGTCCCGTCCAGCGCATCGATATCGCCGGCGACTGGGGCGTGCCGCTGTCGGGCATCGAGATACCAACCGATCTGCAGCCCTGGCGCATCGGCGTTGTGCTGCAGGCCGACCGGTCCAAGGCCACGATAGGCCTGCGGCCGCTGCGCGGGGCCGACGGCAGTCTCGTTGCGGAGCGCGAGGCGGTCGAGATTCCCTTCGACGAGGTCAAATGGGCCAGGGCCGCCGGGCGCGGCGCTCCCAGAGCGGTCACCGACGTTCTGAGCGCCGGCGACGTCGTGTGGGTGGCGCCCAAGAACCCCGCCCAGCCGACGGGGGTGTGGACGTTGATGCAGATTCCCGAGATCGGCGGCGGGCTCGTTGCCATGGATCCCCACACCGGACGGGTGCATGCGGTCGTGGGCGGCTTCTCGTTCTCGCAGAGCCAGTTCGACCGCGCCCTGCAGGCCAAGCGGCAGCCGGGCTCCTCCTACAAGCCGTTCGTCTACGCGACGGCGCTCGACAACGGCTACAAGCCGACCAGCATCGTGCTCGACGCGCCCATCGAGATCGATCAGGGCGTGGGCAAGGAGGTGTGGACGCCGAAGAATTACGACGGCACCAAGTCCTACGGTCCCTCAACCCTGCGCGTGGGGATCGAGAAATCGCGCAACCAGATGACGGTGCGGCTCGCCCAGGACATGGGCATGCCGATGATCGTCGAGTATTCCAAGCGCTTCGGGGTCTACGACGACCTGCTGCCGGTGCTGGCGATGTCCCTTGGCGCCGGCGAGACCACGCTCGTCAGGATGGCGGCGGCCTACTCGACCTTTGCCAACGGCGGCAAGCACGTGAAGCCGACGCTGATCGACCGCATCCAGGATCGCTGGGGCCAGACCATCTGGCGCTATGACGATCGGGAATGCCCCGGATGCAGGGCGGAAAGCTGGAGGGGCCAGGCCGAGCCGGCGCTGCCCGAGGACGACCGCAAGCAGATCATCGACCCGCATACCGCCTACCAGATCACCTCCATGATGGAGGGCGTGATCCAGCGCGGCACGGGCACCATCATCAGGCAGATCCTTCCCAACGTGCCGATGGCGGGCAAGACTGGCACCACCAACGACGAGAAGGACGCATGGTTCGTCGGCTATACGCCCGATCTCGTCGTGGGCGTGTTCATCGGCTACGATTCGCCCCGCCCGATGGGCAAGGGCATGACCGGCGGCCATGTCGCAGCGCCCATCTTCGCGCACTTCATGAAGGCGGCTCTGGCCGACAAGCGCGCCGTGCCCTTCCGCATTCCACCCGGGGTCAAGCTGGTGCGCGTGAGCCTGCGAACGGGGCTCAGGGCGCAAGGCGGGGAAGGCGACGCGGTGCTGGAAGCCTTCAAGCCCAACGAGGACCCCGACGACGCCTACTCGATCATCGGCTTCACCAACGAGAGCGGCGGGTTCATCAACCCGTCCGACCCTGGCGATCAGCCGCGCAGCCTCAATCAGGGCCGCAGCGTGTACTGACCCGGGGCGGATTGGCGCGCCTTCTGGGCGTTTACAGCGCCCGGGCCGCGCCCCTATATCAGTCCCGATTGCCTTGTTTGCTGCTCACCCAGGTCTCCAGGAGGCTGCCCATGCGGGCCGAAGCCGAAAAACTCGCCGATGCCGTACGCCAGTCGCTGGCGCTGCTGCGGAGGCATCTTTGACTGGGATACGGCGCAGGAGCGTCTGGCCGAGCTCAACAAGCGCGCGGAAGACCCCAAGCTCTGGAACAACCCGCAGGCTGCGCAGAAGGTGATGCGCCAGCGCCAGGCGCTGGAGCGGTCGATCACGGCCTTCCACAAGCTCGAGCGTGAGCTCGACGACGCCATCACGCTGATCGAGCTTGGCGAGGCGGAGAAGGACGGAGCCACCATCGAGGAAGGCGAGGCCGCGCTGCGCAAGCTCGCGCCGGACGCCCGCCGCCAGGAGGTGGTGGCGCTGCTGTCGGGCGAAGCGGACGGCAACGACACGTACGTTGAAGTCCACGCCGGGGCCGGCGGCACCGAGAGCCAGGACTGGGCGCAGATGCTGGCCCGCATGTACATGCGCTGGGCCGAGGCGCGCGACTACAAGGTCTCCCTGGTCGAGGAGAGCGCGGGCGAGGAGGCCGGCATCAAATCGGCGACCTTGCTCGTCAAAGGCGAGAACGGCTACGGCTGGCTCAAGACGGAATCAGGCGTCCACCGGCTGGTGCGCATCTCGCCCTATGACAGCAACGCGCGGCGCCATACGAGCTTTGCCAGCGTCTGGGTCTATCCGGTGGTCGACGACAACATCGAGATCGACGTCAGGGAAAGCGACTGCCGCATCGACACCTACCGCGCCTCCGGCGCCGGCGGCCAGCACGTCAACACCACCGATTCGGCAGTGCGCATCACGCATATTCCAACCAACATCGTGGTCGCCAGCCAGCAGGAGCGCTCGCAGATCAAGAACCGCGCCATCGCCTGGGCGATGCTGAAATCCCGCCTCTATGAGCTGGAGCTCAAGAAGCGGGAGGACAAGGCCAACGCCGAGGCCGCGGCCAAGACCGACATCGGCTGGGGCCACCAGATCCGCTCCTACGTGCTGCAGCCCTACCAGCTCGTGAAGGATTTGCGCACGGGCGCGCAGAGCACCGACCCGCAGAAGGTGCTGGACGGCGACATCGACCCGTTCATCGAGGCCGCGCTGGCCCAGCGCGTGTCGGGCGGCGGCCCCGACAAGGTGGAAGACATCGACTAGGTCCGCCCTATCGATTGGGGCCGCCCTATCATCGGTTGAGCATGCTGGCGAGCGACGGCACCAGCCCCTGGCGGCACACCTGCTCGGGCACATAGGTGCAGATCACCTCGTGCGAGCCGCGCCAGATCATGTCGCCCGCCACGTAGAGGATGATGGCGAGGCCGACCCAGGTGATCCACGGGTAGTGGGCCAGCAGCTTGGCGATGTAGGTCGCAGCCACGGCCATCAGCACCACGGCGACCGCCAATCCCACCACCAGCACCCAGGTGTGGCCCTTGGCGGCGCCGGCAACCGCCAGCACGTTGTCGAGCGACATGGACACGTCGGCAATGATGATCTGCGTGAGCGCGCTCCAGAACCCCATCGCGCTGGCCGCCTGCTCCTCGCTGCTGGCGACGGCCGCCGCGCCCACCGGCGAGGCTTTCGGGGCGTGGCTGATCTCGCGGTACATCTTCCAGCACACCCACAGCAGCAGAATGCCGCCTGCAAGCGTCAGCCCGACGATGGCCAGAAGCTGCATGGTGATGCCGGCGAAGGCGATGCGCAGCACGACGGCGCCGGCAATGCCCCAGAAGATCACTCTTGCCCGCAGCGCCGGCGCGACCCTGGAGGCGGCGAGGCCGACGACGATCGCATTGTCACCGGCCAGTACGACATCGATGACGATGACCTGTACGAGGGCGATCAGCTCCGGGTAAAACTGTTCCATCGATGCTCCGGGCAGGCGTTATCAGCGTTGCAAAGGGTGGCGACTGCGGGTGTGGCCTTAGTGGACGGCTGAGGCGATGCCGTGCAGCCGCTCGAGCCGCGCCAGTGCATCATGGCCGTCGCTCACAAGCGCGGCGGCAAAACCGAGAAACACCAGTGCCCCGGCAATGACCCACGCCGTCGTGTGGCTCTTGCCGATGCGCGAGCCTGTCAGCAGGAGCGCGGTGGCAACGAGGAAGCCGCTGGTGACCAGCAGCAAGCTGATGAGCGGCAGGGCTAGAGGTCCGGCCAGAAGCTTGGCCAGCACGATGAACGCTCCGCCGGCTACCAGCAGCGGCAGCATCCATCCAAGCGATGTGGGATCGTGCTTCTTTGCCGTGTCGGCCGACATCGTTTCACACCCCTTGGTTCGATCTGTTGGCCGGCTGGCGCGATTGCGCGCGCCGGCGACGATCAAGAGATAGTGAAGCCTTGCGAGGCGGGTTATTCGAACCGATCGGGGCGTAGATCTACGGAGCTATGCGGCCGAGCCGGATCGCCTGGCGGACGAGCACGGCAACGCTCGGCGCCTGCATCTTGTCCATGATCTGGACGCGGTAGCTCTCGACGGTGCGGATGCTGATGCCGAGCCGTGCCGCGATCGCCGCGCTCGTGAAGCCCTGCACCACCAGGTCCATCACCTCGATCTCGCGCGGCGTCAGCCGGTCCATCTGCTGGCGCATGTCGCCCAGCGACTGCTCGCGCGCCAGCTCGTTGAAGGCGCGCGCCAGGCTCCGATTGATGGCCGCCAGAAGCTGCGCGTCGTCCACCGGCTTCTCGATGAAATCCTCTGCGCCCGCCTTGATGGCCGCCACCGCCATGGGCACGTCGGCATGGCCCGAGATGAGCACCACGGGAAGGGGCACGTTGCGGCGGGCAAGCTCGCGCACGAGCTCGATGCCGTCCATACCCGGCATGCGCACGTCGGCCACGACGCAGCCGGTCCTCGCCTGCGACAGCGTCTGCACGAAGGCATCGGCCGATTCGAAGGTCTCGACGCTGTAGCCGAAGACCTGCAGCATCTCTGCCAGGGCATGGCGTACGGCCTGCTGGTCGTCGATGATGAAAATCGTCGGCGTGCTCATGCTCAAGTCCCGGCCTGCAACGGCAGTGAGAAGCGGAATTCGGTCGTTCCATTTTGGCTGGACTGTAGCCAGATGCGGCCGCCGTGCGCATGCACAATATTGGCGCAGATGGACAGGCCGAGGCCGATGCCGTCCGTTTTCGAGGACGACAGCGGCGCGAACAGGGTGTCCTCGGCCGGCACGCCGGCGCCGTTGTCGATGACGCTGATCTCCACCGCCGTCCCCTGATCCGCCAGATGCGCGCGAACGTGGATGTGGCCGTCGGACCGGCGGGTCTCGGCGATGGCATCCATGGCATTGCGAACGAGATTGAGAACCACCTGCTGCAGCTGGATGCGGTCGCCGAAGATGGAGGGCAAGGGCTCGGCAATCTCAAGGTCGATGCGGGTGTGATGGGTGGCGGCCTCGGGCCGGGCCAGAACGAGCGCATCGTCGAGGATGGTGTGCACATTGAGCGTGCTGAAATGCGGCTGGCCGCGACGCAGGAATTCACGCATGCGGCGCACCACGCCGCCGGCATGGTCGATCTGCACAACGAGAGCGGAGAGATTGGTGCTGACGCGCTCGATATCGGCGCTGGGCGAGCGCAGTATCTGCTGTGCCGAGCGTGCCAGTGCGCGTGCCGCGGTCATCGGCTGGTTGATCTCGTGGGCAAGCGCAGAGGCCATGCCGCTCACCATGTTCAGCCGCGCCGCGCGGGCCGCCTCCTGCCGACTCTCCTTCAGGCGCGCTTCGGCCAGGCGTGCGGCCAGATCGGCCTCGCGCCGCTCGCTGACGACCACGCCGACCAGCAGCCCCGTCATGGTCAGGACGAACATGACGATCTGGAACTCAGTGAACGCCGCCGCGTCGTAGCCATAGGTCTTGAGCAGGGCCACGAGCCCGAGCTGCGTGGCAGCGAGCGCCAGGCAGGAGCCATCCATGCCGTGTCGGACGGCAACGGCGACGACGGGAAGGAACAGCAGGGAGACATATTTGTAGTCGTTGGAGCGATCGCTGCCGACGATCATCCACAGGGCAAATCCGGTGGCTGCGATGAACAGGACGATTTCGAGGATGAGCGGCTTGGACACCGTGTGCGACAGCTCCCGCCATCGTCCCGCCAGGCGCAGCAGCAGCGGCGTCACCACCGCGATGCCGATGACGTCGCCCACGAACAACGGCAGCGCAGACTTGGGCAGATCGCTGATGTCGAGCTCGTTGGTGATGAGCAGAAGCAGCGCGAGCAAGACGGCAACGACGGCGGCGCCCACCACACCAGCAGCCAGGAGCACCAGCACGTCGCGCACGTGCCGCAGGCCGACGTCGAGGCGCAGATAATCGCGTGCGAGCACCGCAGCACCCGTGTAGCTCGCGGCCACAACGGCGGCGATCGCCAGGATCACCGGCCAGGCAAGGCCGGTGTGCAGCACGAAGATTTCGGCGACCAGCACGCCAATGAACAGCACGAGGCCATAAGCGGTGCCCTTGAGGACGATCATGCCGAACGCGACGCCGAGACCGGGGTTCCAGGGGGTCACCGGCACGCCCTTGTGCTCGTGAATGAAGCTCATCCATTCGAGTGCGACATAGACGAGGACCAGGGCGCCGGCGGCCATGACATCGGGCGCACGGATGCTGCGAGCGAGCGTCAGGAGCGCGCGCCCGCCCTCGCCGTCCGCAAGCTGCTTCGACAGGGCCCGAATACTGAACATCGTCCCATGAGGTCGCATCTCTGCGCCCCGGATTCAAGAACTCAAGCATGGGTTATGCCCATCCGCTCGCCCTCGCCCTGGCCCTGGCCGCAGCCACGCCGGCCGGCGGCGTTCGGTTGTCTGCAGAATGCCGAAGGGGAGGCCGTCGTCTCGGGATCGGATTTGGGCGCCGAGCCTGCCTGCCAAGTGCCCGACAGCACCCTGGGCGAGGCGCCTGGAACCTTTGGCGGTGCTGCGAATTGAGTTTGGTGTCGCCCCAAAGGTCGGCATCGCCACGGACAGTCCCGATTTGCGACCGGAGTGTGGATGGCCCATCCAAAGGACGAGCGCACGCAGCTCCCAACCCACGGCGCTGCCGTGCTGCCCAGCGTCAAGGTCGACAGCTACAACCTGGAAATCGAGGACGAGGAAGGCTTCCTGGGCGACAAGGCCAGCAGGGCCGCGTTCTGGGAGATTCTCGACAAGTGGCGCAAGCCGCTGCAGGAGCTGGATCAGGACCCTTTGGGCGACCGTCCCAGCGCGGAGGTGAGCAAGAAGAAGCTTGCAGTCCTGCTGGCTGAGGGCGAGCCAGAGGCGGCCGGGCTCGTGCAAAGCGCGATCGAGGACTTCGCCCAGCAGCTTGCCTTGGTCATCCGGCGCTTTCTGCGCCTCAAGGCATGGCGCGACACCGAATGCCTGGTCGTCGGCGGCGGGTTCAGCGGCAGCCGCATCGGCGAGCTTGCCGTCGGCCGGGCGGGTCTCATTCTGAAGGCGGACAATATCGATGTCGATCTGGAGTTGATCCGCGGCGACCCGGATGAGGCGGGTCTGCTCGGCACCGCCCACCTCCTGCCGGCATGGATGCTCAAGGGCTATGAGGGCATCCTGGCCGTCGACGTGGGCGGCACCAACATCCGCACCGGTGTTGTGGAGCTCAATCTGAAGAAGGCGACTGACCTCTCCAAGGCCCGCGTCGTGCAGTCCGAGCTGTGGCGGCATGCCGACGAGGAGGTGACGCGCGACGACGCCGTGCGGCGCCTGGCAGGTATAATCGACGGGATGCTGGCGTGGGGACGCAAAGCCAAGGTCCCCCTGGCGCCGGTGATCGGCATCGGCTGCCCCGGCGTCATTCACGAGGACGGCTCGATCGCACGCGGGGCGCAGAATCTGCCGGGCAACTGGGAGAGCAGCCGGTTCAATCTTCCCCGTTCCATCGCCGAGGCAGTGCCGCGCATTGGCGATCACGAGACGCTAGTGGTCATGCACAACGACGCCGTGGTGCAGGGCCTGAGCGAGCTGCCCTTTGTCAAGGATCGCACACACTGGGGCGTCCTCACCATCGGCACCGGCCTCGGCAATGCGCGTTTCACCAACCGGCGGGGCGGCAAATCCCAAACACCCAGGCGGGGTTAGGCCGTGTCGTGGGGCATGCGCCTGGAATGATGCGTGTCCTCATGATCAAATGCTGGCGACATGTGACCTGCACACGGGAGGCCAGCCATGATCGAAGTCCACCATCTCAACAATTCCCGCTCGCAGCGCATCCTGTGGCTGCTCGAGGAGCTCGGGATGGACTACGAGATCGTGCACTACCAGCGCGATCCCGTCACACGCCTGGCTCCTCCGGCCATCAAGGCCGTGCATCCGCTTGGCAAGTCGCCCGTCATCCGCGATGCCGGCCTCGTGGTCGCGGAGTCGGGCACGATCGTGGAATATCTCGTCGGCCGGTACGGCAACGGGCGGCTGGCGCCGGCGGCCGACTACAAATCGGCCGACTATGTTGCGTATCTGCATTGGCTGCATTTCGCCGAAGGCTCGGCCATGCTGCCCTTGCTGCTCAAACTGTATGTGAGCCGATTGAAGGAGGCGGGCGCCCCCCTTGCTCCGCGCATCGAGAGCGAGATCAAGAACCACTTCGACTACATGAGCGCGGCCCTCGGCGATCGCGACTATTTCGTTGCCAATACCTTCTCGGCCGCCGACATCCAGCTCTCGTTTGTGCTCGATGCGGGCGGCGCGCGCGGTCCCTTGCAGGACTATCCCAATCTGGTGCGCCTCGATGAGCGCCTGCGCGCCCGTCCCACCTACAAGCGCGCCATCGAGCGCGGCGGGCCCTATGAGCTCGGGCGATAGCGTGCAGCACCGGCCGGTGCCGACCGCCCTGCAGCGGCTGCGGAGCAACGCCTCAGGCGTGCCGCTGCGCGGGCGTCGAGCGGAAGGCGGGATGCCGACGCCACAGATCTTCGAGCGCCCGGATCGCCGGCGCGGGCAGCGGCCCCATCCCGACAGCGCCGAGCGCTGCATCGAGGTGCCAGGTCTCCCCGATCCCGACGACGATGGTCGAAAGGAGCGGGCAGGCGAGGCCGAACCGCAGCGCGGCCTGGGCTCCTGTTCCATACTGCGGCCCGAGCGTGTCCCACGCCGCTCTGGCGCGCGCCTCTTCCGCCGCGTCCTCGGCATTGGCGGTGATGGCAAGCTCGCGGCCGTGGCGCTGGCTCGAGGCGAGGTGGCCGGCCGCAAAGATGCGGATGCCCATCACGCCCATGTCCTGGGCCGCGCAGCGAGGGAGCAGGCCGTCGAAATCGGTTGAGGTCCAGCCCGGACCGGCGCTCGCCATCGCCGTCGGATTGATGAAATTGTAGTAGACCTGCGCCGCATCGAACCGTCCGCTGTCGATCACCTGGTGCAAAGCTGCGGGGTCGCCCAATCCGGTCAGGCCGATCCAGTCGCACAGACCTTGCGCGCGCAGCTTGTCCATGATGTCGGCGATGCCGCCTGGTCCCAGCACCTCGCGCGCGGTCAAGCTGCGCCTGTCCCGCCCTCTCGCGGCCTCTGCAACCACGCGGCTGTGCAGAAAGAGCAGAGGGACCGACTGGAGGCCAAGCCGCCGCAGGCTGGCCGCGACGGAGCGCTCGATCTGCCCTGCAAAGTCGCCAGCCGACGTGTCGATGTTGAATTTGGTCGAGATGCGCGGCCGCCTTGCCTTGGCCACGCCGGGCAGCCAGCTGCCGAT
Organism: Hyphomonadaceae bacterium; assembly: GCA_019747815.1. Classification (GTDB taxonomy): domain Bacteria; phylum Pseudomonadota; class Alphaproteobacteria; order Rhizobiales; family Hyphomicrobiaceae; genus AWTP1-13. Next base: position 14,684 of record JAIEQJ010000088.1, read on the forward strand.
CACGGTTTCCGAGACGCCGTTGCCGTAGAGGGCGGCCGTATCGATCCAATCGATGCCGGCGTCCAGCGCCCGGTCAAGTGTGGCCGTGCGCTCCGGCTCCGAGCCGCGGATCAGCAGTCCGCCGACCCAGCCGCCGCCGAAGGTGAGCGCAGGCACCTCAAGCCCCGTTCTGCCGAACCGTCGCCGGTGCATGGGTTCGCCCTCCTTCGCGCGGGCCCGGGGTTGCGCGATCGCGGCATCGCCCGTAGGAACCTCGGGATGCACGCCGGCCCGGCAGTGTGCGCGATATGTACCCACGCCTTTCGCGTTCATGCAATCCGCCTGGCGTTGTCCACGATCCCAACACCGTGGCTCTGCTATTTGACGTGGCGGGCCGGGTGTCGGACCCTGCGAAACTGCGAATCCTGCAAGGCCTGACGATGGCGAGCAATCCGGAACGCGCAAGTTCAGTTGAGGGTGCCGGACGGGCGACTGCGTCGGGCCTCTGCCTGCGCGTCGTCGCGACGGCCGGCTTTGCCGACTATGCGCTGCTCGACTGTGGCGACGGCCGCAAGCTCGAGCGCTTCGGCCGCTTCACGGTGGAGCGGCCCGAGCCGCAAGCGCTCTGGCGGCCGGTGCTGGAGCCCGGTCAATGGCTGCGGGCAGACGCCACCTTCAAGAGCACGGCCGCCGAAGAGGACGGCGAGGGCGGGCGCTGGCGCCAGAACAATCCGCTGCCGGACATGTGGCCCGTCCGCGTGCTCGGCGTCACGGCGCTGTGTCGGCTGACCGCCTTCCGCCATTTGGGCCTCTTCCCTGAGCAGCTGCCGCACTGGCAATGGATGCTGGAGTGGTTGCGCGGCGTACGCGACAAGCCCGCCCGCGTGCTCAATCTTTTCGCCTACACGGGCGCGGCCTCGCTCCTGGCGGCCGGCGCCGGGGCGGAGGTGACCCACGTCGACGCCTCCAAGAAGGCGATCGCGTGGGCCAAGCAGAACCAAGCCGCCTCGAAGCTCGGCGCGGCGCCGATCCGCTGGATCCTCGATGACGCCCGCAAGTTCGCGGCGCGCGAGGTGCGACGAGGCAAGAGCTATCACCTGATCCTCATCGATCCGCCCAAGTTCGGGCGGGGCCCCGAGGGCGAGGTGTGGGACGTGTTCACGCATCTGGCGCCGCTCCTGCGCGACTGTGCGATGCTGCTGGCGCCCGGCCCGGCAGCCCTGGTGCTCACCACGTACGCGATCCGTGCATCGGCGCTGGCGACCGACGGCCTCGTGCGCGAATGCCTGGCTCAGCGCCGCGGCGCGTGCGAGAGCGGCGAGCTTGCCGTGATCGAGCAAGCCGGGGGGCGACTGCTGCCGACCTCATTGTTCACCCGCTGGACCAGCGATGACGCCACGCACTGAGCCGCGCGGGGCCCCGCGCGCGATCACCAGCCTGCAGAACGAGAAGGTGAAGCTCATCCGTGCGCTGGAGATGCGCAAGGTGCGGCGCGAGACCGGCCTGTTCGTTGCGGAGGGTGCCTCCGTGCTGGTCATGGCGCGTGACGCAGGGTGGGCTCCCAAGATTTTCGTGTTCCTGACGGGCAGCGCCGCCGGCGGCGTCCACCGCGACCTGTTGCGCTGGGCCCAGGCGGCGGGTGCGGAGTGTCTGGAGGTGTCCGAGGCGGTGCTCGGCAAGCTGGCGGCCAAGGACAACCCTCAGACCATGCTGGCCGTCTTCGAGCAGCGCTGGCTCTCCGCACCCGCGTCCGGTCACGTGGGCAGGCAGGATCTGTGGGTGGCGCTGGAAGGCGTGCGCGATCCCGGCAACCTCGGCACCATCATCCGCACCGTTGATGCTGTGGGCGGCAGCGGCGTGGCGCTGATTGGCAACAGCGTCGACCCCTACCACCGCGATGCCGTGCGCGCCACCATGGGCTCCATCTTCCATGTGCCGCTGGCACGGATGACGGAAGAGGAGGCTCTAAGCTGGCTGCCGCGCTGGCCGGGAGATACGATCGGCACCCATCTCGGTGCAACCGAGGATTTTCGCGCCGGCGGCTATCGCTTGCCGGCGCTTCTCGTCATGGGTAGCGAAGGGCCGGGCCTGTCGGCCGAGCTGAGCGCCGCCTGCACACGCCGCGTCAAGATTCCGATGGCCGGCCGGCTCGATTCTCTCAACCTCGCCGTAGCGACGGGATTGATGCTCTACGAGATCGCCAGGGACCGGCTGCGGCTCTGAGGCGGCCACGGGCGGCACTCAGGCGGGCGGCACCATGCTGTTGGGGTTGCGCTGCACCGACATCGGGTCGTCCGATCGGCGCGACTTGCCTTCGAAATAGGCGCCTTGCTCGATCACCAGCGACTTGTGGAACACGTCACCTTCGATCCGGCTCGCAGCCTGGAACGTCACGCTGTTGCCGCGGATGGAGCCTTGCACGTTGCCGCGGATGATGATCTCGTCGGCAATCAGCGCACCGGTGATCATCGCCTGCTCGCCCACCACGATGCGGTTGGCTTGGATATCGCCCTGCACCTCGCCGTCGACCTGGATTTCCCCGCTCGAGTCCAGATTGCCGGTGATCGTCAGGTCGGCGCCGATGACCGAGGCTGCGCCGGTTGCGCGCCTGGGCTGTGTCGGTCTCGCGCCCGGGAGGCGCGGCGGTCCGTTGCGCGGCCCCGGCATGCCGGGGTCTGCCGGGGCGCCGCCTTCAGGCTTCCTGGTGAACATCGAACCGCGCCTCCGAACTGCTTGCTCTCGCACGGCTGCGCAACGCCGAGGCGTCCGTCCGTGCTCCCTCGATCGGGCGCCGATGCGCCGATGCGATGGTCCCTCTTAGCATGGATCGCGCGGGCCGCCATAGACCCTGTTGGCAGGCGGCTGGGTGCCTTCCTTTGGTCGCTTTTTGCGCTCACTTGTGCCTCGTGGACTTGTGTGCGCAGTTCCTTAAAGATGCCGAGTCTTGAGCCCCGGAGGCCGGCGTTGCGCTGGGTTGCGTCGACGGTTGCTTCGACGGTTGCTGTGGCAGCGTCCGGACAGCAAAGCGAGCAGCAGGAGAGGGTCGCCGGTCGGCACGCGGGATGTCCGTGTGCGGCCATCGACGGATCGAGGGAGCGCCTTTGACCAGGACTGGGGGGGGCAGCAGAACGGCCGGCACTTCCGCCCGTCGCACGTCCACTGCCGGGACGCGCGGCAAACGGCGTGCGCGGTCTCGCAAACGAGCCTTTCCTCTGGTCGCCAAGATCGCCGCGTCGATGGTCTTCGCCATGGTCGTGGTGATCGGTCTGCTTTACGTGCGCTTGATGCACGGCCCGATCGCGCTCAATTTCCTCGCCCACACGTTCGAGCACGGCATGGCGGAGGAGTTCCCCGGCACGGGCGTGCACGTCGAAACCGTTGCGCTGCGCTTGAACAACAGCGGCCTGCTGCAATTCGAGCTGGGCAACGTGCGTGTCACCGATACAAGCGGCGAGCCGCTTGTCATGGCCCCGTCGGTGGCCATTTCGCTCAGCCGCAAGGCCTTGCTGCGTGGCCGGATCGCGGTCGAGAGCCTCGATCTCGTGTCTGCGCGCCTCACGCTGTTCTATTCCGACGAGGGCGCGCTTTCGCTCAAGTTCTCGCATGCGCCGGCAGCGCCGGTGCCGCCCGCGGGCACTTCGCCCGTATTGCGGGGGATGGTGGACGCAGGCCAGTCAGCCGCCGCTGCGCCTCCGCATGCTGATTGGACGCTCGGCCGCATCGATCTCGTGAAGGCGCTCTCGGAGGCTTCCGCCCGTGCGCGCCGCCGGGAGAACGCCGGCGCGTACCTGCGTGAAATCGGCCTCAGGGCGGCCACCGTCATCATCGACAACGGCACCCGCAAGAGCATCTGGCGCGTGCCCGAGTTCGACCTGGACCTCGATCACCGGCGCAGCCGCAGCTCGTTGGCCGGACGGGCCAAGATCGATTCGCTCACGGGGCCATGGGAGCTCAACTTCCGCACCTTCGAGCACGTGAATGCGAAGGCCATGAACCTGGCGGTGTCCGTCCAGGGGCTCGTGCCGCGCGGCCTGGCGCGCAGCTTTCCGCAGCTCGTGGGCCTGGAGGGCCTGGATGTCCAGTTGTGGGCCGATGCGCAGCTTGAGGTGGCGAGCAACGGGGAGATCCTGGCCGGCAAGATTGTCGTCGATTCCGCGCCGGGCAAGGTCGCCGTGCCCTGGCTGGCGGCAACGCCCATGCGCATAGACGGGGCGCATGTGGAGCTGTCCTATTCCGGCGCGAGCCGCCAATTCCAGATCGCACCATCGGTGCTCACCTGGGGCGAGAGCCGCCTGGAATTCACCGGCAGCATCGCCCACGCGGCACTGGGAGCGGAAGGCAGCGGCTGGCGCTTCGACGTGAAGTCCACGCAGGGTTGGCTTGCCGGCGAACCTCCGGATCTGCAGAAGCTGCCCATCGACCAGCTCGCCCTGCGCGGCTCCCTGGCCCCGGAGCGCGGACGCATCGTGCTCAGCCAGTTCCTCGTCAAGGCCGGCGGGGCAGAGCTCAGCGCGCAGGGTGATGTCTCGGATGTGGCGGGTGCCGTGAAGGGACAACTCGATGCCAAGATCGGGCCGATGCCGGCAGCTACCTTCAAGAGATTGTGGCCGAGCTGGGCGGCGCCCGCCACGCGCGCCTGGGTGTCGCGGCGGCTGCTGCGCGGCAACCTGCTCGCCGGTCATTTCAGGGTCGTCCACGGCACCGAAGCGGGCTGGACGCCGCTCGGTGCGGGCGACCGCGTGTCGCTCGCGCTGGAGGGGGCCAACATCGAGCTGGCTGTGGTCGACGGCTGGCCGGCGCTGGAGATCCCGCGCGGGCTGTTGCGGGTGGAAGGACGGGCGGTCGAATTCTCGGCCCCGGACGCCAGCATGACAGCGGCCGACGGCCGCAAGCTCTCGCTCAAGGGTAGCCTCGCGGTCAATCTGGACGAGCCGCTGCCGCGCACGGGGCACCTTGCCCTGAAGGGTCAGGGTCCCCTGACAATGGCCTTCGAGATGCTCGACCAGAGCACGCTGCATGCCTTGAAGAGCGCGGGCCTTGCAACCGCGGGTGTCGACGGCAAGCTCGATGTCAATCTCAGCGTGAAGCTGCCGCTGACCCCCCAGCTGCAGATTCGCGACGCTGTCGCCGAGGGCAAAGTGCGGGTCAGCGACGGCAAGGTACGCAACGCGCTCGGCTCGCTCGATGCGCACGGCATCAACCTGACGATCGACCTGAGCGCGACAGCAGCCGACGGCAAGGCCGAGTTTCTCTTGAAGGGCGTGCCCGCCCGGGCGAGCTGGCAGCACGTCTTTGGTGTGCCGGCGGACAAGCAGCCGCCGCTGCGCATGACCACGACGCTCGACAACAACGAGCGAACGCAGCTCGGCCTTGACATCAACGACATCGTGCAGGGCGAGGTCGGCGTGGAGGTCGCCGTTGCCCACGATGCGCACGGCGAGCGGGACGTGCATGTTCGCGCCGATCTGGTGAATGCCGAACTCGTCCTGGAAAGCCTCGCCTGGCACAAGCCCAAGGGCCGGCCCACTCTGTTCGAGTTCGATCTGGCCAAGGGGAGCGCCTATCCGATCGAGCTGCGCCACGTGAAGCTGGTGGGCGACGGGGTGGCGATCGCGGGCTGGATGGGGGCGGCCGCCGACCATCACATCAAGGAATTCAGGTTTCCGCAGTTCTCGATCAACTTCGTCACCAGCCTCGAGGCACATGGAAAGCTGCGTTCCGACAACGTCTGGGACGTGACCGCCAAGGGTCCCACCTATGATGGCAAGGAGCTGTTCCAGTCGTTCTTCGACATCAGTCTCGTGCCCGATCGAAACAAGGCGCGGCCGGGCCTGGATCTGCGCGCCGAGATCGACACGGTCGTCGGCTTCTACGACACGTCCCTGCGCGGGGTGAGAGTGTCAATGCAGAAGCGGGCCGGCAAGATGACCCAGCTCGATGCCCGCGGCATGCTCTCCGGCCACAAGCCGTTCGAGGCCAGCCTGCGTCCCGAGCCGGGGCGGCCGCGTCTGCTGAATGCGAAATCGGCGGACGCCGGCCAGGTCTTCAAGCTGATCGGCTTCTATCCGCATGCCGTCGGCGGCGACATGAACCTCGATGTCAATCTCGACGGGCAAGGCGTGGCGGAGCGCACCGGCACGTTGACGGCGACCCGGTTCCATGTTCTGGGCGACGCGATCAGCGTGCAGACCCTTCCCGGGAATGATGGGGCAGCACGCCGCAACGTCGTGCGCGAGCGGTTCGAGTTCAATGCGCTCAGGGCACCGTTCTCCGTGGGCCACGGGCAGTTCGTGCTGCACAATGCATCCATCGATGGGCCGCTGGTCAGCGCCACCATGTTCGGCAAGCTCGATTTCAGAACGCGCATGCTGCAGGTGGGTGGAACGTTCACGCCGCTTTCGACGCTCAACAAGCTGTTCTCCGACGTGCCGCTGGTCGGCGACATCGTGACGGGTCCGAAGCGGGAAGGCGTTTTCGCCATGACGTACGCCTTGAAGGGCGGCCTGGAGAATCCCGAGCTCGTGGTCAATCCGTTCTCGGCCATCACGCCCGGCATCACGCGCGAGCTGATGCAGATCACGCCCTCCGATCCGCGCATCGTCCCGCGCAAGCCCCCGAGCGGCAAGAACGACAAGGGCGCGCGCTCCTCCAGCTCGCCCGCGCTCGGGCCGCAACCGAAGGACAGCCCCTTCGACGGGGGCGGCTGGTCCTCGGACGCGAGCCCCTCTGAGGCGAAGCGCTAGTGTCCCGATCGCGAAGTTCGCCGGATCTTGCAGCAGGGGCTGAACGAACTTCGCGATCGAAAGGACACTAGCAAGCTCATGGTTCTAGTGTGGTTCAGATCGAGAAATTCGCTCAGTAGGCGTGCTGCGGGGAGGGGCGAATTTCTCGATCATCACACTAGCCGCAATGCGGCACCCGATGACCGCATTTTGATCCGCCAGGCCTCGCAAAGGCGATAGGGTGCCGGCATTCGGCGCCGCACGTCTCACTTCGCGGGCAGGGGCCGCCATCGGCCATCCGCAGCCAGAGAGGATTGACATCATGGTTTCCATCAACAGAACCGCCAGTGCGCAATGGCAAGGCACCGGCAGGGAAGGCAAGGGCACGCTCACAACGCAGAGCGGTGTGCTCGCCGGTACGCCCTATGGCTTCAACACGCGCTTCGGCGACACCAAGGGCACCAACCCCGAGGAATTGCTGGCCGCTTCGCATGCGGGCTGCTTCTCGATGGCTCTCGCATTTGCGCTCACGGCGGCGGGCTTCCCCCCGGACAGAATTGCCACCTCGGCGGTGGTGACGCTCGAATCCGACGGTCCAGGCTTCAAGATTTCGAAGTCGGCCCTGAAGCTGGAAGCGGCGGTCCCCAACATCTCGCGTGACCAGTTCCAGAAGGTCGCCGAGGGGGCCAAGGCTGGCTGCCCCATCTCCAAGGTTTTGAACGCCGACATCTCGCTCGATTGGAAACTCGCATGATTTTTGCGGTTTCTACGGTGTAACGTTAACAAAGTTCGCCATATGTTCTTGACATGTTCCTTCCGGCGCCGTAGTGTTCTGCATGCCGTCAGTCCGGAGGCGTCTGATGTCGCAGGGGTACCGGCAGGAGTTGAGGCAAGGACAGGGGCACGAGCCGCTGGTGTGGGAGCGGGTGGCATGGCGTCAAGGTGACGGGCGATATGCGTTCGAGGTGGCCGAGGGCGGTCTCCATGCCACTTTGCATGCGCCGCACGGCACCTCCCTGACACTGCCGATGATGGCCTGGGACGGGCTGCTCGACGCCCTTGCCGCCGCCCGTAAGACGCGCACACGCCAAGCGCGGGGCTTCCCGGCTCGTTCCGGCGCACGCTGGTCTGAGGGCGAGGTCGGCGAGCTGGCCGCGGCCTTCCGGGCGGGCCGGACCATTGCGCACCTTGCCCGGGCTCACAACCGCAGCGAGCTTGCCGTCGAAGCTCAGCTCGACCGGCTTGGTCTTTGGGACCGCATCGCCCGGCAACCGGTGGTGCCCGCAACGGCGCGGAGCGCCTCGCCACGCCCGTGGGATGCGGCAGACGCTGAGCCGCCGGCCGCGGAGCCGCCAATTCCCTTCGCGTCGGATCGGGACTAGGCTCGGGTGGGGAAGACGGGGCGGTGCACCACAGAGGAAACCGTCATGGGAACCTATATTCTGCTGGCCAACTATACGGAGCAGGGCATCAAGGGGATCAAGGACACGGTCAAGCGCACGGAGGCCGTCAAGGAGATGGCAAAGAAGGCCGGCCTCACCATGAAGGAGAGCTACTGGACGCTTGGTCCCTGTGATGTCGTGGCCCTGTTCGAAGCCCCAAGCGACGAGGCGATGACCGCCTTCTCGCTCTCCATTGCCAAGCTCGGCAATGTCAAGACGCAGACGCTGCGCGCCTTCTCCAGCAAGGAAATGACGGGCATTCTGGGCAAGATGGTGTAACGGCAGGCTTGTACGGCAGGCTTGTACGGCAGGCTGGCGCGGCAGCACGACATGTGCGTGCTGTCTGCGCACCGGCGGCGTCCGCTGGCAGTCCTGGACGTCGCCGGCAAGTCCTTTCGCCAAGTCCTTTCGCCAAGTCTTTCGCAAGGATCACGCGGCCGCGGGCAGCGAGCCGTAGGGGGCGGCGGCAAAGTCCCGCATGCTCATGATCAGCGGCATGGCGAACATGCGGAAATCGCCATCGAAGAACGGCGCCCCGAAATAGCGCATGCCCATCTTGCTGGCGAACAGCTCGAGCGTGCGCGGGAGCGGTACGTCCACGCCATGGCCGAGCCTCACCTCTTCGCGCTGTGCCTCGCTGTAGAGGGGATAGCGTGATGCCGCCGGCGCCGTGGTCGGCTTGCGGTGCCTGGCGTCGAAATCGGACAACCACCAGCCCCTCCGCTCGAGCAGGCGCAGAACCGTTGCAGCATCGGCTTGGCAGTCGGTCTCGGTGTTCGCCACGGCCACCCAATGCGTGCAGCCGCGCCGGAGGCATTCCTCATAGGCGGCGAAATAGAGATGGCGCATGATGCCCGTGCGCCGGTAGGGCTTGAGCATGGATGAGCGCGGGATCTCGGCCAGGGTCATGTCGGGCAGGATGTGCCTGAGCTCCAGATAGCGCTCGATGTTGAGGCCGCGGAGGATGTTGCATCTGGCTGCCACGTCCGCATTGGGAAACAGCAGGCGCACGGTGGCCACCGGTTCGCCATCGACGAGGCCCAGGAAGTTGACGGTGGTCGGCAGGAGATCGAAACCGTCCACTTCGCGCCCGGCGGGGAAATGCTGCGGGTCGAGATAGGCAAATTCATCGGCAAACACCGCGCAGCGGATGCGTGCCGCCCAGTTCAGCTCGGCGATGGTTGCTGCCATTCTGACGCTGACCGTACGCATGGTGCCGCTTCAGTTGATGCGAGGTGACGACCTTCTTTCACGCGGGTGCGGACCCGGCTCGCGCCCGCTGCAGTCGATCCGCTCAGGCGGCGTGGCGGCTCTGCCGCGCAACCTCGTCGAGGTTGGCCACCATGCCCGCATACATCAGCCGCGTGGCGGCGGCCGACGTCAGGACCGCATCATGCTCGGCCGGGCTCTTCACCCGCTCCAGCACCTCCTCCAACTCAGCCACATGTCCCACGTCGGCTTCGCCGTGGCCCACCAAGTAGGTGACCGCATGGGCGATATTGGGAATGCGGGCGGCTTGCCGCAGCGCATCGGCCGCCTTGCCCGCGCGCTGCACGGCGAGGTTTTCCAGCGTGTAGGCGACGCCGAGATAGGCAATGGGGAAGGGGCTCGAGGCAGCGAACCTGGTCCAGGCGTTGTAGGCGGCGACCGCGGGGCTGGCGCTGGTGGCTTGCACCTGCTTTGCGACCAGCCCCAACGCCTCCAGATCCGCCAGGGCCCACAAATCGTGGCCCTTCTCCTCCCCGGCCTTCTCGATCAGCACGTCGGCCAGCCAGCCGTGCTGTCCGAGCTTGTTCAGCCGCTCGCCGGCAAACAGCAAGGTGCCGCTCGTGAAGCGCACGTAGTGCCAGGTCTCCTGCAGAAACGCGACGTACAGGTCCCTTGTCGCAGTGCCGTCGTAGAGGGTGCCCATCGGCGATCGGTCCGTTGCCTCCACCAGACGCGCGGCCTCGCTACGCAATTGCGCGATAAATTGCGACATGTGTCAGCTCGCTCTCTCGGTGCATTAAAACTACAAAACGTATGATAAAAGTGTAAATGCGTTGGAATTTTGTCATGCCGCGCAGGCGGAGCATCTTTGTGCATCGTAAGCAATGAAAGACCATCGGCCGCGCGGGCTCGTCGCCGGTGAGAGGAGAACCGGACCCGGGCAGGACGGGGCCGGCAGCCGACGGCACACGCGCATGCGGGCTCGGGCTGCGCGGGGCCGCACAGCCCCCAAGTGCGTCCGCACGTGAGGCTGTGCAAGGCTGCCTACAAATGCCGTCCGTGGACTGGCTTGGGACTGAGCTTGGCTATGTCCACATCATCAAGGCAGCGCACGTTGATGGCGAACATGTCGGTGCCGTCCTTGGTCTTGCCACGGGCGAATGGCTCCACCCCGCAGGTGCGGCAGAACACATGATGAATGACATGCTTGTTGAACTGATAGTCGCCGAGTGCGTCCAGACCGCTGAGAAGCTTGAATTCCGGCGGCTTGACGAAGGTGAGCCACAGACCGTGCTTGGCGCAGATCGAGCAGTTGCAGGCGATGGCCTGGGTCGGGTCGGTGGTCGCTTCAAAGCGCACCCGCCCGCAGTGGCAGCCACCTGTATGCATCCTTCTTTGGCTCATGTCGCACCTCCATCTTCATGAACGATAGACGCCGCGCGCCGTTCCTCAATCTCAAAAGATCAGTGGTCCGCTGCGCGTGCAGTGCATGCATCCGATCCGCCTTCCGCGATGTCGGCTCAGGCGTTACCCTCCCGCGATCGATCATTCCGAGCACCCAACCCCATGTCCCAGGCAAACCCCGGTCCAACGTCGCGCATCTACTTTTCGCAGCGGCTGCGCCTCCACTACGTCGACTGGGGCAACGCCGGTGCACCGCCTCTCGTTCTGGTGCATGGCGGCCGCGACCACTGTCGCAATTGGGATTGGGTGGCGGCCGAGCTGCGCAGGGATTGGCACATCATTGCACCCGATCTGCGCGGCCATGGCGATAGCGAGTGGTCGCAGGACGGCACCTACATGATGGCAGGCTACATTTACGACCTGGCCCAGTTGATCCATCAGCAGAAGCTGGCGCCGGTCACCCTCATTGCCCACTCGCTGGGCGGCAACATTGCGCTGCGCTATGCCGGGCTCTACCCCGAGACTGTGGCCAAGCTGATCGCGATCGAGGGCCTCGGCCCCTCGCCCAAGATGCTGGCCGAACGGTTTGCGACGGGCTTGGCTGACCGCATGCGGGCCTGGATCGCCGAGCAGCGCGGCCTCTCCGGGCGCCTGCCGCGCCGCTATGCCACCATCGAGGACGCGTGGAAGCGCATGCAGGAGGAGAACAAGCACCTGTCGCCCGAGCAGGCGCGGCATCTCACCCAGCACGGGGTCAACCAGAACGAGGATGGCACCTATAGCTGGAAGTTCGACAACTACGTGCGCTCCTGGCCGCCCTACGACATGTCCGTCGCCGACGTCGAAGGCCTATGGGCCCGCATTCGCTGCCCCACCCTGCTGGTCTACGGCCAGGAGAGCTGGGCCTCCAATCCGGCCAAGGACGGGCGTGCCAAGCATTTCAAGACCGCGGAGGTGGTCACCATCGAGGGTGCGGGCCACTGGGTGTATCACGATGAGCTGGCCGGGTTCCTGGCGCTGACGCGGCGGTTCCTGACCTGAGACAGGCGCGCGGCAGGCTGTTGTAAGAGCGTCGCGCCGATGCGGATCGGGGCCGCCGCCAACCGGCTAGCCCAGGCTGTCGCAACTCTCGTGCTGTGCTGGCGCGGCCGCCAGAGAACTGCGGCGATGCAGACAATGGCGATGGCGCCGCCGGCAAAGATGTCGACGAAGTAGTGGCCGCCGACGGGCACTGTCGACGCGATGACGACCGCGTTGAGCCCCAGCGCAGGCAAGGCCAGGTAGCGTGTGCGCCAGACCGCCCAGGTCGTAGTGACAGCCAGGGCGGTATGGAAGGACGGGAACGTGATCAATCCCTCGATGGTACTGGGATCGATCGCACGCAGTGCGCCGGATCGGAGCGCCTGGAAATGCTCCAGATGCCAAAGGCCGGCGGCCTGGCCCACGACATCACGCAGCTCGGCCGGCGGATTGTGAAACACGAAGGCACCGGCAGCCGGAAAGGCGACCGACATGAGAATGGTCAGAAGGCCGGTCGCAGTGAACAGGGCCAGGAATTGGCTCAGTCGCATCAGTTGCCCTGTTGCAGCCAGCACGACGAGCACAAGCGCAATTTGCGGCAGGCTCGAGCTGTAGGCGAGGCGCAAGACCATGCCGAAGATGGGCCGGGCGTCGGTAAAGGCGAGGACCGCCATCCAGTCGAGGCCGAGCGCTGCATCGGCACGCGCGAACTGAGCGTCCAGCAGTGGCAGGCCGAGGCTGGTGCCGAGATAGCTGAGGAGCGCCCCGGCCAGTGTGAACGAGATCAGGTAGCCGGCGCCGAAGCCCAGTGCCGCAATGCGCGCATCGGGCCGCACGGTGGAGTAGAACTGGCCCAAGGCCAGGGCGACGATGCTGGCCGCAATGGGCACCAGAGCGCCATATCCCGTCAGCCGGAAGCCTGTGACGGCCATCGCCGCGAGATCGGCAATGGCGATCATGCCGAGGCTGATCCACAGGCCTGCCGAGGGAAATACGCGAGGACACATGCAGCCGCTCCCGAAATGCCGGATGCAGGCTAGTGTCCCGATCGCGAAGTTCGCCGGATCTTGCAGCAGGCGCTGAACGAACTTCGCGATCGAAAGGACACTAGCAAGTTCATGGTTCTAGTGTGATTCAGATCGAGAAATTCGCTCACTAGGCGTGCTGCGAGGAAGGGCGAATTTCTCGATCATCACACTAGCGGGGGGTGCTGAAAATGCCCTTAAGCGGCATGATCCGGCCGCCTTCAGCGCCCCGACAAGGGGGATGCCGGACAAAGGGGCCGAAGCCGCTCAGTTATCGAAGTCTTTGCCGGTCAATATTCCTTGGATTGATTCCGGCCTCGGTCGCGCCCATCTATGGGCGGGCCGGTACGGTTAAGCTCAACCTTACAGAGGGTTGGTATCGGGGCACGGGTGAAGGAGCAAAGCCCTGTGCTGGCGGCACCCGGCGCGGCCAATGATCCGGCTGAATATTCCTGATCGTATGGCTTTTTTGTTCACACTTGCGGGCCCAAGCTCGAGCCTGCTCATGGAGGCACCATGCCCTGGTTTCAATCGGCTCGGCGGTCAACGGTTGCAGCGGCGTTCGCAGCCTTGGCGCTTGGGGCATCTGCCACCGGCAGCGTGGCCCATCCGCTGTCGGATTTGAGCGGCAGCTGGTCCGGGACCGGGCAATTCCGGCTTGAGAACGGTCGCTCGGAGGCGCTCAGGTGCAGCGCACACTACGCGCCGAGGCGCGATGGCTTGGGCTTGTCGATACGCTGTGCCAGCGCCTCCAATCGCATGGAGCTGCGGGCCAGCCTTGTCTCGCGCGGCAATCGCATCTCGGGAACCTGGGAGGAGCGCAGCTACAACGTGTCGGGCGGCGTGTCCGGCGTCGGCACCGGCAACAGCCTGCGTCTTGGCATCAATGGCGGGGGCCTGTCCGGCTTCATGGTGGTGACCACCACCGGCAGCTCGCAATCCATTTCGGTGCGCACGGACGGCGCGGCCCTGCGCGGCATCAACATCAACCTGCGGCGCAACTGACGGCTCAGGTCAGGAACGGATTGGATCGCCGCTCCTCGCCGATCGTGCTCATCGGCCCGTGGCCGCAGATGAAGGCGAAGTCGTCGCCGAGCGGCAAGAGCTTGGTCTTGATCCCCTTGATCAGGGCATCGTGGTCGCCATAGGCAAAATCCGTGCGGCCGATGGAGCCTTTGAACAGAACGTCGCCGACCAGCATGAAACGCTGGGCGGCGTTCACCAGCACCACCGAGCCGCGCGAATGGCCGGGGCAGTGCAGCACCGAGAACAAGTGGCCGGCGACGGTGACCGTATCGCCTTCGGCCAGCCAGCGATCGGGCGTGACGTTGCGCACGCCGTCCATGCCGAACTCGAGGGCCTGATCCTCGAGACCCTCGAGCAGAAAATCGTCCGCCCGGTGCGGGCCTTCGATCGGCACGCCGCCCAGTTTTTCCTTCAGCTCCTGCGCGCCGCCGGCATGGTCGATATGTCCGTGCGTGAGAATGATCTTCTCGACCGATATGCCGGCCTTGGTGATGCCGGCCTCGATGCGGCGCACGTCTCCGCCGGGGTCGACCACCGCGCCAACCTTGCTCGCCTCATCCCACAGGAGCGTGCAGTTCTGCATGAAGGCGGTGACGGGAACAATGGCGGCTTTGAGGGGCATGGGCGCGGTCGGCTCCAGGGTGCGTGGGCAGGCGCTACCTATCGCAATTGCGCGCAGGGGTCTACTTGCCCCGCATCCGGGTCAGCTTGAGCCGTGCAGGCACCGTCACGCCCAGTCGAGATTGAGGTTGCCGCGCCCCTCGAGGGCGATCCTTCGGCGCAGGGCGCGGGTGGGAGCTGCCAGTTCCGGGATCTTGCGCTCATGGGTCTCGGCGAACACCTGCCCGACCCTGTCGATGACACGCGTGTCCAGCAGCTTCTCGATCACCGGCACCTCCGCTCCCTCGATGTCGAGCTTGAGCACCGAGACCGGCCGAGGGAGGGCTGTGATGAAGCGGATGAGATCGATCTGCTGCACCGCAATCGCGCTGGATGTTTCAACGTTGGGGTTGGAGCCATAGACAGAGGAGGATTGCGACAGATAGTCAGGGTCGGTGTCGAAGTCCCTGGCCCGGTAAAGCTTGGTATCGCACGTCTCCGCCCCCACCGCCTGGTTGAAGAGATGCACATTGGGACGCTCGCCTAGCGTCCGGCACAAAATCCCGTAGCAGTGGGGATCGGGCTCGAATGCGTACACGGTCGCGCCGCTGGCGGCGAGCATGCGCGTGTAGTGCCCGACGTTGGCGCCACAGTCTATGGCGATGTCGTCCGGCGTGAGCTGGCCGACCAGTTGCTCAAACTGCCACTGCGCGCCCCATTTCGCGAGCCGACGCCGTGTCGGGAATGCCCCCTTGAGAATGACCCGTTTCGTCCAATCCAGCCAACCCAGCTTCAGCATGCCCGGCCCCCGATCCCGAGCCCTATTAACGATTTATAGTCATCAGCATCAAGGTCGCGTCAGCGGGGCCTGGCGGAGCCGCATCAGCCGAACTCGATCGGCAGCTTGCGGGGCCCCCGCACGGTGCCCTCCGACCAGGTGACTTCCCCGTTCAGGCTGAACTCGGGCACGCGCTTGAGCAGCTCCTCGACCGCCACCGTCATCT
This sequence comes from Hyphomonadaceae bacterium, assembly GCA_019747815.1. Lineage (GTDB taxonomy): Bacteria > Pseudomonadota > Alphaproteobacteria > Rhizobiales > Hyphomicrobiaceae > AWTP1-13. Next base: position 30,115 of record JAIEQJ010000088.1, read on the forward strand.
CCATGCGCGCCAGATTGGAGCCGACGCAGCGGTGGATGCCGAGGCCGAAGGCGGCATGGCGGTTCTCCTTGCGGTCGATGATGACCTTGTCGGCATCGGGGAACATGGCGGGATCGCGGTTGGCAGCCGGGAAGGAGAGCAGCACCATCTGGCCCGGCTTGAAGGTGCAGCCGTTGAGCTGTGTCTCCTGCACCACCTCGCGCGCCATGGTGACGGGTGCATAGGCGCGCAGGAATTCCTCGATGGCGGTCGGCATCAGGGAAGGGTCCTCAACCAGCCGCCGGCGGTCCTCGGCATGGGTGGCGAGATGCCAGATGCAGGAGCCGATGCCGCTCCAGGTGGTGTCGATGCCGGCGACCAGCAGCAGGCGCAGCGACCCCAGCACGTGGTTGTCGGTGAAATAGCCGCCGTCCGGATACTGCTGCTTGACGAGATAGCTGATGAGGTCGTTGCCGGGGCGTTGGCGCCGCTCCAGCACGTGCGGCCGGAAATACTCCGTCATCTCCGCCAGGCCGCGCATCAGCACTTCGTCGTCGGTGATGCCCTCCTGCAGGGTAGCGCTGATCCAGGCGCGGAAGCGGTCGCCATCCGCCTCCGGCACGCCCAGCATGTGGGCGATCACCTTCACGGGAATGTGCTGGGAATATTCCACCGCAGCATCGCAGCTCCCCCGCGCGATGAACGCATCGATCAGCTCGTTGCAGATGGCGCGCGCCTTGGGCGTGATCTTCTCGATCGCCTGGGGTGTGAACGGCGGCAGCAGCACCATGCGCGCGAGGCGGTGTCGCGGCGGGTCCGACGTGATCGGCGGGGCGCCGCGATCGTTCGGCGGATGCGTCTCGCGCACCGCCACCTTGCGTGAGGAGAAATGCTCCGGGTCGTAGGCGATGTCGCGCACGTCCTGGTAGCGCGTCGGCAGATAGACGCCCATGAAGCGCTCGGTGTGCGCGATCGGGCACGTCTGCCTGAGCTCGTCCCAGATCGGATAGGGGTTCTCGACCCAGTGCGGATCGAGATGATCCCAATCGGTGGCCCAGTCGGTGACAGGAGGACGTGGCTGCGACATGGGCGACCTCAGTTGAACCGTATCGGCAGCTTGCGGGGCCCCCGCACGGTGCCCTCCGACCAGGTGACTTCCCCGTTCAGGCTGAACTCGGGCACGCGCTTGAGCAGCTCCTCGACCGCCACCGTCATCTCCATGCGCGCCAGATTGGAGCCGACGCAGCGGTGGATGCCGAGGCCGAAGGCGGCATGGCGGTTCTCCTTGCGGTCGATGATGACCTTGTCGGCATCGGGGAACATGGCGGGGTCGCGGCAGGCGGCCGGGAAGGAGAGCAGCACCATCTGGCCCGGCTTGAAGGTGCAGCCGTTGAGCTGTGTCTCCTTCACCACCTCGCGCGCCATGGTGACCGGCGCATAGGCGCGCAGGAATTCCTCGATGGCGGTCGGCATCAGGGAGGGGTCCTCAACCAGCCGCCGGCGGTCTTCGGCATGGGTGGCAAGATGCCAGATGCAGGAGCCGATGCCGCTCCAGGTGGTGTCGATGCCGGCAATGAGCAGCAGCCGCAGCGACCCGATCACGTTCTCGGGCGACAGCTTCATGCCCTTGAACTCGACGCCGTTGAGATAGCTGATCAGGTCGTCACCGGGCTTTTCCAGCCGCTCCTGCACGTGCCGCATGAAGTAGTGCTGCATCTCGCCGGCGGCCTGCACCACCACGCTGATGTCCGTGATGCCGTCCTCCAGGACCATCTTGATCCACTTGCGGTAGAGATCGCCGTCGCTCTCGGGCAGGCCCAGCATGTGGGCGATGAGGCGGACCGGGATCTCCTGCGCGTATTCGACCGCCGCATCGGCGGTGCCGGGAGCGGTGAACTTGTCGATCAGCTCGTTGCACAGGGCCCGGGCCCGGGGCTCCAGCTTCTGGATGGCATCGGGCGTGAAGGGCGGCAGCAGCACCATGCGCGCGGGCCGGTGCTCGGGCGGATCGGAGGTGATGGGCGGGGCCGGGATGCGCGGCGGGGGTGTTTCCCGCACCACCACGCGACGGGAGGAGAAATGCTCCGTGTCGTAGGCGACCGCGCGCACATCCTCGTAGCGCGAGGGAAAATACACACCCATGAAGCGCTCGGTGTGGGCGATGGGACAGCGCTTGCGCATCTCGTCCCAGATGGGAAACGGATCGTTGATCCAGCCCGGATCGAGGTGATCGAAATCGGTGGCCCAGTCCTTGACCGGCGGACGCACACTCATGGCTGTTCCCCCTACTTCTCGATGATTTCAACCGCGAATTCGGGACAGTTCGACTTGGCGAGGTAGGCCTTCTCCTCCAGGTGCGGCGGCACCGTGCCGTCGCCCACCTCACGCGCATTGCCGTACTCGTCGAGATCGAACAGCTCAGGCGCGACCGCCTTGCAGCGGTTGTGCCCTTGGCACTTGTCGGGATTGACGTGGACTTTCAGGGCCTTGGGCTCAGACATGCGGGCATCCTCCTCGTCTGGCGGCCTTGGCGGCTCTTGGTTGACCTAAACGTCAGTTTGGCGCGGCGTGGCGTCGCGGGCAATACGAAAAAGGAGAGCCTGTCAGGACGCGGTCAAGGCCGGTAGCCGAAGTGCGGGCGGCCGGCCCGGCGCAGCGGCGCGGCGAGGTCGGCAAAGCGGCAGAGATAGGCGCGGGTCTGGCGCGGGTCGATGATCTCCTCCACGCCGAAGGCTTCCGCGGTGCGGAGCGGAGATTGCAGTGTCTCCAGCTTCGCTTCGATCTCGGCGCGCTTGGCGGCAGGATCGGGGGCCGCCTCGATGACGGAGCGATAGGCCGCCTCCACGCCGCCGGCAATGGGCAGCGATCCCCACTGCGCCGAGGGCCAGGCGTAGCGCAGGAACGCCTCCGACCCGTTGCGCTGCGCCAAGCCGGCCATGCCGAACGCCTTGCGCACCATGACGGCACACCAGGGCACGGTCGACTGGCGCACGGCGGCGAGCGCCTGGGCGCCGAAGCGCATGATGCCCGACGCCTCGGCCTCCGTGCCGATCAGGAAGCCCGGGATGTCGACGAGGTGCACCACGGGAAGCTGGAAGGTCTGCGCCAGGTCGATCATGCGGATGGCCTTGCGACAGGCATCGGCCGTCCAGGCGCCACCGTAGTGGTAGGGGTCGCTGGCCAGGATCGCCACCGGCCAGCCGTTGAGACGCGCGAGCCCCGTGATCACCGACTTGCCCCAGGCCTTGCCGATCTCAAACCACGTGCCGGCATCGACTATGGCCTCGACGATGGGCCGCATCTTGTAGACCTGCCGGGCATTGCGCGGCACCGCGGACAGCAGGTGCTCCGCCGTGCGGTCTGCCTGGTCGTTGCTGGGCTGCTGGGGGGCAAGGACGTGCACGGAGGCGGGCAGAAAGCTCAGGAACCGGCGTGCCCGCGCAAAGGCCTCCTCCTCGGTTGCCACCTCGTCGTCGACCGTGCCGTTCCTGGCGTGGATCTGCGACCCGCCCAGCTCTTCCTTGGTCAAGGTCTGGCCAGTGCGCGCCACCACGGGCGGCCCGGCGGCAAACAACTGCGAGGTGCCCCGCACCATCACCGAATAGTGGCTGGCGCACACGCGAGCGGCACCCATGCCCGCCACCGATCCGAGGCCGAGCGCCACGACAGGGATTTCAGACAGTGCCTCCAGCACCTCGGTGAACTGCGGCACGTCCGGCAGATAGGTGCGGCCCATCGTCTCCAGATGCTTGACCGAGCCGCCGCCGCCGGTGCCGTCGACCAGACGCACCAGCGGCATGCGCCAGCGCCGGGCCCAAGTTTCGGCGAACTGGAACTTCTCGCGCAGCCCGCCATCGTTGGCGCCGCCGCGCACGGTGAAGTCGTCACCCGTGACGAAGACGTTGCGCCCATCGATGCGCGCGCGGCCGCACACCACGTTGGCGGGCGTGAAGCCGGTGAGGGTGCCGGCCGCATCGTACTCGGGGAAGCCCGCGATCGATCCGATTTCCTCGAAGCTGCTCGCATCCACCAGTGCGGCGAGGCGCTCACGCACCGTCAGCTTGCCGGCGCTCTTGTGCCGCGCAACCTTGTCGGGGCCGCCGAGCTCAAGAGCCAGCCGGCGCCGGCGTTCCAGATCGTCGAGTTCCGGCTTCCAGCTCATGCGCGTACCGACGCCTCCCAACGCTTGGGGACCGGCCCGCACAGGATCACGCCCGGACACACCGCGCAAGGCGCGGCCGGCGCACCAAAGAAAAGGGGAGCCCGTTCGGGCTCCCCAGGTCAAGCGAAGCGCAGGCGAATTGGGTTACGGCTTCAGGCGGCGACGTTGGTGCTGCCGGGATCGCGCAGCACGTAGCCGCGGCCCCAGACGGTCTCGATGTAGTGCTGGCCGCCCGTGGCCGCCTGCAGCTTCTTCCTGAGCTTGCAGATGAACACGTCGATGATCTTGAGCTCGGGCTCGTCCATGCCGCCGTAGAGATGGTTGAGGAACATTTCCTTGGTGAGCGTGGTGCCCTTGCGCAGCGAAAGCAGCTCGAGCATCTGATATTCCTTGCTCGTCAGGTGCACGCGCTGATTGTGAACCTCGACCGTCTTGGTATCGAGATTAACTTTGAGTTCGCCGGTTTCGATCACCGACTGGGCGTGGCCCTTGGAGCGGCGGACGATGGCGTGAATGCGGGCCACCAGCTCGTCCTTGTGGAAGGGCTTGGTCATGTAGTCGTCGGCGCCGAAGCCGAGGCCGCGCACCTTGTCCTCGATCCCCGCAAGGCCGGAGAGGATAAGGATGGGCGTAGAGACCTTGCTGACCCGCAGGGTCTTGAGAACCTCATAGCCGCTCATGTCCGGCAGATTGAGGTCCAGGAGGATGATGTCGTAGTCGTAAAGCTTACCGAGGTCGACGCCCTCTTCGCCGAGGTCGGTGGTGTAAACGTTGAAACCTTCGGATTGAAGCATCAACTCGATGCTTTGCGCCGTCGCGCTATCGTCCTCGATCAGAAGGACCCGCATGTCATTCCTCTCTTCCAGACCCGCTCTCGAGTCCCGCTGCCCGACGCCCGAAGAGACCACGATGCTCAGGCTAAACCATTCTTAGGAACTTAGACGCCACAAGTTAACAAAACCTAATTTTGCATTACGGGACAGTGCATTTTCGGACAATTCGACCCCGGCCGCCACCCCTCAGGCCCGGTATTCGTCCAAACGCACACGCTCACGCCCTGCGGCCAAGCTGCCGCTGGATGTGTACGCCCAAATTGTCCTAAACCCCGCTCCGCAGCCCAACCCGTGCGGCCGCCGCCAAAATGAGGCACCTCGCCGGATCGCACCGCACAAGGCCATACCTAACTGATTTGCGACTCGCCCCCTAGAGGGGCTGGGCAAAAAAATGCTACCCCTGCCGTACTGCTCGTGAGAAGGGCGCGCGCGGCGTTGCTTAACCGCAACTTAAGCGCTCGGTGCCTACACTCCCGGCGTTAGGGCGGGGCACTGGCTTGCCGCAGAAATGGCGCCTTTGGCACGTCAATTGCTATACGCGATCGACGGCGTCAACTATGAAACAGGCATGAGAATGCCGGCCCTGTATTGGTTCAAGGTGTTGGGGTATCGAGTATGAAGCCACGTGATTCCGCGCTGAGGGCCAAGCGGTTTGAGGCCTCGGAAAAAGCGCGCAAGGTTGCCTCGCTGGAGGCCATGATCCGCGATTTCGAAACGATGATTTCGGATCTGTCCCGGCAGATCACCGCGGAAGAAGAGCGCACCGGCATCAAAGATCCCGCCCATTTTGCCTATTCAACTTTCAGCAAGGCTGCAGCGCAGCGCCGGGGCAATCTCGCGGCCTCGGTCGCGGATCTGAAGATGAAGCTCGACATCGCCAGGCGCGACCATGAGGATGCGGCCTCCGAGCTCACGAAACTGGAGCCGGCCGAGGAGCGGGATCGGCTGATTCGCAAGGGTGACCCGCGCGCGATGGCTGGGTGACGGCGCGCTGCGCCTGGCCGCACTCCGGTGCGGAACGCCAACGTCGGTCCATTGCCATGCTGCTGTAGCGGCTGCTATCTCCATTGACGCGTCATCGCCGTCGCCCCGTTGCCATGGAGGGCCGTGACCTGTTGATGTTCCACGCTTCGCCTTCGGGCCGCCTGGGATCTCGGCCAGGTAGCGACCATGCAGTCACTACGCTCGATTTCGTTGACCATCCCCCTGTGGCTGGCGCTCGCGGCCTGCACCGCCTCCCTGCCGGTGCTGCCGCCGGCCCAGGCGCCCGTTCCGACCGGCAGTGCCGACCGCTCGGCGGCGCCGCTTGAAACCGCGGTGATCGTGCCGGGCACGCCCACCGAAGTCTATGCCCTGGTGGCGCGTGGTGCTTTGGGATGCTGGTTCGGCGCCGAGGGCCCCCTGAAGCCGACCCACGTGTTTCAGGCCGAGGCTGATCCGCCGGCAAAGGGAGGAGCCGCCGAAATCGTCCTGCATGAGCGGGATGAGTCCGCGCGCGACAAGCGCGGCGTGCGGGCCTACCGCATGTCCTTTACGACTGAGCCTGCGGGCGTTCGCATGCAGGTCTCCGTGCTCAAGATGGAACCGCAACTCGCTGCGCTGATGAGCAAGGACGCCGAGGTGTGGGCCAAGGGCGGCACCGGTTGCCAGTTGCGCAGGCCCGCGCCACCGCAGCCGCCGACTCCGGTCGCAGGCAAAGGCGTGCCGGCAGCGGGAGCTGCAAGCAAGAAGCGCTGATCCGATTTTGCAACGATCCCGCACGCCGCTCTTGCGGACGCGGGGAGGGCACTGACACCGCCAGCACGTGGCGGAGATGTCTAATCCCGATACTCCTGAACGCGGGTTGCGCGCAGTCCCGGCAGGCCATGACGGTCGATCGAGCGTTGCCACGAAAGGAACTCGTCGACGGTCAGCTTGTAGCGCTCGCACGCCTCTTCGAGACTGAGCAGGCCGCCGCGCACGGCCGCGACGACCTCGGCTTTACGCCGAATGACCCAGCGCTTGGTTTCCTTGGGAGGAAGATCGGCGACGGTGAGCGGGCTGCCATCGGGGCCGATGACGTAGCGCACACGCGCCCTGTACTGTTGTTCGGTCATGATACTCGTTACACTCTGTCAGACCTGCAACGACACTAGCTGAACGCAATTAAAATCGACCTAAACGACTGGGTAAATACTTGGCTAAGGCTTGGACCAATATTTGGTAACGTTATGGTTAATTTGGCGCCAGGGTGCGAAAAATTCTCGGGCCTCTTGCGCCCTTTGGCCGGGACTGAAGGGCCCGGAGGCCGATTTGCGGGGGAGTGCTGCGGATGGGCGCCAGACTGTGGCCAAGTCTGTGGCCAAGTCTGTGGCCCAGTCTGTGGTCAAGTCTGTGGCCGGGTGCCGCGTCGCCTCGCCCCAGCATTCGCCTTGATTGTGCCTGCCACCACAGCCATAGTGCCGGCGATCACGCAGGGAAGGCCACCACGCACGGCTCCATGCACCGCCTGTTAACCTGAACCGCCGCCATGGCCAGTCCCACCCAGCCGCTCAACGGCAAGCGTCGGCGTGCATCGCGTGCGCGCCGTATCGTCGTGGCCATGTCCGGCGGCGTTGATTCCTCCGTGGCCGCCGCCTTGCTCAAGCAACAAGGGCACGAGGTCGTCGGCGTCACCCTGCAGCTCTACGACCACGGCGACGCGGTGGGGCGGCGCGGGGCGTGCTGTGCCGGCCAGGACATTCACGACGCGCGGCGGGTGGCCGACAAGCTCGGCATCCCCCACTACGTCCTCGACTACGAGCAGCGCTTCAGGGCGACGGTGATGCAGGCCTTCGCCGACAGCTATGTGGCGGGCGAGACGCCGATCCCGTGTGTCACCTGCAACCAGCAGATCAAGTTCCACGAGCTGCTGGCAACCGCCAAGGACCTCGACGCGGAGGTGCTCGCCACCGGACACTACATCGAGCTGCGCTCCGGCGCCGCCGGGCCCGAGCTCTACCGGGCCTGCGACAGTGAGCGCGACCAGAGCTACTTCCTCTTTGCCACCACGCGGGCGCAGTTGGCGTCCCTCATGTTCCCGCTGGGCGCCATGCAGAAGAGCGAGGTGCGCGCGCTGGCCCGCACGTTCGCCCTGCCGGTGGCGGATAAGTCCGACAGCCAGGATATCTGCTTCGTGCCGCAGGGGCGGTACACGAGCATTGTCGAGCGCCTGAAGCCCGGCGCCGCGGAGGCCGGCGACATCGTGCATGTGGACGGACGCGTGCTCGGCCGCCATGACGGGATCATCAACTACACGATCGGTCAGCGTCGCGGACTGGGCGTCGCCGGCCCGGCGCCGCTCTATGTGGTCCGGCTCGATGCTGACGCCAAGCGCGTCGTTGTGGGGCCGCGCGAGAGCCTCAACGTGCATTGGATCAGCCTGCGGGACGTCAACTGGCTGGGCAGCACGCCGCTGCCCGAGGCAGGGCTTGATGTGGCTGCGCGCGTGCGGTCGAGCGCCCTGCCCCAGCCGGCGACGGTCTTTGCGCATGGCGGCAAGGCGAAAGTTCTTTTGCGCGACGGCGAGTATGGTATTGCCGCCGGCCAGGCCTGCGTCTTCTATGCCGATACGTCCCCGCGGGCCCGGGTCCTGGGTGGCGGCTGGATCGAGCGTGCCGTGAGCCGCAGCGAGCAGCCGGCCCGGCCGGTGCCGGGAATTGACGTCGCAGCGGAACCGGTGCGGTTACGACAAGGTTGAACTGGAGGGAGAGACTGACCATGAAGTCGATGTTGCGTTCGGTCGAACAGCGCGCGCCTAAGTTTTTGAAGCGCTTCGCGGACGCGAAGGCAGGTACGCAGATGGACGAGGACGCCATCCGCAGTGCGTACCGGCGCTGGGCTCCCGTCTATGACAAGACCTTCGGGCTCGTTGCCTCGGAAGGGCGCAAGCATGCGGTGGAGATCATCAACAAGCGCCACGGGCGGGTGCTGGAGGTGGGCGTGGGCACCGGTCTGTCGCTGCCGACCTATCGGCGCAGCCTCGAGATCGTCGGCATCGATTTGTCGCCGGAGATGCTGGACAAGGCGCGTGAGCGCGTCACCGCCGACGGCCTCACCAACGTCACGGGCCTGCATGAGATGGATGCCGGCGACCTGAAGTTCCCCGACGCCTCCTTCGACACCGTGGTCGCCATGTACGTGATGACGGTGGTGCCCGACCCCGAGCAGGTCATGCGCGAGCTCTCCCGCGTGTGCCGGCCCGGCGGCGAGGTCTTGATCGTGAACCATTTCAGCTCCGATGACGGCATGCGCGGCTGGGTCGAGCGGCGGATGGCCCCTTTCGCCGACAAGCTCGGCTGGCGCCCCGTGTTCGATGTGGAGCGCGTGCTGGTATGCGATGATTTGCAACTGCTGGAACGGCGCGGTCTGCGCCCGCTCGGCCTGTTCACGATGATGCGCTTCAAGAAGGCCAGCGAAGCGAAGGTGGCGGCGTAGGGGGACGGTCGAGCCGCTGGGGTTGCCGGGCGGGGCTTGTGCGGGCCGGGCGTTCAGCTTGCCTTGACAGCTCCGAGCACCGCTCCTTATATCGCGCACGTTTCAGGGCTGCGCCCGGTGGCCATGCGGGGCCGGACGCGTTTGACCCACTTTCGATTGTGGCGGAGTAGCTCAGTTGGTTAGAGCGGCGGAATCATAATCCGTAGGTCGCCGGTTCAAGTCCGGCCTCCGCTACCAGTCCTCACATGTGTCCGACCCGAGCCTGACACGGTTGGGGTCCCCTTCGGGGCCTGCCGTGTCGCGGCGTTGGCACCTTGCGGGCGCCAACGCCTGACGTGTCACACCACCTGCTGCGACCCGATCACAGCTTGGCTTTGTCGGCCCACGACGGTGCCGGATACTGCGTGTCGCAGGCGGCCAGCTCGAAGGGATAGATCGTGCAGTACTTGCCCTTCTGCACCTGCATGAGGATCGGCCGCACCAGCTCGTTCTGGCCCTTGGCGTTGAACTTCACGCCCTTGTAGGGAACGATGAGCTGATCGGGCGGGATGTTCGTCGTGGTCAGGGCCACGCGGATCTTCTCCGGGTCGGTCGACCCTGCCCGGTTGATGGCGTCGAGCAGCGTCATGATGCCGGTGAACACGCGCGCGGGCACGTCGGACAGCTCCCGGCCGTTGGAGTGCTTCTTGAAGATCTCGTTGACCTTGGTGATGAGCGGGATGCGGTTGGCGAGGTCGTTGTTGTAGGGCGAGCGCGATATTGCGCCCTCGGCGTCCTTGCCCATGGTGCTGAGGAACGTCGGGTCGGTGAAGCCCGCGTTCTGCGCAATCACCAGCTTGGGATTGTAGTCCAGCTCCTTCGACGTCTTGAGCAGCAGGAACGTGTCGGAGGTGTAGGACGACGGCAGCAGCACGTCGGCGTTGGCGGCCTTCAGCCGCTGCACCTCGGACGACAGCGAGGTGGTCTGGGCCTTGTAGGTGATCTTCTCGAGCACCTTGAGGCCGAACTCCTGCGCCACCTTGGCCTGCACCTTTCCGCTGTCGGTGCCGAAGGCCGTGTCCTCGTGGAAGATCGAGACGGTGTCGATCTTCTTGCCGGTTTTCGCCGATAGGTCCTTCACGAAGTCGAACATCAGCTTGGAGAAGTCCTCGTCCGTGGGCGTGGTGCGGAAGAAGAACTTGAAGCCGCGCTCGGTGAGCAACGGCGAGGTCGAGGAGGCATTCACGAACGGAATGCCGGCGCGCTCGGCCGCCTGGCTTGCAGCCCCCGTCACCGACGAGAAGTAGGCGCCCAGCAGCGCGTGCACCTTCTCCTGCGTGATGAGGCGCTCGGTCTCGCTCAGGCCCACCTCCGGCTTGCCCTGGTGGTCGGAGACGAAGATCCTCACCTTGGCGCCGCCGAGGCCCGGCAAACCCTTGCCCTTGGCCAGCGCCAGGGGCATGTCGGCGCCTTCGTTGACGATCTCCACCGCCGTCTTCACTGCGGCCACGGCATCGACGCCGACCTGCGCCACCGGACCGGACAGGGGATAGAGCACGCCGATCTTCACTTCCTGCTGCGCCTGGGCGGCCGAGCACATGAGGAATGCGGCCGCAGCCGCGAACAAGACTTTTGGTTTCATGGACCTCTTTGACCTCTTTCCTTCAAGACGCATAACGTGAGATATCAGGATTTCGCCGGTCTTCGCAGAGCAAAGTCAATTGTCGAAAGAGTTCATCATCCAGGCCATCGTCAGCGGCGTGCTGATGGGGCTGATCTATGCCCTCGTTGCGGTCGGTCTCAGCTTGATTTTCGGGCTGATGGAGATCGTGAATTTTGCCCACGGCGAATTTCTGATGTGGGCCATGTACGCATCGTTCTGGTTCTGGGTGCTGGGCCTCGACCCGCTCTTTGCCCTGCCGCTGGTGGCGGCCTTGCTCGGGCTGGCGGGCCTCTTGGTGCACTACGGCATCATCCGACGCCTGCTGACCGCGCCGATGCTTGCGCAGGTGTGCGGCACGTTCGGCCTGGCGGTCGCCATGCGGGCCGCAGCGCAGTATCTCTGGACGCCCGACTTTCGCACCATCACCAATCCCCTGATCGCCGGCCGCGTGCAGATCGGCCCGATCTTCATCGGCCAGCCGCAGCTGGTTGCCGGCGCCGTCTGCCTGCTGGCGTTCGTTCTGCTGTGGCTGTTCGTGACGCGCACGGAAACCGGGCTTGCCCTGCAGGCCACGGCGCAGGACCGGCAGGCCGCGGCGGTGATGGGCATACCCACCGAGCGCATGTCGGCGCTCGGCTGGGCGATCGGGCTCGGCTGCGTCGGTGTCGCGGGCACGATGCTCTCGACCTTCTTCTACGTCTTTCCCGATGTGGGCGCGAGCTTTGCGCCGCTGGCCTTCGTCGCCGTCGCGCTCGGCGGGTTTGGCAGCATCCTCGGCAGTCTTGTCGCCGGCGTGCTGATCGGCCTGGTCGAATCTCTGGGTGGCCTTCTCATCGATCCTTCCTACAAGACGCTGATCGTGTTCGGGCTGTATCTCGCGGTTGTTCTCGTCAGGCCCATGGGCCTGTTCGGCAGGTTTTGACCGATGCCCTCCGATCAGGCGCGCATGCTGGAAGCGGCCCGTGCGGAGCCGCTGTGGCCGAAACCGCCCGCGTGGGCCACCGCGCTCGGCGCGGTTGGCGCCGCCGTGCTCCTCGCCTATCCGCTGCTCATCACCTCGACCTTCGCGCAGCACACCATGATCCTGATCTTCCTCTACGCGGTGATGGCGCAATCGTGGAACGTGATCGCGGGGCTGTCGGGCCAGATCAGCCTCGGGCACGCGATGTTCTTCGGCATCGGCGCCTATACGGTGGGCGTGCTCGACACCAAATTCGGCATCACGCCCTGGATCGGCATCGTCGTCGGCATGCTGCTTGCGGCGCTGGCCGCCGTGGCCGTCGGCATCCCGACCTTGCGCCTCAAGGGACATTACTTCGCCATCGCCACGCTGCTCATCGGCTCCAGCGTGCAGATCATCTTTGCGCGCTGGGACTGGGTGGGTGCGGCGTCCGGGCTGTTCCTGCCGCTGAAGCGCGGCTCGCCGTGGCTCGACTTTCAGTTTCATACCAGCAAGGTGCCCTACTACTATCTGTCCCTTGCCGTCGCCGTGCTCGCCTTCCTGGTGGTGTGGCGGCTGCGCCGCAGCCGCCTGGGCTTCCGCCTGCAGGCGCTGCGCGATGATGCGGATGCGGCGGCGAGCCTGGGCATTGCCGTTGCCCGGCACAAGGTGCTGGCCTTCATGATCTCAGGCGCCATGATGGCGGCGGCGGGCAGCTTCTATACCCAGTACGTGCTGGTGCTCGACCCCGAGCGCGTGTTCTCGATCGACATCTCCATCATCGTCGTCCTGATGACCGTGGTCGGCGGCAGCGGCACGCTGTGGGGGCCGGCGCTGGGCGCGGCGCTGCTGGTGCCGCTGTCGGAGTACAGCCGGATCTGGTTCGGCAGCACCGGGCGCACGATCGACCTGATGATCTATGGCGCGCTGATCGTCGCTATCTGCATGTGGCGGCCGTCGGGGCTCTTGAGCTTGTTTGCGGAGCGCATTCGGCGCCGGGCGGCAAGCCCGTGAGCCTCATCCTCGATGTCAAGAACCTGACCAAGAGGTTCGGCGGCGTCGTTGCCAACAACGACATTTCGTTCGACGTGAAGGCGGGCGAGATCCTCGGCATCATCGGACCCAACGGTGCCGGCAAGTCGACGCTGTTCGACCTGATCACCAATTTCCAGACCCCGGACTCCGGCCACGTCTTCTTCCAGGGCCGCGAGATCACGGGCCTGCGCCCCGACCGCATCAGCAAGCTCGGCATCGCGCGCACCTTCCAGAAGCTCAAGCCGTTCTCCGATCTCACCGTCACCGAGAACGTCATGGTGGGCGCGCTGGCCAGGACGCCGCACATGCCGGAGGCGCGCAACGCAGCGCTCGAGGCGCTCGCCTTCGTCGACCTGCTGGAGAAGCGCAATCACTTCGCGCGCGAGCTGTCGACGGGGCAGCGCAAGCGGCTGGAGCTGGCCCGCGGCCTCGCCATGGAGCCGCGCCTCATCCTGATGGACGAGGTGACCGGCGGCGTCGATCAGCGCACCATCCCGGGCCTCGTCGAGCTGGTGCTGGAGCTCAAGCGCCGCGGCACCACCATCGTCACCATCGAGCACAACATGCAGGTCATGATGCGGATCTCCGACCGCATCCTCGCCCTCTATGCGGGCCGCCGCATCGCTTTCGGGCCGCCGCAGGAGGTGAGCAACGACCCGGCCGTTGTCGATGCCTATCTCGGGGGCACGCCCGATGCTGCTTGAGGTCGACAAGCTCGAAGTCGCCTACGGCGACTACCAGGTGGTGTGGGGCGTCTCCCTCAACGTCGATGCCGGCGAGAGCGTGGCGCTGCTCGGCCCCAACGGCTCGGGCAAGAGCACGGTGGTGAACACCATCAGCGGTCTCATCCGCGCCAAGGCGGGCGCGATCACCTTCGGGGGCACCAGCCTGGTCGGGCAGCCCACGCACGCGCGCGCCCCGCTCGGCATTGCGCACGTGCTGGAGCGGCGGCGCGTCTTTCCGCACCTGACGGTGCTGCAGAACCTGCAGCTCGGCGCCTGGCATCCGACGGCCAAGGCGGCCAGGGCTGAAACGCTGGAGCGGGTCTATCGGCTGTTTCCGCGCCTCGGCGAGCGCAGTGCCCAGCTTGCGCGCACGCTCTCGGGCGGCGAGCAGCAGATGCTGGCGCTCGGCCGCGGTCTGATGGCCTTGCCCCGCCTGCTGATGGTCGACGAGCCCTTCCTGGGGCTGGCGCCGCAGGTCATGGAGCAGATGAAGGGCGTGTTCGAGACGCTCAAAGGGGAAGGAATGGCCATTCTGTTCATCGAGCAGAACGTGCGCGTGGCCCTCTCCATGTCGAGCCGCGGCTATGTGCTCGAAAGCGGCCGGCTGGCGATCCACGGGCCCTCGCAGGAGCTGCTGGCGAGCCCCGACCTGCGGCGCATATTCGTCGGCGGCTAGTGTCCCGATCGCGAAGTTCGCCGGATCTTGCAGCCGGCGCTGAATGAACTTCGCGATCGAAAGGACACTGGACCGGGGCGCCGGGCAGGCGGCGCCCCGGCGTTTGCTTTGCCTAGATGCGGAAGACAGCGCCGGCAACCGAGCGGGCGCGTGTGCGGACCGCGCCGCCGTCGTTGCCGGAGCGGACGATCCACTGCCCGTTGGAGGCCCGGCCGACGATCTCGCCGACATGATGGCGCCACACCACCACGGCGCCGACCTGCGGTGACGCGGGACTGCCGTAGCTCCTCCAGTTCCAGGCGACATTGAATTCCGGACCGCCGCCGCGCTGCGTGCGCATCCACCAGCCGCACCATTGTCTGGGGCGCGGCCCGACGCCGCTGAAGCGCATCCCCGCACCGAGATCGCTGCGGCCCTCGAAATCGTCTCGCGCACGGCGTCGCTCATAGGGGCGCTCGTCGCGTGCATGGCGCCGGCCGCGGGCGCGATCGGAGCGCGCGCTGCGACGCCCCTCGGACCAATCCCGGTCGGCATCCTGCCACCGGATGTTGCCGCTGGAATCGAAATGATGCGCTTCAGCCGTCGTCAGCCCGGCAGACAGCGCGCATGCTGCCGCCAGCACAGCCACTCCTACTCGCATTTTGAAGTCCCCGTTTTATTGTTTGAAACAAAGAGTTGTCACGGGGAATGCGTCCAAAAAATGAAACTCTGCAATCGCCGCGGCAAACTTGCGATCCTGCAACTCCCGCGTACACGGGCGACCAGCGGCGCCTGCACGCTTCGCCCCTTGCACCGCGCGCGGCGCTGCAAAGTTCACCCTGTCATCCTGGAACTCGCGTCAGCGAATATCACCGACCCAGCGACACGAGGAACGCGGGCCAATCCTTCATGACAAAGAGAACGGCACGTGAGCGGCACGCGCTTCACTCGGCGACCTTGGCATTCAGCTTGGCCATCGCCTCCTGCGCCGACGGGCGGTTGATGGAGAAGACGGTCTGCGGCGTCACCACGGCATAGTCCATGTAGCCGAGCCGCGCGATGGGGCGCATGGCGCCGGTGTCGACGATGCCATCCTTGATGAAGCCGTCGTCGATGTACACGCCGACCACCTCGCCGAACACGACCGAATAGGCCGGCTTGCCGCCCGGCTCGGCCGGCGGAAGGTCGATGGTCTTCCAGTGCCGGCACTCGAAGGCGGCGGGACTTTCCTTGACGCGGGGCGGCTTGACCAGCCGGCTCGGCGCCGCGGTGAGATCGCCGATGGGGAACTCGTCGACGCCGCGCGGCACCGCTGCCGACGTCATGTTCATGTTGAAGCGCAGATCCCAGGTTGCCAGCGAGCACACGAACTCGCCGGTCTCCTCGATGTTGCGGAGGGAATCCTTGCGCCCGGCCGAGCTGAAGAGCACGTAGTGCGGCCTCTCGCCGACGGCATTGAAGAAGCTGTAGGGCGCAATGTTGCAGACGCCGTTGCGGCCGACGGTGGATACCCAGCCGATCGGCCGCGGCACCGCCAGCGCCTTGAAGGGATCGTGCTTCAGCCCATGCCTGTTGCCGCGCGTCTCGTAGAACACTGGCCGCTCCTCGGGTGCTGGCGCCGGGTCGAGCCTAACCTTCCCAGCGGCTGGTGATCTTGGCAAGGTCCGGGCGCTCGCGATCGGCCTGCCGCTCGGTGGCCGTGCCGATATAGACGAAGCCGGCGACCTTCTCGTTCGCAGCCAGGCCCAGGGCCGAGCGCACGGCGGCGCTGTAGGAATACCACTCGGTGATCCAGCACGTGCCGAACCCCATGGCATTGGCGGCCAGGCACAGGTTCTGGCACGCCGCCCCGCAGGACAATACCTGCTCCCACTCGGGGGCACCCGGTGCGGGCACGGTGCGCGAGATGACGGCCACCACCGTGGGCGCGCGCAGCAACCGCGTGCGCTCGAGCTCCAGCCGGACGGCGGACGGCGGCTCCCGCTCCTCGGCGGCGCAGGCCTTGAGCAGCACACGGCCGAAGCCGGCGCGGGCCTCGCCCTCGAACACGATGAAGCGCCACGGCACGAGCTTCTTGTGGTCGGGCACGCGGGCGGCCGCGGTGAGAATTGTTGCAAGCTGATCGGGGGTCGGCCCCGGTTCTGCCAGCATTGTCGCCTTTACAGAACGGCGCGTCAGCAACAGCTCAAGTGTGTCCTGGGGCATGACCTGTACTCGACCCGATCCGAATTCGACCCTCGCTAAACCAACTTGTCCGCGAGTACAATGGCAACCGGTGCGCCCCACCACCACGGCCCCACCACGGATGGACCGGGTTAGCCCATGCCGAGTCTCCAGCGCTGCCTGCTGACCGCGATCGCCGCGGCCCTGCTTGCAACAGCGGCAAGCCACCGCCGCGCCCTGGCGGCGGAGCCGGGCGCGCTCGTCATCATCGTGGACGGGTCGGGCTCCATGTGGGGCACGATCGAAGGTGCGCGGCAGACCAAGCTGGTGCTGGCCCGCGAGGGGCTGCGCCGCAGCCTCGACAGGCTGCCGGCGCAAACGCGCGTGGGCCTTGCCCTGTTCGGACATCGGCGCGGCGACTGCCAGGATGTGGAGGTTGTGAGACCGCCCGAGCCGCTCGACCCGGGACGGGTGATCGGTCCGCTCGAGCATCTCAATCCGCGCGGGCGGGGGCCGATCACGCTGGCCGTGCGCGAGGCCGCCAAGGCGTTCCCGCGCGACGCCGGCCGGCGCACCCTGCTGCTGATCCACGACGACGCCGACAACTGCCAGCCCGACCTGTGCGCGGCGGCGGCGGAGCTGCGGGCCGCCGGCATCACCGCCCATGTGGTCGGCCTCAACGTGAAGCCCGACGACATGGCCAAGATGGCGTGCCTGCCGCAAACCACGGGGGGGCGTCATTTCAATGCGCACAACGCCGAGCAGGTCGCCGGCCTGATCGAGGAGGCCCTGCTGCTGGCAGCACCGGAACGGGACGGCCTGGAGCGCGCCATCTCGGCCCCGCCCTCCGCCATCGTGCCGCCGCCGCCCATTCCAGCGAGCGGCCCGCCTGCGCTGCATCTGCGCGCGCTGCTGGCGCCCAATGCCGAACCGCTGGGCCTGCCCTTGTTCTGGACCGTGGCGGCCGAGGAGCGGCCCGAGGTGGCCCTGTTCGCGGGCCCAAGCGTCAACCCGACGGTTCCGGTCGCATCCGGCCGGTACGTCGTGGAGGCGCGGCATGGCGCCGTGTCGGCCAGGCAGACGGTGGAGGTGCGCGACAACCGGCCGATGGCCGTCGCCCTCATGCTCAATGCCGGGCTCCTGCGTGCCCGCGCACTGGCGCGCAAGACTGCCAGCCCCATGCCCGACGCCGTCATCACGGCAACCGATGCGGGCGGCGCGCTGCTGCTGGCGACCAAATCCGGCGAGGCTTCGGCGCTCATGCCGGCCGGACGCTACGTGGTGCGCGCCGAGGCGGGCCTTGTGCGGGCCGAGCAGTCCATCACCATCGCGGCCGGGCGATCGATGGCCGTGGACCTGTCGCTCAACGCCGCCCGGCTGCAGCTCACCACGGCCGGCCGCGACGGCGCGGCCCAGCTCCAGGCGCCGACCTTCAGTGTGCTTGAAGACGATCCGGATGCGCCGGGCGGCCGCCGCGAGGTGGCACGATCGGGCGCCCAGCCGGCGGAGTTCGTTTTGCCGCCCGGCACCTATTACGCCGTTGCCCGGCAGGGGACGGTGGAGACGCGCGAGCGGCTGGCGGTGGGCCCGGGCGACGTCGTCAAGCGGACCTTGACGGTCGCACCCGGAAGCCTCGCGCTGGCAACACGCGCCCCCGCCGGCGCCGCCCCCCCGGGGGCGCACATCTCCTATACGGTGTCGCGCATCGACGGCGCCCCGCAGGAGGCCGTCACCATCAGCCAGCCGTCGCCGACCCTGCTGCTGCCGAGCGGCCGCTATCGCGTGGAGGGGCGCTACGGCCTGATGAACGTGCGGACGGTGCGCGACATCGAGGTGAAGACCGGTCAGACCCAGCAGCTCGTGATCGAGCACGAGGCCGCGTCGCTGCGCTTGCGCATGGCCGGCACGGCGACCACGGACGTGTCGTGGGTCATCCGGGATCAGGCCGGCAGGGCCGTGTGGACGGGGGCGCAGCCGGAAGCCGTCGCCATTCTGCTGGCGGGACGCTACCTTGTGCGGGCCGAGACCCGCACCAAGCGCGACGAGCGCAGCGTGGAGCTGCGGGCCGGAGAGGCGAGATTGCTCGAGTTCTCGGTCGATTGAGGCCGCACGGCCTTGAATTCGCTTGCCTCATTGCCGAGGCTGGGCCGCCGATTCGCCCGCGGCAGGCAAACCGCGGCTGGGAGACCATGACGGTGACGCACACTGCCTCAGTGCCCAATGCCTCAGTGCCCAATGCCTCGGTGCCCACTGCTGCAGTGCCGGCCCGGGCCGCGCGCCTCGGGGCTGCCGGGCTTGCCCTGTGCCTGGTGCCGCTGCTTGCCACCGCACAGACGCCGCCCGGCTGGCAGACGGAGACCAATCAACCCCGCGCCAACACCACCATCATTCCCCGCACGTCCATCGTCCCCAAGGCCGGCGCGGGCGCGGGCCAGGTGTCGCTGGCCGCGTTTCTGACCGACGAGAGCCAGGCCATCCAGCAGGGCCTGGTGTGGCGCGTCTTCCGCGAGAAGACCGGCGGCGACGGCAAGAACGTTCTGGTCTCCACCGTCCGCGACGCCAGCCCGACGCTGCAACTGGAGCCCGGCGTCTACTACGTCAACGTCGCGCTCGGCCGCGCCAACCTGACCCGCAAGATCACCGTGTCGGGGGAGCAGCCGCTGCAGGAACGCTTCGTGCTCAATGCGGGGGGCCTGCGCGTCGTCCCTGTGCTCGTCAACGGCGAGGCGGCCGACGGGCGGGCGATCAGCTACGACGTGCAATCCGATGAGCGCGACCAGCACGGGCAGCGCATCAAGGTGGTGAGCGGGGCCAAGGCGGGGCTGGTGCTGCGGCTCAATGCCGGCATCTACAGCGTCGTCAGCACCTACGGCGATGCGAATGCGGTGGCGCGCGCGGACGTGACGGTGGAAGCCGGCAAGCTGACCGAGGTCACCGTCACGCATGCGGCCGCCAAAGTGACGTTCAAGCTCGTCACGCGCCGGGGCGGCGATGCGATCGCGGGGACGCAGTGGACCCTCGCCACCCCGCAGGGCGAGCAGATCAGGGAAAGCGCGGGCGCACTGCCCACGCATTTCCTGGCGCCGGGCGCCTACGTCGTCAGCGCCAAGCACGCGGGGCGCCTGTATCAGCGCGAGTTCAGCGTCAAATCCGGGGACGTTGCCTTCATCGAGGTGGTCATGCCCTGAGGCGCCACCCTCACCGGAAGGGAGGCGCGAATTGCAGGCCACCGTTGCTGGACAGGCTGTTGAGGCGCCGCTCGAGCCGCAACGGCGATTTCTGCCCCAGATTGCGCTCGAACAGCTCGCCGTAGTTGCCCACCTGACGAATGATGCGCTGGGTCCAGTCGGCGCTGAGGCCGAGCGCCCGGCCGAGATCCATATCGATCCCCAGAAAGCGGCGCACATCCCGGTTGGGCGAGTTGCGCGCGACGTCGATGGACGCGGCGGTGATGCCGAACTCCTCCGCCGCCACAAGAGCATACAGGGTCCAGCGCACGATGTTGAACCACTCATCGTCACCCTGCCGCACCACAGGACCGATCGGCTGCCTGGTCGCCATTTCCGGCAGGATGATGTGATCGGCCCCGTCGGCCAGCTCCTGGCGGACGTAGCCGAGCGTGGAAATGTCCGTGGTGAGCACCATGCAGCTCTTGTTCGCGTACGCCATCACCGCATCGGACAGCTTGGGAAACTTCATCAACTCCATCGGCATCTTGAGGCCGGCGAAATAGTCGAGGATGCCCTGCTCGTCGGCGCCTTCCGCGGTGACGCAGATGCGCGCGCCCGACAGCTCCAGCGCGCTGGTGATGCTTTGCGACTTGCGCACCATGAAGCCCTGGCCATCGTAGACGAGGATGCCGGGGAAGCGCACACCGAGCGAGGTGTCGCTCGTCGACGTCATGCCGATGTTGCGCGACAGCACGTCGATCTCTCCCGCCTGCAGCGCCTGGAAGCCCTGGCCGGTGGTAAGCAGCCGGAACTTCACTGCATCCTTGGTGCCGATGACGGCGGCTGCCAGGGCCCTGCAGAAATCGACGCCGATGCCCGACCACACACCTTGCGCGTTGACCGTGGAATAGCCCTTGGGCCCGTCGCCGACGCCGCACACGACATAGCCCCGATTGCGCAGGATCTCCATAATGCCGTGCTCGCCATGATCGGCGCGCGCCGGCGCCCGCCATGCGAGCAACGTGGCGAGCAACGCGGCGCCCAGCGCAAGAACGGTGCAAAAAACGCGACGGCCTCCGGTTGTCATTCCCGGTCTTTCATGCTGTCGATTATGTCAGCTCGCTGCGACGGATTGAGGGCCCCCGCACGCCGGCCAAGCCGGCAGCCCATCGATGCGCGTAGCATTGAACCCAGGCGTCGACCGGGTCAAGTCTTGACCTGCAGCGCCGATTGCGCCAGACGCCCGCTTCAGCCCGCGCAGAAGGAAGCATCACATGACGGGTTCCGAACAAGATCGGCAACGCCCCCGCCGCCCCGCCACGGACATCGCCCACGCGGGCCGGGATCCCTTCGCCCATCACGGCTTCGTCAATCCGCCCGTCTATCGGGGCTCAACCGTGCTGTTCAAGACCTTAGAAGGTTTCGAGAAGCGCGCGCAGCGCTATGTCTACGGACGGCGCGGAACGCCTACTTCGGAGGCCCTCGAGCAGGCCATTGCCTGTCTGGAAGGCGGAGCACGCACATGGCTTGCCCCATCGGGTGCGGCCGCCATCTCGACCGCGCTCCTCACCTTCGCCAGGGCCGGCGATCACATCCTGATGACGGACGCCGTGTACCTGCCGACGCGCAAGATGTGCGACGGCGTGCTGAAGCGGTTCGGCGTCGAGACGACCTACTATGACCCCACGATCGGCGCCGACATCGCGCGGCTGATGCGGCCCAACACGACGCTGGTCTTCACCGAGAGCCCGGGCTCGCTCACATTCGAGCTGCAGGATGTGCCCGCCATCGCCGCGGCGGCCCACGCGCACGGAGCGCTGGTGGTGCTCGACAACACCTGGGGCACGCCGCTCTACTTCAAGCCGTTCACGCACGGCGTCGATATTTCGATCCAGGCCGCCACCAAGTACATCGTGGGCCATGCCGACGCCATGCTGGGCGCCATCACCGTCACCGAGAGCCTGGCGCAGCGGCTGGTCGCGGAAGCCGGCGACCTCGGCATCTGTGCCGGCACCGAGGAGATGTTCCTGGGGCTCAGAGGGCTGCGCACCATCGGCGTGCGCCTGGAGCGCCACTGGCAATCGGGGCTTGAGATCGCACGCTGGCTGGAGCAGCGGCCGGAGGTGGCACGCGTGATCCACCCGGCTTTGCCGAGCCATCCCCAGCACGCGCTGTGGCAGCGCGACTTCCTGGGTGCGGCCGGCCTGTTTGCCATCGAGCTGAAACCGTGTCCGAAGACGGCGGTGGCCGCCTTGCTCGAAGGGCTGGAGCTGTTCGGCATGGGCGCGTCGTGGGGCGGCTATGAAAGCCTGGTGCTGCCGTTCAACGCCGCCACGGCCCGCACGGCGACCGCCTGGCAGCCGAAGGGACCCACGGTCAGGTTCCATATCGGGCTCGAGGACGTGAGCGATCTCAAGGCGGACCTGGAAGCGGGCTTCGCGCGGCTTGCCGCCGCGGCAGGCTAGCGTCTTTCAGATTGAGGTTGCCTCGCGGACGGCTTCGCCGACCCCGTGGTGAGCTTGTCGAACCACGGCGTTG